>NZ_NXLQ01000019.1 GCF_003364195.1 Helicobacter didelphidarum | reverse complement strand
CTCATGAATGAAACTATACACAAAACTATACACAAATACAAATTTAGCTTATTTTTTAGGGCGTATGAAATAGCGTTAGGTTGGTAGTTTTAAAGGGTTGGGTTGGGTGTGTGGGTTGTAATTACATATATATCATATATTTTTTAATATGTAATTTCATAGAAAGCACAAGAATCATAGAATGACATAGGTTTTTTCATGTTTTATTTCTTACATTTATGCTAAAATTATTGCTTTTAAATCCATACACTGGAGATATAGATATATTTTATAGATTCTTCAAGTGTATCTTATATTTATTTAAAGAAACAAAGATTCCTATACAACTGAATTTTGATAGAGTTGAAAAAGATGAAGGAGTTCAAGATGGCAATTTTACATATTGCTACTCACAAAGGTTTAAGAAATGCTAAAAACCTTATATTTTATTCGTATTTTGTTTATACTATTGCAATGTGTTTTTACTATATTGTTTGCTTTTCTTTTCTAAGGTCTTTTTATAGTATAGACTTTATATCATATAGTATTTATATAGACCAAAAAGTTTTGTATTTTTTTCATATAGTCAGCATTCTTAGCACAATTACCTTATTTATCGGATTCTATAAATTTGCTAAAATTACAAACACACCACTTTTGCGCTACTTAATCTCAAATTGGATAATTATAGCACTTTATGTTAGCTGCAATTTTGTATTGTTTGAATCCATCTTTTTTTATTATTCTCCCGACATGGTGGGATTATCGATAGCATTTTTTGTTTTAATATCATTAGTTTTTATAGCATATTATATTTATCTTATTTATAAAATAAATATACAGTTTTATAAAATCACAAATATTAAGAATTTCTTGTGGGTATTTAGATTTTTTTTGATAACATTTTTAGGTGGAATTGCAATTGCATTATGGTTTGGTATTGCCTTTATTATCGGGAAAGAAGTTGAGGCATTGCAATATGGAATCTTGCAATACATATTTATAGATTTGATTTTTGCGTTACTTGTGCAGTTGCAATTCATTTTTAGTGTTCATAAAATCAAGCAAGTTTATATTTAACCAGAAAGATTCTAACAAAGAACATTTATTTTTTTCTTAAGGATATTTATGATACTTTTAATTGATAATTATGATTCTTTTACTTATAATATTTATCAACTTGTAGCAAAACTTGATTTTGAAGTGTTAGTAAAGCGAAATGATGAGATAAGTATTCAGGATATACGTATACTAAATCCCACACACATTATCTTAGGACCAGGACCAAATAGTCCGCAAGACTCTAAAATCTGCTTAGAAATCATAAAAGAATTAAAAGGAGAATACCCTATACTTGGAATATGTTTGGGACATGAGGCTATTTTGTATGCTTTTGGTGTGCCGATTGTAAATGCAAAGCATATCATACATGGTAAAGTATCCCCACTTAACCATTCTGAAGACGGAATCTTTACAAATATACCGCAACATACCCCCATTACACGTTATCATTCACTTGTTGCAAAGAAAGCAGATATTCCTGATGAATTTCAAATCACAGCATTTAGTGATGATGGGGAAGTTATGGCAGTGTCTCATAAAAAATACCCCTTGTTTGGATTACAATTTCACCCAGAATCTATTGGAACACAATTTGGTGAAAAAATGATCCTAAATTTTATTTATTATAAGCGACGCACAATCCCTGTGAAATCATTATTACATAAGCTTGCGAATTTACAGAATCTCGATTTTGTGGAGAGTTATGATCTCATGGAGTGTATTGCAGAAAATGATCTTACTCAAGCACAGCTTGGAAGTCTTATAACGAGTTTTTATATGAAAAAACCAACAAGTGAGGAGCTTGCGGCATTTAGTAGCCTCTTGATTTCTAAAGCAATCTCATTTGATATTGGCAATCAAGAGAGAATTGATATTGTAGGAACGGGTGGGAGTGCAAGGAAAACTTTTAATGTCTCAAGTACAACAGCAATTTTACTTGCAAGTATGGGGTTAAAAGTTGTAAAGCATGGCAATAGGGGAGTAACAAGCAAAAGTGGGAGTGCTGATTTATTATCACATTTAGGGATTAATATTGATATGGATATTCAGATTTGTCAGAAATGTTATGAAGAAATTGGTATAACTTTTTTATTCGCTCCAAAGATTCACAACATTCTTACATATGTTCAAAGTGCACGTAGAGAGGTTGGGTTTAAGAGTATTTTTAATTTACTTGGACCTCTTAGCAATCCATTACGTCCAACACACCAGCTCATTGGTGTTTTTGATAATGAATTCGCAAACACAATGGCACATGCACTGAAGATTTTGGGGTCAAAACGTGCAATGGTTGTAAGTGGGTTAGACGGGATTGATGAATTTAGCCTTTGTGGTGCAACGCATGTCCATGAATTAAAAGATGGTAAAGTTATTCAATACCAGTTTCATCCACAAGATTATGGTATCGAGTTAGCAGATTTTGTGGATTTAAAAGGTGGTGATATTGTAACAAATACTGAAATTACTCTTGATATTTTACATGGCAATGAAAGTAGGAAAGCAGACCTTGTTGCGTTGAATGCAGGAGCTAGCCTTTATTTATGCAATAAAGTAGAAAGTATAGAATCTGGTTTTTATCAAGCAAAACAATTTCTTAAAACAAAAAAAGTACTAGAAACGCTCAAAAGATTTCAAGAAATAAGCAATTCATAATCAATTTTTAGAGAGCAATGAAAAATACTAGAGTTAATTATAAGACTTATAATGGTTGTATTATCTTTCAACTTTCATTGAAGGGATTTGTTGCTTTTTGAAAGATTTTGTAAATTCATTATTTATCTAAAAATAGCTATTTTTGCATAGTTTTCAAAACCTTTTATATATTTCAAAATAAAAATCTTGCAAATTGAGTGTAACCCATAAGATAGCGTAATATTTCATTTCCATATTACATAATTATTGATTAAAAATGAAACGCATAGGTTTTTGTTTGAAAGAATCTCTTGAATTCCCCAATTTATAGAAATATTAAAAGAGATTTGTTGTCGGGAGTTCTAAATTTTTGATATGATAACTCTTTCTATGAATTTCGCAATATCCATATTTTTTTATCCGTTCTTTGTGTATTGCAGTGAGATACCCTTTATGGTTTTTAAACTCATATTGAGGGAAAAGTTTATCATATTCAATCATTTCACAATCTTTTGCACATTTTGCAAGAATTGAAGCTGCTGCAATCAATATATTTTTACTATCACCTTTAATTAAAGTTTGTAGATTTTGAATTCCAAAATTTGTATTTCCATCAAAAATAACCTCGCAAGATTGATTGGTAAGTGCAAAGTTATAGAGTGTTGTTAAACCTTTTTGCATACATTTACTTAAGCCATACTTATCAATTTCTTGTGCGCTAAAGTTAAGTATCATGCTTATTCCATGATTGGAACGCAAAAAATCGTTGATAGAATCCTTTTTGTTCATACGCTCTTTGTAATTGAGTTGTTTGCTATCTCTTATACCTAGAGCGCGAAATCTATCAATTTTATCATGACTTAAAATAACTGCGGCAATAAATAAACTTCCTGCTATACAACCACGTCCAGCTTCATCAATACCACAGAAAATCTTGTGCATGAGCAATCCTTTTTTGCGATTCTAATTAAAAATCCATACAAGCTTTTTATAAATAGCAAATTACTAATTATAATGATTTTATAGAGGAATTCTATCAAAAAAATTTATAAAGCAAAAAGTAAAGTACAATTTTTTATGTTTTTTAAATATTCAATTTTATATAAATGAGATTTTATTTAATGTTTTTTAGATGAGAATAAAGTTTGATTTTACAATAAATTTACATTTTGTGTTACAATCTTAGTGTTTTATACAAACACAATATTATGAAATAATACATATTTAGTTTCACGAAATAACGATAAGCGAGGAGATTATGGGGTTTATAGTATTTTTTAGTCCAAGTGAGGATAAAGTAATATCGCAAGCTGATAAAGATTTTTCCCTCTCGCGAATGCAGATACAACACCAACAAGATTCCAAAAATGATACAATCAAGTATTGTCAAGATAAACAAATAAAAATTTTAAACAAGAATGGTTACTTTTCAAATGCACCTCAAGTAGATTTCTTAGCATCCTTATGGAAAAATCGTTATTTACATGGATATAGGGAGCAAATTTTGGAATCTTATCTTGATACACTTCGACAGATTCTCACGAAGCATGATAAGATATTGCTTAAAGAAGTTTATGGAGCGAAAAATTTTACTCCAAAAAATGAGATGGAACTTAACCTTGCTTTACAGCAAAATACTACATTGCAAGCTATTGAGAGGTATTGTGGTGTTGCATTTCAAGCCCTTAATTTTACTTCTTTAAGTGAAGAATCCAAAGATTTTATTTGTAATCATGTATATATTTTTAGTAATTTATTTGGTGTTATATGTGCGAGGGATAAGATTCCATTTTATAAGTTAAAGCAAGGGGCAAAAATACCGTATCTTAATCTTGCTAAAGTTTATGAGCCATTTTTACCTCTCTTAGATGATTTTTTATCTCAAACACTACCAAATCCACAAGATTTCATTATCGATTTACGAGCAAGTATTTATACAAAAATTTTTACCCCTAAACAACAAAATTTTTTCTTTGAATTTCAAAAAGAAAATAAAATAGTTAGCCATTATTCAAAGTTCTATCGAGGTGTTATTTTAAGACTTTTAAGTCAGCAATCACAATGGAGAGATTCTCAAAATATCGATTTTGAAACTGCCTTAGTCTTTTTTAGTACAATAGAACATGAGAATCTAAGATTGCATAGTATCACGCAAAAGAAAACAACTACCATTGTAAAATATGATATTCTTTGATATATCCGCTAAAATTGCTCTTAAATATTTTTTAGTTTGTAATAATCAATACCTTGAATCACAAAGCGTCCATGCAAAAAGTGGTGTATGATTGTTTTTTGCAATTATGTTGCTTGCCTCTAAAAGAGTCTCACCTGTTGTAATAATATCATCAACGATAATTATCATTGAAAAATGTTTATGAATTTTGAAGTGAAATTCACGACTTGTTTCTTCCCTTTGTGTTTTTGTAAGAGTTGTAAAGCGAATATCATTTTGTGTTATGAGGGCATTATAAAATACTTTGAATCCATATTTTTTAAAACAATGTGCCAAGATGGCACTATGTGAGTATGCACCTATAATACGATTGCGGACGCATACAACTGCTATAGAATCTTTTTGTAAGTTTAGTAACTCTTGGTGATAATCAAAGAATCTCTTTACGCCAAAAATACCAAGTCTTGAGATAATTCTACTTCCAATGATATTATTTTTGCTATATATAAGTGTTTTTAGCTCGCTTAGTGCAAAACTACTGAATACTTTGAAACCATTTGATAATTCCCGTTTTGATTCTATATGCCAGAGGTTGTTTAAACATTTTTTACAAATAATAGAAAAATTTAAATGCTGGCATAAGAGACAATACATAAGAGTTTAATTGTCAAAAAAGAATGTAAAGATTTGCTCATGTAGTTCTTCTTTACTATATGTTGCATCAAGTCTAAGTATTTTTGGAAGCGTATTTTGATGGTAAAACTTTTGCAGTGAATAGTCCTCTTGTATGGTAGAAATCTTTTTATAGGTTTCTATATCACAAATATAATGGAGAATCTCATGAAATCGAGATTGTATATTCATGAGATATTCGATTCCATTTTGTTCAATAGAATCGAGTTGTTTTCCACTTAATCTTTTTGCAATCTCATTTTGTGGTATCTCTAAAAAAACAATTTTTTCAGGTAGGGTATTATATGTTGCAAAGAGATTAAAATAAAGGGCTTGAGTTATATTTAAACTTAAATCGTATGCTATACCAGAGAGCAAACTTCTATCTGAAATAACAATGTTGGGAATATTTATAATCTGTGTAAAAATTTCTGCTCGTTGTGCCAAAAAGAGTAAAAAACTTGCTTTTTTTGAGATTTCAATATGTTCATGTAATAATAACTGGCGAATGTAAAATCCAAGATCGGTCGCACCCGGCTCATTAATGAAAATAATATCGTCATGTTTTTTATAGTCCTGAAGATTAACACCGCCCAATCTTTGTTGTAAAAGTTTATGTTGAGTTGTTTTTCCACTTGTATCAATTCCCTCAATAACAAAATAATGCATTATTTTTTATACCTCAAAATATATTCATGAATACCTTTTGGCACAAGGTGATTGAATCTTCCATTATGTGTAATAATACTCCGCACAATTGAGGAACTAATAAAAGCATTTTGCAATGTTGGCATAAAATAAATTGTTTCAAGCGAATTATTTAAGGAAGCATTTGCATAGCCCATTTGTAATTCATACTCAAAATCACTTACAACACGCAAACCGCGTATAATAACCTTTGCATCAAGCTCTTCTGCAAATGTGGCTAAAAGATTGTTAAAAGTAAGACACTCTACATTGGGTAATTCCTTTCTATATTCATCAAGTGTAATTTTTATCATTTCCTCCCTTTCTTTAAGACTATAAAGAGGATTTTTGATTTCAGAACTAGCAACTGCGATAATAACTTTTTGAAACATTGCACTACTTCGTCGAATTATATCTAGATGCCCATTTGTCAGTGGATCAAAAGTGCCTGGGTAAATTGCAAGTTTTGTCATTATTGTCCTTATAATTAAGATGTTTGTGACTTTTCCATAAATATATAATAAATTTATTTTTTTTGATCTTTTGTTTTTAATACAGTTGCGATAGCAATAGATATTTTTTTTGCATGAGCCGTATTTGCATCTTCAAGCTCCTGTCCAAATTTTGCAACTGCATCGGTATCCCAATTTGTAGAGTGTGCTAATTCTTTGATACAATTTATCCATGTGTCAAAATGTTTATCATCATCAAAAACTTTATATTTACTTTTAAATTGTGTTAGAGCAGCTTCAAAGGCTTGTTTTGTTTTTGCTCCTTTAATAATGCTTAGCATAATTTCAATCGTAAATTCTTCTTTCTTGACTGGTTTATTGCTCATGAAAATATAAAGTACACCAACAATCAGAACAGGAAGAACCATAATGAAACATATTGCCCATAAAATTAAATAAAAAAAATAAGAATACATACTATATTTCCTCTAATCGCAAATTAGAAACAATTTTTTATTATACTTAAAAAATGAAAAGTTTTAGCAAAATTATAGATTACGGTCATATCAAGGAATGATAATCTTCAAGAAAAAACTTTATGATCATTTGCTTAATCAAACATTTTTTAGTAAGTGTCAAATGTTAATCTGTATGCTTATCTTAATGAATTTCTAGTTTTATGGAGTATGTAAGTATGTGAATTATTACTTATTTTCAAAACTTTAACTTTTTTGATATTAGATTTACTTAAGATTATTTTAATTGTTGTTTTGTTTTGTAATGAATAAATATACTAAAATTTTTATATGTATGTAATTTATTTTTGAGTATTTTTCATGCTGGATTTTATACTTTTTTCTTGATTTTTGAAATCTCATGAATGAAACTATACACAAATACAAATTTGACTTATTTTTTAGAGTGTATGAAATAGCGTTAGATAGGTAGTTTTAAAGGGTTAGGTTGGGTGTGAGATATATTTTTAATTTAAAGTGTATCTCACATAAAGCAAAATGCTTTTCATAATTAATTAGCGTGTTTATTTTACTAAGAAAAATTGTGTTTTAGATAAAACACAGATATTAATTTCTAGTTGAATAAGTGATAAATTATGGTTTATTGCTTAAGTATTCTATTGGCACAACTCCCTACAACAACTAATGCACATGCCATAATTGCGACATCTTTTATTACTAAACGTCCAGCACCAGATAAATATGGGAAATCATAAGCATTTCCACCAAGATTCTGCACCCAAACTTCAGGCGTTGTGATGAGAAATGAAAGTGTAATAAGTGTCATAAAAAACACTAAGATTCCACCTATAACTCCAAGGTATGGAAAAAATAATCCAAGTAAAACCAATGTGCCAAATGTTATTATTAATATCCCAAGTCCATAAGAGACAAGGTATGTTCGATTTTCCTTATGCCATTCCACTTTTTGGCTATTTGTAGTTCCCTCTGGAATCTTATTAATTTTATAATTTTGTGCATCTTTATAAAAAAATGAACTCAATGGCGAATTTGCAACAAACGGTGTAATCCCCTCTGCTTCATAATCCACAAATTTCAAACCACCAATCCAAATAAAAATAATAAAAATTGCAATATGTGCAAGATTTACACCAAGATTCTGAAACATCGTGAGCTTTTCTAAAATCGCTTTGCTCAACATAAACTATCCTTAAAATAAAATATCTTTTAATACAAAAAATGAAAGGAACATTTAGTATTAAAACGAAATAAGTATATATTGAGTAGATAAATCAAATATTAATAAATTATATTATATGATATTATTTATTAAATAAAATAATTTATCAAATTTATATAGTGATTTTATTAAGAGTAATTCTTACAAATTATCTTAAATTTTGTTTAAACAAAATTTAAGATATACACTAATACTGCTTAAAATATAGAGATTATGGGATAAAATTACCCTAAAAAAGGGAGATGGGATTAGTCATTAGAGAGTGTTCTAATTTGAATTATAAATTAGAAACCTATAATCTTAATAATAAAAATTTAAGAAGAGATATATGCTACTTTTTATAATTACTCATTCCATTTATAGTTTTCAGATGAGATTCTAAATAACCATTCTTTTTGTTATTCATTAAACTTTATTTGCACTTCCAAGAATTTCCATACGTTCCACAATTACTTTACTCATAGCTTCCATTGCTGGAGCAAAGAACTTCCGTAAATCAAATTGAGTTTTGTCGTTATTTGCTATTTTTCGCACTTCTGCAATAAAAGCGATACGCAAATCAGTGTCAGTATTAACTTTATTGATACCACCTTTTACAGCTTCTTGCAAAAATGAAAAGGGAACACCTTTGCTTGATCCAATATCACCACCACTTTGGGTAAAGCTTTCTCTCACGTAATCTGGTATTGCACTTGCACCATGTAATACTAATGGAATTCTTGTCAATTCTTTTACCTTGTTTAATCTTTCAAAATCAAGTTTTGGTTCTCCTTTAAACTTAAATGCACCATGACTTGTTCCAATAGCTGGTGCAAGATAATCTACCTTGCTTTCACGCACGAATTGTTCTGCTTCTTTTGGATTCACTAAAACAGCATCTTTTTCACTAACAGAAATATTATCTTCTATTCCCATAAGTCTACCAAGCTCTGCTTCAACACCAACACCTCTTTCATGTGCCATTTTAACAACTTTTATTGTTTCCTCTAAATTTTCCTCAAAAGGATGATGTGATGCATCAATCATTACTGAAGTAAAACCTGCCTCTACTGCTTTCTTGCAAGATTCAAAACTTGTGCCATGATCAAGATGGAGAGCAACAGGGATGTGTGGATAACGTTTACTT
Source organism: Helicobacter didelphidarum (assembly GCF_003364195.1). Lineage (GTDB taxonomy): Bacteria > Campylobacterota > Campylobacteria > Campylobacterales > Helicobacteraceae > Helicobacter_A > Helicobacter_A didelphidarum. The sequence goes on along the minus strand of NZ_NXLQ01000019.1, from coordinate 26,564 downwards.
ATTGTTTGCACCATGTCTACCGCTATATCAATGCCCATATATTTTATTGCACCTTCACTTGCTTGCACAAAAATGGGAGAATCTGCCTTATTGGCAGCAACAAAAATAGCATTAAGCATCTCAAAATTTACAAAATTAAATGCTCCTACACCATATCCTTCTTTATTTGCTTTGTTAAGAATCTCTTGACCATAAACTAACATAATTTTCCTTTAACTAAAAAGATTTACTGCAAAATTGTATCAAAAATGTTTAAATACCTTACATTACATAAAAGAGATTCTTGCACAATGTAAAAAAATACTTTATAAGCTATATAATATATGAGAAATTATAAAAACATCATAAATATACATATTTTTTTGATAGAATATTAGTTTATTTTATTAGATTAAAGAGTAAAATATGAGTAAAGAGGGTGTTGTTATTGCGGTTACTTCAGGGAAAGGTGGTGTTGGAAAATCTACGGCAACTGCGAATCTTGGAATTGGTTTATCACAACAAGATAAGAAAGTCATCGCTGTTGATTTTGATATTGGGTTGCGTAATCTTGACATGATTCTTGGGCTTGAGCGACGTATTGTGTATGATATAATTGATGTTATGGATGGAAAATGTAATCTCTCTCAGGCGATTGTAAATCATAAAAAGGCAAAGAATTTATATTTCCTCCCTGCTAGTCAAAGTAAAGATAAGACTATTCTAGAAAAAGAAAAAGTAAGAGAGTTACTTGAAAAACTTAAAGTAGATTTTGATTATATTTTACTTGATAGCCCTGCTGGAATTGAAAGTGGATTTGAGCATACAATATTTTGGGCTGATAGGGCGCTTATCGTTGTAACTCCAGAAATAAGTTCTGTAAGAGATAGCGACCGTGTTATTGGAATTATTGATTCTAAAAGTGATAAGGCAAGAAATGGGCAGGAGGTGCAAAAGCATATTATCATTAATCGTCTGAATCCTGAGTTAGTAGCATCACAAGATATGATGTCTTGTGATGATGTTATTGGATTACTTGCCTTACCACTTATAGGTATCGTTCCTGAAGATGAAAAAGTTGTTCGTGCAACAAATAGTGGTGAGCCTGTTATTTTTATGAAAAGTAGTAGCGGATTATCCTACGATAGAATTGCACGAAGAATACTCGGTGAAGAAGTGCCATTTGAGAATTTTGATATTTCATCAAAATTTATATATTCATTAAAAAAATTTTTTGGTATTAAAGGGTAAAAGATGATGTTTTTTTGGTCTACAAATAATAAAAATGGTTCTGCAAATATAGCAAAAAAACGCCTACAAATTATGCTTAATGAAGAAAGAGGTATGGGGATAACTTATCTTGAGGATTTAAAACAAGAAATTGCTATTCTAGTGCATAAGTATGCACACACTTCATGTGATATAAGCACACAAACAAATCGCAACAATAATTCTGTTGACATTAAAGTAAGTATTAATATGAATACACACTAATTTTAGTATAGAATCAGCAAACATAGGATTTTAATATTTTTATGAAGATATTTTTCATAATTTCATTGAGGCAAATCAAAAGTTTCTTATAATACATCATATCGTTTATAAAACCATTGCACCAATTAAGCCAACAATTAACAAAGAAGTATTAAATACTAAGAATGTTGGTATACATGTATCGCGTATATGATCATGTTGTCCATCAGCATTTAATCCTGAAGTGGGTCCAAGTGTGCTATCACTTGCAGGAGAACCAGCATCTCCTAATGCACCAGCTATACCTATTAACAGAATTGTTGCTTCTAGACTAAAACCAAGTGTAACACTTAATGGAACATAAATCGTAGCAATAATAGGTACAGTGCCAAATGAAGTTCCAATACCTATTGTTACAAGTAGCCCCACTGCAAGCATAAGTGAAGCACTGATAAATTTTGTATGAGCCATATTTGTAAGAGAAAGCACGAGATTTTGCACTTCACCACCTTGTCTCAAGATTTCTCCATATCCAGCAGCAACAAGCATAACAAAAGCAATGAAAGCCATCATCTTTAAACCACCTTCCATGACCGAATCAATCTCATTCCATTTAATACCGCCCAATAATATCATACTTATAAGTCCGGCAAATGCTCCAAGCGGAAGGGAATTAGTTAAAAGCTGTCCAGCAAATGCAATGCAAATACCAAGAAGCACAGCCATCTCTCGTCTTCTAAAAGAGATTTTCTTTGTTTCTAGATTGGTAGTTTCACAATTTTGATAAGTCCTTGGTTTGCGATATAGTATAAGCACAGCAAACAATAAACCAAAAATCATAGCAACACCACCTATCCACATTACGCCAGCAATATCTTGAATATCTACTGACATACCATTTGCATTGATTTGATCTTTCATTACCGTGTAAAAAATTAATCCGTAACCAACACCAAAGCTAATATAGGGTGCTTGCAAACCAAATGTGAGAGCACATGCAACGGCTCTACGATCAATTTTTAATTTATTCATAAGACCAAGAAGTGGTGGAATAAGGATAGGAATAAAAGCAATATGCACTGGAATAAGATTTTGTGAAAAACATGCGAAAAATCCAATACTTAATATCAAAAGAATTTTTTTATTACTGATACTTTTCGCAATAGCATTTACAAGGAACATCATGAGATTGCTCTGAGCAATTGCAATTGCAATTGCTCCTAAAAGTATATAGCTAAGTGCAACATTGAGATTACCTGCCATCCCATCAATAAGGATTTGTCCTGTGATTGTGATGGTTTCAAGAATATTTTGTTGCTTCACATCTTGTTGTGTATGGGAATTATCTCTATTTGTATTGTTTTTAGAATCTTGTTCTTTTGTTTGTAACTCTTGATTATTTTGATAATTTTGCACAAGGTTTGGTGATAAAAGCCCCGCACATAAAGCTGCAATAATGATCGATAATAAAACATTTAAACGCAGAATACAAAGTATTGCCATTACACACACGGATACTACAACCGCATTACTTAAAATATCCATATTTTCCCTTATTATGAAATTTGCGGAATCTTTTACCAAAAAGTAAAACTTACCATTATAACAAAATAGCAGTGATTTTACTGTTTTTTTAAAAGTTATTTGGTATTTTTATTGTTGGCTTTTTCTATGTTTTTTCTCGTATTTCAGAATAGTGGTTAAAAATAATCTTATTACCGTTCATTGGTAACTTTAGGTAATTGCTCAATTTGATAAAACTTATATGTTCATTCAATTAGGATTTTGTAATGAATTATTTAAATTTAAAGCTCACTACATATTGTATTTTATAAAATCTTAGTATCAAATAATGATTTATTGCAATATTTTTTATTTTGTTGGCGTTTTAAAATGGTAACTAAGAAACTCAATTTGATGGGAATGCAACAGCAATCGATCATGACCACAAAAATAAACACGCATAAAGCGAATTATATCATCTTGTAAGGTTGGTAGGGCTTGAAGAAAACAAAGAAAGGAAATAAAATTGCCAAACTCGTTATCACGGAAGAGAGTTTTTGTGTAAGTATTATCTTCCTTTTTTATTTTGTGGTTATAAAAATGTAAATTTCTATGCTTTAATTGCAAGTGAATATTTTTGGATTTTTTCGTCTTGATGATTTGTGATAACTTTGTAGCACTATCTAAAAAATTGCTAGAAGAGAGTGAAAAATCTTTCGAAGTTTTTTTGTTGAAATAATTTAATATATTGTTAAAATTATAAGAATTTTGCCTAAAGCGATCTAATTGTTTAGAAATAATTTGAGTAATATTCCTTTCCCTATCATTTGTCTTAAAATCTTTGAGATTTAATTTACCAATATTCTTAATGGAAGCAAAACAAGGGCTAATATCATCACTTAATATAAAAGAGATATATCTTTTTACCACAACAATCTGATAGTGGAACAAATAAGACAAAGGTATAATATGAGATTTTTTTACAATATTAATATTATAAGAGAGGAAATTATAAAGGCCTAAAAAATCTTTTTTTATATATTTTTCACTCTGTATATCAAGAAAAAAGTTTGCAATATAATCTTCTCTTCCATAAAGCGTATCGCCCACAATCGCATGTCGTAAACATGCAGTATGGATACGCAATTGATGTGTTCTACCCGTTATTGGAAAAAGCTTTACAAATGAATATGTGGTATGGGATTTATCTGTCTTTTTTTTGGTTTTGTTATAAAAAATTGGATTTTTATAACAATCTTTTTTCTTCAAACTATAAACAAAGGATAAATAATTTTCCAATACTCTCACAATAAAAGAATACGATTGCCTACATTGTGTATAATAAGAAAGAAAAGATGTAAAGGTATTTAAAGGTAAAGATGTGTAACACCCTTTATTATAATAAGGAAATCTACTGTCATCAAAACAACTGGTGTTTCTTGTTTTTAAAATATTATATATTGGAATCTTATATTTTCTAAATGACATGTCAAGTGATGAAATTCTGAAATCATGATTAATTCTTAAATCCTTTAAGAATTCTATGGTTTTAGCTATTTGTAGAGAATTTCTCTTATTTTTAGTATATTTATTTATTACCTTCTGTTCTTTTATATTTGAATAATATAAAATTTTCTTGCGTATTGTCTGAATATGCTTGATATATGAGTAGCAATAATTCTTTGAGTTAAAATGAGGTTGAAAAATCTTTTTGATAGAATTTTGTTGTAAAAATTGAGACAATTCTTTTTGGCTAGAAAGATTCTTTAATGGCATAAGAACGCTATAAGCTTTATTGGCGGGAATATGTAAAGATTGAATATGTGAAATAGTCGGAATAATTTCATCGGTTTGGAGTGAAGTTATATGGATATGTTTAGCTTGTCCTTGTATGCAAAGATTACCAAAATCCTGCGGAAAAATAATTTCAGATTCTATTAAAAGAGGATTAGCAATACTTCCTTGCACAACAGCAAGATAACTTTTTTTTATTTTACGCGATAAAAAGAGGTTTTTTAGAAAAATTTCACTTTCCTTATCGATACTACAAATAACAAGCCCACTTGTTTCATAATCGAGTCTATGACATGGATTAGATTCTGCACCAAAAGAAAAACGCAAATTATCAAGCAAACTAAGAGATTGACTAAGGTTTTTTGGATGAGTAAGAATTTTAGCAGGTTTATTCATAACACAGAATCGTAAATCTTTGGGTTGTCCTTTCTTGCCATAATCTTGTGGAGGAGTTGGTGCATGAATACCGCAAGATTGTTTAACAAATGACTTATGTTCTAAAGATGTGTAAGCTATATTATCTAAATTTATATCATATTGCAATGAGAAATCATATACATATATTGGTTTTAATCCTAAATCGACAGGGTAAAACTCAAGCAGATTTACTTCCCCAGTTTCAAGTATGCTTGATTTTTGTATGGCTTTACCATTTTGCATAAGACGTTTTTTATCAAGAATTTTTTGTGCTTGTGCATTACTATATCCAAGTTGAGAGAGAAATCTCGTTGCTTTTATTGGTGCAGAGATTGTGTGATGATTATTTTGAAAACCCATATTATTTCTTTCTATATAGATTCTATTAGATATTTACATATAACTCATAAATCTAAAAAGTGTGCCACCAATCAGCTATGATTCTATGTTGCCAAAATATTGTTAAGATTATGAAGAGAACTACTAACTTTTGTGAAAATTGGTGTCGTAAAATGTTCGTGTTTAATTTTCTATAATATAATATCAGTTCTTATTATAAAAATTTAGAGGAGAAATTATGCAAAAATTATTTCTTGTGATTATTCTATTATGTTCTCTTGGATATGCAAAAAAAAGTATGGTTGTGCTTGATCCTGCAGCTATTGAAATACTTTATATGATTGGAGCTGAAGATGAAATTGTCGCGATTCCAGAGATGAAAAATATTAAGCCTATTGAAAAAACAAATAAACTCGATAAAATAGGAACTTTCACAAATCCAAATCTTGAAAAAATTATTAGCTTAAAACCAAAAAGAGTTATCTTGACTTCTTATAGCATAGGATTAAAAGACCAACTTGAAAGATATAAAATTGAGACTTTACAATTACCCGTATCAACCTTGAAAGATATTTATAAGAATATTCTCACGCTCGGAAAACTTACTAATAAAGAATATGAAGCAAAAAAAGTAGCACAAGATTTTATGAGTAAGATTGAGGAGATTAGGGCAAATCCAGTGAATCAAAAAGGGGTATTTATTTATAGTAGCACACCACTTATGGTATTTGGTGGAGATACCTTACCGAGTGATATTTTAGAAACCATTGGGGTAGAAAATATAGCAAAAGATATTGTTGGTGAAAGACCTATTTTGAGTGCAGAATTTCTTGTAGGAAAAAATCCCGATATTATATTTTATGGTCTTAGAATAAAGGATAGAGATGAACTTGTAAAAGCAAATCAATCCTTTAAATTTCTTAAGGCAATTCAAGAGAATAAAGTTTATTTTCTTGAATTGCACACTCTTTTAAGAGGTTCTCCAGAGATCATCAATCAAATTTTGCGTATTCAACATGATTTAGCAAAAAATATCGAAGCACAATAAACAAAGAGTTAAGTATATCTTTGCAATCTCAACAAGCCATATTTATGCCATAAAGATAGAATCTGATGAACAAGTAGCACTTTAAAGCTAACTTTAAAGTGGTGGTATTTATTTTTCATAAAAGTTATTTATTCTTTGTTTGCAAGAATTCTAGAAAATTTTGTATATCGCTAAAATTTATATACCCAATACTTATATCATACTCTTTAAGATTATAAAATACCTCAAAATTAGCTTCAAATGGGTTATCTTTTAATTTTTTTATATATTGAGATGGCAAGAGAATACCCAGATTCTTTTGTTGAATGTTGTATGCTTGCGTATATGAAGCCAAAGGAAAAAATCCACAATAAAAGCGTATTGATTTAGCAGATAATTGATTGTGTGCAAGATATAATAATTCCTCATCTTTTAAATCTTGTCCAATGATTGATGCAATTTGGTTTGTGCTATCTTTTTGAATATTTTTTTCCAAAATATTAATTTGATGTTTATAAAAATCTAAAAAATCATTATAAGGTAGTTGCAAGTTTCCATTTCTTTGATCAACAATACTTAGTAACTCTTTAACATTCTGTGATGATGCCATAGAATATTTATGAGAAATGGGCGAGGTAATTTCATAAAAAGGTTGAGTAATAAAATTATGAACACCATAGAGAATCTTTGATTGAAAAGATTCTAAAGACTGCAATGAAATGCTAGATTCTAAAGCACAAAATATATTTGGTTTATAACAATATTTATTTTTTCTTTGCAAATGTCTTAGTATTTTAAGTGCTTGTATTGTATCCACTCCACTTGAATATTGTCCCAAATCACCACTAATGATTGCAACATTCTTAATATCAAGATACTGAAGTGATAAAAATGCACTTTCAAGAGATTCTAAAGTGTGAATACTTGTCTTAATTGTGGGAATAAAATCATATTGAGAAAAACATTGAAGTGATTGTAGATAAGCAACTGCAACAAAAGGACTTGGATAAACTTTAGAAACGGGATTAGAAGGAATAAGAATTTTAGAAACTGGTAAAAAATTTATAATTTCTTGTAAATTTTTTTTATCTTGGTTGGGATTAATTGGTAGATATTCAAAAATCATTAATTGTTGTTTTAAATCATTACAGAAGATGTAATGATTCTTGAAATAAGGTAATTATAGTCATATACTATTTTTGCCCAAACGATGCGATAAGTGCTTCAATATCATTATCTGTTGCAACTTCATCATGATTATCACCGGCAATATAGGTTGCAGATGCAACACGTTTAGAATCATCACCTCTCCCTTCAAACAACGAATTCATGTATTGACTTAATGCACGCATAACATTGATAACACGCTCAATTTTTTGTCTATGAATATCTTGATATTGCATAATGTCCATAGCCTGCATACATGCATCATTGCAATCTATGGCATGATTTTTAATTGTATCAATAGTTTTTTGAATTTCTTTTGTTTGCTCTAATGAAGCTCCAAAGGCTTTGATTTTAGGAAAGCTTTCAACAAGCATAATAAGCATTTCTTCTTGCGTTTTAAGATAATCTTTTATTTTTTTGGAATCTTTCTCTATTTTTGTGACTGCCGTCCCAATCGCATCGATTTGGTCGAATACTTCGGTCATTTTTACTTCAGAATCTCTGGTTACATCATCAAGTTGATGGACTACTTTATGCTCCTCTGTCGGTGGTGGAGGGGGCCATTTTTTATTTGCCTCCGGCTTAAAAGTATTGGGATCAACAAATTCGGCTTTAATTTCTTCTTTGGTTTCTGATGCTGAATCTACAATTTCTGAACCAAGCTTGGAAGGAACACCTTGTGCCATCATAGAATCTAATTCTTCTTGTGTCATCGAAACTCCTAAACTTTTCTTGATATTATATCATATTTTTCTGAATATATGTTATATCAATTCTTTATCGTGAAATTTTATTTAATCATTTTCATAATTATTTCACTTAACAAAAATTATTATTAAAATTTAAGAATAAAATTATAATATTATTTTTTTTATAATTATAACTGTAAGAGTAAAAAATAAAACTTCATTATAATCACAAATCTTTCATTTCATCATTTTTATAAAACAATATCTTACAATAAAATAATATAAAAAATACAATAATTTGTTTATTTAAACTAGAATAAAAGTTGAACATTTGAAATATCGATTAATAAAAGTTTAAAAAATATTAAATGGAAATTATTGCTGAATTTTATCTAAATTTCCTTGATCGTCTATTACAATTTCAAACATATCAGAATCTTGCGTAAAGATTTTTTGTGTAGAAGGTGGAAATCTATGAGTAAGAATAATCTGATTATTATCTTTCCAACTTGATTCTGTGGTAATTTTTGCTTCCATGAGTGTCTGCTCTATATGCCTCCCACTTTGTGTATTTGCTGTGCGAATATTCTGCAATTGTGTTGCTATATCTTTTTGTTCTTTAATTTGTCTTAATAATAAGACATAGAATCCGAATGTTTTCTTTGTTTCAGGATCAAGCTCAAAGCCTTCTTTTTTGCTTCTTTCAATAACAGGTTTAAGATTTTCAATAACAGGCTTTATTTGATGTAATTTATCTGCTAAAGCCTTGCAAAATGAAACACGGGCATTAATATTACTTTTTAACAAAACATCAAGTGCAATAATTGTCGAGAGTTTCTCTCGTTTATCAAAATCTGCAAATACATCAAAACTTACTTTATTATCATTTCCATGTATAGCTTTTAGGTGAAGTTTTTCACAAAATTTTATATCAGTATTTGAATGGAGTTTAGAAATCACAATTTGATTACCAACAACCTTTGCTCCCTGTGCATCAAGTATATTGATGTTGCTACCATAAACCTTCCCGCCTTCTAATTTGTCAATATCCGCTTCACTTGTATAAAGTACTCCCTTATGAATATTAATATTTGCCTCCTCTGCATACAATATTGCACTTTGATGAGTTTGCCCATTAATAGTAAGTTTTTTTGCTTTAATTACAACTTTTTCACCAACTGTTCCTTTAATATTGACTACTTCCGCTTCTATAGCTGCACCAGTCTGCACGGCGTCTTTAGATTTATCTGGACAATCAATATCAACTTCTACACCTTTTTCTACTCCCCCAAGAATACAATTTGTCTTGCTAACTTGCTGGAAAGTTCCAATATCAATAAGTCTCAATCCTGATTCTGCAAATTCAATAATCCCATTTCCTTGAGCTTCATATTTTACAACTTGTCCTTCCTCTGTTTTCTTAATACCGGCTCCAGCTTCTGGAGGAGACTTGTAACTAAATGTCCCACTTTCAGATTCATGCATATCTTGCTTACCATTATGTTTTGGCGTATTTAAATGTAGATTACGCATATCAATGAATTCACCACGAAGGTTTCTGCCTGAAGTCGTTATAGAATCTTTTAGGTAGAAACCAATATGATCACCATCTGATACCGCATATAGAGCATTTTGGAATGCCGGTTTATTATTTTCTTTGCACCACTTTTCTTCTAAAAGATTGGTAAAACCTTTATTTTTCAATGAGGCTTTTGCACGCAAGAAAGTGAAGTGTTTTGCCTCCATAACCATACAAGGTGGTTTAAAATTTTCATGTAAAATTTTTTCTAATCGTAGTTTAATTTGTTCTGTACTCGTAATAATGGTTTCTTTTTGGATTAAAAATCCAATAATATAATCCACGAATTGTGGGATATAATTTTCATGAGAATCTATTAACAAACCTTCTTCTAAAGTCATAGTAGCTTCTAAGCGTCGATAACTAAAAGAAAAGCTTACTTTAGAAAAATCAAACTCTTTTGGCTCAATTTCAACATCAAAAGTTTGATAGATCTCATCAGAAGTTTGATTATAAGCCTCTTTGAAAAAATTTGCATCAAGTTCTTTATCATCTTTTTTAAGAAAAGTATGCACTGTCTCAACATGTATGTTACATTCACCTAGATTTAAATTGGCTTTTGTGCAAAATTCCATTAACTGCTTCGTCCAATTTTTGACCCCTTTAAGCTTCTTTTTTTGAAAAAAAGTCATTCTTATATCCTCAATCTCAAATATTGTTTGTTAAAATATTTCATCTCAAACCAACTGATAGCATATTTTACTATATTTTTGATTTAAAGAGTATTAAATGTCCAAAAAAGATTCGCAATCGAACAATAAAAAGACAGAAAATGGCAAAAAACAGACTCAAAATAAATTAAAAAAATTCTTTTTTACCAATGCTTTTGGAATTTTATGTTCTCGTATATTTGGCTTTATCCGCGATGCTTTACAAGCCTCATTACTTGGTACAAGTATTTATAGTGATATATTTTTTATCGCATTTAAATTTCCCAATATGTTTCGTCGAGTAGTCAGTGAGGGGGCTTTTGTGCAAAGTTTTTTACCATTCTTATTAAGTGCACGCAATAAAGGAGCTTTCAGCATAAGTATTTTCTTTATTTTTCTCTTTCTTTTAACTATTTTAAGTGGTCTTGTTATGTGGTTTGCACCTTTTATAACAAAGCTTTTAGCACTTGGGTTTAATGAAGATAGAATCTTGCTTGCTACACCTCTTGTGAGAATCCATTTTTGGTATCTCATTTTAATTTTTGTTGTTACATATCTTAGCACCCTTTTACAATATAAAAATATTTTTTGGGTTAATGCATATAATACGGTATTGCTCAATCTTGCTATGATTGGTGGTATGGTATATGCAAAAGGAACGGATAAAGATTTGCTAGACATTGTATATATTTTAAGTTATAGTGTATTAATCGGTGGTATAGCACAGATTTTTATTCATTTTTATCCTCTCTACACATCAAAAATATGGCTCTTGCAATATGTTGGCTATAAACACTTAAAGAAATGGTGGTATAACTCGGGAGCAATATTCAGAATCTTACCATTTGGTATTTACTTTGTAAATTTTACATCTCAAGAAAAATGCAAAAATATCAATACTCAAGAATCTGGCAATATACTACATCACACAACTACAAACTACCAAACAAAATATGTTACAAAAAAGATGCAAACAGCCCCACAAGGGGATTCAGATTTGCAGCACAAAAATATAACAAGATTCAATAATGCCCAAAAAGCAAAAATTCGGATTCTTTTATTATTACGCGATATTAAAGCTTTTTTTACAGCATTCTTACCTGCTATGCTTGGAGCTTCCAGTGCACAAATTATTGCAATTATTGATTCTAGTCTTGTTACATTATTGCCAGATTCTGAAGGTGGCGTAAGTGTGCTTAATTTTGCTAATCGTATTTTTCAGCTTCCATTAGCACTTTTTGCCATAGCAATCTCTAGTGCATTATTTCCTATGGTAGCTAAGGCAATCAAAGTTAGAGATACACAAAATGCTCTCCATGCTCTTAAAGCTGCTTTTTGGTTTTTGCTTATTACCCTTAGTATTTGCACAATTGGGGGCATTATGTTGCGAAATGAAATCATTTGGTTACTTTTTGAACGAGGAAACTTTACGCACAAAGATACAATTATGGTCGGTTATGCTTTTGTAGGGTATATGATTGGACTCATTCCGTTTGGTTTAGCAAGAATATTTTCCCTTTGGCTGTATTCGCATAAAAAACAAGCAAAAGCTGCAAAGATTTCAGTTATTGCACTTTTTATAGGTGTAATGTTATCAGCTATTTTTATTCTCTCTATCTATTATTTTGAGATTCAAAGTGGTATTATATGGGAGTTGCGTTATTGTTTTATGGCATTGTTTGGTAGCATTGGTGGTTTTGCTCTCTTATTTTTCAATATTAAAGAATTTGGTGTTTATAATTTTTTTGTTATAATTTCACATACAAAATATATGTTATTATTATGTGGTGCTTCATTTGTTACATTTGTATTAATAAAACTTTTTCAATGCTTTTTTAGCATTAAATAAATAATATTTAATGCTTTTTAAGAACAAATCTAAAATTAAGATACTTCACAAATAGCAACATATAAAATTTCATGGTTCGAAATTGAAGTTCTAAAAATTGATATAATTATAGAATCTAAATTTTGTTGAATGTTTCTATTGTAAAGCAATTTATAAAAAGTGCTTAGAATTAAAATCTTCTTTAAAATATACCAAAGATAAAGAGTGCAAGAGCTATTCTAAAACTAAGAAAATTTTAAAAATAAAAAGTTGTAATACATTTCATTTATTGATAAAGGTAAAAAGAATGAAAATCTATGATTCAGTATTAAAAGAAAAAGTTGAATTAATCCCAATTAAACCAAATGAGGTAAGAGTATATATTTGTGGTCCAACCGTATATGATGAGGCACATTTGGGACATGCAAGAAGTGCACTTAGTTTTGATTTATTAGCTCGTTTTTTGGAAACACAGGGCATGAAAGTCATAATGGCAAAAAATTTTACTGATATTGATGATAAATTGATACAAAAATCTTTGCAAACCCACACACCTATAAATAATTTAGCAAGTCATTATATTGTGAGTTATCTTAATGATATGGAAGCAATCAATGTTCGTCGTGCAACATTTGAACCAAAGGCAACAGAATTTTTAGAATCTATGTGTACTTTTATCCAAGATTTACTCTACAAAGAGATTGCATATAGATTACCAAATGGTGATATTTGCCTTGAAGTTGCAAAAGATTCAAAATATGGCTCTTTAAGTAAACATTTTAATGATAAAGATTCTATTCATCGTATTGAAATCGAAGAGGGAAAAAAAGATTCGCGAGATTTCGTATTGTGGAAAGCATATAAAGGGAAAGATGATGTTGGATATGATAGTATACTTGGAAAGGGGCGTCCGGGTTGGCATATTGAATGTAGTGCAATGATAGATTCTGTATTGGCATATAAGGGGGAAGAATATGATGAGTGTAAATATTGTATTGATATTCATGCTGGTGGAGCTGACTTGTTTTTCCCACATCATGAGAACGAAGCAAGTCAAACACGGACATACACGGGAAAAGAAATTGCAAAATATTGGATGCATAATGGTTTTGTGAATATTAATGGTGAAAAAATGAGTAAAAGTTTAGGTAATAGTTTTTTCATGAAAGATGCACTCAAAGTATATCATGGAGAAATTTTACGCAACTATTTATTGGGAACACATTATCGTGCCCCTTTGAATTTTAATGAAGAAGATTTACTTGTATCAAAAAAGCGACTTGACAAAATTTATCGTCTAAAAAAGCGAATAAACTACTCTGCGATACACCATTTTATACAGACACATGCAGGTTCTAAAAGTAAAGAAGAGGAGTGGCTATACATTAAAAATGCTTTAGAATCTTTACAAAAAGAATCTCATCAGGATTTTATAAAAGACTTTTTTATATCGTTACATGACGATTTAAATATTTCGCTTGCTTTAAGTGTAGTTGAAGAATTTGTAAAAGAAACAAATGAATATCTTGATTCAAACCCGAAAGACAAAATATATAAAAGTAAGGTAAGGGCAACCTTAGAAATCATTGACTTTACTTTGGGGCTTGGTATGCTTAGTTATACAGAATATTTTCAGCTTGGGGTAAATGAAGAGGAAAGGCAATACATAGAATCTCATATTACAAAGCGTTTGGAGGCAAAGCAAAATAAGGATTTTACTCTTGCTGATTCTTTGCGACAAGAATTAGAACAGCATGGCATTATACTTATGGATAAACCAGGCGGAATAACAGAATGGGAAAAAGCATAGATTAAAATATACTAAAGATTCTTGCAATATCTGTTTTCTGTAAATTATTAACTTAATTTTAAATCTACTAAGGTCTTTTCAAGTCTTGCAATCATGGTATCAATATCCTGCTTTGTAACAATAAGAGGTGGTGTAAAACGTAAGCTATTTCCTCCAGCTGCCAAGATAATCAATCCGTTTTCCAAAGCTTTTTGAATGATTTTTGTGTTTTGTATACCACCAGATTCTATATCAGAATCTTGATTATTGACATTTGGTTCTTCTATCCATATGCCTTGCAAAAGTCCAATCCCTTGTCGCTTCATCAAAACTTTATATTTTTCTACTAGAGAATCTAGCCTATTTGCAAGATATTCTCCCATTTCATTTGCGTTTTCAACGATTTTTTCTTCTTTAAAAATATCAAAAACAGCACTTACGCCTGCACATACTAGAGGATTTCCACCGTATGTTGTCCCATGATCTCCTTTCATGAGAGAAGCATTTGAAACCTTTTCATTTACTCCAAATGCACCCACAGGCACTCCACAACCAAGAGCCTTTGCACTACTAAAAACATCGGGCATAATTCCATAATGTTCCCACGCAAACATCTTACCTGTTCTGCCCATACCACATTGTATTTCATCAAAAATCAATAAAATATCTTGTTCATCACAGATGTGACGCAATTTTCTTAAAAAATCTTTGTTTGCGGGAGTTATTCCACCTTCACCTTGTATTGTTTCTAATATTATGGCACAAGTTTCTGAATCTATATTTTGTTCAACGCTTGTAATATCATTAAAATCCACAAATCGTATGCCTTCAAGGAGTGGTTTAAAAGGATCACGATATGTTGCGTTACCTGTAATCGAAAGTGCACCAAGACTTCTACCATGAAAAGAATTATGAAATGCAATGATATTATGTTTATTGTGCTTATCGCGTAAAAATGCGTATTTTTTTGCAACTTTTATAATACCTTCATTTGCTTCTGTTCCAGAATTTGTAAAAAATATTTTATCCATCTTGCTTGCTTGACGCAACTTTTCTGCGGCTAAGATAGCAGGTTCGTTATAATAAAGGTTTGAAGTATGTATGATTTTATCAATCTGTTGTTTTAATATATTATTTAATTTTTCATGTCCATATCCTAATCCACATACGGCAATACCTGCCCCAAAGTCTAAATATTCTTTCCCTTCCTTATCATAAAGCCAAACACCTTTGCCATAATCAAGGATTATTTGCCAACGTGCATAAATCCCTAAAAGAGAATCTTCAGCTTGCGTAATAAGTGAATCTGTTTGCATAGATGTTCCTTCATTTTTTTGAAAAATTATAGCGAAGTTTTAAGAAAAAATGTAAGATATGTAAAGATTTTAAAAGATATAAAGTTAAGATTCTCGATTAATTGTGGTTAGAATTAAAATATAACATTAATATATTGAAGTTTAAAGTTATAATCTTTAAAATTTTTAGCTAAATTTAAGAGTTTTTATGGTAAGATAAAAATTATTTCTGTTAAAAAAGGAACAAAATTATGGAAGATCGACTTTTTACATTTGCTGGGCTGATTAGCACAGATCACTCTTTTATTACCGCTTTTTATACCATTGTATGTGCTTTTATAACCGTTGCTGTTAGTATGTTCGCTGTTCGTAAATTGCAAGCTGTTCCAACAGGATTACAGAATTTTTATGAATGGATTATTGGTGGTATATTATATATTGGTAAAGATTCTTTAGGCGATAAACTTGCACGCAAATATTTTCCGTTGGCTGGAAGCATTGCCATTTTGGTATTTTACTGTAATGTTATTGGTATGATACCAGGTTTTGAAGCACCAACTGCAAGTATAAGTTTTACAATTGTGTTAGCACTCATTGTATTTGTCTATTATCACTTTGAAGGCATACGTGCAAATGGTGTAGCAAAATATTTTGGGCATTTTGCTGGACCTATTAAAATATTAGCCCCATTGTTATTTCCCATTGAGATTATCTCACATTTTTCGCGTATTATTTCACTCTCATTTCGTTTGTTTGGGAATATTCGTGGTGATGATATGTTCTTGCTTGTTATGTTGAAACTTGTTCCTTGGATTGTGCCACTTTTACCTTTTGGTATATTAATGTTTATGGC
The DNA here is from genome assembly GCF_003364195.1 of Helicobacter didelphidarum. Lineage (GTDB taxonomy): Bacteria > Campylobacterota > Campylobacteria > Campylobacterales > Helicobacteraceae > Helicobacter_A > Helicobacter_A didelphidarum. Next base: position 10,182 of record NZ_NXLQ01000019.1, on the reverse strand, counting down.
TATTTTACAAGCATTTGTCTTTATGATACTTACTTATGTATATTTAGGAAGTGCTGTGCTATTGGAAGAAGAGCATTAATTGTAAATTAAGAAAAGTTATGAATAAAACTGAATTTAGACGCTTCATTTCTCTAATGGAGTTTTTTTATGGATTTCTATTTGGTGTTGCAATATTTGCTGCGGCATTAGTCTTTTTGATTTCTCCAGATTTCTTTTTAGGTATTTTATTTGCTATTTCTGTATTTTCTTTTTTTCTTTTTTTAATGGCTTTAGTTCGTTATTGTATTATGCGTAGTAAGCTTGCACAACAGGCTTTCGAAATTAGTTTAGAATCTCGCATATTTCAAGAACAAATTTTAAGAACATTGCGTAGAAATGATAACAAAAATGAAGACAAACAGGAGTAATAGAAAATTATAATATTCTTTTCGATATTTTATTTATTTTTAATTCTTTAGAATTACCACAAGATTCCCAATTATTCTCAAACTTTTGCTATTATCTTGTAATTTTAGCTCAAAAAATTGTCATTCCAATATGATATAATGAAAGGATAATAAGTGAAAAAAGGTCTTGATTTTAGCATAATGAGTGTATTAGCAAGTAGTATTTTAACAAATATAGTGTTTGCAGCAAGTAACGATGTTGCTATACAAAAACTTTTAAAAGAACAAACAAATACAGATTTTAAGGTTGTAAGTAACGCAACGGATTCCTTAAAAGATGCATCGTTTGTAATAGTAGAATCTCCAAATGGCGAGAGATTGGCTCTGATCTCCAACAAAGAGGGAACGTATATTGTTCCCCTTAATATAGGTGTTGGGAATGCTACAAATAGTCCATTAAAAATTGCCCTTGATAATGTTAATCGTTACAATCATGATATGAAAGAAAAAAGTGTGTTGGCGGTATTTAAAAAATATCCAGATTCGATTTTAAAAATACCCGCAATGACATCTACAAAAAATACAACTTATATGGTTTTAGATACAACCTGTCCCTATTGCGTTAATGAAATTCATCAACTTGATACCTATTTAAAAAGGGGAAATATTGAAATTTTAATTGTTGGGATATTGGGTGAAAAAGCTTCCAAACGAGCTGCAGGATTCTATGCTGAATTACCAAATGCAAAGACAAGAGAACAAAAGATTGCCCTTTTGAAAAAGATTTTTACACGAGATTATATGCCACAAAATGGAAATGAGGAAAAAGCTAAACTCATGTCAGATTCTGCTTTCATGGCGGGTGTTCAGGGTGTTCCATATATGATTTTGAAATAATTTTGATGTTAAGATATATTTTGTAGATTTTACCCAAAAGAATATGTAAAATAGTGCAAAATTCTCGATAATCTCTATGTAATGGGTGTGGTAGATTTTCAATTTAGCTATACAGAGCTACATGAATTTACGGGAAAAGATATAGTGTGCTTATTTGTTTGAGTGATATTTTCTGTATTGTGGTTTTAGATTTGTATAGTGTTTGTTGTATGTTAATGTTTATTATTTAGGACTTAGATTCTACTTCTTCTTTAGTTTGCTTCAATCAATCCCAAAGATATTCTTTGGATCTGTAAATATATTGCTTAAGGTTAAACTCTATATCCCCTTGTTCTTATCATAGAATCTATTTGTATAAAAAGATACACCATGCGTCCACCCATGTTAGCATAATTAAATCTATTGAATGCAATGAGCTTAGAATCTAACCTAGTTTCACAAAAGATTTTAAAAATATGAACACATTTTAGCAATAAAAACTCTCTTTGAGAAGTAATAAATAATATTCAAGAGAAATACTCCCTTGTGAATAGCAGGCATTGAGATTTCCAGGAGATAAAATCTTGAGTATAAAAATCAATCAAAAGAATCTTTAATTTATTTACAGAAGAATAAGATTAAAAAAAATAAAAAATTCTTGTAGCAATATAGGTGAGTGTTAAAGTATAAAATTCTATGACATCAATGTTCCATAGCAATCATATCAAATTTCTTCTACCTTTTACATTCTAAATTTTCTTTTACTATCATTGTATGATTTGTAAGAAATATAAACTAGAGTTAATCGGTATTCTAATCCAAATAATGTTTATATTGCAATAATCTTATTTTTAGATTATAAAATATATAATTTTCATCTTTTAACTGTTTATATCATCTTGCATTAAAATATCATAAAGTGCTTTCATTTTATTACAAGTCTCAAGATATTCTTGATAAGGATTAGAATCTATTACGATTCCTGCTCCAGCCTGCAAATAATAATTTCCATCTTGAAAAACTGCTGAACGCAAAGTAATCGCAGAGTCTAGATCCCCATTTCTTGTAAAATACAAGATAGCACCTGAGTAAATCCCTCTACCATGTGTTTCATATTCATTGAGCTTGTTGATAGCCTCTATTTTTGGAGCACCACTGATTGTTCCAGCTGGGAAGCAGGATTTCAAGCAGTCCTTTACACTTTTGTCCTCAGCAATTTCACCACGCACTTCAGATACAATATGCATAACACTAGAATACTTCTCAATAATGCGAAATGCATGAAGAGAAACGCTACCGATCTTTGCATTTTTCCCAATGTCATTGCGTCCTAAATCAACAAGCATAAGATGTTCTGCATTTTCTTTTGCATCATGTAGTAATTCTTGTGCGAGACTTTCATCTTCTTGCAATGTCTTGCCACGTTTTCTTGTTCCTGCAATAGGTCGCACAATTTGTATATTTTGCTTACATTGCAACATAACCTCAGGACTTGCTCCAATAATTTTAAATTGTCCAAAATCAAGATAATACATATATGGACTTGGATTATTGCGACGCAAAGTTTCATAAAAAAAGAGTGGGTTAAGATTACTTTTAATGACGATGGAGCAACTTAAAACACATTGTAAAAAAGTGCCTTTATATATTTCATCACGAATAATTTCAACATGTTTTTCATACCATTCTTGCGAATCTTCATAAATAATTTCAGATGTCATAATACTATCTTGAATTGTGTCTTGACAATCTCTTTCAGACATTCTATTGTCATGGTTATTCTCTAAAAGTGAATGATTATGATTAGGAAGAGAATCTGATTCAATAATTTTTATAGTTTTGATATTACCAATTTTTTGTATTTCTAACTTTAAAGATTCTAATCTATCTTTTACTGAAAAATCATGTCCATGATAGCCACTTACAACAAGATACATTTCGTCATAAAAATGATCAAAAACAATACATTCTTGCGGGAAAACAAGTAAAGCTTCAGGTGCATTATAGAGCATTGGTTTTGAAAAAGTAATATGTTCGCATTCACTGAAAAATTCATATCCAATATACCCCAATCCTCCCAAAGGTAATGGAATATTTGAAAGTTCTTGAGGAATCTGTGGATAACACTCACGCAGCTTTTCTGCAAGAGAGAGAAAATCAAGCTTATAATCTTCTTGTATTTGTTGCATGTTTGGAATGATAGTTTGTAAAACTTTTGGTAGTTTTTTGTATTGTGTAAGATTTGTAAGATTATATTGCTCTGCAATATTATCAAGTTCTAAATTAAAAATATATGAAACTTCAGAATCTATAATATTTTTTATAAGTGAAAAATTAATTTTTCGCACAATGATAGAATAGCGTCCCCTACCACTCTCCAACGAAGCAGATTCTAATAAAAAACGTGCGTTTAATCCTTTATAAAGTGCAAGCGGTGTGTGCATATTGGCACTCATACATTCGTAAGCAAAACCCATTATACCTCCCAAAGAGTAATTTTATTTTAAAATATAGTATAATTTTAACAAAAAAATGAGAGATTTTTACTTTGTAGCCGTGCTTAAATCTCTTTATTTGATTATAAAAATTAAGTAAGTGAGATTTTTACATGAATTATGATGTGTTCAATGACTTAGCCCTTTTTCATCATAATATTCTAAAATGGTATGAGCAATATGGAAGAAAATTTCCATGGAGAGAATCTGTACATTCGCATACAAATCCAAAATATTATCAAGATATACTGGAATATGACGCAATGCAACTTGCCCACGAATCACAAAGTGTAGAATATAAACAAAGCTATAATATTTCTTCATCTTTAGATATTTCTCAAAGTATTCTCACACAAAAGCAAAATTATCATAATTTAGAATTTTCTTTGAATCATCAAAAGAAAGAAACAACAAACAATATACAAGAATTTACAACTCAAAGGGCATATCGTGTTTGGGTTAGTGAAGTCATGCTACAACAAACACAAACAAAAAGAGTTCTAGAATCTTATTATTTTCAATTTCTTAAGAAATTTCCATCACTCTCTATTCTTGCACTTTCCACAGAAGAAAATATTTTGAAAATGTGGCAAGGACTTGGATACTATTCACGCGCAAGAAATCTTCATGCAACAGCTCAAAAATGTTTGAAATACTATAATGCAACACTACCAAATGAAGTAAAAGCATTGAGAAAGCTTCCCGGAATAGGAGACTATACTGCTGGGGCAATTGCTTGCTTTGGTTATGGGCAATGTGTGAGTTTTGTAGATTCTAATATAGCTCGATTGCTTAAAAGACTTTTCGCAATTCATGTAAATCAACAAAATGCAACTTTACAAAAAATTCTCAATACATTAGCGCATCGCATTTTAAACATTGATGAAAGTTTCAAGCACAATCAAGCAATTATTGATATTGGTGCAATGATTTGCTTACCTCAAAATCCAAAATGTTCTATTTGTCCGTTATTTTGTTTTTGTTTAGGTAAAAATACCTCAACATTATTGAGAGATTCTAAAAAAATATCTTATCAAAATAAGACAATAAATCTCCTTTTGATTTCAAAAAATACTTGGAGAGGAAATCAACAAACAATAGAATTTGCACTTTTTCAATCATCTGCAAAACTCTATAAAAATCTCTATGGTTTTATAGAAGTTTCTGATGATGAATTAAATTTATTTTTGGAACATTTATCATCTATAAATATGAATTATATAACTGATAATATATCAATACAACAAGAACAAAATCGATTTTATCAATTTTCTAATCAAGATTCTCAATCTCATATACAATACACCAATACACTTTCTTTTTTGGGAAGATTTAAACATACATATACAAAATATCGGCTTGAAGTAAAAGTATATTTCTGCAATTTTGAGCATTATAGGAATAATAAAATAAATATATCAATTCTTAATTTACTAGAATCTTTCTTGCAAAATAAAATTAAAAATAATGCAAAGCAATCAGAGAAGCATATTTTTACATTTTATTCTCTTAGTGATATTGAAAATTTAGCAGTATCTAGCCTTACCTTAAAAGCGTTACAACTCTATAAAAATTTTATACAACACTATGCAATTTCATAATCTATTTGTGTTTGAATGCTGGTATTTTAGTATCATGTTGTTTCATCAAAAGATTTAACTATAATGAATGATTCTATTTTTTTCTGACATTATAGTAAAATTGGGAGAAGATGCAATAGAATTGTTTAAGTTTTTAGTAAGATAAATATGCAAATAAGGAATAAAATGAAGCAACATATAGTATTGATACATCCTGAAATTCCTCAAAATACTGGCAATATTGCCCGTTTATGTGTTGCATTAAATGCTACTCTTCATTTAGTGTATCCCTTAGGTTTCAATATAGATTCTAAATATACAAAACGGGCTGGACTTGATTATTGGGATAAATTAAAGCTTTATACACATAAAAATCTTGAATCTTATTTTGAATCTATACATACAAAAGAGATGGCATTGACACGACATTATGCCCTTAGTTCAAAAGCACGAGAAAGTTACTTTTTGCAAAATTTAATAGATTCTAAGGTAGAAGAGTATTTCCTCTATTTTGGGAATGAAACGAAAGGTTTTAGTCCAGATTTTTACAAATATTATGAATCTTTAAATGGACAATATCTCACAATTCCTATGGCACAAGACTGCCGTTGCTTGAATCTTTCTAATAGTGTTGCTATTATCGCTTATGATCTTTGGCATCAATACGAAAAGGGTAATGCACAACAATTGCAAAAATTTTGATTTTGCTATTAGAATATCATAATCAAATAGTTAGAAAATCAATCTATAATCTCTATAAGAAATATCTCTATAATTCCTACAAAGAATGCAATGCGTTGTCTAGTGCTTTTTTGAGATCATCTATATGTTCAAGTCCAATACTGAGACGTAAAAGATTTTTTGTAATATTCATTTGTTGCTTGATTTCTGGAGAGACACTCCCATGACTCATGAAATATGGTGCTCCATAGAGACTTTCAACCCCGCCTAAAGATTCTGCTAGATTAAATATTTGCAAATTTTGTGCAAAAGATTTCATTTGTTCATAATCTGCTTTTAAGTAAACGCTTACCATGCCACCAAATCCATTTTTCATTTGTTTTTTTGCTAAAGCATGTTGGGGAAAACTTTCTAAGCCCGGATACAATACTTTTTCTACTTTTTTGTGAGATTCTAAGAATCTTGCTATCTCAAATGCATTTTCACAATGTTTTTGCATACGAATCCCTAAAGTTTTAATGCCTCGTGAGTTAAGATACGAATCCATAGGTGAAAGAACCATACCTGTTGAATTGCTTACAAAACGTAATCTTTCATAAAGTGTAGAATCTTTAAGACATACCGCCCCTGCGATACTATCACTATGTCCATTAATATATTTTGTCATACTATGCACAACAATATCAATACCTAAATCAAGAGGTTTTTGGATATATGGCGTAGCAAAAGTATTGTCAATCACACTAAGAATTTTGTGTTTTTTTGCAAATAGAGCAAGTTGCTCAATATCACATAAGGTTAGAAAGGGATTTGTAGGGGTTTCAGCCCATATCATTTTTACTCGTGGATTATAATGTTTCTCAAAATTAGTAGCTTCACGCATATCAATGAAATGTGTGATAATTCCAAAATTATCGAACACATGTGCAAGTAATCGACGTGTTCCACCATAAATATCATCAAAACAGAGAATCTCATCTCCACTTTTAAGATAACTTAAGATAACTGCTGTTTCTGCTGCTTGACCACTTGCATAGCATATTGTATGTGTAGCATTTTCTAAGCTTGAGAGTTTAGATTCAATAACTTCGCGTGTAGGATTTGAAAGTCGTGAGTAGCCATGTCCTAAGCAAGTATTTTCATAGTCTGGTTTTGCAAAAGTGCTACTAAAATGAATAGGGCTAACAACATCAGAGCTTGTTTCCCCGCTTAGATTTGGCACTTCATCAATATGAATAGCATTTGTATCAAAATGCGTTGTAAAATTAGTCTTAAATTTCATAAAATCCCCTTTTTGATTATATAAATAATTAAGATATTGTAGAATAAAAATTTGGTTAGCTCTTGTTTATTTTCTTCAGTATTTTTCATTATCTCAAGATTGATGTGTTTAATTACATAAACTTAAGATTCTAATATTTTATGAAGATTCCATATTTCTTATAATACCCTAAGCATTTTTATAATTTTAGCTAAAAATAACACAATATATTAATAATTTAATAATTTTTCTGTTGCTTCCTGTAAGATAGGTAATAAGTTTTCGGATTCTAAATTTTGATTAATAATATCAACAAAATAACTTCCAGCAATAACACCATAAACTTTATTAGCTAAAGAAGTGAGCTGAATTGGATTATTGATACCAAAACCCACCATGATTTTTTTTGATGCAAGTTCACAGATTGCATTGACTTCTTCTATATATTCTAATACCTCATGATTGATTTGAGTTTGATTCCCTGTTAATCCATTACGAGTAATAACATAGAGAAATGGTGCATTTGTATACATAGCGATTTCATGAATGCGTCTTCTAGGTGTAAGAGGAGCGATTAACTCAATAAAATAAATATTGTTTTTTACACATAATTCACGCAATCCAAAATCATCTTGCCCAAAACTAAAATCGGGAACAATAAGTCCGTATGCACCGAGATGTTTTAAGGTTTCTACAAATTCTTTAATCCCATAACTTATAATAAGATTTGCATAAGTCATTGCAAGAATATGTTTTGAAGTGCTACGCACCAAATTATCAATGATTGTAAAACCATGTTTTGGTGTAAAACCATGTTTAATGCTTTGATTACTAGCGTCTTGTATAAGCACACCATCGGCATTTCCTTCAGAAAATGGAAATTGCACTTCTAACAAGTTTGCTCCACCGCGTAAAATACCCCTTCCTGCATGCAAACATGCTGAGATACTAGGATACCCAGCCACAATATGTCCCATAAGTTCTAGTCGTTCTTTCATAGCCTATCTCCATTTCTAAGGTTGTTGTAAAATTGAATATATATCGTCTTATCTTATAAGGAATAAAATTGTTTCATGTCTTTATAAATACTTCTTTAGGGAATTACCATGTATTATGGTAAAATTTATATTCTTTATAAAGAAAGAAAATTTTTAAAATATTAGCATATGAAATTCTAAATAAATATGATAGAATCTTAAAGATTAAGAATTGTAAGGAGGAAAATTTGAGAATTATTGGAGCGAGTTTTGTAATGACTTGCAATCAAGCTTGGGATATATTTTACAATGGTGGTGTTGTGATTGATGAGGAACATATTATTGAGGTGGGAATCTTTGAAGAATTAAAAAAGAAGTATTGTCATTGTGATTTTGTATTTTATAAAAACCATATTCTTTTACCCGCATTTATTAATGCACATATTCATTTTGAATTTAGTAAAAATGATACAAGCTTTGATTATGGTGGATTTGGAGCTTGGCTTGATAGCGTTATGAATAATCGTGGGGAAGTATTAAAAAATAATGTCCAAGCTATCCAATCCGCAATTCAAACACAAAAGAAAAATGGTGTTGGAAGTGTATGTGCAATTAGTAGTTATGATTTGGATTTAAAGCTACTTTTAGATTCTAAACTCAAAGTTATATATTGTCATGAAGTTTTAGGTGCACTTGAACAAGATTTTGAAAAACAAGCGATTAGTATTTCAACAAGACTTGAAAAAAGTCTCGCATATAAAAGTCAATCTTTTTTCCCAGCATTAGCTTTGCATGCACCTTATTCTGTTAATCCCAAAATTGCACAATATGTTATTGATTTAGCATTAAAATACAACCTTTTAGTCTCGACACACTTTTTAGAATCACAAGCAGAATTAGAGTGGCTTACGATGCAAAGTGGATATTTTCAGCATTTCTATAACACATATTTTCAAATAAAAAATGCAAAGCCACACTTTACGATTGATAATTTTCTTTCACTTTTTCATGGAGTTCGCACACTTTTTGTACATTGTTTATATGCTGATGATACTTTGCAACGACAAATTTTGGATGCTCATCATATTATTTCTTGCCCACGTTCCAATCTTTTATTAAATGCAAAAATGGGTAACAATATTATTATTGCTACTGATGGTAAAAGTTCCAATATAGATGTCTCTTTGCTGAATGAGGCACGTTATACACTTTTTACACAACTTGCAACTTGTAAAGATATAGATATTGAGATTCTTTCTATTAAGGTGCTTCAAGCAATAACTTGCAATCCCGCAAGAGCTTTGGGGTTAAATAATGGTGTTTTAGAAATAGGTAAAAGTGCAGATGTAGCAATATTTGAACTTGACTATAATATTGCAAATCAATCCATATATAATGAGGTATGTAGTGCAAATACACAACAAGATTCTCTTAATTTGGGATTCCATACTAATATAAAAGAAAAAATCACAAAGCTTTCTACTTGCCTTGCACTTAAATTTCTTTTAAACGCAAGGCAAGCTACGCGTCTTTTAATAAATGGCAATGATATATTGTAATTTCAAATACAATACTAAAAAATTATATTAGTATTATGATTTATTTTTGTAGCTTGAAATCCCATTGTTTTTTAAATATTGAAGGAGAATCTTGCAATATCGGATTTCAGCTTGAAACTTCTGTGTAAATTTGGAATATAAATATTATAGGGTTTGTGTCATAAGTCTTTTTAATTTCATATTGAACAGATTTTATATTAGGATTTGTTTCTAAAATATGTAGTAAGTTTAATAATTTATATCAAATGATAACCTTAACACCCAACCCAACCCTTTAAAACTACCAACCTAACGCTATTTCATACGCCCTAAAAAATAAGCTAAATTTGTATTTGTGTATAGTTTTGTGTATAGTTTCATTCATGAG
>NZ_NXLQ01000198.1 GCF_003364195.1 Helicobacter didelphidarum | reverse complement strand
CAATGATTTTGATATTTAAAGATTTAAAAAGAGTGATAAAGTCTTGTGTTTTATTTGAATCCTTTGTATTATCATTGATTTGTTGTAACTCGTTTTTTATTAGTTGTTTAATTTCCTTATATGTTTTATAAGTAGGTAGCTTGTTGGAATCTAGTTCTTTCTCTTTTTCTTTTTCTTTGTGGTGGATATAAATACTCTTAAAAAGTCTATTTGCAAGTGTTTCCATTGCTATAATTTGGTCTATTCCTACTCCTAATGCTACAAATAAATCTGTTTTTATAGTGTCTCTTACTAACATCTCTGTTCCACGAAAGGCTAAGATATAGTTTTTGTTGTCTGTGTCATAAAATAGCGTAGCACTATATCCTGTAAGAAATGCTAAGAGTGTATCTAGTGAGGCAATATCTGGGATATGATGGACTAATTCATAGCGATTAACAAAGTTTTGAGTGCGAAGGGAGAGAGTATCGGTAGGGGAGACATTCTTAGGGTCGTTGGCTAGTGTTTTATCTTTACTTGATAAACAAGCTTTTGTGAAAGG
>NZ_NXLQ01000197.1 GCF_003364195.1 Helicobacter didelphidarum | reverse complement strand
GGACAGGACAAAGGAATGCAGTGGAGATACTTTCTTTATTCTCTTTAGAATCTTTTGCTTTAGATTCTAAGAGTGTTTTTTCTTTGTCTTCTATCTCTTTAGATTCAGAGCTATTACATTTTAGCTTGATATGTAGGCTTGAATGAATAAGAGAATAATGAAGTATTGTAAGTGTAGAGGAGTGAAGGAATATTTGGAGGGTGGAAGTGCCTATATTCTTGTCATTGCGAGCCGATTTATCGGCGTGGCAATTCATAGTATTAGAATCTGCACTGCTTAAGTCTTCATTACCTTGTAAGAAATATATAGGCTTAGATTCATTAAATACTCCATCATTATCTAATTCCCCAAAGAATAAAGGATTAGATTCTATTTCTTTAGAGCCATTTAGGATTGTCCCATAGAATGCTATAAAGATATTGTATTCATCTAGGCTTTGCTTATCTTGCTTTGTGTAATTATTGATGATAGGGAGGAGCTCTTGTATATCAATGGTGAGATTTGATTTTTCTATACTGATGATTATATCATTATCATTTTG
>NZ_NXLQ01000196.1 GCF_003364195.1 Helicobacter didelphidarum | reverse complement strand
ACATTCCTTGCAGTATTTTTTCACTATGCGCTCGACTTGTGTATTATAGCCTGAACCATAACCAGTGCCATAATAAAACATTCCCATACAGCCCTTAAAATTTATCAATTCTGGGTTTTCTTTGTGAATATTATAAAATTTTTTCTCACTTTCAATATAATCTTTTAACTCATTAAATGCAGCCTTTGCATCCATTATTTTTACTTTTCTATTAGTGGGGTCAAGCGATAAGTAATGAAGCTCTTTTTTAATCTCTTCTTCATCATATACTCCTATACAATAATACAAGCCTAGCCAACCCAATTCTGTTACCTTTCTGTAATGATCCATAAAATTTGCATCTTGCTCCTCTGCATATAAAGAAAAAACTAAGAGTATTGTGATAATTAACTTTTTCATTTTAACTCCCAAAATTGAAAATCTAATACATCATAGTTTCCATTTAAATAATTTGTTTGATTGAGTATAGAATCTTCAAACTGCTTTATAGCTCCATTCCATAAAGTCGTATGACCACCTGCATCTCTCCAACCATCAATATCCATT
>NZ_NXLQ01000195.1 GCF_003364195.1 Helicobacter didelphidarum | reverse complement strand
AGTAAATAATGTCGCATCTGATTCTGGGAAATTGCGTCCATGTGGGATACATTTATTATCTATATGGGGTGTTTTTATGTATTCGATGAGTATTGCTAGTAATGGAAAAAATATAGCAAAACTGACAGCTATAGATAATTGCAAGAGTATTGTTGCAGATTTTTTAATTTTTGTTTTCATCGCACTATTACCGCTTTAGTCTCAGGCAGAATCTTATTATTGATAATGAGATGTATTAATTCTAAAGCATTTAGAGGTATTTTATTATCAAACATTCTCATTCCAATCCTAATAGATTCATTGTCTTGTATATCATCACAATATTTACCAGAATCACAAATATTAGAATCTGATAATATTTTCCAAGTGTTAGATAAATTATTTAAGAAACCATTTGTATTATTTGTTGTTTCTTGTATATCTTTTTTTATTCTTGCTATATTACTTGCCACTTGTGCCACTCCAGCCCCTGAAAGTAATTCAATTTCACTAAATCCTACTGCTTTGCCAATATAGCCATAATGGATATTGCTCCATATATCATAGCCTA
>NZ_NXLQ01000194.1 GCF_003364195.1 Helicobacter didelphidarum | reverse complement strand
ATAGGGTCTTTATAATAAAGCTTTTGGATTGCTTTAAACTCTGAGAGATGAGACTTCTGCCCTGTGTAGTAGTTAGGGTCTAGGTAGTTGGGTTTGTAGTTTATGTAAGGAGAAGTTCTTAGTATCTTATCGGCTTGCAAAACAGCTTTGGAATATTCTTTGGTGTATTTTCCAACATCAGAATCGCCATCGTCACTAAAATAAACTTTATTTGTTCTTTTATCCACATTCAAATAAACAGAATTTGGTAGTGTTACTTCATATGTTTCACTCATGTTATCTCCTTTTATCCTATGTATAAGCCATTTTTCATGACAATAGTAGTGGCTAATCTACCTATGAGTTTAGGGGGTTTTTCTTGGGTATTCTTTGTAGAAACACTTTGTATTTCAAATTTTTCATTAGAATTGCTTCTGCTTCTACTTTCTCTCTGTTGTTCTTTATCTTTCATTATCCCCTCATACATAGCCCTAATATTATTTAACCCTATGGTATTTAAAGATTTTAAAAATTCTCTATGTTTTTCCGAGTTTGGCTTATTATCTTTTAGGTT
>NZ_NXLQ01000193.1 GCF_003364195.1 Helicobacter didelphidarum | reverse complement strand
CCCCTCTCTATAAAGTTCTTCTAAATACTCTGGGATATAGTAAGTAGGAGCATTAGGATAGCCTTGTGGGGGAGTTACTGCCATGACTTTGGCTATAAGAAGCATTGTATCTATGTATAAATCTATTTCTTGTTGTGTCCATTTAACATGTTCCCAATCGCTTGGAAACCCAGAAAGAGTGAAAGCTTCCTGTTCTTCTTTTATAGTTTCTTGTATTGCTTGCATAAATTCTATTCTTGTTTGCTCGGTAGCTCTAGGGTCTCTAGGATCTAAGAGTTTGCCTTCTTGTATCGCACTATACAATGTATTTATAATTATTCTTTGAGGGTCAATTGCCTTAAAATTTCTATTAAAATCCATCACCCAATCTACCCCTAATATCTCATCTATATAAGGATACATACCAAATCTATCTGGCTTTATCTTTTTAACGAGATTCATCACTTGTGCTAATCGTAAAGGGTTTTGATATGTGCCATAAAAAAAATAACCATCACCATAATAAGCCTTTTCCCACATATTACCTAATTGAATAGATAAAACATCTTTTTGATA
>NZ_NXLQ01000192.1 GCF_003364195.1 Helicobacter didelphidarum | reverse complement strand
ACAAAACTAAAAACAACACAAGATAAAGACAACCAATCATTTGCACAGAATAACAAAAAAGAAAATTTTATCACAATGGAAGGCAATGCAAAAGGTGGAGTGCGATTTAATAGAGATTTTCTTATCCAGCTTAAAAGAGTGGCAGAATGGAACTATAGAGTCTATGAGGAAAAAGAAGTTTTGCCACAGATACAAAACGAAGAAGAACGCATTGAAGAATTATCCACCAAGGATTCAAGTCCAGATGAATGGCTAGGAGGCAATCTCATCTATAATAAGTATTTTATCCCTACTAAGATAGATATACATAAGGAGTTATAATGAAAGGTGCAATATTTGCAGTAGAAGAAGTTAATTTATGGGGTGAGATTTTGAAAGAATTAGATGAAATGCGAATTAAAATTCCTGACAAAACAAAACTTCAACAATACTTTTGGAATTCAATCCTCTCCACCCTCAAATCCTATCGTCCTTCTCCCAATGGCAATGGTATCAAATGGAGTAAAGAAGAAAAAGAAGCTTTTATAAAGCTAAGCTATAAAGAACAAAGAAAAATGATAGTAAGAAAG
>NZ_NXLQ01000191.1 GCF_003364195.1 Helicobacter didelphidarum | reverse complement strand
AAATTTGGCAGGGATATAATATATGCTAAATTTCCCTGTGCAAGCATATAGGGATAATGCTTGGGAGCTTATATTATCATCTGTAGAAATTAATTTTAATCCAAAATCCACATCGCTTAGCCCTAAGCCCGTTTGCATTGCTACTTTGTCTATATCATAAGGATAAACTCTTGTAATATTTTGATAGCCATATTCAGAACATGGCTTCTCAGAACACTTATTTTGTGGCATAAGCGTATAAATCAATAAGTTTGATGTTTCTCCATTTTGGATTTTCTTTATATCTACTCCTAAAACAAATATAGCTTCATTGTTGTGTTGAGTTTTTTTAAATTGTTCTTTTATGGCTTTATTGTGATTTTGGATAAGTTCTTGAATCTTTGCTAAAAGATTGCTACTAATGTGAGGATTTGTATTTAGATATTTATCTTTATTGACTCTCAATTCATCGTTATTTTGTAATAAAATAGAATCTTCGTCTATCATAAAAACTGCAGGAAAGATTTTTAAATATCTAGTCGCTGCTTGTTGCATTAAATCAAACTTTAAATAGAACTCTTCCCAGTCAAG
>NZ_NXLQ01000190.1 GCF_003364195.1 Helicobacter didelphidarum | reverse complement strand
TCTTTTAGTCTTCCAGAGAGTGAATACTTAAAATCTTTTAGAGCAAGATTAATCTATCCAAACTACTACCCTACTCCTATATCTGATAGAAGCATTATTATAAATGCTTTAAGAGATAAGATACAAGTATTAAGATTTAAGAAAAAACTTTGGCTATGCTTTAATGGTAAGAGCTTAGCAATAATGCAAGGCAATGATATAATACAAGAGTTTATAGCCTTTAGTGGGAATGCCTTAAGCCTAACAGAGAAAGAGCAATTACAAAAAGAGAAGGGCTATACACACTTTGTAGAATATGAAGAGAAAGGATTATTAAATAATACAACATATTATTTCTGCCTTGATAAAGAATGGCAACAAGAGAGAGATAGATTATATAAAATAATATGAAAGAAGATAGAACAATGAATGAAAACAAGCAAGAACTAGATTCTAAAAAGCTAGATTCTAATTCTAAAGAAATAAAGCAAGATTCTAAGAATCAAGAATTCGCAAAGCTAGATTCTCATAATGATGAGATGGTGTTTGAAGTAAAATACAAGCTTGGCTTGTGGGATTATTGTGTTAATATATTCTTTTTTATTCCATTTAGCTGTTT
>NZ_NXLQ01000018.1 GCF_003364195.1 Helicobacter didelphidarum | reverse complement strand
GTAAAAATACACTTAATATTTATTATACTTTTAAATTGAAAGTTGATTCTTAGAATCTGAAGTAAAAGATGAGTAAAATTACTCAATGTATAATTTTGTGTAGGTTTGTATAAATGAGGATAAATTCATTTTGCACTCTTTTATATTGTAAGTTGCTGATTTTTTGCTAGAATCTTTAATGGAAATTAGTTTTTTAGGTAATTCAAAATGAATGTTTCACATTTAAGCCATTCACCAATTAATTTTTATTTTGCTAAAAACAGTAGGAATTTTGTGGTAGAGGAATTGCCATTATATCCATTTTCTGGTTGTGGAGAGCATTTGATTTTAAAAATCAGAAAGAAAGATTTAACAACTTCACAAATGCTTAATATTATAAGTGAAAATCTAAATATTAAAAGGAGGGAGATAGGCTATTGTGGGCTTAAAGATAAGGATGGTCTAACAATACAATATATTTCCATCAATAAGAAATTAGTGAAAAATTTACAGAATATAGAATTTGAAAATCTGAAAATTTTAGATTCTACTTATCACAATAATAAACTCAAATTAGGTCATTTAAGGGGCAATAAATTTTTTGTAAGGGTAAAAAAGCTAGATTCTGCAAATGCAAAGAAGATATACAATGTTTGTGAAATCTTACATAAGAGTGGATTTCCTAATTATTTTGGCTATCAAAGATTTGGTAAGAATGGCAATAATCACTTAGATGGCAGGGCATTGCTAAATGGTGAAATGAAAATAAGGGATAAGAAAATATCACAATTTTTAATTAGTGCATATCAAAGTCATCTTTTTAATATGTGGTTAAAGGATAGAGTAGAATTTAGTAGAATAATTAATAATTTTAGTCTAGTAGAATCTAGAGAATATCTCAAGCTTGATAAGGAATTGCTTAAAAAATTGAAAACTCAACCACAGTTTCTCAAACTTTTTAATGGTGATGTGATGAAACACTATCCAGATGGTAAAATGTTTTATAATGATAATGTAGATGATACCATAGGACGTTTTAATAAGGCTTTAATTTCTCCCACAGGTGTTTTGTATGGTACAAAAACGATACTTGCAAATGATATAGCCTTAGAATATGAGAGGAAATATTTTGATACTCTTTTGGATAAAGTCAATGGTGATAGACGCTTTGCTTGGGTGTGGTGTGAGAATCTAGAATTTAAATATAAAGAGCAAGTCGCTAATGGAGAATTTAATTTTACCCTACCAAAAGGTTCATATGCAACAGTGTTTCTTGAGATTTTAAGCAATAATTCTATAAATAATTTTATGAAAGAGAAAGTATTAATTTGAGGAGATCATTTCAAAATAAATAGAGTATTCATTATACAGGCACTAAAGAGATTGATTTTTTGTTATCAGTTCAGTAATATTAAAGTTTGAGATATAATTTCAAATTCCTCGTCTGCGTCAAACAAGAAAGTATGAAATCCATTCCATTTTTTACTCTTTTTGCATATTAAAACTTTATGTGATTTCTTTTTGTTTCATAGTATTAATAAATTTTGTAAAGCAAAATTTATCGCGTTACCTCATCCACAAGATATACAATATGTTGCCAATAAATCTCGCTATTATCATTTAGTCCAATCTCACAAGTGCTAGAGCTTCCAAATCCACGCGAGATACCACGAGTTTTACTATTTGCATAAAATCGTTTGAAGCCTTGTAATGCATTGCGGTTCAACTCTGGCGTAAAAAAACCTTTATTTCCTGCAAACCCACAGCAAAATAATGCCCTATCTATCACGATTTCTCCATTTATGCAGAGCTTTGCAAGTGGCTCAAGACTAACATTGTTTTTCTTCAAGGCACACATCGAATATAATGCAATATTTTCATTTTTTGGGTGAAATTGAAGCTTAGAATGTAGCACCTCATAGATATAATTTGGCATATCATAGATTTTAAGTCCCGAATCCATAAGCAATTTGATGAGGTGATAACTACACGCACTATGGTCTAGCACGATAGGGATTTTCCCGCCATTAGTAGCGATATTGAGTTCCCTTATAATCTTTTGCTTATTTTCTTCTTGCAAAGTTGGATAATTCACAAATGCTTTGCCACAGCACATATTAGAAAGATTTTGTGGATAGATAACATTCACTTTTGCCTTTTTGCAAATACTCTCAAAGACTTCTTGAATATTCCTACTATCCGCATTCATGCTTAGATTCTGTGATGGAGCAAATGCACGATTTATGCAAGTGCTAAAATATACTACACTAGATTCTGTATTTATCACAACATCGTTGAATTGATAGTTATTTGCTTGCGGAAGATTAAGCGGGAGATAGGGTAGATTTGGTGATATTGCACGAAATTTTGAGCTGATAGAATGTAAAAATTTCGGATTAAAAATACTTGCCATCTTTAACCCAAACTTAGCAAAATGAAGTGTTGTATTCATGTTATGTAAAATCTTATTTGCCACTTTTAACCCTTTTTGTTGCTTTTGTCGCAAGTGAAGTGCGATTTTAGCCGTGTCGATTTCAAGCGGACACAATGTCGCACACATCGAGCAAGCAGCACAAGTTTCATCGCCTACATACACATATTCATTTATCATTTCATCGCGAAGTTCGTGTGCGTCTTGAGTGCCGAGATTTTGAAGTCTTTGTATTTCACGCATTACGGCGATTCTTTGACGTGGCGTGAGTGTGAGCGGATTGCTTGGACAGGCTTTTTCACAGAATCCGCATTCCATACATTTATTGATGAAATCATCGACTTTTGTCATCTCTTTGAGATTTTGTGTGTGAATAGTTGGATTATCAGTGATGATGACATCGGGATTGATGAGATTTGCTTTATCAAAAATTTGCTTAATTTTGCGGTTGATTTGGTAAGCTTTCTTCCCCCATTCAATCTCGACAAATGGTGCGACCATACGCCCTGTGCCATGCTCTGCCTTGATGCTTCCGCCCATATTCGCCACGCCTTGTGCCATCTCCTCGACGAGCTTTTCGAAATTCTCCCTTTGCACAGCGTCATTGAGATTGGGCGTAATGATGAAATGCACATTACCACTGAGTGCGTGTCCAAAGATTATGCCATTATCCTTGAAGCCGTATTTTTCGAAAAGATATTGCAAGAATTTCACGCCCTCGCCGAACTTCTCAATTTCAAAGCACACATCTTCGGTAATGACGGAACTTCCATCTTCACGAAGAGATGAAGCGATAGGAAGTAGCCCTTTGCGGATTTTCCACCACGCACTATATTCACTTTCATCTTGGCTATACAGTGCAGGGAAGAGGAGATTCGTGTGTGTGAGTGAATCTTTTATCCGCACGAGATTGGATTCTAGTGTGCTTAAATCATTGCTTTGCGTCTGGATTAGGATACAGGCATTTCCTTCGTGTATCTCATCTATCACGCTTGGCAAACCCTCTAACCCCTGCACACTTTTAAGCGAGGCATAATCCATTACCTCTGCGCTTGAAATAATATCATCGTTTTGAGCGAGGATTTGTATCGCATATGCAGTGGAATTCATATCCGGATAGAAAAGCAACGCACATGCCTTATATTTCTCATCATCGACATTTTGAAGCACCACACTTGAGATAAAGCCCAAAGTCCCCTCCGCACCGACAAAGAGGTGATTAAGAATATCAGTAATATTATCAAAATCAAGGAGTGCATTGAGGCTATAGCCGGTGGTATTTTTGATTTTGTATTTACGACGAATAAGCGTGCTAAGTTCGCTATCAGCGAGAATCTCGCTTCGCAAATCAAGCAAGGATTTTGCCATATCCGCGTGCGTTGCAAGGAAAGATTCCACACTTTCCTTGCTACTTGTATCAAGTATCGTGCCATCGCCTAAAATTACGCGAAGAGATTCTATCGTCTGGTAGCTATTTTGTTTCACACCACAGCACATACCACTTGAATTATTTGAGACTATCCCCCCAATACTTGCCATAGTAATAGTCGCTGGATCTGGTCCTATTTTCTTACCCATTGCCTTAAGTGCATCATTTGCTTCACTACCAATCACCCCGCAGGAAAGTTTAATATTCTTTTCACTTACCTCTATATCACGCCAACCAAAAGTCGTAATCACAAGGATACTATCGCTACACGCCTGCCCGGAAAGTGAGCTACCATAGGCACGAAATGTAAGTGGGAGCTGATATTTGCGACTTAAAGCTAGAATCTTGATAATCTCATCTTCATTATGTGCTTTTATGGCGATTTGTGGAATATAGCGGTAGCAAGAGGCATCACCTCCAAGTGCGAAGCGATGTAAATAGTCAATAAAGATTCTATTCTCTAAAAATTCCTTTGCTTCCGTGTAGAATGCGTGATAGTCTTTATTTAAAAGTGATGGTTTGTGCATAATGTAGTCCTTATTTGTGTATCATATATTTCGTTGAGTGAGCTTTATGATTTTATCACAAAAACTTAAAACTATTGTGGTAGAATGTTCGCATTTATTTGGTTTAAAAGAGATAATGGGTCATTTATATACATTCAGAGATTTGTTTTGTATTTTTGTGAGATTTATAAAAGTTATTCATTGCAAGAGTTTTTTAGAATCTAAAAAAGATAGCGGGATTTTAGCCAAAAATTCTAAAGACTTGATTATGAAAGCATTGAGGAGATTTGGGCAAGGTTATAGACTCTAAATCTTTGTTATTGAATTTTCTTAGCTAAGATTTTAAGACTCTGATTGAGGGGTTTTATCATTTGAGATTCTTAAAATCAATCACTATAAGCCATAATTGAAAAAATAAATGTATAGAATCTCAATCTTAGATTCTATAACAATCACTTCAAGTTTGATGATATTTTGATATGCATGAAGGAGACATTATGACGCGTAGAGATTTTATCAATGGTATGGCACTCGCTGTGGTTGCGGGTATGTCGCCACGAGAACTTCTCGCATTGCAGGGCAATATGGGAGAGATTCAACAAAGATTCTATCCGCCATCATTACAGAATCTCGTAGGAAGCGACAATGAGAGCTATATGTTTGCGCACGCATTACGCGATGGCGAATCATTTGACTTTTCGCGTCTTGCAGTGGAAGAGAGCTATGATTTGGTTGTCGTGGGTGCTGGGATAAGCGGACTAAGTGCAGCATGTTTGTTTCATGATAGGGTAGGGACAAATGCAAAAAGCTTAATTTTGGATAATCACAAAGACTTTGGCGGACACGCAAGACGCAATGAGTTTCATACTAATGGAGGTATGATTCTAAGTTATGGCGGGAGTGAATCCCTGCAATCTCCAAAAAGTCTATATAGCAAAAAAGTTCTTTCATTTTTGCATTCTTTGGGCGTGGATATTCCCACACTTGAGAAATGTTTTAATATCGATTTTTATCCGAATATGAAGCTTAGTCGCGGTGTGTTTTTCAATAAAAGAGATTTTGGCGTGAATACAATCGTCTCTGGCGACCCTCGCACAATCGTTGATGATGCAATCCCTCGCGACAAAAGCAATGCACGGACTTTTGCGGAGTTTATAGGGGATTTTCCTATGCCACAAAGCGATAGAGAAGCCCTCATTAGATTCTATACAAATCCTAGCGACTATCTTGCAGGTATGAGCAAATCACAAAAAAAGGATTATCTAGCCAAAACAAGCTATAAGACATTTTTGCTTGATAAAGTGAAGCTTTCGCCTCTTGCAGTGAGCTTTTTTGATGGAATGAGTGATGATTTTATGGCGTTAGGTATTGATATGATTTCGTGTGAAATCGCTATGGAATGTGCGTTTCCTGGTTTTGACAATATAGGGCTGAAAAAAGAAAGCCATGCGGAGTTTGAAGAACCATATATTCATCATTTTCCTGATGGGAATGCCTCGATAGCTCGACTTATGGTAAAAAAGCTGATTCCCTCTATCACTGCTGCAGCGATAAATCCACAAGACATACTTTTAGCACGATTTGATTATAGCAAACTTGATATGCCAAATGCCCCATGCAAAATCCGACTCCAAAGCACCGCAATTCACGCGCGTAATGTCAATGGTGGCGTGGAGATTGTCTATGGCGACCATAGAAGTAAGCGTTTGAAAAAGGTATTTGCAAAAAAGCTCATAATGGCAAGTTATAATTCGATGATTCCATATATTATCCCGGAGCTTAATGAGAGTCAAAAACAAGCCTTGTCGCAATGTGTCAAAACCTCTCTGATTTATACAAAGGTTTTGCTTGCAAATTGGGAATGTTTCGTGAATCTAGGTGTGCATGATATTTACGCGCCAAAGTCATTTTATGTGAATACAAAGCTTGACTATCCCGTCAATATGGGTGCATATAAACACCCAACAAATCCAAAAAAGCCTATATGTCTCCACATGATTGGTTCGCCTTTGCGTTTAAATGATGAAAGCATAAGGGGTGAATCTCTTGACGCGCGGACAATATCGCGTCTCACAAGGCATACGCTTTTTGATACGCCTTTTTCTACGCTTGAGAAGATGACAAAAGAGCATTTGCATGCTATGCTTGGGAGTGCTGGGTTTAAGACAAAGGATATTTTGGGGATAACGCTTAATCGCTGGGGACATTGCTATGCGTATAATTATAATTCGTTGTATGATGACAAAAAACAAAGCAAAAAGACTATACGCACGGCAAGAAAGCCACTTGGAAATATCGCCATAGCGAATTCTGATTCTGATTGGGAGGCTTTTTTGCATACAGCGATTGAGCAATCAATGCGTGCGATTGATGAATTGAAAGTCTGAGAGCCATAAGGCTTAGTTATTTGAATTAGTAAAATAAAATTAAATTTATTATTACATGTATCAATATATTCTGCAACCTTTGTAATTCATATCTCTCAACTATTGAAAGTTATTGTTGTATAAAGAACAAGCCTTTTGTATTATAATTATTGATATGGGTGTAAGACATTATTTTCCACTAAGGCTTTTAATATACTGGTCAGCAAGATACAGTCCATTGCTTTTATCACCAATGAGTTTAATCTTGTCAATGATACCTCTAAAGAGTGCTTCTTCTTCGTGTTGTTCTGCAACATACCATTGTAAGAAATTAAATGTTGAGTAATCTTTTTGTTCTAGCATAAAACTCACAAGATCATTGATTGATTGTGTGATTTCTAGTTCATGTTTGTATGTTTGTTCAAACACATCAAGTAGATCTTTAAATTCAGAATTTGGCTTTGCAATCGCTTGCAATTCTACTTTAGAATCTGTTTCATTTAAATAAGTAACCAGTTTGCGTGCATGATCACTTTCTTGTCCTGCATGTTCAAACAAAAATTGCCCTGCACCTTCATAGCGATTATTATAACACCATGAACTCATACTTAAATAAAGGTTTGAAGCATACATTTCTTTTGAAACTTGTTCATTCAACTTATTAATAACTTCTTTTGATAACATACTATTCTCCTTAAAATAAAATTATAATTCACAACTTTTGTAAATTAACTTTATCATTATATTAAATAAAATGATAATATGTCAAGAGTAAATTATAAATAATTATTATAAATAGCATAAAATGATAATATAAAAGAGAAAATATGAGAATATTTTATGGAACTCATTATATTGATATCATATTATATTCTGTTCTATGGGTGATTAAGAGTCTTCTTTAGGCATACAATATTGTGCATGTTCTGACATATATAAAGAATTTCATTAAGAAAATACTTTTTTACCATAATAAAGAAATAGATTGTAGGTAAAGTTTAAGATATATGAGAAATACAAGGAACTATTCTAAGCTACTATCATGTAGCGAGAGAGCATTATTGCAGAGAGTTCCCCAAGAGGTTGTAGTGCCTAGTGCGACACATTTATCAAGTGCTTTTTTGCTTTCTTCCATGTTTTTTAATGTGTAGTTAATATTCGCAATTTTATAGAATCTTTGTTGTTTGTCATCAAGATTTAATTGGAATCTTTTAAGAACTTCTAATTCACTTAGTGCTTCTTTATATTTATTTTCATCAATAAGTGAATTAATATGGATAAAATTTACATATGGGCTAAACCCATAGTCTTTTACTTTGTTTTGAATAGCCATGATAGTATTTGCTTCAGATTTGAGTGCGAGCGGATCATTTTTCTGTTGTGCTTCATTAAGAAGAGTAAAATGAACTGCTAACATACGTTTATCATTAGGAAACCACTGATCCATTTTTGCGCTCAATTTCAGTGCTTCATGTCTTGTGCTTTCATCATTATAAAATACATTAAACATTTTGAAGCTTATGTCATAATATTTTGTATTTCCTGTGGCAAATGCTAAATCAAGAACATCTCTTCCAGCCTTGATACCAGCTTTATTTTCACCCAATGCAAAGAGTGTATTTGCTTGGAGATAGAGCCACCTAAGTTGGTTTTCACCATCTTTAATATATTTATTTAAACCAGAAAAAAGCTGGTTTGCTTTTTGATATGCTGTTCTGTTGTAAAGACACTCAAAAACATCAAGACTTTGTGCCACATTGAGACTTACTTTATGAGCCTTGCTTAATACACCTGTTATTCCATCGCAATTATGTTCTTTAAGATACTCTACGACTTGGTTATCGATAGCAGTTTGTATAATAGGAGAATCTTCGGGTAACAAGAGTTGCATCTCAATAATTTTGTCATATTCTTTATTTTCATAATAAAGTTGAGCTTTAAGTGCATAAGCTTTTTTAGAGCTTTCTGAATTTGGGTAAGTTGCTATGATTGTATCATAACGTTGCATTTTTGTCTTATAATCACCCCCAATTTCAAAGAGCAAAGAATTGTCTCTTTCACGAATCTTTTCTGCTAATTTATGACTTGGATGGTAATGTAAGAAATCGAGATTTATTTTATGAGCAGAATCAAAATCACCAATTTTTGTATAAAAATCTGAAGCTTTGTTTAATAGTTGTGCGTGTTTATCATCACTTATTTTGGTATACCCACTCAAATATCTTGCAATGTTGGCTGCAGTTTTATATTGTTCTTCTTCTTCTAGTTCTTTGATAATAGTCATGCTTTCATCTTGATCCGTAAGAAAATAAGCTGGATACACAGTATAAACCTTATTAAACAACTCATTTGCATATTCATAGTCTTTGTTTCTCAAGTTAAATCTTGCCCATGAAATAGCAACTTGCGATGCAGTATCAACATCTTGGGCATCTTTGTATGCTTCTCGATAAATAAGTGGTGCACGTTTGATATCGCTTTGAGACTTTAGTGTATTAGCAATTTGCATTTTTGCTAAAGATGAATAACGTGTTTTTGGATATTCTTCTGATATTCTTGTAAGATAATAAAACGCATCTTTGGCTTTGTTTTGCTGTAAAAAAGTTTTTGCTAAAAGATACATAACTTCAGGTGCATGATCATCACTTGCATAAGTTTTAACCCATTTCACACCTGCATCGAGTAAATAATCTTGTGAAGATTTATCTTTGAGTTTTGAAAGAGCAACAATAGCATAATAAATCATATCTTTTGTAAAAAGACTATCGGGATAAGTCTGTGAAGCTTTGGAAATTTTTGCAAGTGCATCGGCATATTTTCTTGCATGCATAAGCGATCGAATTTGTATAAATTCATCTAAATCTTTACCCGCAGTATAATCAAGTGGTTTGCGATTAATATCAAGCTCACCTACCATTGGTGTCGCTGTATTTGGAATAGATACAGGAAAATTAATAGAATCTCGTTTTGTAAGATTATCATCTGGTTTTAAAAATGGTAGTTTTTTATAATAAGCTACTATTTGATAGCTTTTTGAGTGTGTTTGTCGTGTAACTGGAATTGGTTTTTCGGTTTTCAAGTCACTAAAAACCGAAAAAAGTTGGAGTTTTGCACCATTGATAGGAACAACCTTTAATACCATCTTCCGCTTGTTGGAATCTGGCTCTTTTTCTCCCATTTGGTAGCTGAAAGCAAGCATTGAACTCTTGGTAGGATTAAAGCCACTTTGTGGAATTCCCTCAATCTGGCAAGTAATTTGTTCTACATCACCATTAATTTTTAAAGTTGATTCGCAACTGAATGGAAATTCATTTTTAAGATTCAAAACAGCAAAAGTCTCTTTGTCTTCTTTGCCATAATTTAATTTCATATCCAAGCTATGTGCCATACCAAAAAAGCAGAAAAATAACAAGAATATAATGGTATAAATATAGCCAAAATGCAATATAAATCCTTTTTATGTTTCGTATTTTATTTTTATTGACAATGAAATTATACGATAAAACATTGATAAATGCTAGTATTTCAAAGAAGTCTTTATTTTTTTTAGTATGTTATAATAGCGTGTTTTGCAAAATATTTGCAGCAACTATTTTAATTTTTAGGAGTTTAGTTATGAAATTTAGTGGTAAAAATGCTCTTATTACTGGTTCTAGTAAAGGTATTGGTGCAGAGATTGCAAGAACATTGGCTGAATTTGGCATAAAAGTATGGATTAATTATAGAAATAATCCTGATTCTGCAAATAAATTGCAAGAAGAAATAGAATCTAAAGGTGGGAAAGCAGCTATTATTGCCTTTGATGTGACAGATGAGAAGAGTTACAAGCAATCTCTTGAACTTATTAAAGAGAGTGATGGGGAATTAGCATATCTTGTTAATAATGCAGGAATTACAAATGATAAACTTGCTCTTCGTATGAGTACAGAAGATTTTATGGGTGTAATTGAGGCGAATTTAAAATCTTGTTTTGTTGGTTGTCGAGAAGCATTGAAAATTATGAGTAAGCAAAGATATGGAAGTGTAGTTAATATCGCTTCTATTGTTGGTGAAAAGGGAAATGCTGGGCAAACTAATTATTCTGCGAGTAAGGGAGGAATGATTGCAATGACTAAAAGTTTTGCACTTGAATCAGGGAGCAGAAATGTGAGATTTAATGTTGTTACGCCGGGTTTTATTGAAACTGATATGACATCAGGTCTTAAAGAAGACATAAAGGCTGAGTATGTTAAAAATATTCCGCTTGGAAGATTTGGTAAGCCAAGAGATATTGCCGATACGGTAGCATTTTTATTGAGTGATCATGCAAGTTATATTACAGGGGAAGTTGTGCGTGTAAATGGTGGATTATATACATAAATAAAATTCGGGAATAACTTTAGAATCTGCTAAGTTTTGAAATAATTTAAGCGAACGTTTGTCTGTCTTTAGAATACTATTTAAGCTTCAAAGCTACTTCTGTACAATTTTTAAGTATTTGGTTTGTTTCTGCATGAATATAACTTTAAACTTTAATAGAACATAATAAATTTTATAAAAAATTATAGTATACTTACTATTTAGTAATATTTAATATCTTTTTGGCACGAGGAGTCTAATGAAAAAACAAGTCAAAATGCGTATAGTTGATTCATGTGGTGATTATGAAAAGGAAGAGATATTTTATCAACATTATTTTATCCAACTACTAAGTAAAAAATATGACATCATCTATTCAGATCAACCAGACTTTATTATCTATGGTGTATGTGGTTCAAAGCACTTGGATTATGATTGTGTGCGAATATTTTATACTCCAGAAAATATTAGAGCAAATTGGGATATTGCGGATTACTCAATGGATTTTGATTATTTAGATTATGGCGACAGACATTTATATATTCCATATATTCATACATTACAACAGAAGCCCAATTTATCAAAGACAAGAGAGATTCGAGAAAAAACAAAATTCTGTGGTTTTGTCGTTAGTAATGGAACAGTACAAAGCCGTAACATATTTTTTGAAAAACTCAGTCAGTATAAAAAGGTAGATTCTGGTGGCAAATATAAAAATAATATTGGTGGTCGTGTAGGCAACAAAATTGAGTGGTTGAGAGATTATAAATTTAATATTTGCTTTGAAAATTCAAGCAATCCGGGCTATTTAACCGAAAAGCTTTTTGATGCTTATGCTGCAGGGTGTGTGCCGATTTATTGGGGTGATACAAGTCTTAGGTGTCAAAAAGATACATCTAAGTCTATTGCTGGGGGGGGGGGGGGAAATCCTTAGCAAACAACAAATATCTTGTAGATCTTACAACAAATCCAAACATTATTGATACCAGAATTCCCAAGATTCCAACACATCTTATAGATTATAACTTTAATCCAAAATCATTTATAAATGCCCACAACTTTCACACATTAGATGACTTAGTAGAAGAAATCAAACGACTTGATAACAATTCTCAAGCATATAATGATATGCTACATGAGCCTGTGTTCTTAGGTGATTTTGATGTATTCTCATATTATGATGATAGGATTTTAAACTTCCTAGATTCTATTGTATCGCAAGATCCAATGTTAGCAATTAGGAAAGGATATGGATCAAAAGCTCATCTTGAATTAAAAAAAGCAAAGAAACTCATTTATATTCCCCGTAATCTGTTGCGCAAAATTCGCAGAAAGATTCATAGAAGATAATGTAATGAATTTCAATAAATATTCTAAAATTATGCACTACTTAAACTTTCCTTTTCTAAATATTATTTATTATTTTTAGTGGAGAGAATTTTTCTTGTTGTTGAAATATATTTATATTTTTAGCAACTTTTGTAAGCTATGTTAGAATCTAGAATTTGTTGCAAATGAGGTGCAACAATCATTAGTTTTTAAGATTTAAGATATAGCTTCTATATTATTTCAAGTGGTTTTTATTATCTTTTATCTTATTTTCACTTAAAATCTTTATATTATCTGATATTATCTGTTCTGTATAGAATCTGCTAAAACTCTATGTATCGAATGAACTATGCTACTGTATCTCCTATAATTTGTTTTTCTTCCTTGTAGATCAATCGTTTAATGTTTTCGATATGTGTATTTAAAATAATGACACCAATAATAACAATAGGAGCGTGTGTACCAATTTGTTGATTAATATCAATTTGTGTTGGGAGATGAAAAAGAGAAGGAATAATAAAAGTTAAAATAACCCCGCTTAATACTCCAGATAAAGATGAAAGTGAAGATACTTTAAAGATTTTTCCAACAACTGCCCATATAATAAGCCCTACACAACTTTCAATGGGAATCAGTAAAACCATACCACCAATTGCTGTTGCTACACCTTTACCTCCTTGAAAAAATAAAAATGGGCTATAACAATGCCCCAAAATTGCTAAAATTGCTATGGCGTATTGTGTCTCAAAAGATAATCCCATACATTTTGCTACTAATACAACAATAAGCCCCTTAATTGCATCGAGAAACATTGTAAGTAATGAAAAAAATTTTGCTTTTTGAGGAGAAATATCCACAAATGCACGATACACATTAGTTGCCCCAGTGCTTTTTGAGCCAATTTGTAATAGATTTTTGTTTGCAAAGATTTTTACTATAATCGCACCAACAGGGATACTTGCTACTAAATATGCACAAATATAAAAAATGATATTAATATTGTTTAGAATCTCTTCCATATATAATGCCTTAAATAAAGTAATAAAATTAGAATTATAGCTCATTTTCTCTAACAAATTTACTTTTTAATTTTTCTATATATTTATAAATTATTCTAATTTTTCTATAATTTGCTATAATGAAAAGGAAACTTAGAACCTCTTTAAGAAAAATTTATGATATAATTTTGCCATAAAATATTGGATATTGTAATATTAAATGGAGTGGAGTGAGGTTTCATGAATTACAAGAGTTTTTTCTTGTTATTATTATGTTTTTTACAACAAGCATTTGCTGTGGTTGCAACAGATTCTATTCGTATAATAGACACGAGAAGTCTCAATAATGATTCTTGGGATATTCATTTACAACAATGTTTTAATCAAAATGTTCAATCTTGTGAAATTCTTATAAAAGATGGACTAAAATCATCTAACGAGTGTCATATAAAAAAAGAATGTGTTGTTATAGGTGAAATTTATTGGAATGCCAATCAATTCAAGAATGCACTTCAATACTTTGAAAGAGCATGTAATGCAAAAAATATGCAAGGATGTTATTTTGTCGGATTAGATTACGAAAAACAAGGCAATATTATTAAAGCAAAAGACTATTTTCAAATGACTTGTGATAAAAAAAATATGCAGGGATGTTTCAAGCTTGGTAATTTTTATGAAGAAGGTATTGGTTTGCGTCAAGATTACAAACAAGCAAGCATACTCTATAAAAAAGCTTGCAAAAATAAACATGCACAATCTTGTTGTAGTCTTGGGAATCTCTATCAAGAAGGGAACGCACTTGTGCATGATCTCTCGCTTGCAAAAGAGTTTTATGGTAAGGCATGTGATTTGGGATTACAAAAAGGTTGTGATGAATATAAAAAACTAAATCAAGCTGGAATCCCATCGCTTTATGTTAATAAAAATGTTTTTGATTGATTGTATTATGCAGGAAATTTGCACTTGATGTCAGGAATTTAATTTTTATAAAAAAGATATAATTGTGATTAACCTTTTATAATTCATTGAAGTTTAGTTATCATTGAATATTCTAATCGAGTTTTACCAAATTATTTAATAATATTGTTTGTGAAAAAAAGTTTTTTGATAGATAAAAAAGATTCAAATAGGATATTCCTTAAATTTAAAGTGCAGTGAAAGCAAGTTACGATATGAAACATTACCCCCCCCCCCCCGTAGTAAAAAGCACTTCAAAAATTAAAGTTACATACTCAAATAATTATATTAAGATTATAATTGTCTTAACTTTTTTAGTTACATAATGACTAAAAGAGTGAAATTAAAATTGTAGGAAATTTTATGAAAAAGATATTGTTAAGTATAATATTGCTAAGTGCTTTAGTTGGAAATGCAAATGCAGAAGAAAATGGATTTTTGTTGGGTGTGAGTGCTGGTGGTGGAGCAGCATTAGCTTTATCATCGGGCGGTGGAGTGTCTGGTAGTTCTACTATTGTTTTTGGATTAAAAACAGGTTATCAGGTTTCGGAGAACGGAATGGTGTGCGATTCTATCTTTCTGTTTTAGGTGCTTATGGTTTTTATCCTGCTGTAATAAATGCTGGTGCCGGTGGTTCGAATAATGGTGTAAATATTGCTCATGATTTATATCTTTTGGCAGATATAAATGCGGACTATCTTTTTAATTGGGTAGATGAAGGGGAATATAGTGCGGGACTTTTTGTTGGATTTTTTGCTGGAGCAATGGTAAGCCTTCCTATGCAAAATTCTACAGGAAGTCAATCCATAGGAACAACATTGGGACTCAATTTAGGACTTCGCACAACAATCAATTATAGTCATCAGGTAGAATTTGGTATTAAAAGTGCCTTAACATTATTTACAGGGCAACCAAACCAGATGAATCCAAATGCTAGTGCCATATCATCTTTGGGTGCAACTATAATTGGGCAAGTAAGCTATATTTATAAATTTTAAAATATAAGTTTTATGAATATAAGACATAATATAAATATTTCATTTGATATACTATGTGTTCAGTTCTTTGATATTATAATCTCAGGGGATTATAAGGGAATATTTCCCAAAATTCTTTTGAAAGCAATCATTTAAAAGAATATTTATT
Source organism: Helicobacter didelphidarum (assembly GCF_003364195.1). GTDB lineage: Bacteria > Campylobacterota > Campylobacteria > Campylobacterales > Helicobacteraceae > Helicobacter_A > Helicobacter_A didelphidarum. Next base: position 20,912 of record NZ_NXLQ01000018.1, on the reverse strand, counting down.
TAGTTTGCGATATATCCATATTCGACCCACACAGCTTGAGCTTCTTTACTCTTAAGAAAGTCAATAAATTGTTGAGCTTCTTGTTTTTGTTTTGAATCTTTTGCCACACTAATTTCTAATGCACGATAAAGAATAGATTTGTTATCGAGTGAAATAAACTTTGCATTTTCATCACCAAGCACCTTTGCTAACGGTTTCCAAGTGATAAGTGCATCATAGCTTGAATCTTTTTTCCATTCCTCCATAGCGACTTTGTGATTCGGTGCGATAAATGCGATATTTGAGCGAAGTTTTATGAGATTATCGCGTTCCTTATTTTTGAGTGCCATATCTTCATGAAGTCCGATTTGTGCACCACCATTGACAACCATAACTTTTACATTTGGCTTCAAAATATCACTAAATTTTACAATTTTCTTTGGATTGTTCGCTCGCACGATAATCCCTGCTTCACGGATATTAAGGACTTGAATATTCTTAAAATCAAGTTTATTTGGCATTAAGTTTATAAAGCCATCCATCATCTCTGTGCTTCCACTAAAGACTATATCAGCGTTCTTTTTGGCATTTTCAAGCCATAGATTTGTGGGACCTGTTTGTAAGACAATTTTTTGCTTTGTGTTTGCTTCATATTTCTGTGCAAGTTTTGTAATAGGAGGTGTCGGGATACCCGGTCCATAAATGAATATCTCGGCATAGAGCTGGGAGGCAAACAAAAATGCAAATGTCAAAATGAAAAGTTTTTTCATAGAATCTCCTTATAATAATAATATGATTATACTACCTTAGTATGATATTGCAAATACTAATAAAAACACAAAGCAATGCAATAAAATATTATTATGTTACTGTATGTAAAGTAATGATTCTGCATGGCATTATACATTTTGTATTGCTAAAATCTTAACCATGAGCTTATTGGGCGAAGATTAGCCATCATGACAAAATCGTTCATAGCAAAAAGATCATTGCCATACAAAAGAAGAAAGATATTAAGGGTTAAAACTTTGTCCAATATAAAGCTTTAAGTGATATATATGGCGAATAACCGTCGTAACCATTACTTAAAATACAATTTTTATAGTATAGCGAGGATAATCACATTAAAACACTTCTTACACTTATGCACTCTTTAATTGCATTCAAGTCATCGAGCAGAGCATCAGTAACCACATTATCAACCAAAATAAGTGCCAATGCAGCATTATTATGTGTTTCGGAAGTTCGTCCAAGTCTAAAATCCGCTATATTGACATGATGTTTGGCTATGGTATTTCCAACTTTACCAATAACACCAGGCACATCAGTATTTTTAAAAAGAATCATATTGCCACGAGGTTCTAAATCCATATTAAATCCATTAATATTATTGAATCTGACAATATGTTCATCATATACAGTGCCACTCACACTCATACTTTCTTTTTCTGTTGTTATAATCAGTGTTATAAGATTCCGATAAGCACTTTCATTGCGTTTGATTTCAGTATTTGTGTTTATTCCGCGATCCTTTGCAACGAAACTTGCATTTACATAATTAATCTTATCATCAAGTGAAGGTTTTAAAACACCAACGATTCCGAAAGTTAAAAGTGCATCTTGATATTTTTCTAACTCTTCCCCATGAATATGTAATGTAATTGAGTTTATTGCACCATTTATTGCTTGTGCGACAAAATAACCTAGTTTTTGTGTAAGTTCCAAATAATTTTCAATAGAATCTGGAATATCTTGATTTTTTGTAGGGAGATTGAGGGCATTAGGAAAAGAACTTCCTCTTGCAGCAGATATAGCAGCATTTGCAGCTTCAATAGCAATCTTTTCTTGAGATTCTAAAGTATTTGCTCCAATATGGGGTGTTACATAAATGTTTTCTAGTTCTAAAAGTTTATTATTTGTTGCAGGTTCTTTATCGAAAACATCAATTCCAGCCCAAGCAATTTTTTTGGATTTTAATCCCTCATATAAATCATTTTCGTTATATAAACCACCTCTTGCACAATTTATCAAAATCACACCATCTTTCATTTTTGCAATTTCTTTGTTTGTTATCATATTGCTTGTTTGTTTATTTTTTGGTGTGTGAATTGTGATAATATCACATGAAAGAATATCATCAAAATTTGTAGTATAGCGGATTCCTATATCCAGGGCTTTATTGGGGTTAATATATGGATCATAAGTAACAACATCCATTTCAAAACTTTTTGCACGAATCCCAACACGACTTCCAATATTTCCAAATCCAATAATACCAAGTTTCTTATCTTTGAGCTCAATACCATACCAATCTTCACGATTCCATGTTCTTTCGAGTTTTAATTGAGCATTTGCTCCGGGAAATCTCCGAATCGCACTTAGTAAATGTGTCATTGTTAGTTCAACTGCTGCAATTGTATTTGCTGTTGGCACATTCATAACAACAACACCGCGATAAGAACATGCGTCAATATCAACATTATCGACACCAACCCCAGCACGTACGATTGCCTTAAGTTTTTGGGTATTTTGAAAAGCAGATTCCAAAAGTTTCTGATTTATTGCAGTTGAACTACGAGTGATTAATACATCGGCTTTGTGTAAATGTTTTAAAAGTTCTTCTTTGGACAAATCAGCAAGATTCTCCATTGTGATGTCTGTTTGAGAGTTTAGAATCTTTAAACCTTCGTTATGAATGTGATCACATACTATAATATGTTTTTGCATACTATTCCTTTCTTTGTGTAATTAAAATGATTCAAAAAATTTTAAACATTCCTTTTTAAATTAAGAGATTTTTATTTTCAAAAAAGTAAAAGTCTCTTAATAGATTCTTGTATTATATCCAAGAATCTATTTGTTTGGGAATCTCATTGTCTTTTTACTTCACTAATGATAGAAAATGATATTTTTTGAATTAGTGACTTTCTATTGTGTAGTGTGGTTTATATTTTTGGAATCTAGTTTCTCAAAAATTTTTTATAAATTATAACCCTAAGGGATTATTACCAACAATTGGTTTAAATTCATGATTAATGAAATTATAATTGAGAATTTGCCCACTTAGAATATTATAATACCACCCATAAATATGCAATTCCCCACGATTAAATTTCTCTTCAACAAAAGGATAACTTAAAAGATTATGGATTTGTTGTTGGATATTTTGCAATTCTGTAAGCCATATTCTCTTATGTTCGCTCTCTGGGTGAAGCCCTTTTACGCGTTCGATAGTTGGTTGTAATAACTCGAGCCATTTTTTTACATAGGGCATTTCTTCCAGCATTTCAGGTTTATAAACAGATGTGCAAGCTCCACAATTACTATGTCCACATACAATAATGTTGCTTACTTTTAGTTTTTTGATAGAATATTCAATCGATGAATTTGTTGCTAAAAAATCTTGAATATCGTTTTCTCCATTTTTAAATGGTGGAATAAGATTCCCAATATTTCTTATCACATACAATTCACCCGGTTTAGAACGCGTTAAACGATTTGGGTCTATTCTAGAATCTACACAAGTAATAAATAGTGTGTGTGGTTTGTTTTCTTGTAAGCCTTCATAAAAGCTTTTTTCATTATTATAATCTTCTTCATAAAATGTGATTGCACCTTGAAATAATTGATTCATACAATCTCCTAAAATTTTTTGTTTGCGATTATACCAAAAAGTTTTTATATAATGCTTAATGTTTGATAGATTTGAATAAGGGCTTATTTTGATTAATGCAATTATACAATTTGTGTTAGATATAATTGAATATCTAGGTTATTTTGGTATTTTTATTCTTATGGCAATAGAATCAAGTATATTACCATTACCAAGCGAGGTTGTTATGATACCTGCTGGTTATCTTGCTATGCAAGGAAAAATGGATATAATGTTAGCTATTGTTGCGGGGACATTTGGGAGTTTAGCTGGAGCATTATGTAATTATTTTATTGCGTTTAAGATTGGTAGAATCTTTGTTGTGCGATATGGGAAATATTTTTTTATGAAAGAAAAACATCTTATTACAACAGAAAAATTTTTTAATAAACATGGTGAAATCAGCACTTTTATAGGGCGTCTCATTCCTGTTGTGAGACATTATATTTCGCTTCCTGCGGGACTTGCAAAGATGAAATTATGGAAATTTTGCCTCTTTACTTTGCTTGGAGCATTTATTTGGGTAAGTATTTTAAGTGTATTTGGCTGGTGGCTTGGCACAACTTTTGGTGATATTGGTGTAAATGAGATTGCCTCTTCATTTGGTAAAGGTGAAATGGATAATACACAAATTGCCATAAAACAACAAATGAGATATATTATAGTAGGCATTTTGGTGGCTATGATGGCATTAGGTTTAATGTATGTTGCATGGCAGTTTAAAAAGAAAAATAAGTAATATACAATCCTTGTAAAATCTATATTCAAGATAGGATAAGGAGTTTTTAGAATATTTCGTGTTATTTAGTTTGTAAATTTACCAATAACAATAAAATATTATTTTCTAAATTTCTTAAAGCAATATCATTTGTGGGGCTTTGACAAAAAGGAAATATTGTGTTATAATCTCGTTGAAAGATTCTTGTAAAAGGGGTATGGTTAAAAGGAATTATCTATTAAGGCAATTCTTTTATAAATGTGCAATTAGAATCTTTATAATCTAAATGGAGTTTGGGGATTGTAAAGGAGGGTTTAATGTTTTTACAATCATTTTCTATACATTTTAGCCAAATGGCTTTTCCACGCATTCATTTGTCATTTGGTATGAAGCAAAAGCAAAGGAAATATCCCCTTGCCATAGTCCTTGCTGGTTTGCTTATAGGTGGAGTGAGCTATGCTAATAAAGAAGCTACTTTAGAAGCTGGTGGGACAGATAGTTGGACAGTAAGACAAGAGCCCGGCTGGGATAATATAACTGGGAAAAATGTGCAAGATAAACTCCATATTAAAAATGGAGATGGAAGCGGTAGTTTTACCTTTGAGAGTATTAATCTGTATGGACATTGGGCTACAGGAGGACCGGTGCGTGAGCTTCTCATAGATACAGATAATACGACTGGAACAATACTGATAAAAAATTTTGAAAATGGTAATCAAGGAACAACCGCATTTCAGGCTACTATGAAAGTAACGGGTAATACACGAATCGAGAACCTCAATTTTACTGCACATATGGGTACTACAAATATGACTGTTGATACTCAAGAGTATGACCTTGGCATTGATAACCTTATTGCTACTCGATATGCTGCGACAGGGTATAGCAATATTAATGTGAGTGGAGGAAATGTTAATATTGGCAATATAAGCATTAGAGATGTCTTATGGGTTGGTGGTTTTAACATAAATGTTAATGCAGATAAGAATCTGGTTATTGGTAGCACTAGCTTTAATATGAATGGGACCTATGGCAAGGAGAGTAGCATTAATCTTAAGGCTGGGGGTGATATTAGTGTAACAAATCTTGCTGGTAGATTTTCGCATTCTGTCATTGCAAATGCTGGTGGAGCTATGAATATCGAGAATCTCTATTTTGACATCAATGCTATGAGTGATTTGGCAGGATTTTTACTAGTGCCAAAGAGTAAAATACAATTAGATGCGGGAAAAGAAATCAATATTGGTAATATAAGGGGACTTGGACACTCTGAAGTAATTATTAAGAGCAATGAAGATATTAGGGTTGGTAATGCAACTTTTGATGTTGATGCCTGTATTACTTATGAATGTCGGGGGGTAATCGATTTACAAGGTAAAAATATCTATGTGCAAAATATAGTAGGTGGCACAGCAAATGAAAGTGGTGTTGGTTCTTTTAATGAATTTAGAGCCAGTGGGGATAATTTTTATGCTGGAAGATTAAATGCTATATCTTTGGCTACGGCTTTAAATAATGGTTATGTTGATTTAAGAGGAATAACAGGGGAAATTGTTATTGATACTTCAGAATTTAGAAATTCTACATTTTATGGAGATAATTTTCATTTTAATCACTTAACCATATCCACGGGAAGTATACTGCGTTCTGGGCATGGACACCCAAATGATGGTGCAGGTCGACAGGCATACACTGGGTTTGATACTCATATAGGGAAAAGTTTTGTAAATTACTTATCTTTAACGATAGGAACAAGTCCTATTGACGCTGCCGCACTTTGGTTTAAAGCTGGTGGTGATATAATGAACTTTAATCTTGTTGATGCGAGGGCCACATCTTATCTCAATACCCAAAGTATCCAAGAAACAAATATTAATATTTTAAATACTACTCAAGCAGGTATTTATTTGAAAAATGCTCATATTAACACCATTGTATCAAAAAATGGACAGACTTTTATAGCTGACCCTACCTATATAAGTTCAAATGCACTTAATGTTAATACATTATTACACCTTAAGAATAGTAGTAAAATGGGTGGTCAAATGACAATAGATTTATTAAGCAACACTACTACCATTACACAGGACTTCAGCAAATATCTAAATGTAGGAGTAGATTCTGAAAGTCTTAAGACTATGAGTGCATCAGAGCTACAAACCTTATTAGATAACAATAAAGTAAATATTACTGCGGATAATCAAAACACTTCGGGAACATATATTACCACTAGTGATGGTAAGCACTATATTCTCCTGCCTGATGTCAAGCAAGTAGATGGGATAGTATCTAGTGATGTGCAACATGCACAAAATGGTGGTAGTATTCTAATAGAACAAAATCCCTTAACACAAGGCACTTTAAATAACTATGGTAAAATCCTAATTGATAACCAATGTGATTTAAATGATATGTGTATAGAAAATGACACAAATGTTTTTACATTAAAAGGAAATCTTAATAATTACAACACTTTAGATGTGGGTGCTTATGGATTAATAGATGTCTCTCAAGATGTTAATAACTATGGGAAGATGATATTTAGACTTGATGTAGGTAAATCTGGAAATGTAGAGAAGGGAAGTCTGAAGGTAGCTGGTGCAGTAAATTTTGATATTTCACCTGGATCTAGCGGGGCATTTCAAGCTGATGTTGCGGACTATAATACTTTAGCAAATCTCAAGCTAAAAAGTGAAAATACTACAAATGAGCCAACTTATGTATTTGTCCGTGCTGATAAGATTAACTATACCTACACCTATGGTAATTATACGACGACTTTTTCAAAAGATTCTATAAGTACAGAGATACAAGATGGAATGACATGTAATAATGCAGATTGTCAAACAACAACAGGCAATAACGATACACAACAAGAAACACAATGGACAACAGGAGGGAAAGAAAATCCATGGGATATGGATAAAGCACAAACAGATTCTAACACAGGTGGAAGTGTGGAAAAGCCTGTGGGTGGCACTACAAATGATGGCACATTAATACAAAAACCATCGCAAGCAGATAAAGAGCCAAATTGTGATACAACAACACAATATTGTGGATTTGGTGGTAGTGAGAATGCTACGGAAATAGAAAGGGGCTATGATTATGCACAAGGGAGATTAGAAAAATCTTTTGGTTTGACATTTATGGGTGCAAGTATTGATGGGAAATATTTGAGTGTAGAGAAAGTTGTTACAGATAATTTGATTGGTGTGAATATTATCAAAAAAGATATAAATGGGTTTGATCCTAACAATCCTGAAACGCCACTTTGTAATTCACAATCAAGCACATTTGATTGTGCACTTTATATGGAAGCTGGCGGAAATAATTCATGGATTAACGCAATCAAAGCAGAGAGTAAAAATAGCTATGAAATTTTGAAAAATTTATTTTATCATGAGAATAGTGAATTAATATTCCTCGTGCAGCTTGACCAAACTTTGGCAATTTCTCGAAATCTCGCGTATTTCCTTGAAGTAGGGAGAACGCTCGATACTGCATTTCAGCATGTTTCTAGCCTTGAGAATAAATCAAGCACATTAAATACACTTACTCTTGCTATGGATAGTGCAAAAGCCAATCGTCTAGTCCGTATGGCTACTATCCATGAAAATCGAGATAATGAAGCAATAGCTTTTCAAAATTATCAAAAGAATCTTGAACAAGCTTTACAAGTTGCTTCTGAAATGAGATTCGCAAGTAGCGGTGATAATGTTGATGAGGTTTGGTTTGATACACTTGCTGATCTCATTATGCGTTTTAATAAACGCGATGAATATCCAAACAATGCTTGGATTAATATGCTTGGCAATTTAAATTTTTCTACAACAGGAACTTCACAACTTTATGGATTCAATGCTGGATATGATTATTTAGCACGTTCAATTAATACAGCTATGGGTTTATATATTGGATATGGTTATGGGATATTTACTGGTAGCAATAATGGATTTATATCAAATACTTCTAATAACCTCTTTGCAGGAATTTATACAAGGACTTTTGATGATAATCACGAATATGATACAACAATAAGTATTGCTTCTGGCTTTGTTGATGAACAATTAGGCTCAAGAGTTGGTTACATGGCTTTGCTTGATTTATTTAATCAAAAATATACATATAATCTCAATAATCTTGAAGCAAACTTTACTTATGGATATGCCTTTATTTTAAAGAAAGGGTATGTATTGAAACCATTTATTGGGACATCTTATTATCTATCAAGTTCTACGGGATTCAATAGAAAAACAGAAGGTGTTTTTGCAGTTACCACAGATGATAATTTCCGTCAGGCTATTGGGTTTAATCTAGGCATTGAGGGGCGAAAATACTTTGCAAATCAAAGCTATGTATTTTTACTTGGGCAAGTAAAGCAAGATGTTTTTATTATTTCTGATAATTTAGATTCTGCTCGTCATTCAACTACTTCAGTAGGCACAATAGTATCTGCTGGTGGAGGTCCTCAAACACAAATGTCTCTTGATTATAAAGGACAATCATATCGTTCGAGTGCATTTATTACAGGTGGCGGTGAATATAGTTTCGGAAAATGGTATCTTAATGGAAGCTTAAGTGTACAAAGTGCACTTTTTCAGAAAAACTTTAGCTTTGGGCTGAATCTTGGTGCAAGAATGATTTTTTAAGGGTATATTTAATTCTCGATGATATGTTTGCGTATCTTAATTTTTTTGTAGAAAGTTTATTTTTTGTTTAAAGTTTCTCTTGTATTATATTTTAGATATTGCAGAATCATATATCTTTAAAATCAAGAATGATACATTATTACAAAAACATTATTTAGATTACAATATTTGTGGGAGAATCCTATGGTAATAGTCATCGTCGTAGATTGCTTTATCGATAAAAGTAATGGCACTGCGGTGAGCGCAAACAATCTCGCAGAAACACTTCGACAAAAAGGGCATGAAGTAAGGGTTGTCGCCCCCTATATCAATGGCAAAGATTCTTATGCAGTTACAGAGCGATACATTCCCTTAGTTACAGAAGTATCACATACGCAGCACATGCACTTTGGCACAGCGAATAAAAAGGTATTGCGAGAGGCTTTGCAAGGTGCTGATATTGTGCATTGTTTTTTGCCATTCAAGCTAGAGATTGTCGCCATGAAACTTGCAAGAGAGTTGCAGATTCCATACATTGGGGCGTTTCATTTGCAACCAGAGCACATTACTTACAACGCACACTTACGATACATTCCATTTATTCATCAATTTATTTTTTGGCTTTTCAAGGCAAAATTTTATCGCTTCATTCATCATATCCATTGCCCATCGCGACTGATTGAGAGCGAATTACAAAGAAATCACTATAAAGCAAAGTTTTTTGTTATCTCAAATGGCTTTAATACCTCATTTCAGCCCGTTGAATCAGCACAATCTGATGGTTTTTTCCATATTGTGATGACGGGGCGATATTCCGTAGAAAAGAGGCAAGATGTCCTTATTGAGGCGATTGCATTGAGCAAATATGAGAAGCAAATCAAGCTCCACCTCAAAGGACAAGGACCAAAAGAGAAAGAATATAAAGAACTCGCAAAGAAGCTAAGCAATGAAGTTGATTTTGGCTTTGTCTCAAAAGATGAGTTAGCAAAACTCTATGGCTATATGGATATATATGTGCATACCGCTGATGTCGATGGCGAGGCGATTTCGGCACTCGAAGCCATTGCCTCCGGGATTGTCCCAATCATCGCTGATAGTCCGCTTTCTGCGACCAAACAATTTGCCCTTGATGAGCGAAGTTTGTTTAAGGCGGGGAATGCGAGGGATTTGGCAGCAAAGATTGATTACTTCATGGAGCATAAAGAAGTCATCAAGGAGCTTTCGGCACAATATGCTCAAAGTGCGCAAAACTATGACTTATCTTTGTGTGTCGATAAAATGATTGCGATGTATCGTGAGGCGATTGACGATTTTGAGGACAAAAGACTTTTTGGATAGAATCTAGGCTTTGGTGGTATGAAGATTCTTTGCAAGATTCTTTGCGTGGAAGCTAAAAGATGATTTGTTTGATTCTTTGAATGAGAATCTGCATTTTGAGGCAGTGCGATATGAGATTCTTTCTATGTCATACTTAATGGTTTGATGGCGAAGTATTCATGAGATAATAATACGGATTCTCTAAGTCAAGATGAGAGAACTAAAAAATCAAAGAAGTGATAAAATCAAATATATTCGCAATCTATATTTATGCTATAATCCACACTGCAGTCAAATCTCAATACCACACAAAAGGCTTATTTTATGGATATTAACACAGAAAGAGAGCAACTACACCGCACAATTTGGAGAATCGCAGATGAGCTTCGCGGGAGTGTCGATGGCTGGGATTTTAAAAGCTATATTTTAGGATTTTTATTTTACCGCTTCATTTGTGAGAATCTCATTGAATACATCAATTCTTTAAACAAAGGAACAAATTACTCTGATTTAGATGATAAGAAAGCACAAACAGCAAGAGAGCGAATCTTAAATGCTAAAGGATTCTTTATCTTACCTAGTGATTTGTTTGAAGTTGTCTTGCGTGATACAAAAGATTCTAATAATCTCGCCACACTCAATGAACGGCTCAACACTGCTTTTAACAATATTCAAAATTCTAGTTTAGGCAGTGAGAGCGAAGAGAATTTTAGGGGGCTTTTTAAAGATATTGATGTCAATGCTGACAAACTCGGCACAAGCCCGATTGAACGCAATAAAAAACTTTTAAAAATTATGCAAGAAATAAGCAAACTTGAACTTTCTTATGCAAATAATTCAATCGATGCCTTTGGCGATGCGTATGAGTTTTTGATGACTATGTATGCAAGCAATGCAGGAAAAAGCGGAGGCGAGTTTTTTACCCCACAAGAAGTAAGTGAGCTTTTGACAAAAATAACTTTACATAACAATCCCTCGCCTAATAAAGTCTATGACCCTGCTTGTGGTTCTGGTTCGCTCCTCTTGCAATACAAAAAGATTCTGCATAAAGACCCAAAACTTGGCTATTATGGGCAAGAGATAAATCTCACGACCTATAACCTCGCACGAATGAATATGTTTTTGCATAATGTAGGCTATGAGAAGTTCCATATTGCCTTAGGCGATACACTTATCAAGCCTTGCGAGGGGCATAGGGAGCAAGAGCCATTTGATGCGATAGTCTCTAATCCCCCATATAGCACCAAATGGGAGGGCAAGGATAATCCTTTGCTTATCAATGATGAGCGATATAGCAAAGCAGGAGTTTTAGCCCCAAATTCAAAGGCTGATTTTGCCTTTATTATGCACTCGCTTTCTTGGCTAAGTGAGAGTGGAAGTGCGGCTATCGTGTGTTTTCCGGGTATAATGTATCGCACCGGAGCAGAACAGAAAATCAGGCAATACCTCATCACAAATAATTATATAGATTCTATCATCGCTTTAAGCGATAATCTTTTCTTTGGCACAGGCATTGCGGTGTGTATTATGGTGCTTCGTAAAAACAAAATAAGCAATGATATTTGCTTTATCAATGCAAGTGATGAATTTATCAAAGCTACAAATAAAAACAAACTAAGCAATCAAAATATAGAATCTATTCTAAGTCTTTACAAAGAAAGGAAAAATATCCCGTATAAAGTCGCCGTTGTTTCAAATGAAGAAGTCGCTAAAAATGACCATAATCTAAGCGTGAGTAGCTATGTCGAGGCAGAGGATACAAGGGAGGCTATCGATATAGTTGCACTCAATGAGGAGTTAAATCGCATTGTAGCAAGACAAAATGCCTTGCGTAAGCAAATCGATGAAATCGTAAGTGAGTTGGAAGGATAAATGTGTTTGGGTATTTCAAAATGGATTGCCACGAGGCTAAAGCCTCTCGCAATGACAAGGCGAGACGTCATACCGAATCCCCATATCGTCATTGCGAGGAGCGGAAGCGACGAAGCAATCTATCACTTTTGTCATTGCGAACGCAGTGAAGCAATCCAAACGATAAATGAGGAAAATAAATGAAACAAGCCTATATCTATATCATTACCAATAAACGCAATGGCACACTTTATGTGGGCGTTACAAGTGATTTAATAAGGAGAATTTATGAGCATAAACATAAGCTTACACAAGGATTTTCTGCAAAATATGGCTTAGATATGCTCGTATATTATGAGATTTTTGATGATATAGAATCTGCTATCATTCGTGAAAAGCAAATCAAAGCAGGAAGTCGCAAGAAAAAACTAGAACTTATCAATGATTTTAATTCAAATTGGGAGGATTTATATGAGAGTTTGCTTTGATTGTGGATTATGGGTTGCCACGCCGACTTTGTCGGCTCGCAATGACATTGTGAAGCATGCATCGTCATTGCGAACGCAGTGAAGCAATCCAAAATAAAAGTGTGGATTGCTTCGTCGCTTTGCTCTTCGCAATGACGGAATGAAGTGTCTCGAATAAAAAGGAAAATAAATGAATACAATAGAAAAATTTATAAAAAATCTTTGTCCTCATGGTGTAGAGTTTAAAACACTTGGGGAAGTATGTGATTACGAACAACCAACAAAATATATTGTCAAAGATACAGATTATAATGAACAATACAAGATACCTGTATTAACAGCAGGACAAAGTTTTATTTTGGGTTATACGAATGAAAAAGATGGAATCTATAAGGCTGATAAAAAGAAGCCTGTAATAATTTTTGATGATTTTACCACTTCATTTCATTGGGTAGATTTTGATTTTAAAGTCAAATCTTCGGCGATGAAGATTCTGTATCCCTATCGTCATTGCGAACGCAGTGAAGCAATCCAAAATAAAAGTGTGGATTGCCACGAGGCTAAAGCCTCTCGCAATGACGGAATGAGGGTGTCTCGTGTAATGACAAATTCTTCTGTCATTGCGAACGCAGTGAAGCAATCCAAAGTAATACTAAAGGGCTTGTCTCGAAGTATCCACAATAGAAAGGAGAGCAAATGAATAAGATAGAACAACTCATACAAAATCTTTGTCCTAATGGTGTAGAGTTTAAAACACTTGGGGAAGTGTGTGAAATGAAACAAGGTAAGTTATTATCTAAACGAGATATAAATAATGGTGATATACCAATTATTTTATATGGTGAGCTCTATACAACTTATGGTAATTACATAAAAAATATTAAATCTTATTCATCAATAGATAAGGTTTCTAAAAGTCCTATTGCAAACTACGGAGATATATTGCTACCATTATCAAGCACTACTAAGGAAGCTTTAATTGGTAAAGCTTCTGCATTGATGGTTGATAATGTTTATATTGGTGGAGATACTCTTATATTAAATCATAAACAAAACGTTGGTTTTCTAGTTTATATTATTAATAGCATATGGTTTAATGATTTAAAAATGAGGTTTTGCGTATCTGGAACAACGATTAATCACTTAAATCCACAAAAATTATCTCAACTCAAAATCCCAGTCCCACCCCTTGAAGTGCAAAATGAAATAGTGAGAATCTTAGATACATTTACAGAATTAGAAAAAGAATTAGAAAAAGAATTAGAAAAAGAATTAGAAAAAGAATTAGAAAAAGAATTAGAAAAAGAATTAGAAAAAGAATTAGAAAAAGAATTAGAAAAAGAATTAGAAAAAAGGCGCGCTCAATACAGCTTCTACCGAGATAAACTCTTAAGCTTTGAGGAGCTTAAAAAACGCTCAAGGGGGGGGCAATTAGATATATGAGTTTGGGAGAGATAGCTAAGGATATGTTTAGAGGTTCTGGAATCAAAAGAGATGAGCTTACAGAATCTGGAATTCCATGTGTGCGTTATGGTGAAATTTATACTACCTATAATATTTGGTTTGATAAATGTGTTTCACATATAAGTGAAACAAAAATAAAAAATGGAAAATATTTTAATAAAGGAGATATTTTATTTGCAATTACAGGGGAAAAGATTAAAGATATTGCAAAATCCTGTGTATATATGGGAGATGGGAAATGTTTGGCTGGTGGAGATGTGGTTGTAATGAAACATGATGAAAATCCTAAGTTTATATCTTACGCTTTATCTACAACCGAAGCTATTAAACAAAAAACGAAAGGTATGATAAAAAGCAAAGTTGTTCATTCAAGTATTCCCAAATTAAAAAAACTCAAAATCCCAATCCCACCCCTTGAAGTGCAAAATGAAATCGTGAGAATCTTAGATACATTTGATGCTTTAGTCAATGATATAAGCATAGGACTTCCTGCAGAGATTGAGGGCAGGAGAAAGCAATATGAGTATTATAGAGAGAAGCTACTAAGCTTTAAAGAATGTGAATATGCGTAGATTCTTCAGTCGGCTATTGCTTCTTTCAGAATGACGAATTTGTGTGATACTTTAGGTAAGCCGAAGTATCCAACCTCTTTCGTCATTGCGAACGCAGTGAAGCAATCCAAAAGATAGACAAGGAAACTAAATGAAACAAGCCTATATCTATATCATTACCAATAAACGCAATGGCACACTTTACACAGGTGTTACAAGTGATTTAGTTAAACGCATTTATGAGCATAAACATAAGCTTACGCAGGGATTTTCTGCAAAATATGGTTTAGATATGCTTGTGTATTATGAGATTTTTGATAATATAGAATCCGCCATAGAGCGTGAGAAATACCTTAAAGGCAAAAGACGAGAATTTAAAATTAAGCTTATCAATGATTTTAATCCCGCTTGGGAGGATTTGTATGATAAGATTTTATAGTAAGTTTTGTGTGATTGTGGATTTTAAATGTATAGATTCTTCGCTACGCTCAGAATGACAAAGTAACGCCTTAATATGACACAATGATTCGTCATACTGAGCCTTTAGGCGAAGTATCCAAAAAGTATCCATAACAAAAAGGGAAGTAATGAAACAATAGAGCAAATCAAAATATGAAATTTCATAGTATAATTAAGAGGATTAACACATAAGGATTAATGATGATACTTAACGCAGTGATAGAAAAAGATGAAAATGGATATTTTGCTTATATACCAGAGCTTAAGGGTTGTGTATCGCAAGGAGAGAGCTATGAGGAAGCTTTGCTCAATATCAAAGAAGCGGGTGAGTTGTATTTAGAGAGCTTGGAGCAAAGCGAGATTAATAAGATTCTTAGTAAAACTACCACAATAGTGCCTATTGAGATAGCAAATGCCTGAATTCCCAAAGCTCACTCCAAAAGAAGCTGAAAAAATCTTACTCCAAAATGGCTTTATCATTGATAGACAAAAAGGTAGCCATAGAATCTATATCAAAAATACTTATAGAATGGTTTTGCCTCATCACACAGGTAAGATTCTTCACCCTAAAATCATCAAAGAGCTTTTTGAAGTGATAGAAAATGCGAAATAATGATATTATGGGCTACCATAAAAAGTTGTGTATTTCTCGCAATAATAAGGGCATTGTTATGGATTCTTCGGCTTACCTTGAGAATGACAGACTATACTTTCGTCATTGCGAACGCAGTGAAGCAATCCAAAAGAACAATGGATTGCTTCGTCGCTTTGCTCCTCGCAATGACGGAATGAAGGTGAATTGCGATACCTTGACTTTGTCAAGACGGAATGATGATCTCGTGCAATGACTGGATAAATCTCATAATAACAAAGTAAAATAGTGGTAGATTTTCATAACTAAAAGGAATAAGAATGAATGAGCTTGTATCGCAAAATGATAATAGCACGATTATAGCACACTATATCCCAAGCACAAGAGAGCGAAAGGGTATGCAAAGTGAAGCAGAGCTTGAAGCAGAGTTTATAAAGGATTTGCAAAAACAAGGCTACGAATACATCAACATAGATTCTATACATGAGCTAGAATCTAATCTAAAAGCTAAGCTAGAAAAGCTTAATCATATTACATTTAGTGCGAATGAATGGACGAGATTTTATAAGACATTCATTGTAAATCCTCAAAAAAGCAAAGCTGATAAAACAGCTATGATTCAGACAGATTATTATTTTGAAGTATTAAGGCGCGATGATGGTAGTGAGAAAAATATTAAATTTATTGATAGAGTAGATATTTATAAAAATGATTTGCAAGTCATCTCACAAGTTAAAAATAATGAAGGAAGCTTTAAAAACCGCTATGATGTAAGTATTTTAGTTAATGGTTTGCCCTTAGTGCATATCGAGCTAAAAAAACGCGGGGTTAATCTCAAGGAGGCGTTTAACCAAATCAAACGCTATAATAAAGAGAGCTTTAGTGCGGGGAATGCACTTTTTGATTTTGTGCAAATTTTTGTTATCAGTAATGGCACACTCACGAAGTATTATAGCAATAGCACAAGGCAAAAAGCGGAAAACAATAGGGCAAAAAACGATAATTTTGCTTTTACTATTACTTTTAGCGATGCGAGAAATAAGGCTATTTTGGATTTGGTTGATTTTACAAAGACATTTTTTGCAAAACGCACTTTGCTTAATATTCTTACAAAATATTGCGTTTTTAATGTAGATAAAGAACTGCTTGTAATGCGTCCTTATCAAATTGTCGCAAGTGAGAGAATTGTCGAAAAAATCAATTTATCGCATAATCATAAACTTTATGGGAGCAAGGAGAGTGGTGGATATATCTGGCATAGCACGGGAAGCGGCAAGACTCTTACTTCATTTAAAACTGCCCAACTTGCGACAAAACTATCTTTCATCAAAAAAGTATTTTTTGTCGTAGATAGGAAAGATTTGGATTATCAAACGATGAAAGAATACGATAAATTTCAAAAAGGTGCAGCCAATAGCACAAAAAACACAAATGAGCTTAAAAAATGTATCGAAGATAGTGAGAGTAAAATTATTATCACAACTATTCAAAAACTTTCAATTTTTGTAGAAAAATATCAAGATTCTAAGATTTTTGATGATGAGGTAGTATTTATCTTTGATGAATGCCATAGGAGTCAGTTTGGGCAAATGCACAGACAAATCATAAAGAAATTTAAGAAGTATTATATCTTTGGATTTACAGGCACACCGATATTTGCAGAGAATGCCCCAAAAGGCAAATTCGCTACAACAAAGACTAAAAATATTTTGGGCGAAGATGAGATAAAGGCTACTCAAGTAACCACTGAACTTACTTTTGGCAAGCAACTGCATTCTTATACAATTCTCAATGCCATAGCTGATAAAAATGTCCTGCCCTTTAGGGTGGAATACCACTCTACAATGAAAGAAAAAGAAAATATTGATGATGAGCAAGTATGGGGGATAGAGCAAGAGAGTGCATTAAATAATAGTGAGCGAATAAATAAGATTGTAAGTTATGTTTTAGAGCATTTTAACCAAAAGACAAAACGCAATCAAAGTTATGCCTTAAAATATATGCTTCATAATAAAATGGGTAATGAGGAGCTAAAGAGTAAGCAGGTAAATGGCTTTAATGCTATTTTTGCTACTTCGAGCGTGGAAGCGGCAAAATTGTATTATGATGAGTTTAAAAACCAACAACAAAACAAAGAAAATCCACTAAAAATTGGCTTGATTTATAGTTATAGTGAAAACCCCGATTTAGATGAGATTGATGAGGGGGCAGGGAGTAAGGATTCTAAAGAGTTTTTAGCACTTGCACTCAATGATTATAATCAAATGTTTCAATCAAATTTTAGTTTGACAAATTTTGATGAATACTATAAAGATGTCTCAAATAAGCTGAAAATCCAAGAACTTGATTTACTTATCGTGGTGAATATGTTTTTAACCGGCTTTGATTCTAAAACTATTAATACACTTTGGGTCGATAAAAATTTAAAACATCACGGGCTTTTACAAGCATTTTCAAGGACAAATAGAATCTTAAATAGTATTAAAACTTTTGGCAATATCGTATGTTTTCGGAATCTCGAAAAGGCTACAAATGAAAGCTTAAAGCTTTTTGGCGATGAGCAGGCACAAAATATTATATTGCTTCGTTCTTTTAAAGAATATTTAGAGGGATATACAGATGGTGATGGTAAGCATATTAAAGGCTATAAAGAGCTTGCAAATGAGCTAAAAGATACATTTGATTTTTCAACTTTTCCGCTTAAAAGCGATAGCGAGAAAAAGGAGTTTGTCGCGTTGTTTAATGGGATTTTGAAACTAGAGAATATTTTGAATGCCTTTGATGAATTTGCAGAAAATGAGATTCTAAGTGAAGCAGATAAGCAAGATTATAGAAGCCATTACCTTACGATTTATGATGAACTTAGGAGTGATAATGAGAAAAAACCAATCGATGATGATGTGGTGTTTGAAATTGAGCTTATCAAACAAGTAGAGGTAAGTGTCGAATATATTTTATTTTTGCTTGAAGAATACCATAAAGAACAAAAAAGTGAATATAAAGAAAAAATTATCAAAAGTATAGAATCTAGCGTAAGCTTGCGTAATAAAAGCGATTTATTGAAAGAATTTTTGGCTGTGATAGAAGTAAAAAAAGATGAGGAATTTGAAGTGCTTTTCAAAAATTTTATCAGCACAAAATATAGTGAGGAACTTAGAGTAATGGCTCAAAAAGATGGACTTGATAAAGAAAAAGTAAATAATTTTTTATCAAATGCTTTTGACATTCAGCAGTTTAGGGATTTTGGGAAAGATATTGATGATATTCTTCCGCCAATTCCTCTTTTTGCCTCAAGTAAGGAAGAAGAGGAAGCAAATAATGCAAAAAGAGAGGAAATTATCTATGAGCTTAAAGCTTTTTTTGAGAAATTTAGAGAATTTAGCAGTATATTTTAGGTTTAAACACAAAAGGAAACTAGCCTAGAATCTCACAAATATTACAAATGTTTGCGAGATTCTAGGCTCTTAGATTGCACTTTGCAATTATAAATGATGAGAGTTGCTATCAATCAAATGGTTTTAAAAATGGTAAAAATATTGCAATTATTTGTCATCATTTTTATCAATTTTCACCCAAAAATCCTTTTTCAAAGTCTTGAATTTTTCTATATCATTAGGATTTGTGAGCTTACCAAGCAAGATTAAATCACTTGAAGCAGGTTGAATCTCATAAAAGATTCCGATATTTCCCCAAGGCTTATAGTAGAATAAATCCCCAATTTGAGGTTGATATGCCCTATCTCCTTTTGCCTTAAGTGCCTTTGGCAGTCCCGCACGAGCGATTTTTTCTTTCCTTGCAAAGTCGCTAAACTCTAGCGTAAGCGGAAGCTGTGAGAGAAATTCCTTTGCCCCCTCGCTATGAACAAGTCTCAATTCCACGCTTTGTCCCTCAAACTCAAATACAATGATTTCATTTGCCATC
This sequence comes from Helicobacter didelphidarum, assembly GCF_003364195.1. Classification (GTDB taxonomy): domain Bacteria; phylum Campylobacterota; class Campylobacteria; order Campylobacterales; family Helicobacteraceae; genus Helicobacter_A; species Helicobacter_A didelphidarum. The sequence goes on along the minus strand of NZ_NXLQ01000018.1, from coordinate 1,310 downwards.
AATCCTCCTTGAAAACATATCAATAAAATTGCTAAGATTCTCATTTTTTGCATTAAACCCTTCATTAATCCTCCTAAAATCTATCACAAATTGCACCTAAATGCTCGCACTATCTATCACATAGCGATACCTTGCCTTTTTCTCTAGCACCTTTTGCCACGCTTTATTTATCTCTTTTGCCTCGATAACCTCTATCTTTGGATAGATTTTATTTTTCGCACAATAATCCATAACTTCTTGTGTCTCTTTCATATCGCCGATGAGTGAAGCGGTGAGATTCACACGACTTTGAGCTAGTCCAAAGTTTGAGAGTGTAAGTTCGAATTTTGCAGACATTCCTACTTGCGTAAATGTCCCAAAAGGCTTTACGCAACTTACATAGCTTGCCACATCAAATTGCACTGGAATCGTGCTTATCATATAATCAAGTTTGCCTTTATATGCGTCCAAAGCTTGAGTATTTTTCAAAGCGTCTTCTATCACGATGACTTCACTTGCACCAAAGCCTTTAATGTCGGCGACTTTGTCCTTTGAGGTGGTAAAGGCATAGACTTTCGCACCCTTGCTCACTGCGAGTTTGATAGCGATGTGTCCTAATCCGCCAATCCCTGCGACACCGACTTTATCGCCCTTTTTGATTTGGTATTTCATAAGTGGCGAATAAGTCGTTACCCCCGCACAAAGCAAAGGCACAGCCTCCTCAAAGCTGATATTTGTAGGGATTTTGATAGCAAAATGAGAATTGACGACGATATGTGTGCTATATCCACCTTGTGATATACCTGTCGGCTCTCGTTTATCCACAAAACCATAAGTAAAAAGCGTGTTTTTATCGTATTGTTCATCACCTCTTACACCCTCAAAATTATCCACCATACAGCCGACCCCAGCCCTATCGCCGACTTTGAAGTTTTTGACATTTTCGCCCACTTGCGTAACAATGCCTACGATTTCATGTCCGGGAACTTGCGGGTAGATTTGCTTCCCCCAATCGCCTTTGATTTGATGAATATCGCTATGGCAAATACTTGCAAATTTAATTTCGATGAGTATATCATTTTTGCCCACAGCCCTACGCTCAAACTCATAGGGTTTTAACACACCACTTGTATCAAATGCCGCCCAGCCCTTGCATTTGATAGGTTTATTTTGAGTAGGCTTACTCAAAGCATTTGAAGCATTTGCACCAAAAAGATTTACGCCACCTAGTGCCACAGCACCACCAACTATCGCGGTAGTTTTCATAAACTCGCGTCTTGAATTTGAAGAATTATTCATAGATTTTCCTTAAGAAATTTGAAATGTTTAGA
>NZ_NXLQ01000189.1 GCF_003364195.1 Helicobacter didelphidarum | reverse complement strand
GCTTCCTCATCTATGGCTTCCCATACGACACATTCTAAGGCGTGATTATAGCACTCTAGTGCTTCTTCTCTTAATAATCCTAATGAATGTGGGGTTATATCTGTGTGAAATAATCTATCATTATCTATACTCCATTTATAGAGTTGATAATACATATAGCTATTTTCTGGTATCTTTTCTCTCATAAGCTCTTGGACTATTTTATTACATTCTTGTATTTCTTTTCTACTCTCATCTCCTCCTTTTAAAAATGCTTTTTTAAAGAGGAGTTGAGAGAGTTTCACTCCTGCTTTGAGATATTGTTCTTTATACGCTACTCTTAGATTATGGAGTATGTCTTGTTGAATTTTAGAATCTAAATTATTAAAATCTATCTTAGAATAAGATTCTAGAATCTTATTTGCTTTATCATAAGTCCTTTTAGCTGTATCACTTATCCTATCACTGAATTTGTATGGTTCATAATCTACATTGACATAAGGAAAGAGAGTTGATTTAAGCTCACTCTTTCTTACTATCATTTTTCTTTGTTCTTTATAGCTTAGCTTTATAAAAGCTTCTTTTTCTTCTTTACTCCATTTGATACCATTGCCATTGGGAGAAGG
>NZ_NXLQ01000188.1 GCF_003364195.1 Helicobacter didelphidarum | reverse complement strand
CACACCTTATTCATATTATTTAGAGCCTAGCTATCACGAATTTAAAAAGATGTGTAAGCTTAATGAATTACCAAATAATGAAGAGAAGTATAATAAAATACTAAGTTACTTTGGATTGAGTTTAGATACGCTTGATTGGGAGGAGTTGAATAGAAGAGCTTATAAATTAGGTAAAGAAGCCTCTTTGTATTTACATAATTATAGAGAATATAGCGTATATATAGGAGAAATCAAAAAATCAAGATATAGTGTTAATTTAAACTTATATAGTTATCAAAATAATTTTTCTAAAAATAATATTACATCAGCCATTATACTTGGCACTTGGAAAACAAAACGCTACAATTTAGAAACAAAAGGTATGGCTAGTTATGAACTAGAATGGCAAGAAAAAGAGCTTTCTTGTAGTCTTGATTTTGGTATAAATTTAAGGAGTGAATTATGACAAATAAACAACAAACACAAAAACTTCGTGATTATGCTGAACTTTCGTGGGCAAGCTATGGGTATTTTCATCTAGCAAAATCTCAAAGGATATGTTTATGGTATTATTTTTAGTGATATTATGGAATATTATTATCCCTCTTACTCTCTCATATTTTATAT
>NZ_NXLQ01000187.1 GCF_003364195.1 Helicobacter didelphidarum | reverse complement strand
GTAGAGGGTTTGAGTCGTAGGCACTATAGCATGAGAATCCTTGCCTGTATAAATAGGTAGTCTATTGCTTGAGCCATATTGGGCTGAAGCAATGATTTTAATACCGCCATTGTCATATACACAGATAATCTTTTCTGGATTTAAAACTTGCTCCATAATGTTATTCCCCAATAAATTAGCCAACACTCTCATTAACATATTATCTATTCCATCTATGGCGGGAGAATTAAAAGTATAAACTTTTGAAGCACTAAATTTTATTTGATTAAAATCTGTATGAATTGTCCTATCAATTGTATCACAAAACTGCATTGCAATAACTGCTAAATATCCCCCTAATGAATGTCCTACAAAGGTAATTTTGCTAGAATCTATATTATTTAGAATAGGGGCTATATCTAATAAAAATTGTTTTAAAGCATTAGCTTGAAAATCCCCTTTACCAAAGGTAAGTCCTATGTCGGCAAACATATCCCTATTCAAAAAACCCTCTGTCCCTCGAAAACTAGCAATATATTCATCTTTAAATGTATCATAAAAGAGTGTAGCAGAAAACCCACTAAAAGTATTGGGTTGATGAAATTTCACTTCATATCTTGTGGCAAATC
>NZ_NXLQ01000186.1 GCF_003364195.1 Helicobacter didelphidarum | reverse complement strand
TTGGGCTTTAAATAAACTTGAATCTATCGGTATAGAAGTCTTAAGCGATGATAAAGGACGCAAAGAATGGCTACCTGATGCACCGATATTTGATGATTTGAAAGAAACTTTTATGTATTTGAGATTTTATAATGCTGTCTTTAGGCAATTCCAAGCTATAGATTCATATCTTGAGAGTATCAAAGGGGCAAAAGCATTTAATAAATGGGCTAGAATGATGATAGATAATATGTATTGCTTTGCACTAAAATTTGATGATGAGAGAAATGCTCGAGTTTTAAACAAGAGGCAAGAATCTCTTAATGCTCCATTTGAGATTGTTTTATGGAAAGATAATGCTTATAAGCTTAGGCAAGTATATAGAATGCTAAGAGAAAAGCTTGACATACTAAAGAGTAAGCGAGTGGATTTAAAGGGTAAATTTATCCTTATCTATAATGATAAAGAAAGTGGCAATAGAAAGATATTTATCGACCCAAGTAGTGGATATATGGAGCGAGATTTAAAATATCTTGACCTCACAATCCCAGCAAACAACTTTAGTGTAAGTGAATTTTATCCCTTTATCTTTATCCCAGATGATGAGATGATTGCTCGCATACTCTACCAC
>NZ_NXLQ01000185.1 GCF_003364195.1 Helicobacter didelphidarum | reverse complement strand
AAGATAGATGAGGAGTATTATAATAAACTGCTAAAGTATTTTGATACGAGTTTAGATAAGCTAGATTGGGAGTATATTCAGGAGAATTTATTTTTTAATGGTGAGAAATATGGATATAAATTTAAGAAGTATGATGGTAGAATTTCAGCAGCACTATTTTTTATGTTTAATGATAATAGGGCTTCATTTGATAATATTAACAATATTTGGATGTCTATAAATTGGCGTGATTTACGACCCCTCCCAGCAGGTAATGAAGGCACAGGATTTTATCTTTCAGGAGGCAGAGTGGGTTGCTTTGAAGCTTTAGATATTGATATGACAAAATTTAATGAATGGGAGCTAGGAATAGGACATGTCAAACAATAAAGAACGAATTAAAAAACTAAGAGATAATGCAGAGTTAGCGTGGGCATCGTATGGGTATTTTGATAGATTAAAATACAATTATGCACAAGATGAGGATTCTAAAAAAGCATTAGAAGAATTTAGGGAAATTAAAGGTAAAGAAACCGCTATCATCACCCCTGCAGACATACTCGACATTACCTATAAATACTATCTTGATGATAATGGCAAACCTAAAAATGGTTTGCTTGATGATAAGTTATTT
>NZ_NXLQ01000184.1 GCF_003364195.1 Helicobacter didelphidarum | reverse complement strand
TACAAGAAGTGGGATAAGAAGTGCTATAATCACCTTACCACCAAATGCTATGCGTGAATATGAGAGACCAAAAGAAAAAGTATATATAGAGGCGTATGAAGCAGGTGTAGAAGATTCTAACAAGGCAAGTCGCATAATGGCTAGCAGGGTTAGAGAAGGCGAAACATTAGCACAAAAATATGCACAAGGTTTAGCCCTATACAATAAAGCTATTAAAAGTTTAGAATTTGCCTATAAGCAAGGAGGTGATTACAAGGCTGGGATAAAATTAGCTGAAATATATATAGGTGAAGATACGACTTATAATTACCAATCTGCTATTATACAAAATATTGGTAAAGATGATTTTAAAGAATGGGGACCAATAGCTAAACCTATCATAAAAGAACATTCAAAAAAAGCTATTGATATATTGCTAGAATTAATAGAAAAATACAATCTCCCTGATGCGTATTATGGTATGTATTATTATCATTATATAAAAAAGAAAGAAGATGAATATTTTAATTTTATGTTTGATGATATAGCCATCATCAAAACACCAGAATATTGGTTTGATTTAGCCCTAAAAAACGGAAGCTATGATGCAATAAAATCCTATACCAATAGTCTAAGCAGAGAATT
>NZ_NXLQ01000183.1 GCF_003364195.1 Helicobacter didelphidarum | reverse complement strand
GTTAAATATGATTTCTATATGTTCATAATATTTTAAAAATAGAGCAACTCGAGATTTTGTATCCATAGTTTCTAAAGCATTTTGTGTATATTTGGCACAAAGTTGTTTAAATTCTGTATTATCAAATAATGCCCATTCATTATAACCATAGGGAAAAATAAAATATTGTGCTTCATAAAGTGTTGATGATATTTTTACTTCTACAATATCATTCATAAAAAAAATCCCTCTGTCTATAGATTGTTTCATAACAAAATCACCATATTGATAGCTTTTTGTATTACATCTTGTATAAATCATTAAACCATATTTTGTTAAAAATGCTTTCTTGAATGTCAGCTTCTTACCATAAATAAATAATAATATGCTTGTAGCACTAAGCGATACAATACCAATAAAATATTGATGATTTGCTATCATTAACCAAGACATACACCAAAAAAATATATTTCCAAACAAAAAAATACAAAAAGATAATATACCAAATGTATGGATTTGTCTTTTACTCTCCCACACAATCTCATCATCATTAGAATCTAGCTTTATTTCTTTAGGATTAGTGCTAGATTCCAAGTCTTTAGATTCTAATTCTTGCTTGTTTTCATTTATATTTTCTTTCTCTTTCATT
>NZ_NXLQ01000182.1 GCF_003364195.1 Helicobacter didelphidarum | reverse complement strand
TACAAGAAGTGGGATAAGAAGTGCTATAATCACCTTACCACCAAATGCTATGCGTGAATATGAGAGACCAAAAGAAAAAGTATATATAGAGGCGTATGATGAGGCAAAAAAGGAGTATGAAACACTACTAGATATAATAAAAGGGACAATGTTTTATGGCAAAAGCAATGAAGAGATAGATAAAATATATATAACAAGACATACTATGTTTGAGAGTGTGATACAAAAGCTTGAGTTTGTGTATAGCAAAAGTGGAGATTATAAGGCAGGATTGCTTTTAGCAGAAGTCTATATGAATCAGGATTATTATATAGCAAAAGTATTATCAGCATCATTAAGGGCAAATAGAAAAGTCGAGGATTTATGCCCCGCTTTGCGAGCAATCGAACCATTCATTAGGGAGAAAACAAAAAAAGCTATTGATATATTACTAGAATTAATAGAAAAATATAATCTCCCTGATGCGTATTATGGTATGTATTTATATCATAATCTTATCCATCCAATTAAAGGGTTAGATGAAGCATACAGAGTCCCAGCCATCATCAAAACACCAGAATATTGGTTTGATTTAGCCCTAAAAAACGGAAGCTATGATGCAATAAAATCCTATACCAATAGTCTAAGCAGAGAATT
>NZ_NXLQ01000181.1 GCF_003364195.1 Helicobacter didelphidarum | reverse complement strand
TCTTTATAATAAAGCTTTTGGATTGCTTTAAACTCTGAGAGATGAGACTTTTGCCCTGTATAGTAGTTAGGGTCTAGGTAGTTGGGTTTATACTTTTTCCTTGCTTCTTCCATTCTCTGCCAAGCATCTATAAGAAGATTGGTAATTTCATTTGTGTATTTACCTGTATTTTCTCGTGTTTCGTTGGCAAACTCTAATTCGTATGTTGTTTTGTTAATATCCATAATAATCGAATTTGGCGTAACAATATAATCTTGGGTTTTTGCTATTTCTTTTAATCTTTCATTCATGTTTTCTCCTTGATTTGAATTTTTACAGGCTATTAGCGTTATGCTTGTTATAAAACAAGCAAATATCTTTAAAACTATCCTATCCATAATCCATCCTCCATTATTATCGTAGTAGCTAGTCTGCCTATGAGTTTGGGTGGTTTAGGTTTCTTTATATCTTGGTTTTGTTGAAATTGTTTGACTAAACGCCCTATAGTTTTAGGGGGCTTCTTGCCTTTATCTTTACCATTCACCCCCACATACATTGCTTTGATATTATTTAACCCTATGATATTGAGTTTTTCTAATAATTCTCTATATTTTGCATGATATGTATTTGTCTTTTTATCTGTATTCATATTACCCCTAGCT
>NZ_NXLQ01000180.1 GCF_003364195.1 Helicobacter didelphidarum | reverse complement strand
ACAATTATAGGAAAAATTACAAATTCAATTCTATAAGTGCCAAACTCATTCATACTTCCACCCTAAAATAATTCTGCGAATCTCTATCTTCTGGGACTTTAAGGATATAGAATCCTTTAGAGATTCTAGCACTTTTAGTATTATCATTGCTTGTAGAGAATACTCTAAAATTTAAGCCTTTATTGTATCGACATTTATAAAATCTATAGTCTTGATTGTAGAGGGGATAAATATCTTGGGATTTAAAGGAAATAACCTCTGGTGCTGTAATTTTTGCAGTTTTTCGTGAATTTTGATAAATACTATAACCATAGGTTAGCCATTTTTTTATCAAACCTTTATTTTCTGCATATCTCGCCATCTGTCTCACAGAAGTATTAAAATCAAATCTCATTTCTTTATAATTCCAAGTCCCTACAGGTTGTCCTAGCTGTATTATTGTATTTTTATTTTGTTTATCATATTGATGCCCATCATCATCAAAGTCAAATGTATCAAAAACATAAGCATACAATTCTTTAATATAAGCATATATTTTGTCCCCCTCTCTTTTAAGGATAAATTTGGCAGGGATATAATATATGCTAAATTTCCCTGTGCAAGCATATAGGGATAATGCTTGGGAGCTTATATTATCATCTGTAGAAATTAATTTTAA
>NZ_NXLQ01000017.1 GCF_003364195.1 Helicobacter didelphidarum | reverse complement strand
CTAATATATAATATTATTTTATAAACTATCATATAAGGAGACAACGATGAACAAGAAATTCACAACCGCAACAGGAACGCCAATCGGTGATAATCAAAACTCAATGACTGCAGGAAAAAGAGGACCAACACTTTTGCAAGATACTTGGCTTTTAGAAAAATTAGCCCATTTTGATAGAGAGAGAATCCCAGAACGCGTCGTCCATGCAAAAGGTAGTGCAGCGTATGGCGAACTCACTATTACAAATGATATTACGCAATATTCAAAGGCTGATATTTTTAGCAAAGTGGGCAAAAAAACAAAAGCATTTTTACGATTCTCAACCGTGGCAGGTGAGCGAGGAGCAGCCGATGCAGAGCGAGATGTGCGAGGCTTTGCATTGAAGTTTTACACAAATGAAGGAAATTGGGATATTGTAGGGAATAACACACCGGTATTTTTTATAAGAGATGCGATAAAATTCCCGGATTTCATTCATACACAAAAACGCGACCCTAAGACAAATTTGCGCAATAGCACTGCGTCATGGGATTTTTGGAGCTTACACCCAGAGACTTTACACCAAGTAACGATTCTTATGAGTGATAGAGGTATTCCACGAAGTTATCGCGAAATGCACGGATTTGGTAGTCATACTTATAGCTTTATCAATGCAAAAAATGAACGATTTTGGGTGAAATTCCATTTCAAATCAATGCAAGGAATCCACAACCTTACAAATAAGGAAGCTGCTGATATTATCGCACAAGATAGAGAATCTCATCAAAGAGACTTATATGATAATATCGAAAAAGGCAACTTCCCTAAATGGAGATTCTGTGTGCAAATTATGCCAGAATCTGAAGCAAACACTTATAAAATCAATCCTTTTGACCTCACAAAAACTTGGAGTCATAAGGATTATCCATTGATTGAAGTAGGAATTTTGGAACTCAATCAAAACCCTAAGAACTATTTTGCTGAAGTAGAGCAAGCTGCGTTTAACCCTGCAAATATCGTGCCCGGTGTCGGATATAGCCCTGATAAAATGCTTCAAGGCAGACTTTTTAGCTATGGTGATACACAACGATATAGATTAGGCATTAATCATTACCAACTTCCTGTAAATGCGTCTATCGCACCTGTGAGCAATACTCATAGAGATGGTTATATGCAAATGGGAACTTTTGGTGATGCAAGAAACTATCAACCAAGTCATTTTGATGAGTATAGCGAAGATAAAAACGCTATTGAGCCACCATTGCATATACAAGAAGGTAGCGTAATGGATAGATTCAATCACAGAGATGATGACAGCGATTATTATAGTCAAGCAGGAGATTTGTATCGCTTGATGAATGCTGAACAAAAAGAAGCACTCTGCCAAAATATCAAAGAACATATGGAAGGTGTGCCAGTAGAGATTAAAAAACGACAAATCGAACATTTCAAAAAAGCTGATGCAGCTTATGGCGCGAGAGTAGCGGAGCTTTTGGGTATTTAAACAAACTATATTTATTTTATCATATGCAAGATTCCTAACAGAATCTTGCATTTTGAACCACCAGTTGAATACATATACAATCTTGCAAAATATAGCATTATTGAATCACATTCATATAAAGCTTTTCTCCAATACTCTGTTATTAAATATAAATTTTATGTATAATTAAAAAAATCCAACAAAACTGAAACTATAAGAATTATCTAAGGGAGAAGAATGCAAGAAATAAGAATGTGTATCCCAAATTGGTTTAGAAGTTGCAGCAATGAAGAAGAGTTTTATAGTAGTCATTATATAAATCTTTTAAGTAAAAAACATAAAATTATTTATGACCCTATAAACCCTCAATTTATATTTTCTGATTCTATTGCGAAAGAATGTTTAAATTATGATTGCGTAAAGATTCTATTTAGCGGTGAAAATATCCGCACCGACTATAATCTTGTCGATTATACACTCGATTATGATTATATGGATTTTGGTGATAGGCATCTGTGTGTACCATTGTTTTATCTACTTTATAACCCACTCCAATATGGAACAAACAGCATGGATTCTAAAAATCGTAATATTGATACGCAATCACTCCGGCAAAGAAATAAATTTTGTGCTATACTTGTGAGCAATGGTGGTCGTAAAAGAACATTATTTCGCAATCTTGCATTTGAAAAATTAAATGCCTATAAAAAAGTAGATTCTGGCGGAAGTTGGAACAACAATATTGGATATAAAGTTTCTGCCAAAATAACATGGCTTAGAAACTATAAATTTAATATTTGTTTTGAAAATTCAAGTTATCCAGGTTATTTAAGTGAAAAGCTTTACGAGGCTTATATATCTGGTTGTATTCCTATTTATTGGGGCGATACAAGCTTGCGTTGTCATATAGATTCTTTAGAATCTCGACCATCAAATTCTGCAACAAATATGGGGGGGGGGGGGATTCTCCACCCATAAAACAATATGCAACACACAATGCTTTTATGAAACCATCTGATGATACTATAATCCCGACACAACATATTGATACTACCATTCCAAATATTTCGCACAATCTATTTGATTATACAATAAATCCAAAGGCATTCATTAATGCACATAATTTCTCTACTTTAGATGAGTTAGTTGATGAAGTAAAAAGAATTGATAATGACCACAAAGCATACCAAGATATGTTACACGAACCTTTATTTTTAGATAATTTCGACCCATGTAAATATTATGAAAAGCAAATATTTAATTTTTTAGATTCTATACTTTCTCAAGATCCAAATGAAGCTTTTAGACGTGGTAATAGTGCAATGCTATATTTATATAATTATCGTGCTCAAAAGAGAGATAATAGTGCAAAGTTAAGAAAGAAAATAGCACATTTTCCAAGAAATATGCTAAGAAAAATAAAAGAACACTTAAAGAGTTAATTTATATATTAAATATTGCAAATTGCAATATCTTCAATGTGTTTTTAATTTTTCCCTTAAGGCTTTATTTATTAAAAGATTTCAGTTATAATGCAAATTTCTCAAATATCAATATGTTTGAATTTTTTATCAGTTTCACAAAATAGCGACTTTCATGCAATATTGATAAGAAAATTATAGAAATAATATAATTTAGGAAAAAAATGAAAAAATTTTTAGCACTATGGATTGTATTTTACATACAATATCTCTTTGGGGAAACAATACAACAGCCTAGCAATCAATTAGAGTTAATCAAAACTCTAACACAACCAGAAATCAGCCAAATTGGATCTATTCTTGGAGAAAAAGATTCTGTATCTATAACTTTTTCTCACCTTGATTTAAAGGTTGGGGAAAGCGGTATTATCACGCGAGATTTAGGAGTTTATGAGGTTATTGTCGGGAATGCTGAAATTACAAAAATAGAAGGCACACTTGCAACAGCAAAGGTTACCCCACCCAATCAACTTGTTCAACCATATTTACCAACACCAAATCTAAAACCGCAAGAAGGAGATAAAATTGTCTTTAGAAACTTTAATGATAAGGCTTTTTTAATTGCCCCAAACGAAGAGACTTATAGGGCAGTTGTGGAATATTATTCATTTATCAATTTTGTAAATTCTGACTTATTAATGGGATTTCTAAATTCTCGAGGTAAACACGATCCAACGACAAAAACACTACCACAAGCTTGCAATGAATATGGGGTTGGGTTGGTTTTTATTGTTGGCAGTGAGAGTATAGGTGTATTGAATTGTCAAAATGTTGCTATCATTCAAAAATATCACCTAACCCCCATCAATAAATCAAGCATACAAGCACCATTTTATACACGTGCAAAATTTGATGGTGGTGGGTCATTAACCTACGCATTTGCTACAAAAAAAAGCCGAGAATATTATAAATATTATGATACATTTTTGGGGGACTATAAAGAGTCAAACAAAAAATAACAATGTAGGATACTACCTAAATAAATCGATATAAAAAACTTAAAAAATCTACACATAACACCAATAAAAGATCAAATCTTCGTTCCAACAACAAAAAAAAACAATGCTTCCTTAAAAAATTAATTCCATAAACATTAGATTTTGATAATCTTTTATACAATAACATATTTTTTGAATTATTCAAAATAATAAAGAATATTCTCATAGTAAAAATTTTCAAGTTCTCTTTCTTTGGGATATTAAAAATCTTTCATATAATATTTTGTCTTGAAAGTAAAATGCTTAAAGCCTCCCACTCATTAAAAGATTCCGAATAAATAAATTTGTATAACTCATTTGAATTGTATATTTTTATTGCTTGAAAATATACTTACCCTATCTTGACTTATTTTCATTTTTTCGTTAGAATATGGGTTTTGTTATCATGTGTCGGGGCGTAGCTCAGTCTGGTTAGAGTACTTGGTTTGGGACCAAGGGGTCGAAGGTTCGAATCCTTTCGCCCCGACCATTTTATTATTTTGGTGGGTGTAGCTCAGTTGGTTAGAGCATCAGGTTGTGGCTCTGAGGGTCGTGGGTTCGAAACCCATCATCCACCCCATAGACTTATTATAAAAAATAGTTACATAAAGTCCTTTTTATTTTAAATTATTAGGGTTTTTATTAATTTATATTAAAATAATAAAGATTCTCTTAGGACATGCGTCCATAGCTCAATTGGATAGAGCACCAGACTTCGGATCTGGGGGTTAGGGGTTCGACTCCCTTTGGGCGTACCACATGCGCTCATAGCTCAGCTGGATAGAGCAACGGCCTTCTAAGCCGTAGGTCAGAGGTTCGAATCCTCTTGGGCGTACCATCTACAAATAGACAGAGAATAAAGAATACAAGCAAATCCATAACTAATATTCTCAACTTTTTAATATGATATTCTTAATTCACTCGGAATCTTACTTTATTGTATGATACTACATCATAAATTACTTTCGCCGATTTTACCAAAAATATTCAAGTTGATTTTTATTGTTTTATTGATTCTGTTCTGACGAAAATTCTTTATTAAAGGTTAATTTATGAAAACTATTCTCATAACAAATGATGATGGGTATATAAGCAAAGGATTTACACAATTGCGTGACACTCTCTCCAAATTTGCAAGGGTAATTGCAGTTGCTCCCGCTAATGAAAAATCTGCTTGTGGACATGGTTTATGTGTTTCAAAACCACTGCAACTCATCGAAATTGAAAAAGATTTCTATAAGCTTGACGATGGAACGCCAACGGATTGCATACATATTGCTATACGCGAACTTTTCAAAGAAAAAAAACCAGACTTAATTATTTCGGGTATTAACATTGGGGCAAATTTGGGTGAAGACACTACCTACTCGGGCACGGTTGCTGGAGCAATAGAGGGTGCTATTCATGGCATTGATAGTATTGCAATTTCACAATTTATTGATGATAAATATGGAGAAGATTCTAAAACAATCAATCGAGATTTTAGTCTTGCACTCGATTATGTTGAAAGTCTGACAAAAGATATTCTTAATAAGAAATATCACATTGGACATAGAAAATTCTTAAATGTTAATGTCCCTGCACTTTCCAAAGAAGAATGCAGGGGTGTAAAAATTACTCAGCTTGGTTATAGAATCTTTGACTCAAATTTAGCAAGTTTTCTTACCCCAAGAAATCACACAGTTTATTGGTTTGGTGTAAATGCACTGCAATGGAAAGAACGAGATAACACAGAAAATCCTTTTATAAAAGATAATATATTACAAGATATATATACACATGATGCAAAACAACCACAAGCAGATTCTGAAATAAATAATAAAGGAGTTGCTCTGATTTCAGATTTTGAAGCACTGAATCAAGGATATATTTCTCTTACGCCGATGCACTTAGATTTAACAAGCTATGCGGATATATTGCGGTTATATGATTATCTTGCAGACAGAGAAAAATAAAGTCTTTTTTTCCCAAAGTATGTTCAAATACAAAGCTAAATTCCTAAATATTTTTTACATACTTACAAATTTTACTGATTTTTAAGTATAAAAACTTATAATAACCCAAATTCATACCCTTGTTCAAGCCATTGTGGAATAAGCGTCTGCAATGCTTTACGTGTATCACCTTTTGGTTTGTTAAAGTGATAAATCAATATTGAACCACTCCGCACTTTTTTTGCTTGTTGTAAAATCTTATTATAAGAAAAAGTCCCCCCACCATCACCAATAATATCGAAACCACCAATTTTATATCCCATATCTTGAGCAATTGCTAAAGCAATGTCATCATAATAAGCTGTTCCTGAACGAAAAAATGTTGGCTTTTTGCCTGTAAGATTGAAAATTAATTTTTCATTATCATAAATTTCATGGAAAACTTCAGCAACAGAATCTGTTCCTTGTATTCCATAAATGCTTTTACCATTTACACTTAAAGGCTTATGTTTTGTGCCATGATTTTGAATAGAAAAGAAAGGATTATTTGCTAATTCCAAAAATTCCTCTTTATGAGATTCAATCCAATGTGCATTAATAAAAAGTGTCGCATGAATATGGCTTTCTACAAGGAAATCAATCAACTCTTTATCATAAGCACCACCACACGCATCAAGCGTAAGGTAGAGAATCTTCTTGTTTGTTTGAATTGTGTTGATTGATCCTTGGGGATTTTCTTGCCAAATTTTTGGTTGTATGTTTTGGTATTTGTTTTCTAATCCTAAAAGTAATAAGTTTTGTGATTCTGCATCAACTAGATTCTTGACTATATTTTTCTCTTGAATATCTTTAAGGGTGTTGTCTAGCAATTCTCCCCGTAAAAATTGCTCCTGTGCATTTGTTGTAGCTTCACTAGAAAGAGCTTCATCTAATAAATATAGATTCTTTTGGGATTCCCAATTCTTAGAATCTATATTTTCTATTGTGTTAGAAATATCTTTCAAATGAGGGGGATTTTGTATCTTTTTACTTTGTTCATTGATAATTTCAGAAGAATTTCGTTTTATTAAACTAGAATCTTTCGCATTGTTTTGGGTTTTTGTGGCGTATTGTCGCAAAATATCGGGATTTTTATAAAAATAATATATGCAAAATATCATAAAAATACTACAACATATAAAAGTGAGTAGTAATGCTTTAATTGGTTTCATAGAATCTTCTTTCGTTTTTAATATTACTCTACAAGACAAGATTCTACTTAAATATTCTAAAAATTGAGATATGATATTTACCAAAAGATAGCAATAAAGATGTGAATTTCGTCGTTGTATTTTATCAAAAAATGTGCTATTATTGCATTCTTTTAAGTATTTACATAAAAATACTATTTGTAAGTTAGGGTATAGAATATATGATTGAGTTAAAAAATATTACAAAAATTTACCCAAATGGATTTCAAGCCATCAAAAACCTTGATTTATATGTAGAAAAAGGTGATATTATGGGGATTATTGGTTATTCTGGTGCAGGTAAATCAACCCTTATCCGCCTTATTAATCGTTTAGAGTTACCAAGTTCTGGGAAAGTTATTGTTGATAAACAAAATATATTAGCTCTTTGTGAATCTGAACTCCAAAAGACTCGACAAAAAATTGGTATGATTTTCCAACATTTTAATCTTTTAGAATCTCGTAATGTTTTTGGTAACATTGCCTTTGCACTTGAGATTGCGAAATGGAAAAAAGATTCTATAAAAGAACGCGTAAAAGAGCTTTTGCAACTTGTTGGATTAGAAGATAAAGCAAGTTTTTATCCAAGCCAACTAAGTGGTGGGCAAAAACAAAGAGTAGCGATAGCAAGGGCATTGGCAAATAGTCCGAAGATTCTCTTATGTGATGAAGCAACAAGTGCACTTGATACAAAAACGACAAAATCAATCTTGAATCTCTTGCATGAATTACAACAAAAACTTCACCTTACAATACTTTTAATCACACATCAAATTGAGGTTGTGCGTGAAATTTGTAACAATATGTGTGTCATGAGTGCTGGAGAAATCATTGAATATGGTCGTGTTGAGGCAGTCTTTGCGTCTCCGAAACATGAGGTTACAAAGGAGCTTATTTCATATCTTCCGGCTCTTTCGTCTGAAGAGATTTTGAAACAAACACATAAACAAATATATAAAATCTCATTTATTGGACAATATATCCATGATCCTCTTATTTCTGAAATAGTAAAAAAATTTGGGGTTAGCGTAAATATTTTGGCAGGAAATATTGAAGCATTGTCGCATACTGAAATTGGGCATTTATTTATTGCATTTGATGATAATCAAGAAGCAAATATAAAAGCCATTAATTATTTGCAAGAAAAAGGTGTATTGGTAGAGAAAATAGATTCTTAGGGGTTTGTTTGAGTTTATTTGTCCCATATTCTACAACAACATTTAAGAATCTAAAAGCTCAAAATAATTATTTAAAAACCACGAATAAAAATATAATTACATTGTAACAAGTTAGAAATAGCTTGTTACAAATAATCTTTAAAGGTAGTTTCATAAAACGACTTAAAAAGATTAGGCAAAAAGTCAAACTTTGTAAGGATATAGTGAAGATTGTGTATTATGCAGTAAAAATAGTATCAATCATACTATTTCTTTTAAAGTGGCTTTAAGCCTAAAACCCCTTGAAAAAGGGGTAACCTTTAAAGACAATATATATCATATCTAAGGAGATTTAACATGATTGATTTTTGGCTTGAATTTTGTTTTTTATTGATTGTTTTGTTTCAAGCGTATTATATATTTGATTTACGCAAAAGAATAGAAAAACTTGAAAAGGATAAACAATGAGACTCGGAAAATTACTTTTCTTTGTTCTGTTTGTTTATAGGGAATAGTAAATAGCGTTGATAGCGAGATAATAATTTTTATATTTATTTTAGTGCAACATCTTCACTTACTTTATGAAAAGAGTAGTTTGGAAGACTTAATAACTATGTGATTTTTATAGCTTCTATACTTTTATTGCACCAAAAATTTTAAGTGAACATAGACATTTTATAAACTCATTTTACATGACAAAAACACTATATATAACCTATTAATAATATTTAAGTGATAATATAAAAAATAGAGTAATTCATGTTTTTGGTGTCCCAAACGGGATTTGAACCCATGACCTTAAGATTAGGAATCTTACGCTCTATCCAGCTGAGCTATCAGGACATTTCGATTTGAGGTATCTATTATGAAGTATTAATTTGAGCTTAGTTATATTGACCGAAATAAATGGTGCCGAAGGTCGGACTCGAACCGACACAAGGTTGCCCTTACTAGATTTTGAGTCTAGCGCGTCTACCAGTTTCACCACTCCGGCTACTTACCTACGAAAAAGTTGTTGTTTGTTTATTTTCTTGTATTGTATATCAAACATGGTGCGCTGAGTGAGACTTGAACTCACACGGATTGCTCCGCCACCCCCTCAAGATGGTGTGTCTACCATTCCACCACCAGCGCAAATTCTAGCCAAATTACAAGAACTTGGGCTAGAATTTATTACAATAGTTTCTTAAAAAATATTATTGTGCAATATATGGATTTACATAAATAGCAATAACTGCAAATACGAGTGTGTAAATAACTTGTGCTTCAATCAAAGCGATTGCAATAAACATTGTGGTTTGGAGTTTTGAACCTAATGCGGGATTTCTAGCTGTCCCAGAAATAGCAGCAGCAGCAGCATGCCCCATACCAATACCGCCACCAAGTGCTGCGATACCTAAGCCAACAACACCTGCAAGCACAGAAAGCGCCATAACAATATCTTCACCAAAAATACCAGTTTTACTAGATGTTGCGGCAGCAAAAGCAAAACCAATTGATGCAAAAAATACAACAAGAATCTTTTTCATAACAATTCCTCTTAACATGAAATTTATGCCTATTTCGGATATGCCCCCTACTTAAAGCATAAACAATATTATAACTTAAAATGAAATAAATTGCAAGATTATTCAAGAGAAATCAAGTTTGGTTGTCATACAAGATTTCTATCCTTAATTTAATTAAAATAATTTAAAAACTCTTAAATTATTTTTTTGATGGATTTAAGTTAATCTCCAGTCCTAAACATTTATTGAAAATCTCACATCGCAGATTTAATTATCTTGGAATTTGCAAATATATGTTACAATATCTCGCTTTACATTGATTCCATAAGGTAATCAACGCTATTAACCCTCACTATATAAGAATATTGATTTAAGGAAAAAAGTGTATACTATCAGAGAAATTTATGAGATTCTAAATACCATTAGCCCATTTGAGTTACAAGCCAAATGGGATAATAGTGGACTCAATGTCGGTTCGTTAGAATCTTGTTTTCAACATCTCTACATTGCTTTAGAGATTGATTGGCAAGTGATAGATTCTATGCAACAAGATAGCTTACTCATTACACATCATCCATTGATTTTTAAACCATTACAAAATTTTCAAATAAATTCTTATCCATGCAACCTCATCGCAGCATGTATCAAAAAAAATATTGCTGTGATTTCCATGCATACAAATTTTGATATAACACATCTTAATCAAGCATTTGCAACAAAACTAGAACTTGAAAAACTAGGCTTTGCACACACACAGACTCAAGACTTTAGCATTATTTATATGCACAAAAAACAAGAACAAACATCAATTGAATCTCTTGCTCATTCTCTTAAAAAAACTCTGAACATATCATTCTTACGATATTCTAAAGCTACAGATTTTATTAATAATATTTATCTTACTTGTGGATCAAACGCTTCTTCATATATTATTGCAAATAAAAATGACTGCATTATCACAGGAGATATAAAATATCATGATGCTATGATTGCTAATTCACTTGGAATTAACTTTATTGAAATTGGACATTTTGAAAGTGAGTGTATTTTTGCATCCCTGGTGGCAAAAATTTTGCAAAAAAATGATATTCAAGCTATAATTCTAAATTCACATAATCCATTTAAATACTTAGGAGAATCGCAATGAATGAAAACCTAAAAAAACTTATTGAAGTGAATCAACTTGACCTTGAAGTGTCAAAATATAACCCTTTAATTGAAGAAAAAAAAGCCCCAATGTATGCAAAAATGAATGAAAAAACACAAGCTGAAAAAGAAAAAATAGAATTAGAAGCAGGTATTGTATCTAAACAAGATACACTTACCAAAAGTAATGAGGAGTTTAACACTATTTCAACAGAGATTGAAAAAATTCGCGAACGATTGAAAGATAGTAAAAGTGAAAAAGAAATGAAGAATCTTAGTATGGAAGAAGATATTCTACGCGAGAAAATGACTGCCTTTAATAATGAAATTGAAAGACTCGAAAGAGAAATTGCCCATGCACAAGAAAAAATTATTACCCTTACAGAAACTATACAACAACTCAATAACGAAATCGAACAAATAGAATTAGCTTCAAGCAATGCTGTTGGTCAAATTAAGCAAGAACAAGATGAGGTTAGTGCAAAAAGACGGGCGGTTGCTCTTGAAATGGATCCTGCTCTCTTGCGACTTTATGAAAAAATTAGAAAGTGGGCAGGCAACTCAAGTGTTACCCCGATTTATAAAAATGCTTGTGCGGGTTGCTTTATAAAATTAAACAATAAAAACCTTGTTGATATTGAGAAAGGTCATGAAATTATTCACTGCCCACATTGCGGACGCATTCTTTTTGACCCAAAAGTTTTTCAAGAAATTGCACAATGATATTTATTTATTATGGGTTAATGTGTTTAGCTCATATTATATGTACACCTCTTTTACTTCTTTTAATATGCAAACAAAAATATAGACAAAGTATTCCATATCGTTTTTTCTTTCCTAAGAATTATTCAAAAAAAAAATTTGAGATATGGATTCATGCTTGTTCTTTCGGTGAAATTAGCTCACTTCAAACACTTATACAATCTATCCCTAATCAAAAAAAAATATTCTTAAGTGTCATTACCCAAACAGGCTTTGCTCAAGCACATAAACTTTATGGAAATATGTCAAATCTCACAATTTCTTATTTACCATTTGAGACTCTTTTACCATTCTTTGCACCAAAATGCGAAAAACTTTTTGTATTGGAAGCAGAATTATGGCTCATGCTTTTCGCTTACGCAAAAAGAAATCAAGCACAAGTAAAGCTTATTAATGCAAGAATTTCAACACGAAGCTTTGGGCGATATTTGAAATTAAAATTTTTTTATAATTATCTTTTTAACTTTGTTGATATTACCTTAGCACAAAGTAATGATGACAAAATGCGTTTAGAATCTTTAGGTGCACAACATATTTCCATAATGGGTAACATCAAAGCAACAAATCCTATTATGACAACCAAACATTATAAAAAACCACAACGACTTATTATAGTTGCTGCTAGCACACATGCAAATGAAGAAGAATGTATTTTAGAATCTTTCAAAACACTGCAACACTATTGGGCAAATCAAGATTCCCATACGCAATGCAACGATTCTTTTGACTTATCGGCAAACAATAAAAAATATAATTGCAACACCAATTATCTCCATAATAAGACTAAAAGTGAGCATATTGCAAAAGATTCTAATGGGGCATTATTCATCATTGTTCCTCGCCATCCTGAGAGATTTGATGAGGTATATATGCTATGTTGCAATTATTTCAAGACACTTCGTTTAAGTCACATTACAAACCAAAGTTTCATCAATTTTGATAATCTTGATTGTGAGCTGTTGTTGATTGATACAATGGGGGAACTCATCAATCTGTATGCCATAAGCGATATTGTAATCTTAGGTGGAGCTTATGCTAAAGTTGGGGGACATAATCCACTTGAAGTTGCAGCATTTCATAATATACTTTTGAGTGGAAAGGAAATTTTTAATCAACGCACGCTTTTTGAATGTATAGAAAATTATTATTTAAGCGAATGTCGTGAAATCGGCACAATTCTCAAACAATACAAGCAACTCCATATTGCAAAAATTTCTTCCACAAACAACGATATGATAAAAGAAATTCTTGCATAGATTTTATTCCATCTATTCCACAATTAAAGTATTAAACCAATATTGCCCCCCCCCCCTCACAAATGGTATTTAACACAAACAATTTGAAGAAGTTAAAATTCGCATTACTTTTTATATCATTAGCATACATTAACATTTAAAATAATTATATCAAACCTAAAAATTAAGCATTTAGTATCCTTTTCTTTTTTGCTTATCTTATTTCTTCATAACAAATAAAGCATTAATTATAAATTTTATAAAATTTATTGTATCATTAGTAATTTGATAATATGAAAGAATTTGTATAATTATCACATTCGCAAAAATCGTGCATCTCTTGTTAATATTTCTTTAGAATCTATATTTACACTAATAATATAACGATCAATATAAGGAATGAAGAAATTCTTTGCAAGAATAAAATAATGAGTATTTCCAATAGATTCAATATCTTGCACAACACCCAATACTTTACCATTTTCAACTACTTTCATACCAATAATATCAAAATAAAAAAAATCATCTTTATTAAGCTTACACAACTCACGAGTTGTTTCAATCGTGCTATAAAATGTGAGATTCCGTAATAAGTCAGAATCTTGTCTCGTAGTAAATTCTTTCCATTGGATTGTGTGGTTGTTTGCATTATAGGATTTTAATGTGATTGGAATATATTGTATATTTTGATTTGTGGTAATTGTGTGCTTGTGTACTCGAAACTTTATATGATTTTTAATAGAACTTTTGGAAAAAATGGTATCTGCAGTTTGTTTTAAAAAAATATCATTTAAGGTATTTATAGAGTCAATATAAAATGTCTCATCACGTTGCAAGATTTCTGGAAAATCTGTTAACAAGAAAACTCTTAATGCACCACATACCCCAACACTCTTCCCAAAAGTCCCGACAGCCACCATGTCGCCTTCACACATACTAGACATCAGTTATGTAAAATTAATTCTTTGTGGTGTGCGATTGTGAAGCCACAACAAGCTCATAAGAAATATTGTCCTTTGCCTTACATGCAGAAATCACATTTTTTAAGGCACTTACCATTTTACCATCTTTACCAATAACCTTACCAACATCTTCTTCTGCAACCTGAATACAGAGTATATAATCAGTTCTTTTGCCTTCACTTATTGCAACACTAACACTCTCAGGATATTTTACAATTTTCTTGATATAAACCTCAAGAAAATCTTGAACGGGAAAGTTTTTCATGTTGTAATCCCTATTTTGTCAATATGGTTACACGCTCACTCATTTTTGCACCAACACCTTTCCAATACTCCAATCTCTCCTTATTTACTTTGATTGTAGCGGGATTTGTGGTTGGATCATAAATTCCAAGAGATTCTATCCATCCCCCATCTCGTCTTTTTCTAGAATCTGTTACTACAATACGATAAAATGGTTTTTTCTTGCGACCCATTCTTGTTAGTCTTATTACTGTTGCCATTATATTCCTTAAGATAAAAAATGTAAAAAAAACTTTGCTATTCTAACATAATTTTAAGTATTTTTCATAATATTTTTAGCAAAATATAACAAAAGAAAAATTTACCCAACAGATTCCGCAATACAACAGATAAAACTTCATTTCTCTAAAATAATTATGAAAGATGATAGTATTTTTAAAGAGAATTAAATTGTATATTGTCTCAAACAAATTTATTTGTGATATACTTGCATTTTTTTGTGATAATTTAAAGGAGGAGAAATCATGAATACAATCAAGTTTTTCAAACAAACAAGCCTTTTAGTGTGCAATGTGTCCCTAGCATTTATCTTGGTTGCGTGTGGCAATACAAATAATACTGACGCGAAGACTGATACGCCAAGCACACAAGAGGTGGCGACACACGATGATATACTTGAGTTAGATGAGTCAAATATTCATGGTGTACCCGGAATAATTAAAGAGCCGTTGCACGAAAAGACTAACAATATGGATAGCAATATGCGTTCTTATGAGAAGGATAGTGCTGTGCATATGGAATATGCTAAAAAAATGAGTCGAGATAGTATGTATGCAAAGCCCAATAGCATCGTTCGCTATACACAAGCTTATACCAAAAATATAGATTCAGAGTTTGTGGCAAAAGGCGAGTTCAATACAAATTCTTTTGATAACATTGAAGAAAATATCTATAAAGATGCTGCTAGTATGCCGTTATCGACTTTTTCTAGTGATGTGGATACTGCTTCGTATGCTATGGTAAGGAAAATGCTAGATTCAGGCACAATGCCACAAAAAGATATGGTAAGAATCGAAGAACTTATCAATAATTTCACATACAAATACAAGTCTCCAAGCAAGGATAGCGAAGATGCCGTGCGTATCAATACGGCTTTTGGCACGCCATTTTGGGATACGAGCCATAGGATTCTACGCATAGGTATCAAAGCAAAAGACATTGATTATAGCAAGAGAAAGCCATCAAATCTAGTATTTTTAATCGATACTTCTGGTTCGATGGATTCGTCCGATAAGTTGCCTTTGGTGCAAAAATCATTCAATCTCTTAGTAGAAAATCTCAATGAAAACGACAAAGTCTCTATTGTTACTTATGCGGGTAATGCAGGGGTCGCACTTGAGCCTACGAATAATAAAGCAAAGATTCTAAATGCTATCAATAATCTTCATGCAAGTGGTGGCACACATGGGAGTGAGGGGATTGAGACAGCATACAAACTCGCACAAAAGCATTTCATCAAAGGCGGAAATAATCGCATAATCCTAGCCACCGATGGAGATTTCAATGTCGGCACAACAAGTCAAGGAGCTTTAGTAGATTTAATCAAGCAAAAGGCAAAAGGTGGTGTGTATCTCACTATCTTAGGGTTTGGCTATGGTAATTACAAAGATTCTACTTTAGAAAATCTCTCCAACAAGGGCAATGGAAACTACGCTTATATCGATAATATTTTGGAAGCAAAAAAATATCTCGTAGAGCAGATTGGTGCGACACTTTTTACGGTCGCAAAAGATGTCAAGATTCAAGTAGAATTTAATCCCGCAAAGGTAAAATTATATCGCTTGATAGGCTATGAGAATAGAATCTTAAACAACGAAGATTTTAATGATGACAAAAAAGATGCTGGTGAAATGGGAGCAGGGCATAATGTCACGGCACTGTATGAGATTATCCCGACAGATTCGAGTGATTTTAAAGGTAGCGTGCCTAAAATCGATGAGCTAAAATATAGCAAAAATGTTGCTAATGGCAAATACAGCGATGAATGGGCGACTATCAAAGTGCGATACAAAGAGCCTAAAAATGACAATAAAAGCGATGAAAAATCTGTGCTGATAGAGCAGGCGATTACAGATGCGGATTTCACAAAAGAACTTGATGCGGATACGAAGTTTGCGAGTGCGGTCGCTTCATTTGGTATGCTATTGAGAAATAGCGAGCATAAAGGCGATACAAGCTATCAAAAAATCCTCAAAATATTAAGCGACAAAGAAATGATTAGTGATGAGTATAGGGGAGAATTCGTGGGGCTTGTCTCAAAAGCCTCAAGGCTTAGTAAATAGCTTTGTGTGAAGTCATCGATTAAAAGCCACTACAATAGAGTGATACATATTAGAGAAACTATTTACAATTCTATTGTTAATAGTAAATAATAGAGTATTGCACAAAATATAATAATTTTATCTCAAGATTCAGAAATAACTCAAGACTCTCTCTTATTTTAATTAAAAATTATTATGAACCCCATATTATCTTGTTTATCGAACTCTATTAAATCTTTAGTTAGGGACACTAATATGTCGTTCATTTAAAAGTTTATAGAGCTGATTTTGTTCTTGGAATATTTGATGGGCGATATTGGCAAAATGTGTATCTTTTTCACTCATAAACATATTTGTAACCTCAAATCTAAAATAATGCGTCGTATTTGACATAAGATTTTCAATCATTTCAAAGCGATTTTGTAGAATCTTCAGATCATTACAATAAAGTTCTCGCGTTTTTGTATTATATTCGCTTGAAGTAAAAAGCCATATTAGCTCATTCATAGTTACAATTATAGATTCCAAAACTTTTATCATATCTGCACCATAGATAATAATTTGATTGTCTTTTTCTGCATTTTCACTTTTAGAATCTTTAAGTGTATTCTTTAATTCTTCAATATTATGAAGCAATTCTGCATGTTTAGCTTGGATACTTTGGGTATTAAGTTTGGAAGAACCATGCTGTAAAGATTCTCGCAAAAGAGCAAGAATCTCACCAAAGGATACAATTTCTTTATTAAGAATAGGTTTAAGATTATCATGTGAAAATCGTGGCCAAATACTTTTAAAAACGATAATGGCAAAAATAATACCGATACCAATATCAAGCAAACGATCGAACACATATAACAAAAAATCATCATACATAATAGAATACATCATGACAAATGCACACATCATAAACCCAGACCAAAGCCAGAATGGGAACACACGCAAATATACAACAAAGAAAATCAATATCCCAAATAATAAATAAAAAATAAAAGGTGTGGTAAATACTGAGAGAATTACTCCCATAACAATACCAATAGTTGCACTAATGAGATATTCTTTGCTGATATTTTGCATACCTCCAACAGAAGGACGCACAACGCTTACAATCCCAAGACTAATCCAAATTCCACGATTAATATTTAAAAGTGTAGCAAGAATAAGTGAAAACCCTATTGCTAAGGAATATTTCACGCTAAACCTAAAAGTTGCATTTTTATAATTCAATGCCCTAAAGACATCTTTAATATCTTTCTTTGCAGGTGGATTAAAAGCTGGGTCTCCTTTTTCTCCAACTCTACAAAAAGATTCTAATTTAGAATAAAGAATTTTAATGATATTATGTAAAGCGAGCTCTTTTGAATCGTTTGTTGCAGTAGCAATCAATAAATCAGCCTCATCTCGCCGCATTTTTGGAATCCTCCCCGCAAAAATCTTACTAAGCTCGTTAAGATTATAAACTATTTCATATTGCAAAGAAATATGCTGATAAATTTGATATTGTGGTAATACACTTACCATCAAATAAATATCTTCAATACGATAAATATAAAAAATTGCCCTTTTAATATTTTTAATCATATAGTTATCGTTATAGAGGCTTGATTTTGTATGAAGAGTTTGTTTTATGTTATGTATCATCGTAAAAGTCAATTCTTTATATCGTGCAAAATCCTCTTTTGAATCAAGATATTTTACCATATTTCTTAAATAACTTAATACTAAAGGATAATACACTTGTGTATATTTTCCATAATTTCCAGGATTATTTAAAAGTAAAAAGCCAATCACAATACCAATCATTGCACTACTAAAAACAACAAGCATGGTTTGAATAATAGGCAACACAACATTAGAATCTACATAAATTGCGGCAACAAGAGAATTAACAACCACAGGCACAAACATGCGATAGGTATCAAGTGAATAAGCTCGAGACATTCCAACAAAAAAAGTAAGACATAAAATTGGCAACCCAAGCCACCAAACATCAGAAAAACTATGACTATCTAAAGCTTTTTGAGCTAAAAATGTGAAAAATCCAACAGACAATGAAGAAGATATAGCAAAACCCAGCATATGGAGCTTCCTATCTGCTTGCTGACTAAGAGTTGCATTTAAGAAAAATACTTGCATAGGAGTCACAGTCGCCCAAACAAGAACTTCGGAACCAAAAATCATATAATGCACAAGGGCACTAAGACTAATTGCAACCATTGCTTTCAGTGCATAAAAAAAACTAAAATGACCGGGATCATAGATTTGTATATATTTTTTAATGTATTGAAAGTAAAATTCTTTCAAAATATGTCCTTATTTAAAGTTTGTTTATAAAAGTTATTCTGATTCCTAAATTAGAATCCATGCAATACCGAATAGAATCAAAAATATTTAAACTCTATCACTGAAGATTCATCAAAAATCTTGCTTTGCAATGTCTCAAGAAATTAATTTTTATCGAATTTTGTTACTATTGAAAATTAACTCTTTATTTAACAATTATTGGTAAAATAGGAGCACAAACAAATTGTTAAAAGGATTATATTATGCTAGAATTAACAAATATAAATTATTTTGATTCTATAAAAAATGGTGCAGTTGTAGTAGAAGTCGGTGCCGATTGGTGTCCAGATTGCAGAAGGATTCAGCCTATTATGGAAACGATAGAAAAAGAATATGAGGGGAAAATAGCTTTATTTAGTGTAAATTTTAGTAATGAGGAAGAACTCAAAGATACACTACATATTCAACGAATTCCCACTCTAATTTTTTATAAAGATGGTGTTGAAGTGGGAGAGAGACTTGTCGAGCCAAAAAATCCTGCGACAATACAAGACGCAGTAAAAAAGCTTTTATGACATCGGTCTTTATCCCACGTTCAATAGCTTTTTTTGGTTATTAGGTTATTAAAAAAATATTCTCCGCTTTCCAAACCAAAAGTATAACAATAGTTCAAGCTAATAAGTTTGCTTGATAGGACAAGGAGAGATTATATCCATAGAATCTTTTTCGGAGATTCTATGGTGTCTTACCTATGTGTTTTGCTTTCCCTTTGTTCTAAGAGTTCCAAAAAGTTATCAAATATGTAAAATCTTTGGAATCTTTGCCTAAATTTATCATATTCTAAGAACAATCACAATACAATTAGCATGTAGTATTAAACTTCATTGTTGAGGAGTCTCATGAAAAGATTTGATTTGCGACATTTAAAAAATGATTTTTATAATAAGCTAGGGGAGTTAATTGATAGTGAATTAACAAAAGATGAAGTTGGTATATTTTTATTTGAAAAAGGTGATCATGAGAATGTTGCAAAAAGTGCAATGTATGTGCAAGAACGCGGACATATATTAATGAATTCTTTGCAATTTAATCATGTTGATTGGACAATAATCGTAAAAAAGGTATCTTAATCTAAATCCTTGCCCACATTCTCTTTCACAAAAAATCTCAATAACTTTATAAGTTACTAAAAATAACTACCTTTTCTACAACCAGTAAAACAATCAATGTATCTCGATATACAAGATTGTTTTTAGAACAAAATTATGAAGTTCAATTTTTCGTGCTACAATTAAACATTCTCACTTAAAATCATACACAAAGCACTAGGAAACCAAATGAAAATTTTACTCACAATTCATAATCTCTCATATAAAGGTGGGGGTGAACGCGTAGTAACAAATCTTGCCAATGAGTTTTGTAAAATTCGAGGTTATGAAGTTTGTATTATGCCCTATTATACCGATGAGCATAACCTCCCTTTTGCTTATGATATTGATCCAAGAGTAAAGGTAGAGTATCTTCATAATTTCTATGATATTCATGAAAAAGAAAGGGGAATAAAAAGAATTTTGTGGCGGTGGAGTAGGCACTTATTAATCAATTTACGACTAAACAAAAAATTCAAGGATTATGATATAGTTATAGAATCTCACCTCTCCATGCTATATCCACGTTTTAAAACTAAACATACAAAATATATTAAAATTATGCACATGGTAATTCATAAATGGAAACAAAAAAACAAATACTATAACAGAATTGTTTTCTTAAATCAGCAAGAACTTGAACGTTGGCAACCTTACAGCGATAGGGTGATAAAAATACCTAACTTCCCAACCCAATTACCTTTTGATGACATTGTAAAAAAGATTCCAGAATCTTCAGCATTATTACCTTACGAAAATACAAATGATTTTATAAAAGCAAGAATTCTTTTGGCACAATATTTTACTAAGAAAAAAGCTGAAGATTTAGAAAAATATTCTTCATTTTCTGAATCTGGTAAACAAAAAACCACCGAAACCCAAAGAATATATAAACTCATTGCTATAGGAAGAATGGAAGCAAAAGCAAATCACAAAGGATTTCCACGACTCATTCAAGCATATAGTAAAATTGCAAAAGATTTTCCTCAATGGCGGTTGGAAATTATTGGTGATGATTGCGGACAAAAAGGAATGTTGCAAGATATGATAGAAAAACTTTGTATGCAGAATTTTATTATGTTAAAGCCTTTTACACCACACATTGAATCTATTTATTTAGAATCAGATATTTTTGTGATGAGTAGTCATTCAGAATCTC
This sequence comes from Helicobacter didelphidarum, assembly GCF_003364195.1. GTDB lineage: Bacteria > Campylobacterota > Campylobacteria > Campylobacterales > Helicobacteraceae > Helicobacter_A > Helicobacter_A didelphidarum. Next base: position 23,397 of record NZ_NXLQ01000017.1, on the reverse strand, counting down.
TCCCGATGGTTTTAATCGAAGCGTCAAGCTTTGGACTGCCTCTTGTAGCGTATGATATAGTTACGATTCGCGATTGTTTTGATAAAAATGGAATCTTAGTTCCAAATAATGATGAAGAAGCGTTTTGTAACGCACTAAGCAGTTTAATGCAGAATGAACGCAAACGCATAGAAATGGGACAACAAGGAATTAATTTTGTGAAACAGAAATTCTCAAAAGAAGTAGTAATAAGACAATGGATAAATTTATTCCAAGACTTACAGCAAGAAAAGCAATAATATAATAACTTCACACCTTTAACTGATAAAAAGTCATGAAAAAACTAAGCCATTACTGATAATCATAAAATATCATCAAAACCCACAAAAAATTTTAGAGACTTTCTCAATGTGAATTGCTCCAACCCAATCTTAGCCTCGCATACTCTCTAGTCTTTCGCGTTTTGAACCAATTTCTGTAATCTGTATAGCAAAGTTCCCATCTACAACAACAACTTCGCCCTTACCAATAATCTTGTCATTTACAAGTATTTCAAGTGGATCGCTTGCTAACTGATTGAGCTCCACAACACTCCCAATATCCATCGAAATAACATCTTTCAACAACATTCGTTTCTGCCCAATTCTCACTTTGACATTCAAACCAATATCAAGTAGCATACCTATATTGCGCATTTCTTTTTCGCTAAAGTTCGTGTCTTTTGAGCCACCTGAACTCGTTGCAACAGGTTTTGGGGAAGCAGGAACATGTGTAAGCAAATCGCTCTTTGTAAGCATAATCAACTGAGATTCTACAGAATCTATTCGCACATCAAAATGACTTGCTTGTTGATAATCACCTAATGCACCCCCAGACTCAACATTTTTTACTTCAGAAATAGAAAAGGAAAAATGTGGCAATTTATCATGCCCACCAAGTGCTGTTGCAAGTGCACCTGTAATGGACTGGAAAACTTCTTTCAACCCATCTTTATCATCATCATCCATCATATCCTTGCCAGTCTCACCCTCTCCCCCCATCATCAAGTCAGGTAAGGCGGTAGCAAGAGTTTCTGGCATAATAAATCCTAAAGAACTAACACTTGAACCATTTAATAAAACATCAATAGATACCATGCCAAAAGGATTTGGCAATAAATCATCAGAAACACCACCATCTTCTTTATGTGTAACAACCGCTGTTCTACCCATCATACCATCGATGGTTGCTACCATTTCTTGAATAAAGAGTTCAATAAAATCATTCATTTGATATTCCTTCATCTTGTAAATCAGTTACACGACTTTTTCTCTGTGCTTCAAGCATTTCAATCATTTCTTTGACTTGGTCTTTTTCTGTTTTAATCTCATCTTGAATTTGTATTATTTTACGGAATCTTTGTAGTCCAATTTTTGCACGATATTTATCTCTCCCATCAACCGATACCGTAACACAATCATCTGCAACTCTATCAAGCATAATCACATCACCAACTTTTAATTCTAAAATTTCTTTAAAGCTAAGTTGTGTTCCTCCAAGCATTGCAGCAATATGAACATCAGCACCACCAATTAGAGCCTGTAATTCACGATTTCTTGATTTCTTCCCACTTGTTTCGCTCATCATTAAATCGCGACTAGCCAAACGGCTAAGAATAGTCTCTAGAGAAATAACAGGATAACAAATATTCATCATACCACTACTATGCCCAATCACGATTTCCATAACCACCATTACAACAACTTCATTTTGTGCAACAATTTGCACAACATTGGGACTTGATTCTTTAGCATCAATACTCGGGAAAATCTCTGTAACTGCTGCCCAAGATTCCTTAAGATTTTGCATAATTTGACGCAAAATTGTATCAAGTAGGTTTAACTCAATATTGGAAAACTCTCGCGTATCATCATATTGATCTCCCCTACCACCAAGTAATCTATCAATCATTGGAAATGCGATACTGGGATTAATTTCCAATACTCCTGCACCATCCATAGGCTTCATTGAAAAAACATTAAAACTTGTAGGAGTTGGCAAACTCATAAGAAATTCGCCATAAGTCATTTGGTCAACACTGTGGAGCTGAATTTCAACAATAGAACGCATGATAGCTGAAATCTGGTTAGCAAGATTACGTGCCATTTTGTCATGAATAGAACGGAAGCTTCTTAGTTGCTCACGACTTACTCTATTTGGACGCCTAAAGTCATAAACAATAATCTGTTTTTCTGTAACTATTTCAGTCTGATCCGCCTCATCGACAGCGCCTTCTTCGTCGACAACATTTAATAAGGAGTCAATTTCCTCTTGACTGAGAATCTTAGCCATTTGTTTCTCCTATCTCTCTTCGGATTTTTTTGATTACTTCTTTTGAAATTTGTGAAATTCTTGATTCTGTAATATCCAAAATTTCACTAATTTCACTTAAGCTCAACTCTTCTAAATAATATAACTGAATAATAAGCTGCTCTCGCTCTGGAAGTGTCCTAAGAACCTTTTGAATAAGATCCACCAACTCCTTTTGCTCACAATATTGTAAAATATCACTTTCCTCCAAAGCATTAAATTGCTCATCAAGAGGGATAACAGCGTAAATATCACTTGCTAAACGAGCTTGTCTGATTTTTTCCAAATCTTCACCAAGTTTTTTCGCAAGATATTCATTTGTAGGTTCTTCTTCAAACTCATTGAAATATCGTGAAATTTCCACTTCAATTGCCTTAATAAGCTTGCGAGACGAACGAGACATAATATCAAGCGTACGTAAATAATCAAGCATAGCACCGTTCACGCGAGTTTTTGCATATCCCCAAAAAGAATCATTCTTATTCGCATCGTAACGTCTTGCAAGCTTGATAAGTTCTTCCGTGCCTATGGATACAAGATCATTCATATCAATGGAGCTAGGCAACCTCTCTTTGAGACGAAAAGCCATAGCTTTTACGGCAGGCAAATATTGCAGGGCAAGCTCATCTTGCGAGTTCTTGAGATACTCATTATAAGCACCTTGCCCTTTTATGTTTGTATGTAACACCTGTTGCATTATTTTTCCTTACCTCTAACAAAAGCTTTTAATTGCTTCCTAATCTGATTCCAAAACTTAATCTATACCTTGCAAACTTTTAATAAAGTTGCGAATACTTTCCACTTCTTGTTCTTTTCTATCAAATTCTTTACGATAATGTTCAAGGCTTTCTTCTAATTTTTCCTTGTGGAGTTTTGCATCATTAGAATCTGTAAATATATAATATACCGATACAGATACCGTAACAATCAAATAGATTCCCATGGTAGAAAGAATTGTCCATAACACCATAAGCTCTGGTTCATCAAACTTCGCTACACCAAAAACTAAGCCAAGAAAAAAACCTACTACAATAGCAAAACTTACATAATTTTCTCGCTTCAACATACATATCCTTTGTAAAAACTCTATCCTTAAAAAATTACAAATAACCAAGCATTCGTCTAAAAAAGCTTTTAAAACCTTTAGATTCTAAAAGCATATTATGTTCCATATTGGTAATTTCATGTGCTAAAAGTGCTGCAATATCACCAATACCAACAGAAACACTATTATATGGCTCAACTTTCGCAATAAGTGCTCGATTGCGTGTTGCTTTATTTACTGCATGATTATTTTCCAACCCACCAAGATACTTAAGAGTAAGATTTGGAATATGCTTTTTTGTAATACTTTCCATTCGGTCAAAAACTGCTAAAGCTTCTTTTTGACTCTTACACATATTAATTATCATAAAAATCTGCTTTTTTGTATTGGCATTTAGTTTGATTGTTGCGTATGCATCTGTAATTGCGGAAGGGTCTGGCATTGTAACAACAATAATATGCTCACATGCTTGCAATGTGGATTGATTCAGAGGTCCAATACCCGCACCCGTATCAATCAGAAGAAAATCGAGTGTATCCAAGATAGAACTCTCTTGAATAATATCCTCCATAATATTTAAGTTTTCTCCAGCATATTTTAGAATCTCCTCCCCGCTATCACCAGGTATAAGGTATAAATTTGGTTCAATCTCATACACAACATCATCGATACTTACCTCACCTTTCAATGCGTGTAAAATATTTTTATCAGTTTTAATACCAAAAATTAAATCGAGATTTGCTAGTCCAATATCTGCATCAAACACACCAACCTTAAAGCCAAGCTTATTAAGTTTATAGGCTAAATTTGCACTAATAGTAGATTTACCTACACCGCCCTTACCAGAAGTAATGGCAATATATTTTGTGTTAGTCTTATTTTTCATCATTGATTCTAGCTTATTGGCTTGATTTTCAATCATTCAATTTCCTTAATATTTTTTCAAAATCAATACACAACACAATAAATTTGTCCATAGAATTCTACCAAAAAAATAAGAATTTCAATTCTAGCAATCTTATTTTTGGAAAACAATATTTTGCTAAATTATGCAAAGATTATTCCACAATTTACCTTAAGATTCTATATGAATACGAAAATTTCTTGCGAATTTTATGAATCTTGCTTCAAATTGTATTAACACTTATGTTGTAATACATAAAACAAAAAATCAAACCAATCATATTTTCTTACAAAATTCTAGATTTGATTATAAAGGATTCTACGAAAACTAGATTAGAAATATTTAATGTATTTGCACATATTTTAATAGCTTAATATAAACCAAAGAGAACAGATAGAATAATATAGATAGAGAATGATAGAAATTGAGAAACAAATAGTCGTATTGTATGGAACAAAATAACTATCTACACTTTCAATAAAATCAAGTCAAAGCAAAAAATAATCAAACAATACCACAAAGATTGCAAGCAGGTTATTCTTGAAAATTTTTTATTCATTTTGAGTTGTCTATTCTCTGAATATTCTGTGTAATCAACAAATGTAGCTGTAAATAAATTATTAAGAAATGGCACTTGGTATCACATTACCTTTTGTGGAATAAGTATGCCGATATAGTATCTAATGATAATAGAATTTTTTATTTATGTATTTGTCTCACATACAAAATAATTCTATGACACTATTCTATAATCAATAGAAAAAACAACAATACTATTATCAAAATCGAGAATCTATAAAATGTAAGGGGGATATTATGCCAACTCTGTTCCGTATTTTTGGTAAGGGCGTATTAGTTGTTTTACCATTTGCAATTGTTGCATGGCTTTTATATTTTTTATTTGGTATATTTGATGGTGTATGGAATCTTGTTTTAAGTATGGTGCATTGGCTTGTTAAAACTATGATAAATGAGGATCTAGATACAAAAATTCCAAGCATTGTTGCAAGTATTAGTTTGATTGTAATATTGCTTTGCCTTATTTTTTATATTGGGTATCGTTTTGAGAAACAGCAAAACGCAATTTTTATTAAGCTAAGCGAATTAATTGTTTCGAAGATTCCAATCATTGGGAGCGTATATTATACAATTAAAGATTTAATTAGCATGATAAGTGGTAGCTCAAAAGATAAATACTTGGGGGTCGCATTTATTACTATTGGTGAAGGTGAATTAATGGGTTTTATTACAAAAGAAGAGGGGGAATATTATTGGGTTTTCTGTCCATTAACACCACCTACATCTGGACTCTTATTACGAATTCATAAAGATAAAATCAAAAAATCCAACATGAGTGTAAGCGATGGATTAAAAAAGATTGTATCATTTGGGGTAAAATAGGGAAATCTAAGCTTATTTTAAAAATTACTTCTTTAAATTTTACAAGTATGGGAGATTCTTATGCCATTTAAACGAAAAAAAATAGAAAATACACAAACAAAAGTTGAAGGTCTGCCTTTTTATACTCCCTTAAAAATTGCTTTGGAATCTCGCGGTATTGATAGTGGCACAGCAGGACAAACCGCATGGCTTTTTGTGAGTTTTTTGATTGCAGGCATTACAAGTCTTTTGGTTGTACCTTTTCTAAAATTATTCCATATCAGATCTTATTTATTCGAAGGATATGATACACCTACTAAAATCTTATGCTTTTTGATAATTTTTCATTGTTTGGTTGTTATGTTTCGTTTAAAATATTTTATTGTTAATATATTATTTTTTATAGTTGCATATATATGCTTTATTGTGTTGGATTTACGCAATATTTACTTGTTACTTTGTATTGGTTCTGTGCTTTTTATTGTTTATTTGCTGATTCCAATTTACTCATGGCGTATTAAGATTCTTGATGGTGCTCTGTATTTTTTTTATTCGGTTGTTGGTTGGTATATTATTCATCCAATAAATCCAAAGTTTCAGAATCTTATTGTATTTTGATAGAGAAAAACTAGAAACATTTAATCATACAGCAAAACACCTATTGCATGGTATTTTTATAGAGATATTTATATTAAGTTTGCAAGAAAATACATTATAATTTAGAAATGGAATATATTTTGCTTCACTATTTTTCAAATGCAAGGTTTGCATAAATATTTTAAATAAGGATATTACTATGAACACAAAGTTTTTAATTGCTTCGGCTCTTTCAGCATTATTTTTGACAGCTTGCAGTATGGATTCAAGCTCTGCGCAGAATACACAATTAGTTCCTCCAGTAGCAGGTGGTCCATCATTAGCACCATTATCAGTGCCTACTTATCCTCCCGTAGGATATAATGCAAATCCAAATCTAATGGCTTCAGCTCCAATAGGAAATAGTGGTATTGTAACTCAAACTACAACTCCTCCAACAGCACCATCTATGCCTGTGGCACAACAATATGGTCCAAATGGTATGCCAATGGCAGCAGGTCCTATGATACCAGCTTCTCAATATGACTATAATCCAGCTCCAAGATATGATAGAGGAGATTATTCACGCAATACAAGAAGTGGTAGTGGTGGTTATGAGCAAGGATTTGAAAGAACAAACACTCAAGCTTTTGATGATATGAGAAAAGGTGCAAGTGATAGTGACGTATCAGTAGGTATTCAAAACTCTCCTTTGTTAACTCCTAACAATGTTATAGAAATTCAAGCGGTAGGAATGGGTGTTGCTCCAGAATCAACTGTTTCTCCAGCACAAGCATTAGCATTAGCAAAACGAGCGGCAATTGTAGATGCTTACAGACAAATTGGTGAAAAAATGTATGGTATTAGAATCAATGCAAACGATACAATTCGTGACATGATAGCACAAAATTCAACCATTAAAGGTAGAGTTCAGGCTTTAATCAAAAATGCAGAGATTACAGAAACAGCCTATAAAGATGGATTATGCCAAGTAAATATGGAAGTTAAACTTGATGGTAGAATTTGGCATCGTGTTCTTAACAATGCTTAATTTTGAAAGTGAAAACACTTTAAAATTGTGAAAGAATATGCTAATATTACAAAGTTAAAAAGTTTAAAAGGTTATTGATGCGCAAAGTGGTTTTGAAAGTCTTGGGTTTATGTGTATTAGGATTGTCAATAAGTGCATGTTCATGGAAAGACGATCCAGAGATGAAAACACAAGGAAATCTCGATAAAATTCATGACGGAATCTATTCTCCTACATCAAATTCGGGAGGCACTTATAAAGAAGAAAGTGTTTTCACACCACAGGAACAACAACCACAATATATTATTACAAGTGATGTAAAATTGCTTTATATTAATACTGCACCTTTTAAATTTTATGACTATGCAAGATTGAATACTTATCAAAGTGGTCTTGTGAAATTAGAACTTTTTAAATATGCACAAACGATTGGTAGTATTAGAATTAAAGCAGGAAGAATGTGTGTCTTGACTGAGTGTAGCTATAAATGGCCTATTTCAAAAAAATTCTTTGGAGCGGTAAGTTATGGTGATCTCTTTGAAGATATTATTTTTGGACGTGATATTTTTGGTGGTAGAGGCAAACAAGTTGGTCCAAATGGAATTTCTGTTCAAAGATTCCAACAATCAGGTGAAATGATTTATTACGAAAGACAACCCGGACATACCTTATTTAAGAATATGACTACTGGCGTAACGATTGGAGTTGATGATTATAAACCACTTTCTCCAAGCAATGGTGTAACAAACTCTCTTGCGATACCCCAGTAGTCTAGCTAACAATTAATATTTTCTTGTTGAGATTGGCTTATTGTATTTGTGTGGTATTTTAATTATCTTTCTATAAATATCCTAAAAAGATTTTTATGTACATGTAAGTTTGCACAAGAGCGATTACAACTTCCTAAAACAAAATAATCAAATCTTTTCTCATGCTCTACATTTTTAGTTTTGAATTATTTTAATTTTCTTATTTATAACAATCATTAATACAATCGCAAATAACCCTATATATTATTGTATTAACAACAACCATATTTTTATAAAATAAATCCTGGCTATTAAATATAAAAATTAAGATATTGTTTTTTTCACAATTAATATATTAATAGATCATAACAAAGGAATGAGATGTTGCCTGTTGTAATTATGCCAAAACATATTCAAAATTTTACAAAACAACAATATAAGCTATATAGTGGAAATATCTCTCCACAAGAAAGCCTGAGACTAGCTGATTTGACAAACACAGAGAGTAAACATATTTTATGTTTTATTGGTGGATTTTTAGACACCTATTGTAAAGTTCTCTATCATATCTTTGAAGAATGTATTTTGAGAAACAACCTTTCTATTATCCCATCTACACCATGCGACATACAATATAAAAACATGCAAGAAAATTCTATAAACAATAATCAAAACCTACATACTAATACACCTACTTTCAACAACAAAGAATCAGATTTTGGTAAAGAAACTTCTTACACAAAATTTGACACACATCTTTGTTTTATGTATAGTAGTTTTAATTGTTTTGATTTTCTTAAGGATTTTATCCCCAATATTATTCATGCGGGTTATAAATTTTCAGCAATTTCGCATAGTTGGGGTGCAAAAAATATTATCCGACTTTGTTTGCAATATGACTTTTGTATTGATACTCTTATTACACTTGATTGTGTGGGACATTTTACCATTACGCATAGACCAAGTAAGATTAAACGATGGGAAAATATTTATATAACAGATTTTTATGGTCACTATGCTCGAGAGAATCTTGCTCCAATTATTGGACATGGACAACAATTTATATCTTATGCAGATTCCAATATTGGCATACCACCACCAGCACACCACGCAAGCGTTAGTGATATGTTAAAATATTCTAAGATTGTTACTATTTGAGTATTTCTATATCCACACTAATACTCCGAATAACAATAACTTATTTTTAGTATATTTATTTTTCTTGCAATTTTTTTTGTAGGCTAAAGTAGATTCCATGTGCGAGTAGTCTATACCCAGATGGTGTAAGATGCACATCTTTTTTTGAGAGATTGAGATTTATCCAGGCTTTTTTTGTGCCTGTTTGTGTAATAAACTCATCTATATCAAACAATACAATATGTTGTTGCATAGCAACTTTTTTAATTGCTTCTTGAATTTGTGTAAAAGTTTGTGAATAGCGATATTTATTTTTTAATTTTCCAGAGGCAAAAACCACCGGTGGAGGAGAAATTAAAATAATAAGGGCATTAGGATTTGTTTTGTTTAAAAGGGAAATTAATTCACTATAATTCGCAATAAATTTTCCCTCATTAAAAGTCTCATACATCGCATCATTTGAACCATAACAAAGCATAATAATATCATATTCCAACAAGTCTAATTCGCGTTTAAAAATCTCCGCATTCCATTTCAACCAAATATCAGAACGAACGCCATTAATACCAATAGATTCAATAATGTTATTATTTTGTGTCTGCTGAATAAAATATCCCCCGAACATGACATTTTCGCTTAATGCATTGATTGTAATAGGGAGCGTTAGCTCTAATCGTGCAATTTCCCATGTATTTGGGGTTTCAGAACGAATTTCATAGAATCTTTGTTCAGAATCTGTTATATTAAAAGCGGGGGACACACTATCATTTTTAAATATAATTTGTGTGATAAACATCTGGTTGTCTGTGCTTAACTGCTTTGAATTACTATTGAGCGTGATTGAAGCAGGCAAGCTTTGAGGGATAGCAATAACTCCACCCATTGGATAATCTATATTAGCAATATTATTTAGAATTTTCTCGTTTGTGCTAGATGTAAGACTTTTTGCAGTTTGTCTAGAATCTAATACTATAAAGTTTTGATTCTGATAAGACAATAACAAATTCTGATGATAAGTAGGCATGAGTGGATATGTAAAGCCAATGGCATTAGTATTTCCTAGTATATTTCGCAATTCACTTGTAATAAAATCTCCAGCAATGTGAGAATCTCCAAAGATTCTGATTTTTAAATCTTCTTTACTTTTCCATTTTTTGGCAACTTTTTTTATAATCTTGTTATTATCACTAAAGTCATGAATTTTTGCCTTTTTTATATATTCTGCATATTGTGGATTTTGTTCGATAAAATTCAAAGCAAATGTTTTGCCAATAAGTAGCATCACGATTATACAAAGATAGAATATTCTCACAAAATGTCCTTTTATTCATTATTTATTGTAGTTTGTATTTTATTGAATTGAATCTCCTATCAACATTTATTCTCATAGAATACAAGCTAAAGATTCGAACATTTTATTATAATAAAACTAAGACATATTTAAGATTTATCATCAATTATTTCCCATCACACGATTTTTTATCACCAAACTTACATGCTCTATTTAAATATTCATTGGCAATTTTTTTATTTAATCGCACCCCTTCACCAAGATAGTATAACGAACCAAGATTATAACATGCACTTGCATGTTCCATATTACACGATTTTGTATAAAGCCCTATTGCTTTATACACGTCAATTGGAACACCATAGCCTTTATTATACATAATTCCTAAATTATAACAAGCTTTTATATGGTGCATATCGCATGATTTTGTATAGAGATCAATAGCTTTTGTATAATTTTGTTCTACACCCCAACCATAATCATACAAAATTCCAAGATTATAGCAAGCCCCAGCTTTATTTTGTGCACATATTCTTGTAAAAAAATCACGTGCTTTGTCATAATCTTTTGGTATGCCCTCGCCCTTAGCATACATGACCCCCAGATTATCACATGCATCATCATGGTCTAACTCACAAGCTTTTTCATAAAGATTAGCTGCCTTAGGATAATCTGTATTGCCACCTTTTCCATAAAAATAAAGATTCCCTAATGTATAACACCCCTCTGCTTTATTCCCATCACATGCTTTTTGATAAAACCCTCGAGATTTTGCCTCGTCTTTAGTTACTCCATTTCCTCTTTGATATAGGAATCCTAAATTAAGACATGCTCCAGCATGATCTGCATTGCATGCTTGCGTGTAAAGCTCGTTAGCATGTGTATAATCTTGTCCAACACCTTGTCCTTCTTGATATAAAACACCAAGGTTATAACATGCATTAATTTCTTTCATATCACATGCTTTACGCCAAAACCTCTGTGCTTTTACATAATCTTGTTGCACACCTTCAGCCACATAGTAAAGATCCCCAAGTATGGAACAAGCAGTCATATTTCCACGATTACAATGCCTCGTAATGTCTGAAACGCTAGCACCAAAATTATATTGTAAAAATAAGAGTATTAGAATAAATATTTTTTTCATTTTTATACCTAAGTTATAATCCTTCGCGATAGAGTTTCATTGATGAAATAAAAAATATTTAGATATAATACCATAAAATAAACTTTAGTCGGTTAAAAACCACAGGATTTTAGAAGCAAATCTCACAGTATAGGATAATTCCATGGAAAAAGAAAGTGCAAAAAATATTCATCGTCGATTAACAAAAATCATTGGGCAACTTCATGCAATTGATAAAATGGTTGATGATAATGTTGAATGTGCAGATATTTTAATCCAAATCAATGCAGCAAAGAGTGCATTACATAAAGTGGGACAAATAATCCTAGAAAATCATATCAATCACTGCATAAAAGATACACTTACACATGGAGATGTCGATACAAGTTTGCATGAGTTAGCAAAAGCTATTGAACATTTTGCTCGTATGTCCTAATTATTTTTTAAGAATCTTTATAATGATGCAAAATAAATTTGTGAGATTTGCATATTTTTTATTTGTGAAGTGGTAGGTAAGGAATATGTATGCGAAATTCTAAAGATTCTACAATCTTTTTTATTTTTATTGCAATTTTAGCAGAATGCTTTATTATCTATGCGAGTGTGCTTGTCAAGGTTATAGATATATCCCCTATCAATCTTGGATTCTATCGCGTTGTGCTTGCTCTCCCATGTTTTTTCTTAGCAGCAAGCTTACACAGAAATATGTTTACTATACCTTTACGAGATATTTTATTTATGATTCTTGCTGGAGTTTTCTTTGCCTGTGATTTGCTCTTTTTTAATTATGCACTACATAAAACAAGTGTGGCAAATGTAAATCTTATGGTATCTATGACTTGTTTTGTGCTAATTCCAATCGGAGTTTTTGTTTTCCATGAAAAAGTTAAAAAATATTTTTTTGTAGGTGGAATAATCGCTATTATTGGTGTTGTAATGCTGATTAAGGGACGCGGGAATGAAAGTGTAGCAACAGCTTATGGAGACTTTCTTGGGTTTTTAAGTGCGGTATGTTATGGCTTATTTCTTGTTGTGATGTATAGTTTAAGACGTAGATATGGCACATTAGAAACTATGACATACGCTTGTCTTGGTTCAAGCATTGTTCTTTTTGTCCTAGCATATTATATCGAAGGGATAGAGATTCCTACAAATGCACATACATGGTGGCAAGTTATTCTCTTTGCTTTCTGTGGGCAAGTTATTGGTCAAGGCTTTTTTAATTTTATTTTGGGTAAAGTCAATACCCAAACATCATCACTTCTCTTGCTTTGTCTCCCAATTATTGCAGCACTAATGGGATTTTTTATATTAAATGAGAAGCTTGGATTTTTTGAGATTTGTGGTATTCTTATTATTATTTTGGGTGTTTATTTTGCAAAAAAAGAGAGTTATTAAAGATTCAAATAATTAAATTTTCCTAGATATAACTTAACATTCCTTATCATTGATGCAAAGATATTTATTTTAGTGAAAATTTTATTATGGATTATTTCATTTTTGATTCTATCCTTATCTATTTAATATTTTGTAAAAAGATGAGGAAACCAAAAGAGAAACTCATATTTTTTGTGTAGAATTATACAACCTTAATATAACCATATCTAACTCAAGAATTTAGATTCTAAGGAAAACGATGGAAGATATTTATGAAGCTCCCGCAAAAAAACGATGGAGATTTTTTAAGACCTTTCAAATCTTATTTTATATTGTATCTGGTATTGGTGTAATTGTTGCCTGTATTGTAACATATTATGGTTATCAGCTTTATAAAGAATTATCACCACAAGTGCATGCTATGATTGATTATCACCCAAATGAGATTACCCAAGTATTTGATTCTCGAGGAAGATTAATTGCCAATCTTTTTGATGAGGAATATAGATTCTATGTAACTTATAATGAAATACCGGGTAGAGTTGTTGAAACACTTTTAGCCACAGAAGATACAATGTTTTTTGAACACGATGGTGTTAATATTGATGCCATTGCTCGTGCAATATTTAAAAATATTGTTAATATGCGCTATATGGAAGGCGGTAGCACACTCACACAACAGCTCGTAAAAAATATGCTTCTTACAAGTGATAAAACCTTAGATAGAAAATTAAAAGAATTTTTACTTTCTATCCGTGCAGAACAAGTTTTGACAAAAGAGCAGATTCTAGAACGTTATCTTAACTATATTTTTCTAGGACATGGTTATTATGGTATAAAAACAGCCGCACTTGGATATTTTAAAAAGAACCTCAATCAACTTAGCCTCAAAGAAACCGCTATGCTTATTGGCCTACCAAAATCACCAGTAAAATATGATCCAACAAAGAACTTACAACATTCTTTGAAACGTGCAAATGCTATTTTAAAGCGTATGTATGATTTAGGTTGGATTTCACAAGCAGAATTTCAACAAGGCACAAAAGAGATTCCAAAGGTTTATAATCAAACACTCACGCAAAATAAAGCCCCTTATGTAGTCGATGAAGCTTTACGCGAACTTAGCAATATTCCAAACCTCAAATCTGGTGGTTACAAAATCTATTTAACGATTGATTTAGAGTATCAAAATATTGCGAGAGAAGCTCTATTGAAAGGATATGAAAATATCATGTATAGAATCATTGACAGGGAACAAAAATCTCGTCAATGGCGTAGAGAACAGCCTCTTACTGAAACACAACTAGATGAATTCCGCAAACAGCAAGCAAACACCCTGAATGGTGCAATTGTCGTTACAAATCCACATACAGGAGAGGTATTGGCGATGGTTGGTGGTGTCGATTATGCACAAAGCTCCTTTAATCGTGCCACTCAAGCAAGCAGACAATTTGGTAGCACAATGAAACCTTTTGTATATCAAATCGCTTTTAATCGCGGATACTCCCCTGCTGAAATTGTCATTGATTCTCCGAAAAGATTTGGGAAATGGGTGCCAAATAATGACACAAAAAAATACTTAGGTCCCGTTTCAATGCAAACAGCACTTGAAAAATCATTGAATATTCCAACCATTGATACTGCTTTAAAAATTACCGAACCAGCACTTTATGCTGGATTAGAATCTTTTGGTTTTACAAATTTCCCAAAAGATCTTACGGTAGTGCTTGGAAGTCTTTCTATTAGTCCAATGCAAGCAGCTATGCAATATAGCCTTTTTTCAAATTATGGCACAATTGTAAAACCTTATATTGTGGCAAAGCTTATTGATCCTCAAAACAAAGAAATGGTATTTCAAACAACAGCAATGGAAGCCACAAGTCCACAACAAGCTTTTTTGATTACCTCAATCTTGCGTAATGTTGTGCAAAAAGGTACAGGTCATCGTGCACGCGTCAATGGGATTCAAATTGCAGGAAAAACGGGAACTTCAAATCTTTCAAGAGATGCATGGTTTTGTGGTTTCACTCCAGATTTAGAAGCAGTTATTTGGTTTGGTAGAGATGACAACTCATCTATTGGTGGGGGAGCGTATGGTGGTAATATCGCTGCTCCTGTTTTTGCCGATTTTATCTCTAAAGCTTTGGAAATAAATCCCGGTATGCAAAGAAATTTTAGAACCCCTAATGGTGTGTATCAACAAAACATTAATAATGAATTTATCTACTACACAGATACTTCTCGAATCAATTTTGAACAAATAGAAGAAACTCAAAGACTTCGTGAAGCAAATGAACCTATTTTTTAAATTTTAATGAGAATCTTCACTAATTGCGGAATTTTTATTCTTACACATTCTTATGAATGTGTATTTTTACTTCCCTTATATATTTTTGGAATATTTTTTGCAAATATATTCAAAGTATCAGATTTTGTCCGATACTTTAATATAGTCTTGTTCTACAAAAACATTGCTATAAACAAACAATAAAGGAAAAACGATGACAAAGAAACTGATTGGTTCTGTTGTATTGGCTGGAGTTTTAGCAAGTGCTGCAAGTGCTGTTCAAATAACTCCTTTTGGATATGTTGGTGTCATTGCTAATTTTGGATTTGGCGATGCAAATAAGTTACCTGGTGAAGGCACAACAGGATATTTGGGGGTAACTGGGCATATTGGTGTTGATTTTAATTTCTCTGGATTTAAAATTGGTGCTGGTGCTATGGCTGGATTCGCACCATTGACTATTGGTACTGAAGGTAGCTATACAAATAATACCTATGTTGGCTGGAATGGAAGTCTTTATAGAAGACCATGGGTTGAATTATCCGATCTTTATCTTGGTTATCAAGGAAGCGGGTTTGATGTTGCTCTTGGCAGATATAATGCGAGCAAGATTCTTGCAACTGCTGATTGGATTGGTGGACACAATCAAGGTTTTGCATTGGCATATCAATCAAGTTATTTTGGAATCTGGGCTACTTGGGTAAATGATTACTTAAGAAATGGTTATAATGCAAACTCAAGCTTAGCTAAAGATGGACGATATGGCATGGATATTTCTGGTATGGGGAGCTATGCCTCAAGCTGGAATAACTTCAATGTCAACAATGAACTTTTTGCACTTGGTGCAGATTTTAAATTTGGTGAATATGTAAGCCTTAGTCCTTATGCACAATACTGGTTAAGAAATAACGGTTGGAGCGATACACTTCAAGCTGGTGCTCGCTTGATAGTAAGCTTTAATGCAGGTCCCGTGAAATCTACTACTACTGGAAGATTTTTATGGTCAAATAACATTAATAATGGTGGTAACGGCTTCATGTGGCAAGCAGATCAAGAATTTGTGTTTATTGATATGATTAAGCTTGGTGGTGGGTATCTCAGCATTGGAAACATTGGTTTAGGAGGAAATACTATTGTTGATAGAACAAGATTCTATGGACAATACCTATATCCAGGGGCTTATAATGGGACTGGACTTGCGAATCGTGGGTATTTAGATGCGGGTGTAAATACATGGTATGTTTTTACTGGATTTAAACTTGGAGAGGCTTTAGACCTTGATATTTTGTATGCTGATGGGGATTATAAAGAATTTTCAACAATTCTAAACTATAATATTATTGGTGGTGAAAAATTAACATGGTCTGTTGGTGGCGGTTATGTAACGAATGGATTTGGTAACGCTCACACTGGTTTAGTTTATACTAAGCTTAAATTCTAATTTTCATATCACCCTATAATTGCAACTAAAAATTTTAGAATCTTTGTTGCATAACATTCTCCATAAGATTCCAATTGGAATCTTATGGGAAGATTCTTTCATTCAAGACTTTCAAACAAAAACTTTTTATCTATATCTCAATCACATTTTTACCAAACTTCGCATACATGAGGATTTCAAATACCCTATTATAATAGATAATATTATGTCTCAAACTCCTCTAGCTCTTAATCAAAAAATCAATATGATAGTTTCTGCCATTTTGAAGCCTTGTATTAAATTAAAATAAATATAGTATTATATCATTCTTTTAATGTATTAAATTAATATTTAATACTAATCTAAAATTAATTTAACCAAAAAAGCCCTTAAACCTCGCTATCAACGCTATTTTACTATTCCCTATAAACATAAAGAACAAAGAAAAGTAATTTTCCGAGTCTCATTGTTTATCCTTGAGTTGTTTTACTTTTTTATCTCTTTTTATCTCATATATTAGTTTTATAAGAGCACCTAAAGTTATCACTGCAGTGATAACCGCTGTGATATTCCATACGGTTACACTATCCATTACTTCCTCCTTTGACCATAAATTGAAATACTCATTAACACAACACTAAATCCTAAAACAACAAAAACAGGTATTTCAAAATTTAAGTTTAGCAAAGAATATGTAGCATTTACAAACAATCCTAAGCCTATGTTTTCTAACAATTTCCACATGTTAAAAACCTTTAGTTAAACTCATAACAAGCTATCTCTAACTTGTTACAATGTAATTATACTATACTTTTTCTTAATTTTTACTTAACTTTTAAATTTTTTATTAAAAACTTAAGTAATATTTTTGTTAAACTCTTGTAAATCAATCTCATTTACCTCCTTTGTATCATCTTGATATTCAGTAGATATTGTAAGATTAGATGATGATGTGTGTTCTGAAAAATCAAAATCATATTCAAAATTTAATCTTTGCTTTCTAATATCCGCCCAAGTGCCACTACCAAAGATATAGGGATTAAGTTTGTATTCAAAAACTCTTTGATTGATTTGCTCTTTTTTTAGAATCATTTTATCGCAAAGTTCATTCAAAGAAATGCTTAATTGAGATGGAGAAATTTTTAATTTATTCCTTAACCTGCTTCTAAAAGCTGTTGTAAGAGGGACAATATTTTCTCCTGTTGTAACACTTTTTAGCAATTCACTTAAAACTATATTTGTAGTTTTAGACAAATTACTAACATGTGAATACGCCTCAACATACAATAACATAAATTTATCCTTTTTATCAGTGTTTTTTAATTTTATGCTTGTTTGCTCTTTTTCTACAAGATTCCCATTTTCACTATACTTTCTTATGGTAGTTTTTTGCACTTCTGTAGCCATTAATAACCTCGCAATATAAAGTTTATAAGATATTATAACAAAGTTTTTAAAATAAAATTAAAAAGTTGTTTTTAAAACTTTTTATATATTCACAAAAAGTTTTTATTTATTTATAAAAACTTCTATTGTATAGACTAAAAACTTTTACAGAATATCAAAAACCATATATCTAAGAAACTGCGTAAATTGCGTATCTTTTATAGGCTCTTAAACATAAAGAACAAAGAATAGTAATTTTCCAAGTCTCATTGTTTATCCTTGAGTTGTTTTACTTCTCTTTGAAGCTTACGAATATAATAGCCTTGTATAAAAACTATTATTGTAAGGCAAATATCAGTAACAATTCCAAAATCAAAATTTTGCATATTAATCCTTTTTTGTGCTATAATGCGAATCTTACTTACTAAGAACCCCCTCCCTTTTGGGAGAGGTGCAAACTAGATTAATCCCCAAATACTTATAATCAAGCTTAAAACTAAAATGATTTTAGCAATCTTATAAACAATATCTACGATTAACCCAATTTTCTTAATTCGCTTTCGTTTCATAAAACTAACCTTACTAAGAAAATATAACAAGCTATTTCTAACTTGTTACAATGTAATTATACTATAAGTTATCTTAAAATAAACTTAATAGTAATCTTTTTATGATTATTATTTAATCTTTTATAAATATTTCTTTTAAGCCTTTCAATTCTTGCTTAAGCCTTTCAATCTCATTTCGCAAGTCGTTTTCATCGATTGTTTTACGAGATATTTCCATGCCTACTTTATCGGTTTTAGAATCTGCATAGTCAGTTAATACCTCTATACTCTTTTTCATTGAAAAACCATTAAAATCAAAATCATAATAATATTGCACTCTTTGTCGTTCAACTGCGTTAAAATCTCCATTCCCAAATATAAAAGGATTGAGATAATAGCTAAACACTCTATCGCTTATTTGCTTACGATTTATCACATTGTTATCGCATAGTTCTTTGATAGCTCTTGATATATTTTGC
Organism: Helicobacter didelphidarum; assembly: GCF_003364195.1. Taxonomy (GTDB): domain Bacteria; phylum Campylobacterota; class Campylobacteria; order Campylobacterales; family Helicobacteraceae; genus Helicobacter_A; species Helicobacter_A didelphidarum. Next base: position 4,334 of record NZ_NXLQ01000017.1, on the reverse strand, counting down.
TTATTCATTCCAAGTTCTGCCATAACCTCGACACGAAATTTAGAATCTATAATAACCTCATTGCTACCATAAGTTACACGCCTTGAAATAATCAATGCCAAAACCTCAAGTGTTTTGCGATTAAGTTTTGTTAAATGACTAAAAGCCTCAACATAGAGAAGCATAAATTTATCTCGTTTTACCTTTTTGATAATAAAACTTTCCTCATCTATCGTTCTTGTTATGACTTCATCACTTTCTTTATCTATGGTAGTTTTCACTCGTTTTTTTGTAATAATATTTTTATCCATTAAATATCCTTTCAATTTAGTAATCAAATTATAATATATGATTATTAAGTAATCATGACAAGATTATATATTTATCAATAAAGATAAATTATTAATCTCTTAAGGATTATATAGTAATCAAACTTAATTACTAATTTCCTACAAAATATCGATACAATGCAAGATAAAGATAGCTTTATAAATACATAACATATAATATAAATACATAGAGTTTTAAAAGTCTTTATATTTACTTACTATCTTAATACTTTTTACTTTTAAATATATAGTATATAGAATAATCTATATACTTTTTAGATATAAGTAAATAGTATATATTTATATATAAATCACATTTTTACCAAACTTCGCATACATGAGAATTTCAAACACTCTATTATAATATAGATAATATTATGTATAATCTCCTCTAGCTCTCAATAATCAAAAAATCAAAGGGTGTGATTTTTTGCTATCAAAAGTTTCAGAGATAATCATCACTAAGAATAGCATACGCTTTAGTTCGAATCTGCTTCAAGCTCAAGAGTTTAGAATTTTCAATTCTTTTCATTGTATTTCTCCTTTAACTCTTTTAACTCATCTTGAAATTTTTTAAACTTTTTATCATAATTCCAATTAAAAAATGCTTGCAACACATTTGCTACAACTAAACATCCTATTACAATATCCATATTTAACCCTTTATGCTATAATGATAATCCAATTTTTAATAAGCCCCTCCTAAGTCTTTAGGAGAGGATTCCCTTTAAGCTCCAAACAATTTTACAATCAAGCCTAAGACAAGAACAATAACGCTTAAACACAAAATAGCTATACATATTCCTTGTATAGAAATAATAAGCTCCATTTGACATTCCTTTCAATAAGTCTGCTATAATGCTTCGTAGGGTTTTTAGCCCTACCACCTCTTTTTTAAGTTATTTCTTAAAAGCTAGATACAAGCTTATTAAAGAAACAACTAGATTGATTATTGAAGCAATCAACTAGAGGTTTTGCATATCAGCCTCCTTATACTAAAATTTCAAAAGTTTAATTCCTTATTATGTTGCAAAGTTATAAACTTTTAATAGCGTAAGAAATAAGGCTTTTTAAGCAAAATCAAGCTCTATTTTTCCATGAGTATTATTGAGAATCTTTACACTTACAGATTGCCCAATCTCCAATTCATTTTTTGTATCTGTTTCATGATTTATGCGATTTATCCGCAATAAGCCATTACCACCTTGTGGTAATTCAATAAATACCCCAAAATCAAGAATTTTTTTTACCATGCCCTCATATACCTCATCAATCTTATATGGCAATTCTTTTCGTACTTCTTTTTTCTTAAGAATCTCAAAGATATATTCTTTTGCCCCGATTCTTGCGGATTGTTTGTTTGCCATTAAGGTTACGATATGATTCTCTTTGTCTAAATCAATCGCAACCCCAAATTTTGCAATAATATCTCGTATTACTTTGCCACCCTGCCCTATAATATCTGGCATACACCCTATAGGAATCGCAAAACTCTCAATTTGTGGGAGAATCTCATAATTTGGCTCAATCTTTACCTCACGCATAAGCGAAAGAATATGTACTAACCCTTCTTTAGCTTGTTGCAGACTTGCCCTTAGAATTTCCTCCGATAAAGAGCCGATTTTAATATCAAGTTGTAATGCACTAAACCCTTTTTCATTCCCTGTAACTTTAAAATCCATGTCTCCATCAAAATCTTCAACACCCATAATATCGCTTAGAATCACAAAGTTTGTTTCGCTTTCATAAATAAGTCCCATTGCAATTCCTGCCACCATATTTTGCATTTGTATTCCTGCACCAAGCATTGCTAAAGTTGCCCCACATACACTTGCCATTGAGCTTGAACCATTTGATTGTAAAATTTCTGATACAATGCGAATAGTAAAGGGGATATTTGGAATATTAGATTCTATGGCTTTGAGTGCAAGATTACCATGCCCCAATTCGCGTCTTGAGCTTGAAGTAATTGGGAATGCTTCGCCCACACTAAAAGGGGGGAAATTATAATGAAAGATTACTGCACTCTTTTTTTGTGTAACAAGACAATCTTTATTTTGTGCATCATTCTCGCTTCCTAGTGTGCAAGTAACAAGTGCTTGTGTTTGCCCACGCGTAAAACATGCACTACCATGAACATAGGGCAAGAGATTAGATTCTATATTTATATCGCGAATTTGTGTTGATGTCCTTCCATCTAAACGCAAACCTTTTGTTAATATCATAGAACGCATAATCTCTCTCTGTATTGCATAAACATGTTGTGCAACAATGTCTTTTGAAAGATTGTGCTGTGTTGCGATTTCTTCAATGAGAAGCTGTAATAAAGTATGTCTTTCTGTTTTTGAGAGACCTTGCAGTCTTTCCTCAATTTCTTTACCATATTGAGTTTCGATTTTTTCTTTTAGTTCAGTATTAATTTTTGATTGTCGCACGAAATCTTTTTTGGGTTTGGCAAAAGGTGCGAGTTGCTCTGTATAAACTGCTGACATTTTCGCAATATGTTCTTTTGCAAATGCAAGACACTCTAAAAGCTTTTCTTCTGATATTTCATTGAAATCTTCATTATTGTTGGGCTGTTGTATATTGCAAGATTCACTGATAATATTATTTTCTATTGTCGTATCCGTTTTACATTGCTTCTTCTTAGTGGTTTTGAGGCTTTGCATCTCAATCATTGTAATGCCAGATTCTATCCCACTCACAAACAAATCAAGATTAGAATCTATAATCTCATTAAAAAACTTACAAATTTTTATTGCATCATTATAGCGTAGTATTCGCACAGCATTAAGAATCTGCTTATTTTTTGTTGGTACACTTGAGAGAAAAAGACATATACTTGCAAGATTCATTGCATCTTTATAAATATCAGTTTTTCCATCATAGCTCATCACAAGGAGTGTAATTTGCACAGGATAGGGAAAATCTTTAGGTAACAATGGACGCAAACTCCTATCAATCAATCTTGAAGTAAGAATCTCGCTCTCACTCGGTTTGCCTTCTTTTTTAATAAAACCTTGTGGAATTTTTCCTATGGCATACATTTTTTCAATATATTGCACACTTAATGGTAAAAAATCTTCTTGTGTTGGATTCTCGTAATCGATACATATTGTGCAGAGTATTGTGCTTCCGCCAACCTTTTGCATAAGTGCGTAATCACTAAGTGTTGCATATTTATCAAATATATAAGTTTCAATTTGTTCATTATTTTGAATTTTAATAGTATTCATATTTATCCTTAAATTATATATGCGAATTATAACTTGATTTTGTGAAGAAATAAGTGTAGAATAAAGTTTAATAATTTATTATCAAATAATATATTGAGGTAATTATATGGCAAAAAAGATAGTCAAAATGCGTGTAGTAGATTGGTGGGATGAGGATACACAAGAGAATTTTTATAATAATTATTTCATCAAGCTTTTGCAAGAAAAGTTTGATATTATCTATTCTAATGAACCTGATTTTATCATTTATAGTCCATTTCATCGTGATGAGCATCTGAAATATGATTGTGTGAGAATATTTTATACAGGAGAAAATGTTCGAACCGATTGGAACATTGCTGATTATGCGATAGATTTCGATTATATGGAGTTTGGGGATAGACATTTTCGTTATCCATATTTTTTGTTAAGGGGATATAAGAATTTATGGAACAAACATCTTGTGGATAAAAAAGACATAGAATCTAAAACGAAATTCTGTGGTTTTGTGGTTTCAAATGAAGCATCACCTTTTACAGATATACGCAAGACATTTTTTGAGAAACTCAGTGAATACAAGAAGGTAGATTCTGGTGGAAGATGGAAAAATAATGTGGGATATAAAGTTGATAATAAAATTGAGTGGTTAAAAGATTATAAATTCAATATTTGCTTTGAAAATTCAAGTTATCCGGGATATTTAACCGAAAAGCTCTTTGATGCATTTGAGGCAAATTGTATTCCAATTTATTGGGGCGATACAAGTTTGCGTGGATATAAAAATTTTTCAAATGATACTACTACAAATTAT
>NZ_NXLQ01000179.1 GCF_003364195.1 Helicobacter didelphidarum | reverse complement strand
AAATCCATTACCCAATCTACCCCTATTAACTCATCTAAAAATGGAAGCATTCCAAATTCATCATAAGGAGGATTCTTAGAAAACTTCTTTACCACTTCAGCTTTTAATTTATTGACATGTAAGCCATCTATTAAACCTCTAAACTCATAAGAGTTTGTTAATAATCTAAAGGCATTTTTACCAAACAATACTTCTTTATAGCCTAATTGTAAGAGCAAGTAAGAGATAGCATAACATCTTGCTTTAAATCCTGTGCGAAATAAGTCTAAAGCTTTGAGAAATCCCTGTATATCTCCTAAAATTCCAGCTGCTAATTCCCATTCAGCCATTGCTAAAACTCCATCACTTAAATGAGCTAAGTCCCTATTGGCTTCTACTTTTTCATAGATATGAGCATATTTTTTATCAATAAGATTGCCTTTATCATCTACTCCTGCATAGGCTTCATAAGGTATATCTATCACACTAGCTCTTAAGCCACTTCTAATAACAAGATATTTATATCTTTCTCTTTTTGTTTTTAAAGATTCATAATAAGCTTTTTCTGCTTTAGTCCAAGGAGCTATCGCTCCTTTAATAGGGTCTTTATAATAAAGCTTTTGGATTGCTTTAAACTCTGAGAGATGAGACTTCTGCCCTGTGTAGTAGTTAGGGTCTAGGTAGTTGGGTTTGTAG
>NZ_NXLQ01000178.1 GCF_003364195.1 Helicobacter didelphidarum | reverse complement strand
ACTCCTTATTTTATCCCATATTATAGCATACAATCTCTATGATATTTCCTTTATTCATGATTGCTTCCTATCGCCCAAATCTATTGTAGAAATTCATATTGTAGATTGTATTTACTGATTGTATCCTATCTCACTTCTACTCTTATCTTACTCATTCCACTAGGGCTTAAGAATATCTTGCCTTGTATAGTAAGCAGCGATATTCCTGTATTATCCCCTCTTTCTCCTACACTACATTCCCTCACATAATCCCTACTCAAATCTATAAAGCTTCCATAGCCATACTCTAAACTCTCTTTATCTCTTTTCTCTTTTAAAATCTTGGCTATAAACTTAGGAATACTCTTAGGGATAATAAGTAAATATTCATAGAGACTATAAGCTATTCTTATACTCAAGATTCTATAACTAAAGTATGCTTTGGGATAATCAAGCAAGAGAGAATCTAATATATCTTTTAGATATTTATTAGATTCTATATTATTTGTATCTAATGAAGTTTTATTAGCAAAGAGAGTATCTAGCTCTAAATCTAGCTCTGTATAAGTATCATAGAATTTACTTTGAGTAGAGATAAGATTATTACTATTGCATTCTCTATTTTCATAATAAGTAGGAGTGAGATAAAAGCTATCTAATTCTCTAAAGGGAGTGATGATATGAAAAGAGGGGAGCGAAGTATCTATCAT
>NZ_NXLQ01000177.1 GCF_003364195.1 Helicobacter didelphidarum | reverse complement strand
ATAGAAAAGTATAATCATCTACTTGCAACAAATAAAAAAATACCAATCCCAAATATAACCTTTATCATAAGAAATAACTTTGGGGAGATAGCAAAGAGTAAGAGAGTGGTGGCACAAAAACGATATATAATTATAGCCCTAAATTTAATACAAAAATTTGAAGACAATAAGAACAAGCTAACAGGAGTTTTTTCTGCGAGTAAAGTAAGAGAAAAATATTTATTTGATAAGAATAAAATAGTAGAACAATTAAAACAACGAGTTGAAAATCTACGAGATGGGATACCTAAGAATAACTTATTTCCAAAGCAGGGACCCACTTCACTTTGCGGACCTGCTGCATTTTTCTATTGTCTTTTGGTAGATAGACCTGATTTATATGTCAAATGTGTGATTGACTTATGGGAGAGAGGTGAAGCAAATATTAAAAATCTTCATATTAAACCAAGCAATGATTGCAAAAACCCAAGTTCAAAAAATGGCTCAATTGGTAATATCAATGGCGTAGATTGGATAACCTTAGCTAGTTTAAGAGATAGTGAAAATAGCATATTTGATTATGATGAAGCAGATGATCAATTGGCTGGTATAACCTTTGAGGGTAAATTAAAATCATGGTTTATCAAAGTAGGAGCAGAATTGTTATTTTCTAATATAACTTATGGGCTACATATCAATAAAAATAAATTGCTTCAACTTGTAG
>NZ_NXLQ01000176.1 GCF_003364195.1 Helicobacter didelphidarum | reverse complement strand
GGGGTGGTTCGTGCCTTATAGTTTTCAACCAAGTTATCATGAATTTAAAAAGATGTGTAAGCTTAATGAATTACCAAATAATGAAGAGAAGTATAATAAAATCTTAAGTTACTTTGGATTGAGTTTAGATACGCTAGATTGGGAAGGTATTGAAAAAAACTCAATATTATTAACACCAAAATATCTTGATTATGATGAAAATAATGTAAGATATTTATATTCTTATAAGATACAGAAATCTAGGATTGAGTATATAGCTCATCTATTATTTGAACATAAAATAGATAAGAGACATCTTATGAAAATAGAATTTGCATTAATATGGGACCCTAAAAGAAGGTATCTCACAACAAAAGGTATGTCTTCTTATGAGCTTGTATTCAAACCATACCGAGAAACTTGTAATATTTTTGAAAAAGGAGATTAAATGAGCAATAAAGAACAAATACAGAAATTAAGGGACTATGCGGAATTAGCTTGTGGTGCTTATGGATATTTTCATCTAGCAAAATCTCAAAGGATATGTTTATGGTATTATTTTTAGTGATATTATGGAATATTATTATCCCTCTTACTCTCTCATATTTTATATGGTGGCTCATATATAAAAAAGCATTTAAATCGAAGAAGAAAATCTCTAAGTTTTTAGTATTTATTGGAGGTATAGGATTAATTATTTTTTATTACACACCTTATTCATATTATTT
>NZ_NXLQ01000175.1 GCF_003364195.1 Helicobacter didelphidarum | reverse complement strand
CACCCCTCTAAAGACAACCCACCTAAAGGTTGGACTAAGGAGATGATGAAAAAGTTAGAATTAAAGTTCGAGTAAAGCCTTGTAATACTCTATAAATATCAATCAAGACCATCTTACCCAAATATTTTTATAATTAGAATACACTAAAAACTCTCTATCACACAATATATTTCTTAATATCTCTTATATATATATATATATATCAATAAGAATCTTCATTATAAAAATCTTATTACTATTATACATGTATCAGTAGCAAGAATCTTGTTGTAAATAGCTTCTTATAAAAGTCTATCACAAGAAGCTTATCTGTAAGACTCTCTTGTTAAGAAATCTATTCGCAAGAATCTTCATTAAAAAAAGATTATTATAAGAAGCTTATTATTCTCTATTTATCAGTAAGGAGAATCTTCATTACAATCAAGTTATCAGTAAGAATCTTATCAGTAATCATCCTTTTATGCTATAATCTTCTCTTACTATAATATTGAACATAAAGGACTTATCATGGTGCAACCAGTTCAAAGTGGAAGCAAGGAATCTCTTCATGAATAATATGAATACTTCAAACATTCTCAACAATAATCATCCCTCTTTTCTTACTCTAACAATAAATGCTCCCTCTCCCCTCTCTTTTACTATTACCAAAGCCACTATCAAAGAAAGCTTAGAATCTCTTTTTCGTATAGAATGTGAAGGATTTATAGAATCTCCAAT
>NZ_NXLQ01000174.1 GCF_003364195.1 Helicobacter didelphidarum | reverse complement strand
CTTTGGTTGGGGGTGGTTCGTGCCTTATTCATTTCAACCTAGCTATCACGAATTTAAAAAGATGTGTAAGCTTAATGAATTACCAAATAATGAAGAGAAATATAATAAGATTTTATCATATTATGATTTAGATTGGAATACTATGTTTGAAACAATGAAACCAATACAAACGAGCGATGAATATCAAATAAAATATATGTTAGGAGAAACCAAAATACACAACAGAATAGAATTTGATTCAGGTTTTTTTGTATATTTAGATAAGACGAAACAAAATATTGTTAGGATTAGCCCATATTTTTTTGCAAGATGGGACACTAAAAGAAAATATCTCACAACAAAAAGCATAGCTTCTTATGAGCTTGTATTTGAAACAACTTATGGAAGTTGCACATCTATAAGGATTAACAAGGATTAACAATGAGTAATAAAGAACAAATACAGAAATTACGAGACTATGCAGAATTAGCTTGGGCTTCGTATGGTTACTTTCATCTAGCAAAATCTAAGGCAATACAATGAAAAAGTTTCTTATACCTAAAAAGATTATTCTAACTCTTATTGTATTATTTGGAATTTATCTACTTGGAATCCCGCTTTATTACACTCCTTATGAGCTACAACCGAGTTATTGGAAGTTTAAGGAGATATGTGAGGCGAACTATGATATATTAGATTCTAATGAAAGAACAAAAAAATTGTTAAATCTTTTTAATGTGAATGAT
>NZ_NXLQ01000173.1 GCF_003364195.1 Helicobacter didelphidarum | reverse complement strand
CACGAAGATTTCTAATTCTTCCACAAAGGACACATAATGAATAAAACAAAATCTCTCAATTTCCAAAGGCAAGAAGCCCTTAGTCGTAGAGAAGCCCTAAAGAAGCTTAAAAGTTTCAGCCTTGTAAGTCTTGCAGGAGGTTTGTATGGAAGTTTAAGCTTGTCATATCTATGGAATCATCATAAAGATTCTACTATAGATTCTAATACCTTAGGATTATCTCAAGATTCTACTAGAGATACACCATTACAAGCCTCTCATCTTATAGAATCCAATCTCATAGAATCTACACACAATATAAGCTTAGATTCTCTTACTTATCCCTTTCACTCTAATCTTAGTGATGAGATTCTCTCCTTGCCACTTAAGTATTTCTCTATTCCCAATAGCTTAAGCTTTGTATTAGAAACTCACTTAAAAAGACATAGTGATACCATGCTCATTATCCCACTCATTACTAGCAAAGACTTTAATCACACACGATATAGCCTCTATCATGCTTATAATGTCAATAATATCAACACTCATACAATCTATAATGAGACAAGCTCCTTTCTCCGCTATCATTATGATAGTCTCAAATCTCTAGTAAGTGATTTAGAATCTAAGGGCTTTGTGATGAGAGATATGCGAGGGAGTAATAATCTATTCATACAGCCATTACAAACACAAGATAGTCTTTTATTGAGTGAAATCCTTTCACTACTTATCATCGATGAAAAGCGA
>NZ_NXLQ01000172.1 GCF_003364195.1 Helicobacter didelphidarum | reverse complement strand
AAGCTATCGTGCCTTTATCCCAAAACAATGGGATAGTGAATACAAAGAATATGAGAGATTGTGTAAAGAGAATATAGGGAAAGTGGTGTATGCGAGACCCATCAAAGATTATAAAGGAGAACTTGATATATCTTATGCAATCTTCCCCATTAGCGATCATATAAATGTTATGATTGGTATTACAAGAAAAGTGCCAGAAAATCCTAAGTCTATACACTTAAATTCATATAAAAATATTACATATATGTATATAGTAAATTTTCAATATTACACAGGTTGGAGTAGTGTTGGAGCTGGTGGAATGGCTGATTACAAATATTATATAGATAATATACCATCACCTCTTGATGATGGATTTTGGGATAAAGAAATGGCTAAAACAAGGCAAAAAGCTTTAGAAAATAAAGAATATATTGGCAAAGAATATGAAGGAGAATTACAATATTCGCCCTATCATTATGAGTATAATACACTTTATCGCCAAATACTTAATTTTAAGCAAAAAGGAATCTCCCAATGACACACCATAACAAATACTCACTTGGAATCTATGTAAATGATTGGGGTTTTATGATGGGTAGTGAAGGAAATCCCCATGTATTCTTAGGATTAAAAATAGAGAAAGTTCAATGCAATGATATGCAAATACAAATGCAAGAAAATCTATATCAACATTATCTCAAACATAATATGCTAGAACAAGCTAATCAATGTAGGATTAATATAGAACAA
>NZ_NXLQ01000171.1 GCF_003364195.1 Helicobacter didelphidarum | reverse complement strand
TAGCAAACTAATATCTCAAAAAACCAACGATACTATAAACAAAGACAAGATAAAGCGAGATTCTCATGGTGATGAGATAGTGTATGAGGTGAGGCATAAATACTATTTTTTTAATACATTTACTCATGTAGTAATCCTTATATTATGCATTATCTTTTTATGTGTAAGTATATTTACAGATATTTTCATGACATTGTTATTTAAAATTTTGTGGAGTGTATTTTTTGTGTTTGTTATTTATCAGATTTATAATATCTTATTTGGAATGGTTTGCTTTTATGTTACGGATAATGGGATAGGTTTTGAGCGTAGAAAGCTATTTGGAATCCAAAAGAGGTTTTTTAAATTCGGAGAAGTTGAAGTCAGTATAGGAGAATATCAGGTTTTTGCCTTATATAATCACAACGAAATTTTTATTGCTCCATTGAGTGCAAAAGGTTGGCATAGGCGAAAAAATACTTATCGCCTGCATTTTCTAAATTCTTTCTTAAACAATGATAAGAAAATTTATGAAATATGGGATTTTATAAGAAAAAAGAGTAAAACAGCATTAGAATCTAAAGGCATTAACGCTCATTCTATAAACCTTAACACGCTTTTTATTTGTTTCATTAAGGAATAGTTATGAATCCTAACGATACCAAGCCAACTACAGCAGGAATCACCATAGGCTTACCAAATTCTAGTCATAAAGGCTTTGATATAAAAGCTGGTGTGATAGATAATACTAACACTTATAAT
>NZ_NXLQ01000170.1 GCF_003364195.1 Helicobacter didelphidarum | reverse complement strand
TTTTTAGATTCTATATTATTTAATTGTTTCTCACTCATTTACGCTACCCTCTCATCAAAATTATCTCTATCTACTACAAAGCTTACTTTATCGATAGTATTTTCTTTACCCACATAGACATTATGCACTATGAGCTTTCCTCTCTCATCACTTTGTCCTTTAGCTACTACTCGCTTAAACCTATGATTATAAATGTATATTGTTGTATTTTTTAAGAGATTCCCACTTGCACCATCATAGCATTTCTCTATCTCTATGGTGAGAGGGATAGCATTGGCTATGGGTTTTATCTGTAATTCTTTCATATTAGTTTCTTTATCAACATAAACATCTATGAGGTTTGGGCAACTCAAATAAAATAGTATCACCTTAAAATAACTTATATTTGGATTTGTTAGGTATTCAGTCAAGATTTTATACTCTTCTTCTGTAAAGTATCTTTTTTGAATAAGTCTTTTCCGCATTACATAATCATTGATTTGTTTTATCTTGATAACATACATTTCTTCTAATTTTTCTGCCTTTCTCTCCTCTGCTATTCTTGCTTCTTCAGCTTCTTTTTTTCTTGCACTCTCTCCACTTAAATAATCATAAGCAGCATCCGAAAATAATCCCATTACAACTGCTCCTACAACAGCTCCAGCAATCGTTCCAGCAATAGGAAAGCCAGAACCGATAGTTGCCCCTGTTGCTGCCCCTGTGGCAATTCTACCTAGAACATTGATACCAACTTTTGCTAGGGTTTT
>NZ_NXLQ01000016.1 GCF_003364195.1 Helicobacter didelphidarum | reverse complement strand
CCACAGCACCACCAACTATCGCGGTAGTTTTCATAAACTCGCGTCTTGAATTTGAAGAATTATTCATAGATTTTCCTTAAGAAATTTGAAATGTTTAGAATCTAAGCCCACATAAGCCTAAAGCATAGCTTCATCGTTGCATTTGTGTGATTCTGAAGCCAAATAACGCTTGAGATTTTATGGTTTGGATTCTCATATTGAAATTATAAATGATGAGAGCTACTCTAAGTCAAGGGGATTCTATAAAATTACACAATATTATTTTACATATTTTTATTTTGCTGGACTTAACTCATCAAGCTTGCTATGTGCTACTACTTCATCAAGGACAAAGTTAAGATAATGGCTCATAAATTCTCTATCACTTGCCATCAAAGGCATATCTACATTACCAAAAAGCCTCTCTACACTTGTCTTTGCATTGACACTTAGATTTTTCATCATTTCTCCTTTGTTTTTGTTCTTTTTCACGCTTTCCGTATTTTTGCTCTTATCTATCTCTCTCATCGGAGTGAGATTCGCACCCTCTAATGTTCCTAGCCCCATTACGCCTAAGATTCCTACCCCGCCTAGTCTAGCACTCCTGCGTAGGAATGCCCTACGCGTGTGTAGGTGGGATTTGTTATCATATTTTTTTCATTGCTGTTCCTTAAAATTTTTTCTTTTGTTTAAATCTTGCCTTTATGCAGACTATGAAGATACTCGATAGTTGCGGGGTCTTCGTGGTCAAGAAAGAGCGATTTGTTTGTGTCAAGCTTTGCTATCATCGCCATATCACTAGAATCTAGTTTGAAATCAAAGACATTAAAGTTTTCTATCATTCGCTCCTTGCGTGTTGTCTTTGGAATGACTACGATACCTCGTTCAATAAGCCATCTTAAAGCCACTTGTGCGTTGCTTTTGTGATATTTTGCACCGATTTGAGATAGAATCTTATTAGTGAAAAAATCATTTTTGCCCTCTGCAAAACTCGCCCATGATTGCATTACTACGCCTAAATCTTGCATATTTTTTTGTGCGTCAAATTGTGCGAAAAAGGGGTGGCATTCAACTTGATTGAGTGCGGGTTTTATCTCATTATAGAGGCAAAAATCGCTTAAACGAATGGGTGTGAAGTTGCTTACGCCAATAGCTTTTACTAAACCATTATGATAAATCTTACTCATTGTTCTCCATGTATTATAAACATCGCCATATGACATATGAATAATATACAAATCAACATAATCAAGCCCAAGTTTTTTAAGGCTAGATTCAAAGGCTTTGTGTGGTTTATATCCAAAAGTATCACTTATCCAAAGCTTTGTGGTGATAAATAAATCCTCGCGTTTTATGCCACCTTTGAGGGCTGTTTGTAAGGCATTTCCTACGCCTTCTTCGTTAAAATACGCCGCAGCAGTATCGATACTACGATAGCCCACTTCTATGGCGTCCTCTACGCATCGTTGCGTGTCCTTTGGCTCGATTTGAAAAGTCCCAAAGCCTAGAATTGGCATTTTTACGCCAATAGTTAATGTGATATATTCCATAATTACTCCTTTCTTGTGTATATTTTATAGCCCCACACTTCTCGCCGCATCGCTATTTGGCGGGTATCTATCGCTTACTATCTTAATCGCAACAAGCTTCTCATTTATTGTCCTCATCTCATCAGCACTGAAATGTATTGCTAATGCACCGAGATTCTCTACCAAATGTGCGGGATTTGTTGTCTCTGGAATGGGAATAATAAAATCTCTTTGTGCAAGTATCCACGCGAGTGCAATTTGGGCTATCGTAGTGCGTTTGCCATTCACACGCTTACTTTGAGCTATCTCATCAATAAATCGTATAATGCTTTGATTTGCTCTCAATGCTTCTTTGGTATATCGTGGGAATCCCGCACGAAAATCAAGCGTAGGGTGAAATGTCGTGTTTTCATTCATCACCCCTGTCAAGAATCCCCTATCAAGCGGACTATACGCCACTAATGCTATGCCTTGCTTTTCACAAGTTTTCATAATACCATTACTCTCAAGCTCACGAAATGCCATAGAATATTGGCTTTGCATTGCCACAGGAGCGAACTCCTTGCATGCTCGCTCTATCGTCTTGCTTCCTGCTTCGCCCAACGCCCACGCCCGAATCTTACCCTCTTTGACAAATTCCTGCATAGTTTGTGCGACTTCCTCAATAGGTGTATCGGTATCTACGCGGTGTTGCGTGTATAAATCAACATAATCGCTTTTAAGTCGCCTCAAGCTCCCATCAAGTGCGCGTCTTAGTGCTTTTGGACTAGAATCTTGCATTTGCTTACCAAATGGATAATATAGCCCAAACTTCGTGTTTATTGTGATTTTATCGCGATATGGCTTGAGTGCCTCGCCCAAAAGCTCCTCATTAGTATGTGGTCCATAGATTTCAGCAGTATCAAAATGCGTGATACCTAGCTCGATAGCACGATGTAAAAGCTTTATCATCTCTTTTTTATCGCGTGCCGGTCCGTGATTCGCACTCATACCCATACAACCAAGCCCAAGTGCTGATACATTCAAATTACCTATTTTGCGTTGTGGAAGGTTTTGTGGTTTTATAAATGTGCTATCTTTGATATTCCTTGTAGAATCTTGCGTCAAATTTTTGGATTCTATACCCTTGTTTGTAATATATGTGTTTGATTGAGAATCTCGCTTCATATTTGTGCTAGATTCTCTATTTTGCGTGTTAGGATTGTATGAATGAGTATTTGATTGTGTTTGCGTATTTGAAGCATTTGCACCAAAAAGATTTACGCCACCTAGTACCACAGCACCACCAACTATCGCGGTAGTTTTCATAAACTCGCGTCTTGAATTTGAAGAATTATTCATAGATTTTCCTTAAGAAATTTGAAATGTTTAGAATCTAAGCCCACATAAACCTAAAGCATAGCTTCATCGTTGCATTTGTGTGATTCTGAAGCCAAATAATGCTTGAGATTTTATGGTTTAGATTCTCATATTGAAATTATAAATGATGAGAGTAGCTATCAGTCAAGGGGTTGGGGAGAATTTTGGAGAGATTTTGCTAAAAGCTTAGTCAAAGAATGTTATAATTATATCTTTAGAATCACACACAAAGAAGGAAAAATGTGAATCTCTACATACTCACTGAAGAGCGACCAAAAATCGAGGTTTTGCGATATATTATCACAAGATTTTTGCAGGATAGGGGGTTTTGTGCGTTTATTGATAATATTAGAATCTTGCCAATACTAAGAGATTCTCAATAAGGTTGTAGGTATAAATAGTAAAACAGCTTAAGGAGTAATTATGGAAGATTTATTAAACAACAATACAAACATTACAGGGTATTCAATATATAAAGTAAAGGCACAAAACAAAACCAAACGCAATACTTTGCGAGATTTATTTCCACCATTACCAGATATACAATATGATATAATTTATGCTGACCCACCATGGCATTATAATGGAAAGATGCAATTTGATAAAAGTAGTAAGAGTAAAGAACAATTAGATTTAAATAAAGAAATATTTATCAGCTCAGCATGTTTTCAATATCCAACATTAAAAACTAGTGAATTGATGAAACTATCAATTCAACAAATATCTAAACCAAATTGCCTTTTATTTATGTGGACATCTAATCCACATTTAAAGCAGGCTATAGAATTAGGCAATGCTTGGGGTTTTGAATATAAAACCGTTGCATTTGTTTGGGATAAAATGAATCATAATCCCGGTCAATATACCCTTTCATATTGTGAATTATGCTTAGTGTTTAAAAAAGGTAAAATTCCTCAACCAAGAGGTGCTAGAAATATTAAACAGTTAGTTAGAGTAAAACGAACGAAACATAGCGTAAAACCAATTGAGGTAATTCAAAATATCGAAAAAATGTTCCCATCACAAAGAAAAATAGAGCTTTTTGCGAGACAAAAAAGAAATGGTTGGGATTCTTGGGGATTGGATTTGTCTATGCAAGATGAGATTCAAAATATTTTTGAAAATGTTTTATGATTACTTCATCTGAATCCTCGTTACTCCATAAATAAAAGTGATTTTCAAATCCACTAAACCAACAATAAATTTCCCTTGTTCTTTTGGGGTCTCTCGCAATATCTCCTTGAAAAATTATCCAAAAAGGTAATGGAATATTATCTAAACCACCAATTTTTTTCATTATATTTAAGAGACCTGGCGTAAAAAGCTTGCACGCTCTTTCATGTGCATTTCCCCTACCAGCACTCATTTCTTTACCTTCAATCCAGCCATCTTGTCTTTTAACTTCTATATACAGTGTTTTATTTGAAATTAAATTTTTAATTGCATAATCAGGTGAAATGCCATGTCTCCCATAACCATTTGGTGGATTATATATTTTAGAAAGAATTTTTTGTGGCAACTGAATATCTTTGTAAATATTATTTAACTCATTAGGTTTAGATATAATTTGTAGGTGTTTCTCGGAGTTCTTTAAAAAGTATTCCTGAAAAACATGAAAAAATCTATTTTCTGCATTTATTGCTTGCAAACCACTTTCATTTTGCCAATTATCCCGACTTTGAAGCTCTTTTTTACCCATCATGTTACCTAATCTAGCAAATCTCTAATATCAAGACCTAAAGCAATCGCAATTTTCTCTAAACTTACAAGAGTAATATTTTTCTCTGCCCTTTCAATCATACCTATATAAGTTCTATGCACATTTGCAATTTCTGCCAATTTTTCTTGCGATAAAGATTGCCTTTGTCTTTCTTCTCTAATTTTATTACCAATTCTAATATTTATTTCATACTTTTCCATAGTGTTGAATTTTATAGAAAAACATACTATAATTCTACATACTATAGTTAGCATAAATTAAATCTTGCAAGGAAACACTAATGACAAAGCCATTGATTCAAGCTAAACAATACCTTAAATCTCCGCTCAATTACATCGGTGGAAAGTATAAGATTCTAGGGCAGATTCTCCCACTTTTCCCAAAAGAAACTCAAGTTTTTATAGATTTATTTTGTGGTGGTTGTAATGTAGCGATGAATAGAGAATCTCCGCAAATTATCTGTAATGACAATCTTAGCTATCTCATTCAGCTTTATAAATTTTTGCAGCAAAATAAATTAGATTCTATACTGAATGAAATAGAACAGATTATAGAATTATATCAGCTTAATATGCAAAATACTGTTGGATATAATACTCTGCGTAATGCGTATAATTCACACAAAGAGCCCTTATTATTACTCACCCTTATTGCCTTTTCTTTTAATCACCAAATACGATTTAACAATTCTCATCAATTCAACAATCCATTTGGTAAAAATCGCTCCTCTTTCAATCCAAATATGAAGAGAAATTTAATATATTTTATACAGAATCTCCAAAGCAAAAATATAGAATTTTTTAACTATGATTTTAGAGATTTTATAGAATCTCATCACTTTACAAATGAGACATTTATCTATGCTGACCCTCCATATCTCATCACGCAAGGCACTTATAATGATGGTAAGAGAGGCTTTAGTGGCTGGAATGAAGTATTAGAAAAGGATTTATTAGAATCTTTATATAAGCTAGATTCTAAGGGGGTTAAATTCGCCTTGTCTAATGTGCTGAAACATAAAAATAAAGAAAATATAATTTTAAAACAATGGGTAGATTCTAATAGCTATATTATCACTCCAATTTATCATCATTATACCAACTCAAATTATCAGGTAAAATGTAGGGATAAAAATCAAACACAAGAAGTTTTGATTACCAATTATCAGCCCAATAAAGTGTATCTCCCCTAATGCGTTTTATCGGTAATAAAGAGAATCTTATCCCTAAAATTTATGAAATTTTATGCAAACATAGAATCTTAGATTCTATTATACAAAATTCGCATAATATTTATAGGCAAAACAATCAAATCAATACACTAAATAAACCCCCTTTATTTTTTGATGTATTTGCTGGCACGACAAGTGTAGGGAAGTTTTTTAAGCAACAAGGCTTTCAAATTTATAGCTGTGATTTGCTCTATTTTTCATATTGTTTGCAAAAGGCATATTTAGAAAATAATCAAATACCAAATTTTCATCATTTAGCAGAAATTATAAGTCAAGATTCTCATAATATCCTTTTTGCTTCGCCCTATCAAAAAGTGTTAGAATATCTTAATAATTTAGAAAATACACAAGATTTTATTTATCATAATTACGCACCAAGTGGGAGTAAAGACTTAGAAATTCCACGCAAATATTTTAGTGATTATAATGCACAGAAAATAGATTCTATTCGTCTAAAGATTGAGGAATGGAAAGTACAAAATAAATTGAGTGAAAATGAGTATTTTATCTTACTTGCTACACTTATAGAATCTCTCTCATTTTTTAGTAATGTCGCAGGGGTGTATGCGGCATTTTGCAAGGATTGGGATAGGAGAGCTTTAAAACCATTACAATTAAGAGAGATTGAAATTTTGCAAAGTGATAGGGAGCATTTTTGTTTTTGTGGTGATAGTGTGGAGGTTTTGACGCAATACAAAAATAAAAATTTTGATATTTTCTACCTTGACCCGCCTTATAATCATCGTCAATATGCACCAAATTATCATCTTATAGAGACGATTGCAAGATATGATAATCCACGCATTAGTGGAGTGGCTGGACTGCGAGAATGGAAGCAGCAAAAATCCAAATTTTGCAATGCAAAAAGTGCGATTATAGAGTTAGAGAAAATTGCACAAATGAAAAATTATAAGTATTTAATTTTGAGCTATAATAATGAAGGATTGATGAGAAAAGATGAGATAAACGAGCTTTTAAAGTGCTATGGCAATGTGATTTGTGAGGAGATTATTTACCCGCGTTTTAAAAGCAACGCAAAACGAAGTAAAAAATATATCAACGAATACGTATGGATAGTGCAGAGATAGGCTTGATTGATTATCTCAATGACTTTTTATAAAAAATGAGAAAAATTTTTGTAAAAATAGTAAGAAATATAAAGTAAAGAAGTGTGGTGAGTTTTATTTTATAGGGAATATTTACACTAAATTTATAGCATGTTTATTTCTATTAAATGTTTGGGATGAAATCTTTTAAAAATGCGATAGAATCTATAAAATATTTCAATATTGAGGTGAATATGCAATCCCCTTTTCATAATACAACTCTAGGCAAAAATCCAACCAAAAGCTATGGCACAAGTGTGCGGAGGCGGATTCGCTCAAACAAAAATATATTCCAAAACGACATAAAAGGGAATCTGCAAAAATCCGCACAAAAAGAACAATTTGTGCTGAAAGCCTCTATGTTTAGCGCATTATTGTTAGCTATCTTTGGCATAGGTTTTGGCATAGCTATTCAGTCTATGTCGATAGTGTTTGATGGTTTTGTCGCACTTGTGAGCGTTGGATTGGGGGCGTTGAGCGTAGTTACTTCGCGCTATATTTACAAAGAAGATGATGAGACATTTCAATATGGCTATGTGCGATTTGAGCCGATGGTTAATCTCTTTAAGTCTCTCGTGCTTGTGCTTGTATGTGTGTATGCTTTTATCAATGCTTTAGAATCTATCATCAATGGTGGCTATGAAGTGCAGCTTGGCGGGGCGGTAGTGTATAGCCTATGTGCTTTTATATTTTGTGCCGTGCTTTTTTCTTACACACTCATTTTTACTCGTCTTTTAGAATCTGACTTGATTAAGGTGGATAATACAGAGTGGAAAATCGATTGTGTGTTATATTTGGGCGCATTGATGGCTTTTGGTATCATTTACTTTATGCCATTTTTCTTGCCAAAAAATATCGTTGAGATGTTAGCGCGTTATATTGATCCTGTGCTTTTATGTGTGCTTTCATTTTTGCTTTGCGCCTCACCTGTTCGTATAGCAGTGGCGAATTTTAAAGACTTGATGATGGTTGCTCCAAAAGAAATTGATGAAAAAATCACGCAGATTATGGAGGCTTTAAGCACAGAGTATGACTTTAGCGATTATGATACGCATGTAGCAAAAAGCGGCAGATTCTATATGGTCGAAGTGAATATCCTCACAGATAAGCATTTTAAGCCTATGAGTATGATGGAGTTTGATTCTATACGAGAAAAAATAGAAAAGGCTCTTGAAATCCCAAGCTATAAGATTTGGCTATCAGTGAGCTTCACGGCAAATCCTAAGTGGTTGTGAGGGCAAGCATACTGCTAAAGTTTTGCTTTGGTATAGAATCTTAGGGTAGATTACAAAATATAGATTAGTAACCATAAATGTTACCCATTGAGTTTTATAAATTAAAATGATTGGAACAAAATTAAGGTCTGAACAGACAAGTATATGTTTAGAGAAACAAGGATAAGGTTAAACATAACGCAAATATACTTTTGAGATTGATAAGATGATCCCTCAAGTTATTCTAGATAAAATTATTTGTTATATTGTATTGTCGTTCTTTGTGTTTTTCTTTGTAATACAATATGCGACAAAAAATCCCAGTAAGGCACCACAGATTACTTGCGTTGTCGTGTGTCGAAGTGCATATAATCGTGATAAGCCAACAAGAATTGCAAGAGTAATCGCCACTATACCATATTTCCAACCATATCTTTTAGAGACAAAACCAGTTGCAATGAATGCTGCTGTTGTATGTCCGCTTGGAAAACCATCAAAATCATTTATCGCATCAGGTCTTTGCGCGACAGAAGCGATTATCCCCCCAAGACATTCATTATTTTGAAAAATATTTGAAAAATAAGGGAGGATATGTTTTGAAAATAGCATAATACCGAGTCCAACAATGGCAGATAAAGCAAGTTGTAAAATCCCAGTCATATCTTTTAAGATTATAAGAAGGAGCAAAACAAAAAGAGCAAAAAACTGCATAAGATCACCATAGGTGGTAATCCCATTTTGCACAAACATATCAATGTGTAAAAATTCTCCAAGAAGTTTTATGGGTAAAACAAACATCAGTTTTATAAAACTATTAGTGATAATCAGTTTGCATTAATTCTGCATTAATATTTGGAAGAATTTGATTCTTATTTGCTTTATTTGCACGATAAAGAAGTGGATCAAAAAATACAAGCAATGGATAGCCCTGATCCTTGAGAGCACAAAATGCAGAAACAGGGAGAAAGTCATTCTTGGGATATTGTTTTTTTAGCTCCATTGCTTCACTTGTCTTGCTGACTTCAAGCAGTAAAAAGAAATATGCAAAAACACTTGCTTCGATTTCTTTGCTTAATTTTTCAAAAAGATTGAGATAAAAATTGACATTATTTTCATTAAGAACTTTTGAAAGTTGTATCGCAAGATTTAAATACTCTTTCTCGCTAAGATTTATATTTTTACAAATCTTTATTATAGAATCTTGTTGTATTTCTATTGTATTATTGGCACAATGCAAAATTAATTTTATAATCACATCAAAACTCATATGAATATTGTTTAGATTTAATATTTTATTAATTAATTTAGAATTTTTATTCTCAATAAGCACAGTCCATGCTGCGTCATAAATGCTTTGTGTGTTTATCTCTTTATAAAGTTTATGTGCAAGAGTATCTTGACTAAAATCTTGTTTGAGCGTTTCAAATGCTTTTTGAGCATCATTGCTAATCATATTTTTAGCATTCTTTAGAAATAATGGATGTTTTGTGTGAAGTTTTATCTTTGGAATACTTGTATTATTTTGAATCTCCAACATCATATCAAAAGTGTCATCAATTTGTTTATTGCCTGCGGGATTTGATTCGAAATGTGGTAATAAATAAAATCTTTTAAGGACCCTCGAGACTTCTTTAAACCGATGATTAGCAAAGATTCTGTCACGAGAATCATTCCCAAGCATTTGCTCGTAAATTTGTGTAATTATTTTATCAACATCACGATTAAATGACATACCTTTGAATTTCAAAATAAGTGTATTTAATGCCATAAAAAACCATGCCATAAAAAATAAAGCTATAATGGGCAGACACATCCATACTGCAATAGGTAATGTAACAGAAAAATCAATCCACAGAGTATTATTTAAACTATAATTGTCTCTAATAATATAAAATGTGTAACCACCAATAAGTGCAATATAAATAATTCCAAAAACTAAAAAATATCGAATCCTCATGTTCTTTCCTTTTCCTTTTCCTTCTTTTCAAAAATTTCACGACAATTAATGCAAAATCTTGCGTGCGGTTTTGCTTGTAACCGTTCTATACCAATTTCTTCTTCACACATTTCACAGATTCCATAACTACCTTGTTCAAATTTTAATAATGAAGATTCTATCTCACCTATCTCGCTTTGATTTCGTGTAAGCATAGAATCATCAAATCGTAATTGCGATTGTGTCGAAATAATATCCGCATTTTCTTGCAATTTGAGTGTACTCATTTCTTGCAAACTTTGTTCAAGGGTATAACTCATTTCTTGCAAATACACTAAGCGTCTTTCTAAGATATATTTTAGTGATAACAAATCTTCATCTCGCATACTTTCTTGTGGCATGTTATTTCCTTATTTAATTCTTATGATATGGATGATTATTGATAATGCTTAAGGCACGATAAATTTGTTCCAATAAAACTAATTTGGCTATCTCATGACTGAAAGTCAGAGGACTTAAACTAATTTGTGGATATGCTCTTAAAAGACATTCATCAAAACCATAAGCTCCGGCAATAAAAAACTTTAAACTTCCTCTTTGTGAATGTTGCTTAACCAAATTACTAAACTTTATTGTATCATGTGCATTCCCCTTTATATCAAGTAATACGCTGTTCCTATCAAGATATTTTTCAAAAGCTTTTGAATAGCTTTTTCTTGCAATTTGATAATCTTGTTTATGTGCTTTTTGAATCTCCTTGTTAAAAATGTTGTTGATAATGACTTCTGTATTAAACCCCTTACAACCATTTATATAGTGTTGTAATTGTGGTTGCCTCACACTTTCTTTATGAATTATATAAATGTGTATTTTCATAAGGGACAAGTATTGAAACAAGATCGCTTAGAGTTTTTTTCAAGTCTTTTCGTGAGACAATCATATCAATTAGACCATGCTCTAAGAGAAATTCAGAGGTTTGGAATCCTTGAGGTAAATCTGCACCAATTGTTTGTTTAATTACCCTTGCCCCAGCAAATCCAATCATCGCTCCAGGTTCTGCAATAATAATATCTCCCAAAAATGCAAAAGACGCCGAAACACCACCAAATGTTGGGTCTGTTAGCACAGAAATATAGGGCAGTTTTGCTTGTGCTAGTTTATTGAGTGCCGCTGAAGTTTTTGCCATTTGCATGAGAGCATAAGTAGATTCTTGCATTCTTGCACCACCACTTGTGGCAATAATAATAACTGCTTGTTTTTTAACTATTGCACGATTAATGGTTCGCACTATTTTTTCACCCTCAACGCTACCAAGACTACCACCCATAAATGCAAAATCAAATATGGCAAGCTGTACTTCAATACTATTAATGAGTGTTTCACCCGAAATTACTGCACTTTTACGCTTTGTCTTGGTATAACCTTCTTCAATTCTTTTTGTATAACTTTTTTTATCTACAAATCCTAAAGGATCGTTTGGTTCTAAATCTGTATCATATTCACAAAAGGTATCTTTATCGCAAATAAGCCCCAATCTATCTTGTGCACTGATTCTAAAATGATAAGAACATTTAGAACATGTATAAGAATTTTCAAGCAATTCCTTATTATACATCAAAGCACCACAGCTCACACATTTTGTCCAGTGTGTGCTTGTATCCTTTTTTCCTCTTGAATCTTCTCTCTTAAAATTTTTTAAAAAATCTGAAAAACCCATTTATCTACCTTTCTGAAAGTATATTTACAATTTGAGAATCTGCTGCAACAATAATATGCTCTGTATGTGTATCACACGCAGTTAAAGTGGGAATAAACTCGAAATATTCCTGAATGTTTCCTTGTATTATTTGATTTTGTGCAAGATAAAGTCCGGCCATACCATCATATTTTCTCACTTTTGATGGCAAAAGAACAAAAAGATAGCGAAAACTAAAACCAAGACTTAATGCAGTTGCACCAAGAGAACGAAATTTTAAACCTTTTTGCAGTAAAACCTTTGTCCAATCGGCATGGTAACTTGCTTTTTCAAAAATACCACATTCAAGCATTCTTGTTGCATAAGTTTGTTCTGGACGATAAGTAATGATTTTGTTTTCAAACATTTCATGTAAGAAATTCATATCACAGGAAGGCAAATATTGGTGTGTCTCAAGAATCTTTTGGCATGCTTGTTGTATAAAAATCTTTTGAGATTCTTTATTTTCTTTTTCTAAAACTTTCTCATAATCATAAAGCAGACATGAGAAATCAATAGGTTTATAGGAAAGACAAGAATTATGCTTTAAAAAGACTTTATGATGTGTTTTCTGACTTTTTGAAGCATAAAAAGATTCTATATCCTTAAAGGGAACATATAATCCAAGAAAGTTTAAATCAAAAATACAAGGGATTTTTGTAATTTCAAGCAATGAATCATTGAGATATGAAATCTCTCGCGAGATATAATTCACAACACAAGCCTCACGCACTTTTTTATTCTTATCGCATAATGCAAGACTCGCACCATAATAAGGAATATTTGATTTAAAATTACTACTTCCATCAAGCGGATCTAAAATGATTGTTTCGAGTGCATCTTCATTTCCTTGAATGAATCCAGCCTCCTCAGAATCAATATGATATATTGGCGAGAAAAATTTACAAAATATTGCTTCAGTGAGTAAATCAGCTCCGCTACTACAATCTCCACCTGCTCCAATATCAAAGCTTTCGTGCAAAATAATATGTTGTGTGTGTAATATTTGAATAACTTCAAGACTTGCTAATACTGTTCTTATAAAAAAATCATGTCCAATGAATACATGAAGTTTCTCTAAAGGAATGATTTGTTGCATGACAATAAGCCTCTTTAGTTCCCAATATTCTCGTAAAGCTTTTTAATGGTTATTTTGCTTTCTCAATATATTCGCCGGTATCTGTATTAATACGAATGGTTTCTCCCTCTAAAACATGAAAGGGAATCTGCACCACAGCACCTGTCTCTAGCGTAGCAGGTTTTTTACCCGCACTTGAAGTATCACCTTTAAAATTTGGTGGTGTTTCCACGATTTTCAATTCAACAATTTGTGGGACATTAACAGAAATTGCTTTTTCGTTGTGAAAAAGGACACTTACATGCATACTTTCTAGCAACCATTTAATACTTTCGCCCACTTGGTCAGCATTCAGTCCGATTTGTTCATAAGATTCGCTATCCATAAAATAATAAAGGTCTTGTTCATCATAAAGATACTGCATATCTTTTTCAATAATATTTGGCGATTCGCATTTATCACCCGCATGAAAAGTTTTTTCAATTACCTTTCCATCTAAGAAACTTTTAATTTTTACCCTCACAAAGGCAGGACCCTTGCCCGGTTTTACATGTTGGTATTCCATTATCTTGTATGGAATACCATCAATTTCAATTTTCAAGCCTTTTTTGAGATCACCCATTTCTATAGCCATTTTTATACCTTAAAGTTTAAAAAATAATTTCGTATTCTACTCAATTTATCTATAATAATTGCTGAATCTACTCTATTTTTTTAATTTTTTTGTATACCTATATAATGCCTTGATACACAATTTCAAAAATAAAAAATATTATATTTCTATTTAAGTTTAATTTTGCTAAAATTATATTTCTTAATAAACCTGAAAAAATATGTGAGAATCTTAAGACAATAAACTTAAATTCCTAAGGATAAAAATATACGGAATTATAGAATGAATGCTTGATTTTTTAATAATTTTAAGTTATAGTTAAGCTTTGGAATAAAGAAACTCATAACAATATCAAGAATCTCCATAAGGGTCTCCCAAATAACAATGATTATACAGCAAAGAGATTCAACAATGATGAAAGCATACAATTATGAAAAAAGTTAAAGAAAAACTGCATCTTCTCGGAGAATTAGTCGCATTTGAACATACAATTTTTAGTGCTAGTTTTATACTGATTGCTATGATTGTTTCCTCAAATGCTGTGTATAATAGTGGATTTTTTGGATTTCAGACACTTATTTTATGTGCATTTGCATTAACAACAGCAAGAAATTTTGCTATGGCATTTAATCGATTTTGCGATCGTGACATTGATTCCAATAATGAACGCACAAAAAACCGCCCAAGTGTTGATGGTAGGTTGGGGATTGGGACTCTCATCGTTTTTTGTATATGCAATGCGTTGGGTTTTATTCTTGTGAGTTATTTTATCAATGACTTAGCTTTTAAGCTTTCTATTCCTTTTTTGATTATTTTAGGGTTTTATAGTTTTATGAAAAGATTTTCATATCTTGCACATTTGGTGCTTGGTGTGTCGCTTGGTTTAGCTCCTTTAGCTGGAGATATTGCTGTAAGTGGGGCAATCCATATATGGACACTATTTTTGAGTTGTGGTGTATTGTTTTGGGTTGCTGGATTTGATATTCTTTATTCTTTGCAAGATATAGAACACGACAAAGCGAATAACCTCTATTCTATTCCTTCACATTTTGGGGTTGAAAATTCACTACATATAGCACGATTATTTCATATTTTTGCAGTATTTTTTTGGGCATTGTTTTTACGATATAGCACAACTTATTATATTGCGATATTGGGGCTTATAATTGCAGCACTTATGCTTTTTTATGAGCATCGTATTGTTCGCAAAGATTTTAAGAATATTCCAAAAGCATTTTTTACAACAAATGGATATTTAGGTTTTGTATTTTTATTTTTTATTATTTTAGATAGTTTTATGGGGATATAATTATGGAATTTAAAACTCGTTTAATTGATGCTCGTTTGAATATAGAATTTAATGAACTTGATGATGATTTAAATCTTAAAGCAACTCAAGAATATAATTCACTCACGCAACTTCATAGTCATTCAATTGACAAGTGGCTACAATCATTACAAGCAAGAAGTGGAGATTGTAAATGTGGTGGTGGGACAGCAATACTTGGCGAAATGATTGTACATATTTACAAAAAGCTGGAACACATTGAGAATCTTATCACGGGGGAGCAAGTGGAATATGTCCCGCTGCATTTTATCAATCATACAGCGAAATTAGGACATGGTATCATTATTTTGGATTCAAATGACTTAATTATTGAAAAAGTATATTATGTGCGTCTGTTTTTACCAATTTTTCCTATGCGATGTGTGCCATTATTTGCTATTGCTAAAGATACAAATGTATTTCAAATTAATAAAATTTCAGAACGAGATTTAAAAGATTATGACACATTCATTGTTGGTGTAGAGAGAGAAGCACTTAAAGCAAGAAAGATACAAACTTTGTAAATCATAAAATTTTAAGGAAATCTATGGATACAAAATTATTAAACTTAATGAATGTTAGTTATGAAGTTATGAGCGTCGTTATCGCTGGACTTTTTATCCTCATGATTATTATTGTTTTGCTATATATGACAATGAAAGAGAAAGAAAGTGCACGTAAAATTGCACAATTAGAACATTCCATAGAAGATGTTAATAAGGAAATCTATAAGATTCAAAAATGGATTTTAGAATCTGATAAAAAACCTCAAGAAAAACAAATGAGTAATGATACTCTTAAGGCTCTTGCTGATATGAAATCGGACATTCTTTCGTTGCAACATGGCTTACAAAGTGATAGGGATTATTTCGAAGATAAGATTCTTATTTTAGAAGAGAGATTGCGCGGTTTAGGACATTTTAACACACCTTCACAACAAAGAAATGAGAAACAAATCCTTGAGCTTTTTAAAAATGGTTACACAATTGATGCTATCTCAAAAGAGCTTCGTATTACAAAAAGTGAGGTTGAATTTGTATTAAAACTTTCTGAACTCCACAAAGGAGATAGGTTATGAGCTATCAACCACGAGAAATCCCAATGAGTAATAAAATCTTGTATGGCTCTGCCATTCTCTTTGCTTGCATTATTGTATTATCAAATTATTTGGTAGGATTTAGAATCCTTGATACACATATTACTTATGGTGCATTGAGCTATCCTTTTTCATTTCTTATTATGGATATTTTAAGTGAGAAATTTAATCGCAAAGATGTTATGCGTGCATTAAGGATTGGATTGTTGCTTACATTTTTACCTTCGTTATTCATTGCAACAACTCCAACGATTGCAATCGCTAGCGTGAGTGCATTTTTTATTTCACAATTCTTAGATGTCGTTGTATTTTATCGTTTAAAGCAAAAATATCCATCTTTTTGGTGGTTGAGAAATGGTGTAAGTGCAGGGATTGCGCAACTTGTTGATACTTTTATCTTTTTTCATGTCGCATTCTTTTTTACAATGCCTTATTATGATGTATTTATGCTTTTTATTTCAGATTATGGTATCAAACTTCTTGTTAATTTGCTTGATATACCAGTTTTCTACCTTATTGCTATTAAAACTTATAAAAAATTTCAATTCTTTAGTAAATAGGTCATAAAAAATGGAATATTTTGATTTTTTATCTGACATTCACCCTTGTTCGTATTATGAAGATAGGGAAAGTCAATTCCGTTATTTGGGAATTAAAGATTGCACACCTTATTTTTACTCTGGACTTTTGGAGCGAGGTTATAGGCGATTTGGCGAGTATTATTTTGTGCCACAATGTCCAAAATGCAAGTCTTGTGTTACCATTCGTCAATTGGTGCAAGAGTTTCAAATCAGCAATAACATGAAAAAGATTCTGAAAAAAAATGTTGATACTTTTATGCAAATTAGACGCCCACTCACAAATGATGCACGCGTATGTCTCTATGTAAAATACCATACAAAGATGATGAATAAAAAGGGTTGGGGAATGAATCATATTGATATAGAACGATATACAAATTCATTTGTTATGGGTAGTGAATTTTTTGGTTATGAAATGTGTATGTATCGTGATGGAAGATTAATTGGGGTAAGCTATTTTGACATTGTGCAAGATTCTATGAGTGCGAACTATTTTTTTTATGACCATGATTATGAGAGACTTAGTTTGGGAACATTAAATATAATATTATTGCTGAATCTAGCAAAGAAACTGGGATTAAAATATCTTTATCCAGGATATTGGATTAAAAATCATAAATCTATGGGATATAAATATAGATTCCGACCATTTGAGGCTTTGTTAAATGAAGCAGATTTCTTTGATAGGGTGCATTGGAAGAGATATGATTAGAATCTAATTTAATTAAAAAATGGGTTAGGGAATATCGAAATAAAAATAGAAAAATACATCATTTAAGATTATGTATTATAATATAAGTTAATAGAAAGATGTTTAATATCTTATCAACATTTCATTCTCATAATAAGGAAAGCTATGAAAGATAATTTGCCTTCAGCAAAAGAAAAGAATTTAGCAAGAAGTGACATAAGCCCCGTAGTGCAAGATTTACTCACTATCGGGGGGGGGGGGGGGAATTCAGCAAAACCCTACAATTTTTCCTAGAAAGAAGGAATTTTGAGAATCTCAATCTCGAAAAAATTGAAATCGAAGATAATGCAACATTCGATTTTATCCAAATCTTACATATTTGCTACGATAGAGACAAAGACAAAAGCGATATACATTTAGTTGATTTTGAGCAAATCTTAAGTGCCGCCGCCTCAAAAGGTGGAAAATTCGCCTATGTCATTGAGAGTGATAAACATGGAATCTCCCTTTTCTTAGGATTAGAGAAAAGAGATTCTGATAGGGTAGATTCTCAAAATACAAGTGAGCAATTCCTCCAAAACACATTCTTGGGCATTTATTCAGGTTCTGAAGTAAAAACTTCACAAAAGACAAGCTTAAACAATAGCACGACAAAGCAAGGATTGAAAATCACTCCGCGTCTTGAATCTCTCCCGCATAATAAGGCTATGCTTGGTGTCCCCTCACTCAAAAGAGATTCTGATAAAGAATACAAACAAGGCTTAGAAAAGATTATTTTTCCACTGCGAAATGCCTTGAATGCTGATAATAGCAACCAAAAATTTCGAATCATCATTGTAGCAGAGAGCTACCCTCAAGCCATCATACAAGAAATCTTGCAGGGTTATAGAGAGCTTGGCGATGAGGTGCATAAGTTTGTGAAAATCAGTAAAAATGCCCAAAAGAGTAGGGCAGATTCTCAAGGTAAAACTGACACGAAAGGTAGTAGTAAATCCCATAGTGAATCTCATGGAGAAACAGAGAGTGAAAGCTATTCAGAGGGGATAAGTGAGAAAAGCACACTTGGCAAGGCATTGGGAATTGGTGCAGCAGTAGCTGGGGTTGGTGCGGTTGTCGCAGGGAGTTTAAAAGGTGGTTATGTTGGAGGAATAATTGGTGGGGCGTTTGCAGGGGGCATAATGAGTGCTACAAGTAATTTGACAAAAACCAACACTACATCAACAACTACAAGCACAAGCACTTCGCGCACGACTTCAACTTCAGTCTCTACTAACGAAAGCACGGCTATAAGTCAAAGTAGAACAGATACGCACACCGCAGGGATAACGATAGAGGAGCTGAATAAGACAGCTCAATATTGTGAGGAACTCATCGATACCTATATACAGAGATTCCAAAAAGGACTAAATCATGGTATGTGGAATACCGCCCTCTACATTAGTGCGAGTGATTCTTTCACGCTTGATATGCTGGAGCATACGCTAAAGAGTGTGTATAGTGGCGATGAGAGCCATTTTGAAGCATTGCGGTTTAGTCAAGATTTTAAAGATTTTGCACATCATAGCATTTATACAGAAAGGCTACCTATGGTCTATTCTAGCCTTTTGCAACACCCGATTCATAACTCTTTTAGCGGATTAAGCTCGGCATTAAGCACAGAGGAGCTTAGTATCCTTACGGCAATGCCATGTAATGATATAGAGGGTATCAGTGTCTCTCATATCTCTAGTTTTGGGCTGACACAGGCAAAAACCAAAGAGGGCATAATACTTGGCAATGTCTTAAACAAAAAGAAGCCGACACATCAAGATTTTGTGCTGGGTTTAGAATCTCTCAATTCTCATCTCTTCGTCTCTGGTATCACAGGCGGCGGGAAGTCAAATACGATTAAGCATATCCTTACTGCCCTGCAAAGTGAGGAAATCAAGAATCATTTTGGTAAAAAGATTCCATTTCTTGTGATAGAACCTGCAAAGAGTGAGTATAAAGGCTTGATAGAGCATATTCCACATTTACAAATCTTTCGTCCCGGCGCAAGTGATGATATTTTTCGATTTAATCCTTTTGTCTTTGAACATAGCAGGGACAAAAAAGGAAATGCAATCACGCTTACAAAGCATGTCGATATGTTAAAAGTCTCTTTTAGCTCCGCATTTCCTATGTATGGTCCAATGCCCGCTATCTTAGAAGAAGCGATAAGTGAAGTATATAGGGATAGAGGCTGGAGCTTTGAGACAGAGGATAATGTGTCTTTTACTTCCGCAAAAGATTCTGATAAAGAAAGAGAAAGCTTGCTTTTTCCAAATATGATTGACTTGAGCAAAAAGATAGATTCTGTCGTGCAACAAGCAGGATATGCGGGAGAATTAGATAGCAATCTCAAAGCTGCACTAAAGACGAGGATACGCAATCTCACGCTTGGCGTAAAGGGGAAGATTTTTAATTCTCGTCATGCGTTTCACTCTGAAGTTTTGTTTGAAAAACCCACGATAATCGAGCTTTCTCACATCACGAATGATGAGGAAAAATCTTTTCTTATGGGATTATTGCTGAATAAACTCTATCAGTATCGAGAAAGCGAAGGAGATTCTCATAATCAGCTCAAACACCTCACAATCATAGAAGAAGCCCATAGACTTCTGCCAAATATCTCACTTGATAAGAGTAGCGAAGAGGCGAATGCGAGGGGCAAAGCGGTAGAGACCTTTACAAATATCTTAGCTGAAATCCGCTCTTTTGGCGAGGGGATAATAATCGCTGACCAAATCGCCTCAAAGCTCCATAGAGATGTCATCAAAAATACCAATGTGAAGATACTTCATCGCACAATGGACAAAGAAGATAGGGAGCTAGTAGGCAATGCAATCAATCTCAATGAAAAGCAAATCCTTGATATAGCAGAACTCAAAGCAGGTGAAGCCATCGTGCATAATAAAGACATTCATCAAGCCTTTATGGTGAAAATCAAAAGGTTTGAGAATTACCCAAATAAAGCAGATTCTACACTTTCGCAAAAAGCATTAAAAGAGCGAATGCAAAGCAAAATAACAGATTTTATACATAAATTTTTAGAATCTCGCATAGCACAAGACTATGGCTATCAATATGAGTTTCTTTTGGAGCAAAGATTCTATCTGCCCTATGAAAAACGCGAAAGGCTTAATAGCATTGAATCATTCAAAGCACGAAAGGCAGTGCTAGAGCTATTATTATCCGCATTTTTTACGAGTGAGTTACAAAAGAGCTTTGGAGATTTTACCTCGCTTATTTGTGAGGGGAAGCGCAAAGCAGATTCTCCCCCTCTCACAGATGAGGAAAAAAGGCTCAATGTCTATCTCTTCCTTAAAGGTTGGCAAGAACTTCGCTATATCTCAAGTATTACATACTATAAGAATATCGATTGTTATCTCTCTATCTACAAAGAAATGTTGCGACTAATAAATCATCTCAATGAGAATGAAGAAGAAAAGATACAAGATTCTATCGCGAGTATGAAAGAATATTTGCAACATAAAAAGCTAAAAAATGTTACGCAAGCTATGAGGCATTGCAAAACGCATTATGAGCAAAATGGCAAAAGCGATTTCTTTGATTGCTTTTGGATACTCAAAGAATATGCTGCGATAAATGAGGAAATACATGGCTTTATTCATACGAAATACGAGACAAGAGAAGAGCAAGATTACCAATATGAGGTGATTTGGAATAAGTATTTTGCACATACACAGAGTGATTTGCTGTATTACACATTGCAGTTAAGTAAAATATAAGTTTGAAAAAGGAGAAAGTATGAATGGCTTAATAGCAAAAGAAGCATTAGAATCAAAAGTCAAAGAGGCGACACAAGCAAAGTTATCAGAAATCCCAAAGGATTTTGAGAAAGCAGGAGAGATAATCCCCAAAGACTTCGAGAAGTCAAGGGAGAGTATCCCAAAGGATTTTCAGTCTTTAGAATCTGCAAAAGTCTATTCGCCTTTGGATAGGACATTGCGTGAAATGTCTCCATATCAGCCAATGAGAGAATCTGATGCAATGCCGACATTAAGGGACATGCCTCGCAATACGGATTGGAAGCCTGAAATGCCAACACTGCGAGAAATGGCAGATTCTATACGAGAAGCATGGGGGCAAAAAGATTCCGTTGGATTACAGCATGCTTTTACAAATCATGAGGGAAGAGATTTAAGAACTCCTGTAAAAAATGGTAAGTGGAGTGGTGAAGTAGGAAACTCTACTTGGCTACCTGATAAGGAGTATAAACCACAAGTTTTTAATCCTGAAGATAAAACTTGGGGAGAGATACTAGAGAAACATAAAATCAAAGAAATTGAATTTAAAGACGGCGAACCAGACTTTTCTAAAATCTCTGAAGCGAGTGTAGAAGTTGATGATTTTACAGAGAAGAGAAATATCAATTTTGCAAAAGCTGATAAAGAGTTAGCAAAGCAATGGACACAAGAAAGTAAAGATGGTAAAGAATGGAGTGCAGAAGATGTGCGAAACTATCGTAGAGAAAATAACCTTACTTGGCATGAAAGAGGCGATATGAAAACAATGGATTTAGCCTCACGAGAAATACACGATAATACGCCACATAGCGGTGGTATATCTGCAAAAAAACAACAACTATAAGGAGCATAAATGAAAACAATCAACGATAAAGTATTTGGCACAATGCAATATGACTCTTCTTGGGAGAAGCAAGATAACTTGTTATTGTTTAGTAAAACATATTCTATTCAAGTGGTTGCAAGGGCGTATGATGAAGCTCCGATTACAGATACACAAAGAGAAAATTATGCGAACTACAAGGCATTTTTAATGCAAAATGAAGCAGAAATAAAGCAAAAATTGCAAGAATATTGCAAAAAAACTTATGAATTAGAGAATCCAAACTTAGAAGAGATTCTCACTCCGACTACGCTTTATTTTGATAGAGATGATTCGTGGGGTGTGCTTTTTGATACAGATTGTGATATGGAAAATGGACTTGCATTTTTTATTATCAAGGGGAAAATAGAGATTAACATACAAGATATGTTTTTATAATTTTATAAAGGAGCAATAATGCAAAGAAAAATCACAACAAAAGAGTTAAAGATAAAGATAGATGAACTAAGGGCATATTTTGAGAAGTATCCCCCGATGACAAGTGAAGAGAGCAGTGAGAATCCGCTGAACAAACTTCAAGTGATTGAAAGCAAACTGAATAATCAAGAATACAAAATCGCAGTTGTGGCAAATATGAGTGCGGGGAAATCGACTTTTATCAATTCTTTGTTTGGTGAAGAAGTCTTACCGGCGTTCAATCATGCGACAACAGATTGTGCGACATTTATCTATTCCGAGCCAGAGATTGAGCAAAGGGCTATCATCTATTTTGATACTTCAGCAGGGAGAGAGCCGGTAGAAATCACAGAGAATCTAAAGAAAGAGATAAAACTCTACGCACAAAAAGATGAGGAGATACAAGATAGTCGATACCATAATGTAGAGAAAATAGATTTATACTATCCATTTCGCTCTATCCAAAACTCTGCAAATGATGAGGTGGATTCTGATAATATGGAGCATATCAAAATCATCTTTATCGATACTCCGGGACCAAATAGCACAGGAGATGACTACAAAGAGAAACATCAAGACCAAACAAGAAAGGTGCTGAATGAAGCTAATCTCGCTTTATTTCTCTTTGACTATGGGCAGCTTGATGCGAATCTTGAGAGTGATAAGCAAGGGCTATGGCATACTATCAAAGAGCGAAAAGACAAAGATAAAAACTTTGAAGTTTATTTTATAATCAATAAGATAGATATGGCGATGAATGATAACTTTAAGGGGGCTAATGATATAAAAGATAGGGAAGAGTTTGCCCAGTTCAAAAAACAACGTTGGGGCATACATGAGGCAAAAGCGATAGAGAAAATACAAGCCGCAGCCAAAAAACATGGCATAGAGAATCCAGAGATTTATCCTGTGTCATCGTTTTTTCAGCTCCTTGCCCGTGATAAAAATCAAAGTTGGGACGAAAAAGACAAACTTGACCTCTTTAGAAAACAGCATTTTGAGAGACTCGATAAGACAGAAGATGAGTTTATAGACTATCTAGGTATCAGCAAACTCGAAAGTGATATGAATGCCTATATCCAAAAAAGTGTCGGTGATAAAGTCAAAATCACAGCAGAATCTCGTATCGATGAAGTCTATCATAGAGAATCACAAAGACTAGAGGAAAGAGAAGAACTCTTAGGACAACCAAAAGAGGAGGCACAAGAAAATCTCACAAAAGCCCAACATTTCCTCAACAATGAATCTCATACAATGCGAAAAAAAATGGACGGCGAGATTGTTAGAATCGTGCGTCAATACACAGATTCTATACAAGAGATTATAGAAGAGAGAATAGAGCAAAACTTCACAAGAGAAGTGGATACGATAACCAAAAAGGCTATATTTTTTGCACGCATGATGGCTAATGGAGCAAACAATAATGCAGCAAAAAAGGCAACAAAAAAAGCAGATACCACAAATATAGATTTAAGCGAAAAAGAAAAAGTGTCATTAGACTCTTCCACAAATCAAAAGCAATTAGCGCAAAAAGTCAATACGCACATGCAAGGCTATATCGTCGAGCTTATCAATGAGTGCAAGAGAGATTATACCAATGTGCGTTCAGATATAAAGAATCAATATCATCATTTCCAATCGGATTTTGATGAGTGTATGCGAGCTTATCAAGACGAACTAGAAAAAGCATTGAGCAGAACTCTTCATACCAAGACACAGACTTTCAAAGCCCCAGATATAGACTATGCCGACACAGCAGAAATAAAAATCAAGATGCCAGAGAGTGCATTAGCCTATAATTTCCAAGAGGCTCGTTATGAGACATACGAGGTCAGCACATCAAAGTGGTATAATCCATTTAGTTGGGGGAGTTCCAAAAGAGTGCGAGAAAAAGTCGCTGATGCAGAAAGTGAATTTACTATCGATTGTCCAGCATTAAAGAGAAGCATTAATGAGAGCATGAAAGACTTAATCCAATCGTTTGAAAATGATGAGATTAAGGAACATAAGGACACTATAGAGAAGTATAAAGATTCAAGCACCAAGCTCTTTGAGGACTTCGAGGACGCAAAGCGAGAGGAAATACGAGAATTGCGGAATAGTGTGAAGGAGCAAGAAGCAGAATTACAAAAACTCAAATCTCAATGGAGAGATTTGAGAGATTTGACACCACATTTTCATAAGGAGCAATAATATGCCAAATGCAGGATTTATCATAGGTGCGTTAGTCGTAGTAGGTGCAGGAATTGCCGTGTATGCGTTGCGTAATAAGGAGACACAAGATAATGTCAAGCAATCACAACCACGACCACAATATGGCAAAATAGTATCAGATGAGGAAGATTATCGTATAAATAAAGCGGTAATCGAAGAGGCTATTCAAGAGAAAGATTACCAGACGCTAGAAGATATGAAAACCTCACATATTGTTAAAAAGCATTCTGATTTAGTAGAAATGATAGACAAGGCACTAAAAAATAAGCCACACTAGAATCAGTGTTACATTTTTATAGAGAGGTGAATAATGAAAGAACTTGATTTTTTCTCATGGGTTCAAGCATGGGAACAAGATACTTTTAAGCGACAACAAGAATTAGAATCGAAAGTCAAAAAAAAGCAGGGAATAATTACAAGTGTAGATGATGAATTTTTTGATGATTTTCCAGATATGTCATTGCGATTACTGCAGGATTTTATCGCGAGACAATTAGCCCAAAAAGATATTGGCACAACATGGAGTATCTATGCTGAAGGTAATATGCAGAGAGATAAAACACCAAAAATGAAAAAGCAGCTTGAAACAGAAAATTCTACATCTTTTGTGAATAGTGGTATTATAAATATTTTCAAGACTTTGGCACTTGTACCACCAGAGGAACAAGAAAAACAGAGTGAAATTGTGTCAGTATCAGAGAAACAAAAGAGATTGAACAAAGTTTTATCCGCATTTCAGAATCTCAAGCTTGATTCCGCACAAAAGGTTGAGGCGATATTGACTATCTTTGGTATTTTTATTGATAAAAGACAAATAAAAAAGGCAAAATCCCTTCTCTATTCGCCCTACAAAATAGCGATTATAGCGAATATGAGCGCGGGAAAAACGACACTGATTAACTCATGGTTTGGCGAGGAGATTCTCCCTAGTCTTAGTGAGGCGACGAGTGATTGCCCTGTATATATTTTCTCTGATGATGATGGAGATAATAATGGTGCAAGAATAGTCTTTGAAAATGGCAAAGCAATCGCCCTTTCGCAAGAGCAGGTGCGTCAAGAATTGCAACACTATGCGAAAAAAGATTCTCTCAAAAGTGAGGAGCGATACAAAGGGGTTAAGCAGATTTATCTTGATTGGGATTTTGAAATCTTTCAAAACACAGCAGATTCGCATTTAAACTTTATCTTTATCGATACTCCGGGACCAAATAATACCGATGAGTTTGGGACAAGACATAAGCAAATCACGGAGGATATTATCCAAAATGAAGCAAATATGGTGTTTTTCGTGCTTGATTATGGACAGCTTGACGCGAATCTGGAGGGTAAATTATGGAATCTTTTGAAAGAGAGAAAAGAAAAAGACAAGGATTTTGAAGCATTTTTCATCATTAATAAGGTAGACTTGGCTTTGCGCGATAATAGTTCGTTAAGCGAGATTGATAATAGTAGCGTGGAGAATTTTTATAAAAGTTTGAAGGATTTTTGGTTTTATCATGAGGAGAAGGCAAAGCAAAAAGTGGTAGAGGTGGCTAAAAAGAATGGATTTGATAATCCAAAAGTATTTTGCACCTCATCAGAATATAATAAAATGGCAAAAATATTAAAAAATTCACATGCACTTTCATTTGATGATGAAGACAAACTCGAAGCAATTATTAAGAAGTTTAAAAACATCTTTCAAGAGAATTGGGAGGAGGAATTTGCTAACTATATTCAAGATATTTCTTTGAATCACGCGGTTTTGGAACATTTAGGAGAGATTGAGCAAAAGATATTGAATGATTTTCTTACTCTTTTGGCAAAGAGTATATTAGAAAAATATGAATAATCTCTCTTTGAATGCGAAAACTTTCTAAGATTATATTTTTCTTATTTAGAAGTGAGTTGTTTGAGTTGCTCTTGGAGATGAAGAATGCTAGATTTTTGTAAATAAAAGCTATTTTGATTTGCGATGAGATAGGCACTTGATTCCATGATGACTTCATCAATTTGTAGATTATTTTGCTTCATTGTGCTACCTGTTTCGACAATATCTACAATGCCATCAGCAAGATTTACTAAAGGAGCTAATTCAATAGAGCCATAGAGCTTAATTACATCAACAGCGATTGCACGACTTGAAAAGAAATTGCGTGTAATATTTGTCATTTTTGTAGCAATCTTTATACGCGGTTTAAGGTAATTAATCGGCTTTCCGCATTCACTTCCTAGCACAACCTTACATTTTCCGATATGTAGATTCAAAAGTCGCACGATATTTATATCATCTTTTTCTTCTAAAACATCTAAACCTACAACGCCCAAATCTGCTGCACCATAATGCACATAAGTTGGCACATCTTGATTACGCACTAATAAAAAAGTAAAATCACCTGTTTGCAAAATAAGTTTTCTATCATTAAAAATTATTTTTTTTTGGAATATTTGGGCAAATAACGAAAGTGTTTCTTCTGCTATCCTGCCTTTTGGTAACGCAATAGTAAGCATATTTGCTCCTAGTTATGTTGTTTTTCGATTTCTTTAAGCGTTTGTTGCATACCTTTGAATACAAGTGTGTTATCAAAAATACTATTCTCGAAAAATTTAGCAAAAAATTTCCCATCACCGCCTGTGAAATAAAGTTTTTTTGTTTGGGAAGTATGCTTTATCATTAAAAGGATACTTTTGAGAATCCCAAAACTTACCGCTTCTTTTGTATTTTTAGGTGGCATATAAAGATTGACACTCAAATCAAGATTTACATCAAGTGCGTATGAAATTTGACGATAAAAATCTTGATATGAGCTAATACCGGGTAGAATATACCCCCCTAAATGCACATTATTTTCAACAATGTCAATTGTTATTGCACTTCCTGCATCGATAATAATACCATTTGAAATCGCTTTGCAAGCTACTTTTCTATCAATGCCAAGCCCTGTATATGAGGTATTAATATCAACATAGGGTTCAAGATTAATGCACTTTTTATGAGAATCTAAAAGTTTTTTTTCATAGTTTAAATTCACACTAATATAATAAATTGGAATATGTGGCTTTTTCGCAGAGATTTCGTTTGGCTTTTCACGCCAAATCCTCCCTGAATAATAAAAATGCAAGAAAGAATTACCAATATCACATAAAATCACATTTGACATTCTCAAACCTCTCACTTCTCTACTTACATAGTTACTTTGATTTTTGCTGTTTCTTTTCGCGAATTTTTACTTTATAGTCGCGATTAATATCCAAGATTCTTTTATTGATGTATAATATGTTTGGAGTGTAAAAAATAGTAGATTCCTTACTAAACCATCGATCTGTGCCAAATTGTAATTGATACACATCATACTGAAAATCCGACAGATTTAAGTCAATAAAATACCCACCACTATTTTCAAAGGTATAAAGGTGGTTATTTTTGATTAAGATTCCATTCAAATTCGCATAAGGTAATTTGATAGAATGTATGGTTTGTAGTGTTTTGTCAAATTGATAAACAAATCCATTGAGGCTTAGAATATAAATATATTGCCCATCAAAATAAATATCGCGAATCTCTATATCTTTATTGTATGATTCGCCACGCATAAGTATATAAAGCCTCTTTTGTGTTGCAGCTACAAGCTCATCTTTTTCAACTCTTAAATATATAATATTGTTAAGAAATTTATCAGTATTCACAATAATATTTTTTACACTTTTGAATTGTTGCATATCAACGATATGCAATCGTCCATCAAGTGTGGGAAATATCGCAAGTGTATCCATCATAACAGGATTTGCCACAAATGAAGAAATTGCATAAATTGCCTCACCCTTTTCCCTAAAAATGAAGTCTTGTTTCATCAAATCATAGAGAAAAATTGTATTATCACCAAGCACACCAGCAATAAGAAAATCTTTTATACTGGCTGCTACAACACAACCTTGCATGTCAATCTCTTGCACACTTGCTCTATCAAGTTTTATACTATTTGATTGGGAATCTTTTGTTTTAGAATCTTGTGTATTTGCACTTTCTTTTTGCAACGGAATAATGCGTATTGATTTGCAACCATTAGCAATAATCCATTGTGTAGAATCATGGAATAAAAGATTCTCTTTATCTTCTAAGATATTAGGAATAAGTAGTGATTGTGTATTATTTAAAGTGAAATTTTCTCCTTCTTGTCTTGGTTTTGCATACATTATGATACTATTATCTTTTAATTTTGCAGTTTCTCTATTAGTCATAATTATTTTTTTATTGAGTTTCCCGTTAAAGCTGATTTTACCTTTTATAATTTCTGGCTTGAAGTTTTTTTGTGCATCGCAACCAACATTCAATCCTAAAAAAAAGGTTATAAATGCAACAATAGGAAAAAGTTTATTATATTGAATATTCATACATTTCCTCATATTTTCTATATACCATCTATTGTAATTTAGTTAAAGTGAGACTATTCCATAGAATCTTCTTTGGTTTGTAAAACGGACTGCGGAGAATTTTTTGGAGATTGTTGCATATCTGTTGTATTTATTGTTGCGGAATGTGTTTGGATTTTGTTTGTTTGTTGTATTCCGTAGTGTTTTAATTGATTTGCCATTTGATAGATATATTGATTGTTTTCACGCAACGAAATCGAATTAAGAATCTCATGTGCCTTTGCAATATTATTTTGTTGTATGTATAAATAAGCCGCCTGGAATCTTGCTCTATCACGCAAAACATGAGAAACATTGGCATTAAAGTTTTCTAACATATCAAGATTTTGTGTTAATGACGCATATTGATAAGTTGCTAATGCAGCAATCAGTGGGTGTTTAGAATCCATAATTCCTTTTAATATTTCCAAATTTTTTTCTTCTTTCAGTTCTAATCCATTAAGATTCTGTAATTCTACATAACGATAAAAATCATAGAGTTCAGGATTTTGT
Organism: Helicobacter didelphidarum; assembly: GCF_003364195.1. Lineage (GTDB taxonomy): Bacteria > Campylobacterota > Campylobacteria > Campylobacterales > Helicobacteraceae > Helicobacter_A > Helicobacter_A didelphidarum. The sequence continues at coordinate 22,552 of NZ_NXLQ01000016.1, read as the reverse complement.
TCTTGTAATTTTTGCATTTGTGTTGCTCGTTCTTCTTGTGTTAGATTTGTGCGAGCTAATTCATTGGCAATCTTATTTGTTTTTTCTTGTTTATGATGATTAATATATAATATAATTCCTTGATAAAGTGCAAATGCTACTAAAAGCCCAATAATAATAAAAATCCAAATTTTATATTTTCTGTAAAAAGATTCTAATCGAAAGGCATTTACAAGGAGATTTTGATCCTTTGCTAATTTTGCTTTTACTTCATGTAAATCATTTTCTAAAGACATAACAACAACCTTGCAAGATATTTGCTAAATGTGGAATCATAGCAAAAGAATAACAACATGTAATCGCTTGAGGTGCTAAAAACGATAATTTTAGATATTTTTCTTGAGTTGCCTTTGGGAATATTTTTCAATACAATTAAGACTAAAATAAAGCAAAATATCCAATAAATATTATTTTGGTGCAACTTTTTCTAGAATTAAGGTATATTCATTACATGCACCTTGTTTTCCATCTCTGCATTCTTGTGCAAGTTTTTCAAGACGTTTTTCAAGTTTCTTCTCCTGAGATTCATTATAGTTTTGTGAAATGAAATAATATTGACCGTATATTACTATGCCCACAAATGGGATTAAAAATATATCTACACGACGAAAGTTGAATTTTATAAATCTCATATTGTTTCCTTCTAAATTTTATAAATTTTTATAACTTTTATTTTTGAATCTTTGTAGTATTAAGATTCTAAGATTATAGAGAGAAATCCTAAATAACTTTTTGTATTTATTATATGTTGAGATATATTTTATAATTTCTCTCTAAATTACAAAAATTCATGTAAAACATTTGCTTTTTTCATCCATTTCTCTAATTCGTCCCATTTTTCTTCAAGAATAAGTTGCTTTGCCTCTTGGTAGTGAATCTCAAAGTCATTGAGTGCGAATGATAAATATTCACGATTGTGTTTGAAAATATCACGCCAAGTAATAGGGGAGCTATTTGCAATACGTGACATGCTCCTAAATCCTCCACCAACAAGAGCCAATATATTTTCTGGTTTTTCTTGAGCAAGGACGGTATTTGCAAGAGAAAAGCTAAGAATATGTGGTAAATGTGATATATAAGCGATGTGTTTATCATGATTCTTAGAATCCATTTTAATGATTTGCATACCAAGATTTACAAAGATTTCTTTTGCAAATGCAACTTGAAATTCCCCACTTTCCATTGTATCTGTGAGAATGATAATTTTATTTTTAAAAAGATCTTTTTGAGCAGCTTTTGGACCACTATTTTCTGTGCCACTCATAGGATGTGCACCGATATAATTCTTGCGAATTTTAGAATCGATGTTGCTATTGATTTGAGATTTTGCACTTCCTAAATCAATAATGGTTTGACTTGTGCGAAGATTTACAAAACTATTAATGAGCGAAGAAACATAATCAAGCGGAATGGCAATAAAAATTACATCGCATTCAGCAATTTCGTCTATACTCACACACTCATCAACAAGTCCGAGCGAGAGTGCTTGTTGTTGGTGTAGTGATTTTTTATCAAAGCCTAGAATCCTCTTAAACATTTTAATTTCTTTGAGAGCTAAGCCAAGAGAACCCCCAATTAAACCTAAACCAATAATGCCTGCTTGCATATTTTATCCTTATTCTTTGATTTGTTATTGTAGCATAGAAACTTATGAATAAAGTTTGTTTTCTTTCTTTGTGTAAGTTCCCTGTGAGTTTGTGATTTTACAATTTGCCGGATTATACTTACAAAAAAACAAAAATGGATTATAACAATATTTTCATTCCTAATTTTATTATAGATTTTATTTTCTTACAATGACCAAATAATCAAGGAATTTGTGCTATTATTTCAAAAGAAAAAAAGGTAAAACATGGAATCATACATTAATATCTTGGGACTTGGAATCACCAATAGTGCGATTATGGAGTTACTCAATATACATAATATTCTTTGTAAAGTCTATGATGATAAATTTACTCACACATATAAAGATTCTAAAGGCAATGAATTTGCACCATTTTATTCTTTAGAAAAATTTTTTGAAAAAAATACACAAAATAATCATATACACAGGACTGAAAATCCAAAGAGAGAATCTAAACAATATCAAGCACTTAATACACAACCACAAGCCTTGCAACATGATGATACTCTAGCAATTATTAGTCCAGGTATCCCACCAAACACAGCCTTTCTTGCATATTTTACAAATATTATGAGTGAATATGATTTTATTTATAATCTTTTAAACAAGAAGAACAAAAACTTTTTTAGCATTTGGATTAGTGGCACAAATGGCAAAACAACAACAACAGAGATGACTTCACTTATGTTGCAGGCAAAAAGCGGAGGTAATATTGGGACACCTTTAGCAAAGCTTTTTATGCAAGATTTTCCATATATGAATTTATCTTTGGAATCACTACCAAAGGTATGCAATCATAATATATTCTTGCAAGATTCCAAAGAGCAAATAACATTCAATCCAACACATAGTGTTTTTGATGTAAATGATTTTCAATCGCACTTATCTTCAAGAGATTCTGAAAGTCTTATGGCACAAAATCAATGTAAAAAAAATAAAACAAATCAGATTCAATGGGTGCTTGAAACAAGCTCTTTTGCTTTACATTACACAAACTTTGCACTGCCAAATCTTTATATTTTATTACCTCTAAGTCAAGACCATATTAGCTGGCATACAAGTTTTGAATCTTATCTTACAGATAAACTCAAACCACTCGTATTAATGAATCTAGCAAAAAATCCAAAAAAATATTATGCTTGTATTCCAAAAGAACTTTTGGAACATGAAATTGTCCGCAGTATTATTGAATCTTTTCAAGGGAATCTTTTATTATATGCAGATTCCAATGAATTGCAAACATTTTTAAACTATACAGAAGAATACCAGAATCTTTTTAAAGAACCTTTTAAACTCGACTTTATGCTAAGTGCAGCTGCATTACAATTTGCCGATATTGCATTTGACAAAACATACATAAAACAATATAAAATTGGACATTACCGCATGGAAGAAAAATGGCTCAATAATATTTTATTTGTCAATGATTCCAAAGGAACAAATCCTCATGCTGTGTTTGCAGCGTTAAGTGCATATAGAACATACAGAATCTATTTAATCTTAGGTGGTGATGCAAAAGGTGCAAAACTTGATATGCTTTATCCTATAATCTCTACCCATGGCACAAAAGTTTTTAGTATAGGAAAAGATGGCACTATGATTGCTCGTGAATGCAAACAACATAATATTTTTGTGAAAGAATGTCATACGCTTTCTTATGCTTTAAATGAAATTGCACAAGAATTACGAAAAGATAATCTTTGCAAAGACTCTCTAATGAACGAGAATGAAAAAGAAAATGCACCGCTTGTGATGCTTTCTCCAGCTTGTGCAAGTCTTGACCAATATAAGTCATATAAGGCACGTGGCGATGAGTTTAATGAATTGGTTATCAAGATTTTTGGCGATTTTCACAAATAAGATTCTATAATATCATAATATAATCAAAAGGAGTAATATGGGAAATATTACAATCTATGGAATCAGAAATTGCAATAGTATGAAAAAGGCCTTTATCTTTCTTGAAACACATAATTTGCATTATGAATTTGTGGATTTCAAAAAAACTCCACCAGACTCTTGGCTTCTTACAAATCTTATAAATATGCGTGGCAAAGAGGCTTTTATCAATACAAAAGGCACAACTTATAAAAAACTGAAAGAAAGTGGAATCCAAAATATAAGTGAAATTGATGAAAAAATGATTATTGAAAATCCCTCTATTGTGAAACGACCATTAATTGTTGTCGTAGAGAACAATAAAATATTGCATATTTCTATTGGACATCAAGAAATGGAGCAACTTTTATGCAATTAACAAAATCTTATTTTATAAATATTCTAGCATTCTTTTGTCTATTGTGCTACTTCTTGTTGTGTCCATTTCTTTATGCAGAAAGTATGATGACAATCAATTTTTCTAATGATTCTAAAGCTACAAATACACAACAAAATAATAGTTTAGAATCTTTTTATGGTGTAAGCTCTGATAAAATGAAAATGCAACAAAACTTTGCAACAAAAGAAGAATATCTTGCAAAATTCTATGCCGTATGGGATTTTAGTCAAATCAATACTGATAAGAATGCAATTTTTTATATTATTCCATCGCTCCAAAATGCAATTAGCTATAACAAAGAATTGCAAGAACTCAAACGAAACCCACCAAAAAAAAATAATAAGAATTATAAAAAAGCCGAACAAATCTACCTCAATAAGATTGCAAATTTAGAGAAAAAGATAGAATCTTTACTTGGTGTTGGTGAAAATTTATTGCCTAATAAGTTAGAAGAATTTTCTACTCTTTTAGAGAACATGAATCTTGGTGCTTTCCTGCAAAATCCTCAACCTGCTATAATCGTTAGAGCAACTGCTGTTCGTGCTGTCCCGACACATAAACCACGATATAAAAATAAGGGCGATTTTCCTTTTGATAGATGGCAAAATAGCTTTATCTTTGAGGGAACACCTGCCATGATTACACATTTTAGCACAGATGGAAGATATGCACATATTCAGAGTCCTTTTGTGTATGGTTGGGTTGATACACGAAGTATTGCACTTGTGGATAATAGTATGCGAAACAAAATTTTGCGGATTGATGATTATAAGATTCCAAATAAAGACTTTATTCCAATTCGTCATGAAAATCAATGGATTCTTGATGCACGCATTGGACAAATTTTTCCTTATGATAAACGCAAAAATAAATTGCTTACTTTTTACAAAGATACTGATAATTATGCACAAATTCGTGAGGTAAATTTTGATTTATATCTTTTTTCAGATTTCCCAATTCCATTTAGCGCACAAAAAATGTCCCATCTTATTGATATGATGCTGGGACAAAAATATGGTTGGGGTGGGATTTTTGGTAATCGTGATTGCAGTGCTTTCACGCGTGATAGTTTTGCTGGTTTTGGTGTTTTTCTACCAAGAAACTCTGCGGCACAAGCACAATATGGGGGTAATTTTGTTGATCTCTCAAAAATGTCAGAACACGATAAAGAAGCATATATTATTGCAAATGGTATCCCCTTTGGGAGTATTATATGGTTAAAAGGTCATATTATGCTATATATCGGACATACAAATATTGGTGGCATTAATCGGGCTATTGTTGCACATAGTGCTTGGGGTGTAAATCCTGTTATAAATAATAAAAAAGAAAAAATCTTGCTTGGGGGTGTAAAAATTACAACACTTCATGTTGGCGGTTCTTTTACCTCAAATACTGAAGTGAAAAATTCACTCCTTTCACGAATACGCGGAATAACAAATATTTATACAGAGAGTAATGGTCAATATGATATTTCACAACTACAAATATCATATTGATGTGGCTTCTTCATTAAAAAATAAACTTATTCAATTGAGAAAATATTCCAATGATATTCTTTTAATTTCTTGCATTCATTGTGAAATATCTAAAAAATATTTCTTATTCGTCTTAAGATTCTAATTATTATAATTTATAATTGTTACTCATTGTTACATAGGTATTTTTATTTTGCGAAAAAAATGCAAATGGAATAGGGTAAAAGTTTAACTTTTATTGTAAAATTCTAAATATCCATAAATTATCGAAGGATTTATAATGAAGTTACTTGAATCCACAAAGAATATTGTAGAGCATTCACACTCACACACAAAAGTTTCTCTTGATTATAGTCAGAATCCGCAAGGTAACAACCTTGAATTGAATACAAAAAAGGGTCTTTTTCGGAAGATAAAGGCAAGATTGGATTCTCTAGCAAAATCTCCTGCTTTGCGTAAAGAAAAATATCAAGATGATCTTATGGAAGTTTTAGCAAAGAATGGATTCCAAAGACGTGAGTTTATGAAATGGGCTGCTGTTGTTACAGCATCTCTTGGTTTACCTGCTTCTTTTGTCCCATTAACTGCTAGAGCTGCAGAACTTGCTAATCGTGTCCCACTTATTTGGTTACATATGGCAGAATGCACTGGTTGCAGTGAAAGTCTTTTAAGAAGTGAAGATCCTGGCATAGATTCTATTATTTTTGATTATGTAAGTCTTGAATATCATGAAACAATCATGGCGGCTTCTGGTTATCAGGCTGAAAAGAGTCTAGAAGATGCTATAACAACATATAAAGGAAAATATGTTTTGATGGTCGAAGGTGGAATACCAAAAAACACAGAATATTTCCTTACTATTGGAGCACATGCACGCACAGGAGCTGAAGAATGTCGTCATGCAGCAGAGGGTGCAGCAGCAATTTTTGCAATTGGGACATGCTCTAGTTTTGGTGGTGTGCAAGCAGCTGCCCCTAATCCAACAAATGCAAATCCTTTAAGCGAGATTATAAATAAACGTGTAATCAATGTGCCAGGTTGTCCGCCAAGCGAGAAAAATATTGTGGGTACTCTTATGCACTTCATTCTTTTAGGGGATATGGCTGTTGATGCTTTCAATCGTCCAAAATGGGCTTATGGATTAAGAATTCATGATTTATGCGAAAGGCGAGGGCATTTTGATGCAGGCGAATTTGTGCAGGCATTTGGTGATGAAAATGCGAAACATGGATTTTGTCTCTATAAGGTTGGTTGTAAAGGTCCATATACCTTTAACAACTGCTCAAAATTACGCTTTAATTCCCATACAAGTTGGCCAATTGGTGCAGGACATGGTTGTATAGGTTGTAGTGAGCCAAGATTCTGGGATACTATGAATCCATTTGAAGTCCCATTGGGAAACCGCTATCAAACCGCATTTACTGGTGCTGGTGCAGATAGAACAGCAGATAATGTTGGTATTATAGTGCTTGGTGCAGCAGCTATTGGCATTGCAGCACATGCTATGATTTCTGGAGCAATTAAGCCTAAATGATTGGAGTATTTTGGATATTGCTAAATGGATTTTATGGCAATGTTTGAATACTGCAAAATAATTATAATTAAATAATAAATTTGAGAATCTAAAATTTAGCTAAGAAAGGAAAAATATGTCAAAGCGAATTGTAGTTGATCCGATTACGAGAATTGAGGGGCATTTACGAATTGAAGTGGTTGTTGATGAAAATAATGTTATCACTGATGCATATTCTAGTTCTACACTATGGCGTGGGCTTGAGACAATTATTAAAGGAAGGGACCCACGAGACGCAGGTTTTATCGCTGGTAGAATCTGTGGAGTTTGCACTTATTCACATTATAAGGCTGGTATTACTGCAGTTGAAAATGCTTTAGGAATAGAGATTCCATACAATGCAAAACTTGTTCGAACACTTATGAATCTTGCTCTCTTTTTCCATGATCATATTGTTCATTTTTATACACTACATGGGCTTGATTGGTGTGATATTATTAGTGCGTTAAGTGCGGATCCCGCTAAAGCCTCTAAACTTGCTTTTGAATATTGCGATAATCCAATTGCAACAGGTGAAGATGTGTTGCGATCCGTCCAGAAAAGGGTAAAGGATTTTGCAGCTCAAGGGTCTCTTGGACCATTTGCTAATGGTTATTGGGGACATAAAACTTATCAACTTACTCCAGAACAAAATCTTATCATTCTCTCTCATTATCTTAAACTTCTTGAAGTGCAAAGAGAAGCGGCAAAAATGATGGCTATTTTTGGTGCAAAACAACCACATCCACAGAGTTTAACTGTTGGTGGGGTTACTTCAATTATGGATATTTTAGATCCTAGTCGTTTAGCTGAATATAAATTTAAGTATGAAATGGTTGCGGATTTCATTCACAGAGCATATTATCCAGATTTAATTATGGCAGGTATGGCATATTCTAAAGAGCCTAGTGTGTTGGCTGGTTGTAATCTCAAGAATTTCCTAAGTTTTAGAGAAATGCAAGTAAGTAGGGATAAATATCTTATGGAAACAGGTTATGTTCTTAATGGTGATATAAGCAAGGCTCATGATGTAGATCTTGATCTGATTGCTGAAGAAGTAACAAATTCATGGTATGAGTATAAGGGCAAAAATGAGAAGAATGAGGAAATAAAACCTACAGATTTATTACACCCATATGAAGGGCAGACTAATCCACATTATACCGGTATGCTTGATGGCACAAGTATTGGTTTAAGCGGTAAGGAAGAAAAAACTAAATTATTAAAAACAGATTCTAAATATTCATGGATAAAATCTCCTAGATATGATGGGAAACCTATGGAGGTAGGTCCTTTGGCATCTATTGTTGTTGGTTTGGCACGAAAAAACGAAAAAATACAAATGGCAGCGGAAGCATTTTTAAAACGAACAGGACTTACCACAGAGCATTTGTTTAGCACTCTTGGTAGAACTGCAGCAAGAGGTTTAGAAGCAAAAGTATTGGCAGAAAATGGTTTAGAAGCATTTGATGAACTTGTGAAAAATATTAAAATTGATACCACAACTTGTGCTCCATATATAATTGATCCAAAACGTGATTATAAAGGTTGCTACATTGGTAATGTTCCTCGCGGTATGTTAAGCCATTGGGTAAGAATATCTGAAGGCAAGGTAGCAAACTATCAAGCTGTTGTTCCTTCTACTTGGAATGCTGGACCTAGAGATTCTAAAGGACAGAAGGGACCATATGAAATGAGCCTTATTGGCACAAAGGTAGCGAATATTACACAACCTTTAGAAATCATCCGTCATATTCATTCATTTGATCCATGTATTGCATGTGCGGTGCATGTCATGGATACAAAAGGGAATAGTTTATGTGAGTATAAAGTTGATCCATCTTTTGCGAGATTTTAGGTTGATATTTTAGAATATATAAGTGTGTTTGGAGTTAATTTTTAGATTGAGATTTGATAAACTTAATTTCAGATATTTAAAAATTGACACATGGCAGAAGGGTATCAAAAATATAGATAAATTCTACAAGAAAGTGGAACAATAAAGAGTTTTGTTAGAGAGAAATTTCTACCTAAGCCCTTTGGGCTTAATAACAAGTAAGAAAGGAGAAAACATGCTTTCAACGGAAATAGATCAAGCTATAAAAAAAGAACTAGAACAACATCTAGAATTTGGTGGCACAACGAGATTTTTACATTGGGTACGTGCATTTATGATTATTTTTCTCATAGCAAGTGGTTTTTATATTAGTTATCCATTTTTGCAACCAAATTGGCATAGTGAGCCAGTAGGATTCTTACAAGCATATAATCGTTCTTTCCATTGTATAGCTGGTTTTATCTTGATTGGAGCATCATTTTTTCGTGTATATTTATTTTTCTTTGCGAAATCAAGTCAACCAGAGAGAATCTCAATTACACAAGTTTTTAATCCAGTTATTTGGGTAAGAACTATCGGTGCATATTTATTTATTGCCAAACACCCTCATATTAATGGAGCATATAATCCGCTTCAATTTTGTACATATTTTGCGCTTGGAATACTTACTCTTATCATTTCTCTCACAGGTATTTCACTTTATAGCAATGTGTACCACGAAGGTTTAGGTGCTTTATCTGGAGCAATGTTTGGATGGGTTGAGGTTGTCTGTGGTGGTTTGGCAAATGTGCGTGCAATTCATCATATTGTTACTTGGGCTTTTATCATTTTTATTCCTGTTCATATTTATCTTGTGATTTGGAATTCTGTGCGTTATCCAAATGGTGGTGCTGATGCAATGGTCAGTGGTATGCGTTATGTTGAAAATCGCCGTGTTTAATATTATGGAAATAAGTAAAATATTGATTTTTCATTAGTGTTTGGAAGAATACATATGTATAAAATTTTTTCTAGCTTTTTTGAGTTTTATGTTTATGTATAAATTTTTGGAAACTATGGGGTGGAATTTCAGAATAAGGAAAAGTCGTGCAATATGCCCCAGAATCTAAAGATACTTATCGTATTATTCTTGCAACAAATAATACCCATAAACTAAAAGAATTTAGTAATGCTTTTGGTAAAGAAATTTATACCCCACAATCTTTGGGGATACAGGATTTTAATCCAACCGAAAATGGTAAAACATTTGAAGAAAATGCATTGATAAAAGCAAATGCGTTACATGTAGCTTTAAAACAACAATCACAAAACAATATGATTATTTTGGCGGATGACAGCGGTTTGTGTGTTGAAGCCTTGAATGGTGGACCAGGTGTATTTTCTGCTAGGTTTGCACATATTATTAACAATAATGTAACCGCTGGAAATTCAAGTGACACAGAAAATCGTCAAGCGTTAAAAAGGGAGTTAAAAAAGCGTGGGATATGGGGGAGTAAAGCATTTTTTCAATGTAGCATCGCTTATATTATTGATTACAAACAGACTGAAGAGTCAATATATCAAAAATCTTTTTTGGTAAAAAGCGGTATTGCATCTGGTATTTGTAATGGAATTGTAGCAATAAAAGAACTAGGAAGTCATGGATTTGGCTATGATAGTATGTTCTATCGGGATTTTGAGGGAACAAGAAAAGCAGAACTTATGAAATGTAATTTTTTATTAGAACAAGAATCTTCTGACATTTACCAACATTCATCGCAAGATTCTAAAATAAAAGCTTCAAAACAACAAGATTTTTATGATACTCATGATATAACAAAAAAATATTCGTATTCCATAAATCATATCTTAGAATCTTTACAATACTCTCTTGCAAGTATACCATTGGAAGAAAAAATGAAAATTTCTCATCGTGGCAAGGCTATTGCAGAACTAAAAAAGATTCTTCAACTATAATTTTTTAAAATCTAAATTATTTTAATAGAAATTATTGGAATAAAATATTCTATAATTCAGATAATAAATAAATATTATATAAAATCAATTTATTTCGTATCCAAATTACATTCGTGGTTTTTATGATATATTATGGTTTATTGTGAGGAAATTATTCTCATTTATAATTGAATGAATAAGCATTTATTGCATTACTATAAGATTTTTGTTGAATGTGTGTTAATGCTACTTTCAGTATATTGTATTTCTGAATGTAATTATTGGGGCTTGTTTGTCATGTGGGATTTATTTTAAATTATATTTTGTGGCAAACTTGTGTTCTTATACAAACAGAGGTTATTTAACTTTGTTTTTTATTTAAAATTTCTTATAATACAAAATTAATGAGTTTATTTGGCACAAATATTTCTTTTTTTATATCACTCGTAAGCCATTTTGCTACCATTTCTTTTGCTTGCTGAAGCACGGTTTCTTTTGAAGATTCTTTACTTAGTGTTATTTCTGCACGTTTTTTGCCATTTATACTAATAACATAGGTAATCTCATCTTGAATAAATACACTAGAATCAACCTTTAAGGGAGTAAAATTTGCCATATTAAATAATTCTTGACTTAACTCACTTGCAATATGTGGAATAAATCCCTCCAAAATATGTAATAAAACATAATATCCTTCTGTGAAAACTTCATTACTTGCTTGTGCTGAAATAGCATTATGTGCTTCCATACATGCTGCAATAACGACATTAAAAGGATAACCATCTAGTTTTTTGTTAAAAATATTTTGGTATTTTTGTAAAGCATCATAGATTTTATAACGTGCAATTTTAGAATCTTTATTGAGTGTTTCTACATTAATTGTAGGCATACATAGGTTTTTTATCACGCGTGATTTTCTATCAACAAGACGATTAATAAATTTATAGCACCCTCTTACCCCCTCATCATTCCATTCAAGTGCATAAGTTGGTGGTGCAGCAAAGAGCGTAAAAAGACGTGCTGTATCTGCACCATAAGATTCTATAATGTGTCTTGGTTCAACAACATTTCCTTTACTTTTTGCCATTTTTGCACCTTGCTTTAATACCATTCCTTGTGTTAATAATGCGTTGAATGGCTCATTAAATGAATGGTATCCCAAATCACGCAACACTTTTGTAAAAAAACGTGCATACAGAAGGTGCAAAATGGCATGTTCTATCCCACCAATATATTGATCTACTGGCATAAAATAATCCAAATTTGTTTTTTCAAATGCAATCTCTTCGCGCGATTCCTTTGGTGTTGTATAGCGTAAGAAATACCAACTAGATTCCATAAAAGTATCCATTGTGTCGGTTTCACGCAAAGAATCTATGCCACATTTTGGACATGTTGTATGTTTCCAAGTAGGGTGCTTTTCAAGCGGATTCCCTTCTCCTGTAATCATTATATCTTCAGGTAAAATAACTGGGAGTTTCGTTTCTTCTAATACACCACAATTTGGGCAATGAATAAGTGGGATTGGTGTTCCCCAATAGCGTTGGCGTGAGATTCCCCAATCGCGTAACTTATAGTTTATAATGCGTTTTCCTAATCCTTTTTGTTCAAAATATTTGCTAATTTTTTCTCTTGCTTGCTTGCTTGATAATCCAGAGTATTCCTTACTATTTATTAAGATTCCATCTTCAGTAAAAGCTTTATTGATTTGTTGTGTAGGCATAATGTGTGATTCTATATTTTTGTGAGTGTGGGAATCAGGAGCAATTACAGGGATTAAGGGAAGATTATATTTTTTTGCAAATTCAAAATCTCTTTCATCATGACAAGGCACACTCATTACCGCACCAGATCCATAACTCATTAGGACAAAATTGCTAATCCATACAGGTAATTTCTGATTTGTAAGTGGGTGAATGACAGATATAGGGAGTGCAATTCCTTCTTTTTCAGACCTTGCACGCTCTTTCTCACTTTGATTACGCATTGTGTGGATAGAATCTAAAGTGTGAGAATCTAGAAAATTTTTTTCTATTAATATATCAACAAGAGGATGTTCAGGTGCTATCACGCAATATGACACGCCGTAAATTGTATCACATCTTGTTGTATAAACACGCAATGATGTAATTTTAGAATTTATTTTGTTTTGAGAATCAGAATCTAAGGTAAAATCAAACTCTAAACCATTAGATTTTCCAATCCAGTTGCGTTGCATACTAAGCACTTGGGATGGCCATTCACCCTCTAAAGATTCTAGATCCTTAAGGAGTTCTTCTGCGTAATCAGTAATTTTAAGATAGTATTGAAACATTTCTTTCTGCACAACTTCAGTATCACAACGCCAACATTTTCCATCAATAACCTGCTCATTCGCCAATACAGTGAGATCTTTTGGACACCAATTTAGCGATGCTTTTTTACGATAAATCAATCCTTTTTTCCACATTTGTATGAAAAATTCTTGTTCATATTTGCTATATGTTGGATTGCAGGTTTCTAGTATTCTTTTTTGTGAGAAGCTTAATCCTAATGTTTTCAATTCATGCAACATGGTTTCCATATTAGAATAAGTCCATGTTTTTGGATGAACACCATGCTTTATTGCGGCATTTTCTGCAGGCATACCAAATGCGTCAAAGCCAATTGGGTGTAAAACATTATAACCATACATACGATAATAACGTGCAATCGCATCGCCTATGCAGTAGTTGCGGACATGCCCCATGTGGATTGCTCCGCTAGGATAGGGAAACATAGAAAGAATGTATTTTTTTGGTTGTTGTTCCTTTCTAGAATCTTTGTTATGATTTTTGTTGTGGCACGGATTGTGTGGTTCAAAGCTTTGATTATCTTCCCAAATCTTTTGCCATTTGGGTTCTATTTCCTTAGGATTGTATTTACATTCTGTTTGTTGGTTTGTTTGCATTAATAATCCTTGCAAGTTTTCTGTGTCTCAAATTGTGGATTTAGTCTTAATTTCATTAAGATTTTTTATTGCATACATAATGTTAAAGTTGCGATTATAACATAAAATAGACAATATCTGTTTTGCTACAATTTAAGATATATTCAAGTGCATAAAAAATAACCCTCCCCTTTTTTTTGCAATGAATAATTTTAAAGGGAAGTGGTCATTTGCACAACAAAAGATTTATTATCATATTAAGAACACTTCGAGTAATCCAGTTATTTATTGTAAAATTTCATCTTTTTTTGGTTTATAAAATCTTTGTATCTTCTCATCAATGGGTGTAATGATTCTATAAAATATTGGCACAACAAGCAGACTCAAAAACATTGAAACCAATAAACCACCAATCATTGCTAGACCTATTGGTTGTTTCATCGCACTACCATCACCTGTTGCAAGAGCTAGAGGTAACATTCCGGCAACCATTGCTATTGTGGTCATTAAGATTGGTCGCAAACGAGATTCTCCTGCAAATTGTATTGCCTCAACAATACTCATGCCTTCTTTTCTTTTTTCATTTGCTACGTCAACTAAGAGTGTTGCATTTTTTCCAACCATACCAATGAGTAGAATAAGCCCCATAATAGAGAACATGCTCATTGCCGCATCACTTCCACCCGCAAGTTTAATCGCAAAGAACGCCCCACTAAAGCTAAGGGGCATTGTAACCATAATGATAATTGGTTGCAAGAAACTCTCATATAATGCTGCTAAAATGAGATATATCAAGACAAAAGCCATTACTATGGCAATTCCAAAAGCTATCATGGTTTCACTCAAGCTATCAGCTTGCCCCATGAGTCTATATCCTGCTCCTTCATCAAGCCATTTTTCTCCACTTGTTGCATTTTCTTCTATGAGTTTAACTATCTCGCCCACACTTAACCCACTATACTCTTTTGGTGCAACTGCTACAGTGATACTACGTTGTCGGTTAAAACGCGTAATGTTGGTTGAGGTAAAGCTATCTTCAATTTCTACTAGCCCATCAATAAAGATAAGATCTCCGCTAGAACTTCTTACTTGAATGCGTTTTATATCATTAGCACTAATGCGTTTAGAATCTGGGGAACGAATGGTAATATAATATTCTTTTCCTTCCTCTTTGTAATATGCCACTTGTGTTTCGCCTGAAAATGCCATACTCACAGCTTGTCCTATATCCGTGCTAGTAATCCCATATTGTGCAATATTCTGTCGTATAGGCTTCAGTAAGAACGCCGGCATAGAATCTGAAGTTGATAAATGGAAATTTGTGATTTTATCTTTGAACCTTGGTTCTTTTTCTGTTATATATTGAGAAAGTTTCTGAACACTGCTTTGCATGATAGATTCTACGGGTGAGAATACTGATACTTGCACAGGTGTATTATCACCACCACCGCCCACAAGAGGGACCTCTGAACCAAAAACGTCTAATCCCTTTGTTTCTGGCATACTGCGTAGCTCATTAAGGAGTTTTTCTAGTAAGACAAACTGATCACCATTTTTACCTTGCTTTTTCCTTTCTTTAAGCGGTTTTAGTCCGATGTAAAGCTTTGAGAAAAAAGCTTGTTGTAAGTCCCCAGGTCCTACTTGCAGGGTAACAAAATCTACATTTGGATTAGATTCTATATGTTTTGCAAATAATTCAGTTTTTCTTTTCATCTCACCTATACTGATTCCAGGTTTTGCTTTAAACATAATTTGAAATTGGCTTCTATCTTCTTTTAACATAAATTCACTACCCATTGTTCCAGCTACGATAAGAGATAATACAAATACCCCAAACACTGCGGATGCAGCAAGAATCATATTAAACCAACTTCTCATAAGAAATTGTATTGTTTTGAGATAAAGACTATCAAGTTTTTGAAAAAAAGGTAGTGTAGTATAATAGAATTTTGATTGCTCCGCTTTTAATAAAATCGAGCTAAACATAGGAATTACCGTAATAACAACAATGTAACTAATACCCACAGCAAGAGCGACGGTTAAACCAAAACTTGCAAAGAATTTCCCAGAAATCCCGCTCATTGTTCCTACTGGAATAAATACAGATAGAAGCATAGCGGAAATAGCTACAATAGCAAAACCTATTTCACGCACACCTTCATAAGCAGCCTCTCTAGGTTTTATACCATGCTCTAATTTTTTGTGTATATTTTCAATTACAACAATTGCATCATCAATAATGATTCCAATGGCAAGTGTGAGGGCAAGCATAGTAAGCATATTAAGCGAGAATCCCATCATATGAATAAATACAAATGTCCCTAGAACTGATACGGGTAATGAAATAGCGGATACTATTGTAATGGTAACATTTCGCAAGAATAAAAGGACGATACAAACCGCTAGAAACCCACCTAAAGCAAGGTCAAACTGAATATCTTTAATGGATGATTGGATATATTCTGTTGTATCCCAAAAAATATCTATGTCATATCCCGGACTCACTGCTCTGATTTGCTCTAAAGCCTTTTTAACACCATCGGCTATGGCGATTTCATTTGCCCCAGTAATCTTTTGAACCTCTAAAATTACCCCGTATTTGCCACGATATGTTGAATAAGACTTCTCTTCTGCTAGTCCATCTTCAATTTCAGCTACATCTTTAAGTTTTAGCCCGTCTTTAATGATAATATTGCCGACTTCTTCAACACTTATACTATTTGCATCGGTTACAATATAATGTTCGTTCTTTTCTTCAATGACACGTCCGCCATCAATTTCACGATTTTCTTTACCTAAGATTCCAGCTAAATCTGTATAAGTAATATTGTATTTATTCATTAAAGTTGGATCTGGATAAACCTTTACTTGCCTTTCTCGATAACCACTCATTTGCACATTACCAACGCCACCTATACGTTGTAAAATTGGTGCGATAACATTATTTGTGTGTTTCATCATATCGGGTACAGGTTTATCAGAAGAAAGAAAAAGTGAAACAATAGGTGTGCTACCTGTATCTAATTTTTGCACCGTAGGTTTATCGATTTCGGAATCTAAAATCACAGCATTTACTTTATCGCGGACATCATTTACTGCGACCTCAAGGGGTTTTTCTAACTCAAACATAACTGCTACAATACTGACATTTTTAGCCGAATTTGAAGTTACATACTTTAATCCATCAATGGCAAGGACTGCTTGCTCGATTTTATCTGTTACTTTTGTTTCTATTGTTTCAGCACTTGCTCCCTTGTAGGTTGTTTTTACTAAAACAACAGGAAAATCTACATCAGGGAATAATGCTTTTGGCATCATGTTAATAGCATAAAATCCAAATAGAATCATTGCCATAGCGAACATGAATGTCGTTACAGGGCGATTAATTGCAAACTTATACATGAATTCTCCTTATTTTTATAGCAATGTGGTATGCTCGTTGCAGCCCAACTTCTTTTTGCAAGAGTTTTATAATATAAAAATTATCCTTATAAATTTTTTATTAAAGATTTTGTCAAAGCTAAAGAATCTTTTTATTTATACTTTAGTTAAATATCGTAAATTTCTTTCTATTTCATGAATTTTAGAATTTAATGTGTCATGATATAGCCATCACCAAAAAGCCCAGGTTGCAAAGAATCGGGAACAATAGCTTCTGCACTTACTTTTCTTGTATTGACATCAACGGTAGGATAAACTTTATAGATTTTTGCTTCATACTCTTTACCTTTACCATCAATTTTATAGCGATATATATCCCCTACTTTCACAAGAGGCAGATATTTTGAATCAAATTGGATAATAATCTTTTTCTCATTACTAATAAGTCGAAAAAGCTTTGTTTGATTTGCTCCAACACCATCACCTAATTCAATATTTTTACTTGCGATTGTGCCATCAAATGGAGCGATGAGCGTTGTTCTTTTCAACATTTCAGTTTGGTATTTGAGACTATATTGTAGATTACTATAAGTGCTTTCAAGATTCTTAAAATTAGAATAATTTTGTTCAAGCGAGTTTTTATCAATTGCATTTCCACTTCTCTTATATCGTTCATATTGGTTTTTGGCAAAGGAATATTGTGCCTTTGCTCCTTCTAGTTGTGCACGTTGCATATTTACATTTTGTATTCTATCTTCATTTGAGAGATTTAAAAGTGCATCATCTTTCTTTACCTGAGTGCCAACATCAACAAAAATATTGGCCACAATCCCGCTTGTGTCCATCATAAGATTTGCATCGCGAACCGCAGCTACATTAAATATCCCATAGACTTGTTCTCCCGCAAATGCAAGATTGGAAAATACTAATGTGCATATTCCTATAAATATATTTTTCTTGGTTTTTTTTGAACTGAATAAGTAACAAAATTTTGTAAAATAAAATATGAATACTTTTTGATGGTTGATGTTCATGTAATTTCCTTTTAAGAATCTCTTAGAATTGATAATTAGCTGAAATAGATTTTCGAATCTACTAAAAAATCCCAAATATTTTTAGAAATATATTGTTCTATAAAAAATGTATAGAATTTCTTTCCTTAAATTTATTTCTTGATGACATTTTTTCAATCCAGCATTTATTATTTTTGAAGGTTCAATTCTACACTATTTTAGTAAATTGAGCCATTTTTAACAATATACAATATTACTTTTGTAATTATACACAGCCCAATGAAAATATATCAATTAAAAATAGTTGTATATGCAACTATTTTTAATAAAAAGATACTATTTGTAACAAACTTAGAGAATCTATGTTATAATCAAGAAATGTTTGATAGCATGGCGTAAAGCAATAAGTGGAAACTACCATAGGCTTCAGGATATGTATTTATGGTGTCAAGAATATGTTACAAATTACATAAATATCTGGCGATACTGCTACATTGTTACAAGAATTTTTATATAATCCTCGGTTTATGATATTTTTTCATTTTTTATGTTACTTGAAAGGAGATACGGTGATACTCTATCTCTCACCCTCATTTGTAGATTCTAATGGTATGTATTATTCAAATATGGATTCTGTATGTTATTAGCAATGTATAGTATTTTTGTATTTATTTTTATTGGATACATGGCGAAAATCTTGCGTTTAGTTGGAAATAGGCAGAGTGGGATTTTACTTGGATTTTTACTTAACTTCGCACTTCCCGCACAAGTTTTTAATGGAACTTACCACGCAATGGTAAATCTTGATTTTCTCCTTATGTGTTTTATTGGATTGTTGTGTAATATAGGTGCGGGTATTATACTATTTTTTATCGCAAAACTCTTGCGACTTGACAAAAGCACATTGATTGTTTTTTGTGTTATGGGAGTATTAGGCAACACACTTTATTTGGGGCTACCTTTTGTAAAGGGGGCATTGGGCGATGCATATGCCAACCAAGTTGTAATTTATGACCAATTTGTTACAGGGATTCCATTTGCATTTATTGTACCAATTATAATGAGTTTAAGTGGGAAAAATAAATTTTCAATTTTTGCAGTTATTAAGCGTTTGTTTAAAAGCCCCTTATTTTTATCGCTGATTTGTGGTTTTGCGTTTCGCTTCATGCCATTTCATATACCCGATGAATTATTTACTCCACTAAAAAGTCTTGCACAAACTGCTACACCCGTAGCACTATTTGCAATTGGTGTGCAAATGGAATTAAAGGCATTTTTAGATTGGAAACACACGCTTTTACTTCTTAGTGGAAAAATGATTATCGCACCCCTTATATTATTTTGTATTGTTAATGTAATATTTGGTGGTTTTAATGATTTGTGGCGTATGGCACTCATTGAGGTTTCAATGCCCCCACTTGTGAGTGGTGCTGCGATCTTACTTGCCGCCGGATTTAATGGAAAATTAGCACTCAATGTGGTTACATTTGGGCTTATATTAAGCTTTATCATCACACCAGTATGGCTACAATTTGCAAGTTAGATTCTCGGTTTCTTGTTTTTGTGTGGTGTACCTTAAGAATTATGTAATGCAATATAAATTTTGATTTGTAATTCAACTCTAGTTTTACATATACATATTTTATTTTTTGCAAAATAGTATTGCGCTTCCTAAAAGACAGAATCCCAAATTTTATGCTTATAAGCTAGAATGTAAAAAATTCTTAAATATAGCTTAATTTAAGCTATATTTAAGAATAAAAGTATTATAATTCCTTGCTTTAAATACTTTCTATAAAAAGGTTTGCTATGGAAATAACAAAAACACCAAAACAAAATGAAATCAAGCGTGATTGGATTGTTCTTGATGCAAAGGGCAAAGTGTTTGGTCGCCTAATTGCTGAAGTAGCAACGATTTTGCGTGGGAAACATAAACCAATCTATACTCCTAATTTTGATTGTGGCGATTTTGTGATAATTATTAATGCAAAAGAAGTGCAGTTTAATGGTTTTAATAAACTAGAGGATAAAAAATATTTTACTCACTCTGGTTATTTTGGTAGCACAAAATCAAAAACTTTAGCAGAGATGCTAGAAAAGCAACCAGAAAAACTTTATCGATTAGCGGTAAGGGGTATGTTGCCAAAGACAAAATTAGGTCGTGCAATGCTTAAAAAGCTAAAGGTCTATACAAGCGATTCGCATCCACATACAGCACAAGTTGCTGATTCTAAAAAAGCTTAATAAAGGAAGTCAATGAGTAAAGTTTATGCAACAGGAAAAAGAAAAACAGCTATTGCAAAAGTATGGTTAAGTTCTGGAACAGGAAAAATCCTTATTAATGGTATTGGTTTAGATGAATGGCTAGGTGGACATGATGCTATTAAGATGAAAGTTATGCAACCGCTTGTGCTTACAAAGCAAGACAAATCAGTTACTATTCATGCTGTTACATTGGGTGGTGGTTATTCGGCACAAGCGGAGGCTCTAAGAAGTGGAATTGCAAAAGCTTTAAATAATTTTGATAGAGAAGCATTTCGTAAGGACTTAAAGGTTGCTGGATTACTAACAAGAGATGCTAGAGTAGTTGAACGAAAAAAATATGGGAAACGCAAAGCAAGAAGAAGCCCACAATTCTCAAAAAGATAGTTTTACTTTTCTTGTATTATATAGAATATCTAATATCATTTTATTGATAAATCTATATTTTTGTTTATGAGATTTTTCTAAAAGAGAATTTAATAAACATGGACAAAATATAATAAAAATATATTTCTTCTGTGAAGTTGAGAATATGTAAGCGGTATAAGCATTCTTTAGTTTCTGCTTTACAAATAAAGTGTCTGATTTTGATGGTATTGAGTTGGGGGTTCATTTTCTGTTCCTACTAGACTCTTGAGCTTTATCATTCACAACTGTTTTAATTATTTTAGAAAGCACTTAATATATTGTAATATTCTATTCTTGTTACAAAAAGTTATAATAATTGTTTGTGTTATAATAGAAATATTTAATGTATGCAATTTTGTAATATTTTTTCCTTTTATTTTGTGGATTCTTTGCATCGTAAATTCTTTAATAAAATTTTTAAAAACCAATAAAATTGTTTTTAGTTTTAGTTGAGATTTAGAAAATTGTTTGTTATAATAATGATATAGAACAGACTATATATGTTTAAGTTATTTGGCGTATTTTATGAATATTTAGATTTTAAAGAGTAAGGAGTTAAAATGAAATTTTATACAAATCTCCCTTTAAAAATGAAAATTTTACTTTTTGCCAATGGGACAATTATTTCTCTCTTGATACTTATGGGTATTTTATATCATAGCGGTCAAACTATTCGAGAGCTTACAGATAGAGAGACTTATGCAATCCTCAAAAATGGTATTTCAGATACGATAAAACTTGCAACAGATTCAAGTGCAAATCTCATTGGTGATTTGATTAAAAATGCGGGAAGCGAAGAGGAGAAAATTGCTATTATTGCGAAAGCTATTGAAAATTTTCGCTTTGAAGCAGATAAATCTGGCTATTATTTTGCCTATAAGGTTCATACTCCTGTGGCACACCCAACACGCAAAGATTTGATTGGCAAAGATTTAAGCCAAACAAAAGATGTAAATGGAGTATTGTATGTGCCAGAACTCTACAAAGCTGCAAAGGAAGGTGGGGGATTCGTGGAATATCTCTTTAGCAAGCCACTTCCTGATGGCGGACAAGTCAATGCTGAAAAACTTGCTTATGCAACACTTATTCCCAACACAAATGATATTTGGATTAGCACAGGGATTTATATCGATAATCTTGCGATTCAAGCAAAGGAAACTTCAAGCGTGATTGATGATTTGATAGAAACTGAAAACTTTAGAGCTATGGGAATATCATTTCTTATATTTCTCCTCATTTTTACACCTCTTGCATTTTTATTCTATTTCAATCTTATGTCAAGCGTAAAGAGCATTTATGCGGGATTAAATTCATTCTTCCGCTTCCTTAACCATGAAGAAAAGAGTATTGAACTCATCTCACTCAAATCCAAAGACGAATTTGGTGCTATGGCAATAGCCATTAATGAAAACATAGAAAAAACACAACAATCACTCAAACAAGATACGATTGCCATAGAACAATCAGCCAAAACTGCTCAAGCCATAGAAGGAGGTGATTTAACTGCAAGAATTACAGAGATTCCAGCCAATCCTCAATTAGTAGAACTCAAAGAAGTGCTTAATCGTATGCTTGATGTCTTACAAGAAAAGATAGGAAGCGATACAAATGAAATAGCAAGAGTCTTTAATTCTTATACAAGCTTAGATTTTACAACAGAAGTCAAGAATGCACAAGGCAGTGTAGAAATTGTTACCAACACACTTGGTGATGAAATAAGAAAAATGCTTCATACTTCAGCAAACTTCGCTAAAGACTTAGAATCTAAATCAAAAGATTTAGAAGAAGCAGTCCGAACTCTTACAGAATCTTCGAATACTCAAGCAAGTTCATT
>NZ_NXLQ01000169.1 GCF_003364195.1 Helicobacter didelphidarum | reverse complement strand
GATTGTATGTATCTTTAGAATCATAAAGTTTAAAGTTATTATTTGGATTATAAGTGTTAGTATTATCTATCACACCAGCTTTTATATCAAAGCCTTTATGACTAGAATTTGGTAAGCCTATAGAAATACCTAAGGATTGCGTATTCTCATTTGGATTCATCATCGCTTCCTTTGCCAAAGATTACCCAACGAGTTCCAAAAAAATCTTCAAAAAATTGCACACTTTTACCTTGAGATTCTAAAGCTTCTTTTGTTTTTTGACGGATAAAATTTAGTGGAATATCAATGCCATTATTAAGAATTTGAATTCTAAGTTTATTTTTACTCTTAATGACCGCTTCCCCTATAATGTTTTTTCTTACTTGAGAATCTATTGGAAATATGACAAAATCATATTGCAATGACCTCATATACCTTCTTACGTCTACATGATGCATCATTCCCACTTCACCAAATCTAAAAAATCCTTTTTGCATTCGCCACCAATGCCTACGCTCAAAGCCTATGCCTTGATTTGTGATATAGAATCTATTTTTACGCAAATAGATAATATCATCTGTAATTAAAAATATACCCATAGCTCCAATTAGTATAAATATAATCAAGGATACATACTCTATCACAAGAGATGTTCCAGCATATACAAGCAAACAGCTAAATGGAATAAAAAAGAATATATTAACACAATAATCCCACAAGCCAAGCTTGTATTTTACTTCAAACACCATCTCATCATTATGAGAATCT
>NZ_NXLQ01000168.1 GCF_003364195.1 Helicobacter didelphidarum | reverse complement strand
TAAAGAAAACTTACTCTTAAAGCTCAAAGAAATATTTACAATAAAAAGAATCTTAATATCCCTAGTATCTTTATTTTTTATCTTATTCTTTGTGGGTGGTTGTAGTTTTAAATATATGGATTGGCAGTGGTATGAATACAAACAATTATGTTTAACTGCTGGAGAAATTATTAAGGAATCTCATAAATATGATATTGTAAATAGATATGATTGGACTACAATTACAAATAAACCAATTTATGTAGATAGTCGTATTACAGAGCATTCATATCAGAATCAATTCCATGATGGTAAGATATTTTATAAATATAAATTTTATATTTATAAAAATTTTGGCATCTTTTTGCATGGTGATGAAGCGGCAGGATTGCATATAGAAATAAGTAAAAATTTAAGTTGCAAACCTTAAATCTAAGGAGTAAGTAATGAGTAAAGACATAAAAACAGCTGAAGCTAAGTTGGAATTAGTTAAAAAGTTTTTGGACTATGCAATAGTGGCAAACGCTTCATATGCAATGCTAAACTATATTTGGAAAAATGCTGAAAATGAAACAGAGGAAACCAAAGCCGATGGGCTTACTTTTAAGCATAAGTTAGAATATGATGTTCAAGTAAGAAATCCAAAGGGCGAACTAATAACTAAAAAAGCAGGCACTAACACAGCTTATGCGTGTGCTATCGAAGCACGCTTTGCTAAAGATAAAATCTATAAAACAACACTAGGGTTTATTAATTCTACACTAGATAA
>NZ_NXLQ01000167.1 GCF_003364195.1 Helicobacter didelphidarum | reverse complement strand
TTTAGCTATTGTATCACAATACCTATAAATATACTGAAACCTCCCTACCCCATAATCTTTATATTCATATTCTTTATATGCTTTATCATAGACTTTAGGAATCTTTTGTGGGATAATGAGTATGAGAGCAATAGAGTGTATTCCTATGGTTATATCTATCTCTTTAAACTCATAGTCTTTAGGATAAGAAGACTTTAATGCTATCTCCAAGTCTTTATCTTGTAGTTCTTTAGCATCTTTATGTATATCGAGTTCTAGTAGTCTCAAAGGTGTATTACTATTTTGTAAGGTATCATCATCACTACTAGATTCTATAATCCTATCATTAAGCCTCAATCTACATATAGGGATATTATCTATTTGTTCTCTATGTTCTTTATAATATAATCTTATACTTGGTTTATGAAGTTTTATTTGTGAGAGTAAAGCTTCTTTACTTATCTCTTTAGTATTACTAGGATTAGGAGCATTTATCTTAAAGGTATTATTCTTAGGCTTACAAGTGATAGGGAATCCTTTATCACTCAATACCCCACTAACACATAAATCTTGCATTATAGGATAATCATCATTATATCTTTTTAATGCTCTAGCACTAGGGAGGATTACAGAAATAAGAGAACAAGGAGTAGGAACACCTGCGATATTATTACTGCAACCTACAATACTAGAGTTAATTAAATCAGATTCTAACATCATAGGGATACCTTTAGATTTAAAGCTTTTGCCTTTATTGCTCTTTAATTGC
>NZ_NXLQ01000166.1 GCF_003364195.1 Helicobacter didelphidarum | reverse complement strand
TACTATCGATAAAGTAAGCTTTGTAGTAGATAGAGATAATTTTGATGAGAGGGTAGCGTAAATGAGTGAGAAACAATTAAATAATATAGAATCTAAAAAGTTAGATTCTAATGGTGATGGGATAGTGTGGGAGTATAGGGAAAGTCAAATAGACTTTTTTATCACACTCATACTTTCATTACCTTTTGCAATATTTTTTTGTTCTCTATTGATTGAGGGGATACATAAATTTTCAAATAGAAATGATACAAGCCTTTTTATGACTTTATTGCTTCTTTTTTGTGCTTTTATTTGCATTTATCCGTCATATAGACTTATCAAGTTGCTAAATCAAAAGGCACTTTATCTCACAAAAGAAAATATCGTTGTTGAAAAATATATAGGAAAAACTATAATAGCACCTTTGGGAATCTCATATATTAGCAATTACTCATCAATATGGGGAACTGCCATATTTGGCATGAGCAGTGAGCTAACTTTTTATAGAATTGACTCCGAGCATTACAAGAAAATATCGTTTATTTTAGCCTTTGGGTGTGGTAATATAGAGGAGCTTTATTCATATTTATTGCCAAAGCTTGAGACTTATTTGATAGGGCTACAAGAAGAAGAATATATAGAATGCAAAATAGTGCTTAATATTGATGGTAAAATGGATTCTAGAATAGATTTTAATAAAATCGAAAGATTGCGAAAGGAACAAGAAAATGCAATGTAATACACAAACTCAATCTCCCTATATCTCATTAGAGTTTTGTTCTTGTCAGCAA
>NZ_NXLQ01000165.1 GCF_003364195.1 Helicobacter didelphidarum | reverse complement strand
AAAGTCATCAAGACATCAAGTATTATCATACAAGTGCGATGATGACTTATGGGAATGAGATAAATAAGAGATTCTTATTTACTTTTTATTTTCCTCACCCGCGAACCTAAATCTTTAGGCGTTCGAGAAAATCTATTTCATAGTAATAAAGCTTTGCATTGTTTCCATCTTTTTGGAGAATAAAAACAAATTCTTTACCGACTTTGGGATATGAATCTATCCAAACCTCATTTTCATTCTTTCTGATATAGCAAGTTGCACCACGATATCTTTCCTCAAGCTTTAGCACATCTTCAGAATCAGCTTCAGGAAGAGAATCTCTTAATATTATATGTTTATTACCATCTTCATTTGCTCGTTCTCGTAAGACTTCTCGCAATTTGCTATATGCTTCTTGTAAGGTTTTGTCTCCAAAGTTATAAAAGCGAATGTATGCGCCAGTTTTACCTGCATTAAGGTTGAGGTAACCTTTACCTGTATCTACCCCTTTTTTATCAAAGAAAGGATACACATCAAGCAACTTCTTACCCTGTATTTCTGTCCGATATTGCTTACACACTGATGAAAGCTCTTGTTGTTTTTCCAAAGGACTTTCTGCCAAAGCAAACACACCAGCCAAACCTAAAGTCATCAAGGCTATAAAAAACTTTCTAAAACCCATATTGTCTCCTTAGGAATAAATATTAAGTGTAAAAATACACTTAATATTTATTATACTTTTAAATTGAAAGTTGATTCTTAGAATCTGAAGTAAAAGATGAGTAAAATTACTCAATGTATAATTTTGT
>NZ_NXLQ01000164.1 GCF_003364195.1 Helicobacter didelphidarum | reverse complement strand
AGCCCCAAAAACCCATATCGTAAGGAATGAGATTGGTATTAGGGTGGATAATACAATCACCATGTAGAATTTCAGTCATATATAACATATTTACTCCTTATCCTTTATATAACAAGTATCGGCTTGATATATATTTCTTAATACACATTCACAATCTACCACTTCACAATCACAAGTAGGAGGTTCATTTGGATTCCATATCAAAACAACAAGTATGGCAATCAAAGTTATGATGCAAAATAGGATATATTTGATAAAAGATAGCAATGCTTTCAATCTATCCTCTCGTTTGAATACAGCCCATACGAGCATTATCATATAATACACGATAATCACACCATATATACATAGCACAAAAAATACTTCAAACATAGTAAATAATGTCGCATCTGATTCTGGGAAATTGCGTCCATGTGGGATACATTTATTATCTATATGGGGTGTTTTTATGTATTCGATGAGTATTGCTAGCAGTGTGATAGATGCAGGGATAAATATGGCTACTAATAATTCTATCAAGGTATTTTTTACTTTCTTTTTATAACTCATTCTACTACCTTAATATTGAGCTTAGCTTTATATTTTATAATATATTGCATTAGTATATTGATAGAAAGGGATTGTATGTTTTCTTTGTAGTTATCATATATCTCAAAGCCTAGCTTGATAGCTTCACTATCCTTTGGGTCATCACAAAAGCTTGTGATGCTAGGACAACCATCTTGTGCCACTCCAGCCCCTGAAAGTAATTCAATTTCACTAAATCCTACTGCTTTGCCAATATAGCCATAATGGATATTGCTCCATATATCATAGCCTA
>NZ_NXLQ01000163.1 GCF_003364195.1 Helicobacter didelphidarum | reverse complement strand
ATCAATAAGAGGGTGAAAGATGAATACAAGCTTGCGTAAAGAGATAATAAAAGTAAGAGATAATCAAACACTAGACTTAAAAGTCTTAGAATCTAAAGGCATAGATACGATAGAATCTAAAATATATTTCTTAGGCATAGAACTACATGGTGGCACAGAATCTAATAAACCCTATAATGAATGCTTCTTTGGAGAATTAGATTCTAAAGATAGCAATATGGGATTCAATACATCTAAGCCTATCTATTACTTGCAAGGTGGAGGGGATATGGATTCTGTCATTGCGAGGAATGAAATGACGAAGCAATCCACAAACAAAGATTCTAATACTCCTCATAACAAAGTATGTCGTCATACTGAGCGTAGCGAAGTATCCACAAACAAAGATTCTATAGATTCTAATAACTCAAATATGGATTCTTCAGCTTCGCTTCGCAATGACAAGAATCAATCCACACTACCAACACAATCTCTACCACTACTCAATCAAACTCTACTAACAATAATTCAAATACAGATTCTCCCTCTCCTCACAATAATATAGATTCTCCCATATCCACTTCCACCCTCCAAGTATTCCTCCACTCCTCTACACTTACAATACTTCATTATTCACTTATTCACTCTAGCCTACATATCAAGCTAGAATGTAATAGCTCTGAATCTAAAGAGATAATAAAACAAGAGATAGATTGCCACGAAGCTAAAGCTTCTCGCAATGACAACAAAGAAAGTATCTCCACCGCATTCCTCTGTCCTGTCCTAGAAGATAATGAGCTTAAATGTCCTCATAATGGTAGAGTGCAATTAAAGAGTAAGAAAGGTAAAAGCTTTA
>NZ_NXLQ01000162.1 GCF_003364195.1 Helicobacter didelphidarum | reverse complement strand
TCTATAAAAGAAACTTCCATAAATACAGAATCTAGCAAACTAATATCTCAAAAAACCAACGATACTATAAACAAAGACAAGATAAAGCGAGATTCTCATGGTGATGAGATAGTGTATGAGGTGAGGCATAACCCTAATTGGTGGGATTATATAATGTATTTTATGATGCTTTTTTTTGGCATTGCTATGGCATATGGCAGCACAGAAAGTCTTTTGTTCAATGAAGAAATAGATAAGTCATTGCCTATTGCAGCGTTAGCTTTTGGTATTATGATTACATTAATGTGTTCCTATCGTCTTTTCTATGTAAGAAAAAACAGATTCTATGTTACTACACGAGGTATAGGGTTTGAGCGTAGGCATTGGTTTAGAATGCAAAAGGGATTTTATAGATTTGGAGAAGCAGGAGCTATAAGACATATAGGTTCCACATTGAATTTCCCTGTTACTCCACCCAATTTGATAATAATTTTTCCATTAGGTAATCGCAAAAGAAAATATTATGCTTCTTGGCAACTAAAACCCTATTGTAATATTTCCCTAACTGCTTGGGATATTTATGTATCACAAAAAATTTATAACAAAGCTAGTGATACATATCATCAACATGACTTTCTTATCAAAAAAACCAAAGAAGCCTTAGAGGCAAAAGGCATAGATACAAAAACCTTATGTTATGATTTAGACAAACAATTTGATATATATTAGCTTTAAGGAAATATTCAAATGAATCCTAACGATACTAAGCCAACTACAGCAGGAATCACCATAGGCTTACCAAATTCTAGTCATAAAGGCTTTGATATAAAAGCTGGTGTGATAGATAATACTAACACTTATAAT
>NZ_NXLQ01000161.1 GCF_003364195.1 Helicobacter didelphidarum | reverse complement strand
AAAACAATGGGATAGTGAATACAAAGAATATGAGAGATTGTGTAAAGAGAATATAGGTAAAGTGGTGTATGCAAGACCTATCACACAAGATGAGAGAGAAAGAATGAAAAAAATGACAGAAAAATATCCAAGTGGGACATTAGTATTCGAAACTATACCGATTGGCAAAAGTATTTATGAGAAAAGATACACTATAATATCAGAGAAGAATATCAGACATACAGAAGACATTGATCGTGATACTTTTATCTATAAGCAAGGGTTTGAGGATAGCGTAGTATATCAAACAATTGCAGGCTATATATATGACAGACATTGGACAGAGTTTATATTTTTTACTAAAGGTGCATCTACAATAAGGAAATATATAACGAGAGATACAGGGCAACATCATTACAATACAATTGAAGCAGCCTTGCACAATACGCAAAATATTGGTGTGAAAAATAATATGAAGTTTACTAATAGAATAATTAGAAAATTTAGATGAAAGAAGCAACAATGCCAAATAAACTCTACCAAAAATACCATACTCTAGGAGTCTATGTAGATACTTGGGGTTGGAATGAGGGTGTAATCCCTCATGTATTCTTAGGGCTTAAGATAGAATATCATCTTGTCAATGAAAACTTTAATGGAACACTAGATGATAAATCAAGAAAACAATATGCAGTAGAATCTAAACTAGAAGAACATAGTAAAACTACACAAATGGAGCTTATAGCAAAACTTACACAAGAATTTGAAAACAATGAAGCTAATAAAGAGAAATGGATAGAGCAAAAAGATGAAGCTATTTATGAAGAATTAGATGAATATTATTTATTCTTTCGTCAAGGCTATAAAG
>NZ_NXLQ01000160.1 GCF_003364195.1 Helicobacter didelphidarum | reverse complement strand
TATGGGGATAGTATTGGGAGCTGTGTGGAGGGGAATGTCTGATTGGCTAGATTCTGTATGTTTAGAATCTGCTCTATCTAAATAATGTGAGCATTCTAAGAAATTGTGAATATCATTCACATTGCATCGTTCATCACATAGTAGCACAATAAGGGATTGGAATTCCTCATTGGTAAGATTCCCTGTAATGATTTCTTGTGGTATTTCGTTGATAAGATTATGAAATTCTTGAGAGAGAATCTCTCTAAACTTTGGTGCTTGGGTAGATAGAATCTCATAAATCAAAGCAAATGCCATATCAAAAGGCTCTTGTGGTATAGGGCTTTTTGTATCAAGAGAATCTATAAGGGTTTCAAGGGTAGATTCTATATCAATCTCTATGATTTGCTTATCATTAAACCAAGTTATCAAGTCTTGGAACTTGCTTCTATAAGCCCACAATCCTGCACCCATACCTGCACCAACGATTGGGGCAGCTATTTTTGACCAACTTGCTTTACCTATTTTAGTTCCAAAATACCCTCCTAATAAAGTCGCTACCAATCCACCACCTACATCAATGATGATTTCCCCTACACTTTTACTCGTAATCATACTAAAGGGTATAGCTATAAGCACAGAATAGCCATTAAAGGCTATTGTAGATTTTCTAGGTAGAAATCTCTTAAGTTTTTTTATACCCTTTTCTTTACTAGAGTCTTTTTTCTCTTGTGGGTTATTATGCCGATAGTGCATTTGCGAAGCTTGAAAAATCATACCTAAAACCATAGCCAAACAAGCAAGGGTAAGCTTTAGTCTATCCTCTTTGTTTGCTTGTGCGTATTCTTCTATCTTTTTCTTTACTCTTTCATCTTTGACAT
>NZ_NXLQ01000015.1 GCF_003364195.1 Helicobacter didelphidarum | reverse complement strand
AATGAACTTGCTTGAGTATTCGAAGATTCTGTAAGAGTTCGGACTGCTTCTTCTAAATCTTTTGATTTAGATTCTAAGTCTTTAGCGAAGTTTGCTGAAACTCTTATCATATTACAAATAGAATCTCCTAATGAATTGACTCCTTTTTCTAATCCTTGTGGATTCTCTAATCTTTGTGTGAAGTCATTCTTCTCAAATGCTTGAAAAATGGCTGCTGCTTTTCCAAGATCTGGTCCTACAAGTCCTCTTAGTGTTGTTGACATTTCATTTAATGAAGTTTTTAGTTTCTCAACTTGAGGATTAGGACTTGTTTGTGTAACACTACCACCAAATCGTCCTTGTTTGGCTTCTTCAACAATATAGACAACTTCTTTTACAACATGAGAATCTTGTTCTAAGCCTTTTCGAGTTTTTTCAATATTTTCATTAATTGCCATAGCCATAGCACCAATTTCATCTTGTGCCGTAGGTTTAAGAGGTGGTGGGGGTGTTTGTGTTTCATGATTGAGGTATTTGAAAAAGCCAAAGAGTTGCTCAGAAATACTCCTTACTCTACCTACGACACGGAAACGTATATAATAGGATAATATAATCCCAAGAATAACATAAGAAATGAGATTTCCAACATAAAACATTAAACGCAGTGCATCAACAGATGCCAAAATAGCACTTGTTCGAATAGGTATCATAACACTCCAATATTCATTTAGACCTTGACCAACTTCAAAGTTAGCTACTCCAGCATATCCATGTTCCCCACGCATATTAGTAAAATCAAATATACCATCTTCGTGATTCTGAATCTTTTCCATAATTTTTTTAACAGTTGGGTCTGTATTTACATTAAAAATACTTTTTCCAAGAACTTCTTTATTATAGTGAATACCAATTACACCAGATTGATTCATAAGAACTCTGTAATCACCTTCAAAAACACTTAAACTCGCATCGATTAATCTTGGGGCAATAGCATCTAAATCAACAAATATACCTAAGACACCTTGCACATTTCCTGCTTTATCAAAAATAGGGAAATTCATACCAACACCCATTCTCTCTCCGAGATTCCCGATATTTTGCTTTGTTGGGATACCAACGGTTGGCTTTTTTGTCGTTAATGCTTTTTGCACACTACCAAAATTGAGAATAGAGGGATCTGCTTGTAAGACTTCTACTCCTCCATCAACATTTGGATTTTGATCATGAACAAGAATTAAAAATTCACCATTAGGAAGTTTATGTTTGGGATTTGCGATATTGTGTTGTGTATAACTTGGATCTTTAATATATAAATAAGCATAATTTCCCCATTGACTACTATCTACAAGATTCACTAAGGATTTTTCCATAATTGGTTGGTCGTCATTATAACCACTTTGTAATAACTCCTCAAATGTTTGCTTTGATGCTTTCAATCCAATAAAAACTTCGTTGAAAAAACCTTGAACAAGGTTTGCATAACGTTTAGAGGCATTGATGGCTAGTTTATGTGCTTCATCAATTTGAATCTTAGAAGACCTATCTATAATGATAAGGGCTACTGTGGTCATACATATCAAAACAATACCAATAACAAATAGAGTGATCCTAGTGCCTAATTTCATAGTTGAAAACATGATAAACCTTAATAATTTTAATTGTATAGAACTCGATTTCTCATTATAATATAATGATAGAGAAAAATCATATAAATCTACAAAAATAGTAATTATTTAATATTTTTTATTAAATAAAGTAACAATGTTATTATATTTTTAATATTAATACTATAACTATAAAATTTAAAATATAATAAGAATAAAAATTTTTCTAAATATTTATAAAATTATGGTAAAATCATTTACTTTAAAAACATAACATCTAAGGAGAATATTATGAGCCTAGAAACAATTAAAACTCACATGAATGAACACCATGCAAATAATCTTAAAGACCTTGTGTTAAAATATGCTAAGTTTGAACCAAAAGAAGTTATGCTGGAGAATGTAACAAAAGATGGTTTGTTTATTAAAGCCGATGGGAAAGAAGTTTTTGCACCATTTCCACAAGTAACAGAAGAAAAGGATTATAAAAATGCTATCATCGCACTTTGCCAATCTGCTACGCAACACAATGATGACAAGAAGAATGAAAAGATTGTCGAAGAAATTGAAATGTTTAAAAATGAATTTGAATCTGTTTTACTCGCTTCACTTTCTAGAGACAATAAACCCCATATTAGTTACTCCCCACTACTCAGATATGCAGATAGATATTTTCTATATATAAGCGAAGTCGCACAGCATTGTGGGAATCTCAAAGCAAATCCTGATAAAGTCCAAATTATATTTATTGAAGATGAGAGTAAAACAAAAACTATTATCGCACGAAAAAGGCTTACTTATGATGCACATGTGAAGTTCTTACCTCGTGATGATTTCTTTGATAAAGTATATGATAATTTTGAAAAACGAGTAGAAAATATCAATAAATCGGGAGGTGTATCAACAATTCGCGGTATGACTGATTTTCATTTGGTAGAAATTGATTTCCAAGAAGGAAGATTTGTAAAAGGCTTTGGAAGTGCATATCAAATTGATAAACATGGCAAAGTTTCTCACATTGGCGGAGGAAAAGGTGGTATGCCACATACAATGCCGCATGGTCATACTAAAAAACACTAAACATACATTTAAATTTTATCATTGTGGATTCTCAAAAAAATATTAGAATCAGCAATGAAGTTCTTCAATGATTAAAGTTTTGTATTATAAAAAATAAATATAAAAATTTTATTTTTCTTTACAGAATATTTTAATTATTTTCACTTTTTATCTTAATGAAAGAATGTAACAATATTTTATAGTCAAGTTCAATTATTATTAAAAATTAAGAATTTTGATTTTATTAACAATTTCACACAATAAAAACGATAGAATTATATAGTAAATTTCTCTGCGATAAATACAATTTATCAGCATTTTGTAATAATAAATTGTTGTTTGTTGGATACACATTAGTCTTAATATGTTTGAACAATCAAATAGAGTTTAAGGGATTATTAGTGCATTTTTTGATTGATTTTTTTAATGACGACGAAATAGAAAAAACTAAGCTATTTCCATTATTAAATTGTTCTAAACACGAAGCTATATTATTGCGTGAAATAGCTTATTGGTATTTAGAGCGTGAAAATGAGATTGAAGTATCATCTTTTCTTGAAAATCTTTATTGTGCTCGAGGTTTTGAAGTCCTACCATATCTTAAAGAAATTAAACGATTGATTGAATTAGGTTGGATACGTTGTTTAGAAAGAATTGAGAGTTCACTAGAGTTACGAAATAGCATTATCACACTTAGTCCAAATCTTTTAAAGCTTTTTGAAGAGGGTAGAATCCTAAATAGCTCCATTAAAGAGAAAGTATATAGTAATTCTCTTGAATATCTGCAAGATGAGTGGAATTGCTTAAATCTGTTGTTGCAATGCAATAAAACACCAATGTTGGCACATAATATACAATTATCAAATTCATGTAATTACTATATTAATACACTTAAAGAGATTATTCATAAAAATCTTACTCATAATAAAAAAAGATTTAAGATATTGGAATATTTTAGTAAAAATAGTTTCAATCGCTATGAACGATTAATATTTTTACTTCTTGCACAGGCACAATATAATGGTGCGTTTGGTTTATCTATGAAAGATTTGATTTTACTTGGGAATAACGAAGAGGAAAAAATTATTATTCAGAATCTTTTGAATACAAAAGCAAAACTTTTACAAGAAGGTTTTATTGCACACTCTGAAGAATATGCAGATTTTTCGTTTATGGAACAAGAATTTTATATTCCACAAAATATTTTTCATGCTCTCATCTTTGAAAAGAAGATGCAAAAAACAAAATTGCAAAATGAAGTTGAAAGCAGTGAAATCTTTGAACTTATTTCTCCCAAAAAAGGATTAGAAAGCGTTATTCTACCAGAATCTTTAAGAGAAAGATTTACCATTTTATTACAACACCTTGACCCAAATGTGCATAAAAAATTAAAACTTTGGGGAATTAAAGAAAATGCAGGGATAGATTCTAAAATTTTACTCTATGGAGATAGTGGAACAGGTAAAACTACAAGTGCATATGCTTTAGCAAAAGATTTAAAACAAAAGATTCTAAGCCTTGATTGTTCCAAAATCCTCTCCATGTATGTAGGTGAAAGTGAAAAAAATGTGCGAAAAATTTTTGATGAATACCACGCAATTGTTAAAAGAGCAAAGCAATACCCAATCCTATTGCTTGATGAAGCCGACCAGCTTCTAAGCACCCGTAATGATGTTGCAAGTAGTGCTAGTCGTATGTATCATCAAATGCAAAATATTTTTTTAGAACAAATAGAAAAATTTAATGGAATCTTAATTGCTACAACAAATTTAGTTGATAGTCTTGATTCAGCATTTTCACGAAGATTCCATTATAAAATTCGCTTTGAAAAGCCAAATTTTGATTTACGTGTAAAAATTTGGAAGCTTCATTTACCCAAAAATGCTGTATTTGCTACCTCAAAGAATGATATTGCTACAAAACTCGCAAAATTTGAATTAAGTGGCGGACAAATTAAGCTAATTGTAGAAAATACTTGCTACAAAGTTGCAACACGCAAAGAGGCAATTTTTAGTTATGATGACTTTACACAAGAAGTGTCTAGAGAACAAAATGGAGAGTTTGGAAGTATAAAAAAAATGGGATTTCTCTATTAAAATTAATGATATTAAAGGTAAAAGATAATGAAGCATTTTTGGCATTTTGGTTGTTTATTGAGCTTCTCTCTAATCCTAATTGGTTTAGGTGGTTGCTTTCTCTTTGGTGTAAAAGGCATTTTTGATAAAAGTAACTATCAAATCGTAAAGCTTGAAATTGACAACAGAGTAATTTTGAGTCCACAAGAAATAGCCAGTCAAGCAAAAGAACAAATTGGTAATGTTGCAGGAAACAACAGAAATGTTGCCTATGAAAGCTATACAACAAGGCAAGCAAGTCGTATTGATGATATTAATTCTGCGTTTGAGCAATTAAAAAATCGCAATCAAGGACATGAAACTGCAGATAAAGGCACACAGTTGACAGAGTTAGCAAGAATCACCTTGCAATCAACTTTAAACCTCGATAGAACACAAGATATGATTTATGGTAAGGCAGGTTGCAATGACTATACGGCGAAATTTTTTTGGCAAGATGCAACAAAAATTGTTGTATCCGGCACTGCTAGCACAAGAAAACTCTGTGCACCAAAAGAAATATCTGATTTTCAAAATACTTTTGTTCGTAACCTTGATGGAATCTATGCTGTTACGAAACTTACAAATCGTAGAGGATATGTTCTAAATAACGGACGCATGAGAATTTATATAAAATGAAATAAGATTCTAGAAACTATATAAAATAATATTAAAATAAAAATTTAAAAAATACATAGAGAGATTCTATAAATGAATGTTTTGATTAAGAAGGGAAGTGATGAAGACAATAAATGTTGCTATTATAGGTGTTGGTGTAGTAGGTACAAGTGTAATTAAAACCTTACAAGATAATCAAGATATTATCTCTGCAAGGACAGGAGTAAAAATTATCCCAAAGCTTGGTATTGCCAGAAATATCAAAAATAAATATGTTAATATTCCATTAAGCACAAATCTTGATGATGCACTAGAAAATCCAGAAATTGATATGATTGTAGAACTTGTTGGTGGTGTTGATTTACCTTTCCAAATTGCACTTAAAGCACTAACTAATAAGAAATCTTTTGTTACTGCAAATAAAGCAATGCTTGCTTATCATCGTTATGAATTAGAAACACAACGACAAGGCACTCCTATTGGCTTTGAAGCAAGTGTGTGTGGTGGGATTCCTATTATCAAAATCTTACGCGATGGACTTTGTGCAAATCATATTCTTAGTATTCGTGGTATTATGAATGGCACGAGCAATTATATTCTAACACAGATGAGTCATACAAATGCTGATTTTGAAGTGGCACTCAAACAAGCGCAGAATCTAGGTTATGCAGAAGCTGATCCGACACTTGATATTAATGGTAGTGATAGTGCCCACAAACTCTTAATTCTCTCATCTCTTGCTTATGGAATCCATGCAAAAGTCGAAGATATTATTATTGAAGGGATAGAAGGTTTAATTCCTGAGGATATACAATTTGCAAAAGAACATGATTATGCAATCAAATTACTTGGCATAGCAAAAAAACAAGACAATGAGCTTGATTTGCGTGTTCACCTATGTATGATACCAAAAGATTCTATGCTTGCAAAAGTTGATGGTGCAATGAACGCGATTAGTGTTATTGGCGACAAGGTTGGTGAGGGCTTGTATTATGGTGCTGGAGCTGGAGGTAGCGAGACAGCAAGCTCTGTAATCAGCGATATTATGGAAATTGCACGAAATAAGACTGCACCTATGCTAGGATATGTTTCAAATTCACAAAGCCTAGAACAAGTTGTAATGCTTGCTCCAAAGGAAAAAATTTCGAGTCGCTATTATGTACGATTAAAAGTAAATGATAAACCCGGTGTTCTCTCTATTATAGCCAATATCTTAGCAATATGGGGTATTTCAATCCAGTCTCTTATACAACGCAATGCAAATGAAAATTCCTATGCCAATCAGCATGAAATACAGCATAAAAAATCACAACAAAATCAGAATCTCGAGAGTGTTTTCTTGTTACTTTCTACACATATATGTTGTGAAACACAAATACAAGGTGCATTAAAAGAGCTTTATAATTTACAAGAAGTGTTAGAAAAACCATTTATGATACGAATTGAGCAACTCACATGAGATAATTTTGATATAATTAAGATAAGTGCGTAAACCTTTATTGAGAGTGCTTTAAAAATACTAACAGTTTTTAAAATTTATCTTACCTCATTTGCTTAAAATTCCTTAAAATATTTTATTTAGAGTAGTTTATAAATCTATATTTTTATTAATAATGATATAGATTTACTCATATAAACTCCCATAAATATAAAAAAATATTTTTATAAAAAATTGCATATCAAACTCAATAATAAAAAATACTATATAAAATATATTATCTTTTATATAAAAAGCTCTAAAAGAGTAATTAAATCTATTTATTTTATTAATCAATCCATTATATATGCGTTATATGGGGGAATATTGTAAATTTTACATAACAAAACATAGTTATAGTTTTTATTTTTTATAGATAAAACAACCTAAAAAATGTTAAAAAAATTTTACATTTTACTTGACAAACATCTAAAAAGTATGTCATAATTCTATTGTGTCCTAAGGAAGTTTAGGCACAAGTTATGATGAGGTTACCCCCTCCAATTTCCCTACATCATAACTTTCAGAATCCTTGCTCATCCCACAAGTGAAGATTTTGTTACTCTCCACTCCTTTTTATAAGCTCCATGTTGGAGCTTAATTTTTCATTTTACTCCTTTGTTTTATTTAAAATTTTTAGTCTTCGGGGTTTCTGAAGACTCTATAAAGCTTTATAATAATATGATTTTCTATATAAATTAGAGTTTGTTATTGTTTATGGTATATTTTATAATGTAGAATCTTAGTATATTAACTTTTTGCATTATCGTTATTGCTATAATAATAGGTGTATTAACTTTATGAGGATAATCAATGCAAGAATATAAGAAAGCTGTGATATTACTCAATATGGGAGGACCAAATAGTCTTGATGAGGTTTCTAGCTTTTTAAAAAACATGTTTGCTGATCCTTGCATTCTTAGCGTACAAAATGGTGTTTTTCGTTCAATGATAGGCAGTATGATTGTAAATTCTCGAGTTGAAAAAAGTAAAAAAATTTATAAACAAATAGGTGGATTAAGCCCAATAACATCAATTACTTTTTCTCTTATACAAAAATTACAAGCACGCAATCAGGATACTTTTTATACCTATGCGATGCGATATGTTCCGCCATTTTCATATCATGTCTTAGAAGAAATCATGCAAAAAGGAATTCAAGAGATTTATCTTTTTAGCATGTATCCCCAATATAGTTCTACAACTACTTTTTCATCATTCCAAGATGTTGCACAATCACTCAAAAAGCTCGAATTTACTCCAGAAATTCACACAATCGACAGATATTATAATCATCACTTATTTATTGATTCTATTTTAAATTCTGTGCAAACACACATAATGGGAAAAGATTCAAAAGACTTTATCCTTATTCTTTCTGCACACTCTATCCCTCTTAGTCGCGTAAAGAAAGGTGATCCGTATCAAAATGAATGTGAAGAATGTTATCATCTTATCAAAAAAGGTTTAGAATCAAGAAACTTATTTTTTAAAGATATTATTTTAAGTTATCAATCAAAAGTTGGACCTGTAAAATGGATAGGACCATATACAGATGAAATTATTAAACAATATGCGAAAAATAATAATATTATTATTTTTCCCTTAAGTTTTTCGATTGATAATTCCGAAACACGTTATGAACTCGATATCTTTTATCGAAATCTTGCTACATCTTTAGATGTCAAAGAATATATTGTATGTCCTTGCTTAAATGATAGTGAGGATTTTATTACATTGATTGAAAGCTTGATAATATAAGTTAATCGTTAAAAGCAATAATATTTATAGAATTTATATAGAATCAAATCACATATTTTACAAAATTTATGATTTTTACATTATATCCCCTTATTTTTTCTAAAAGATTTACTTACAATATTATCATTTCTGTAAAATACATTTAGATAATCCATGAACTCATTTGCCTTTCAAAACGAGTTTTGATATAATACACATGTTTTATAGTAATAAGAAATACTTTTTCTATGGTCAATAAATTATAATAGTTTTACATATGAAAGAAAGAAGAGAAAATGAAATGCCTCTCGATTATTGTTCCGATATATAATGTGGAGAAATATTTACGTGAGTGTCTTGATTCTATTGTTGGGCAAACACATTCAAATCTGCAAGCAATTTTAGTAAATGATGGAAGCACAGATAAAAGTGCGGAAATAGCAAAAGAATATGTTGCAAAAGATTCGCGTTTTATCTTGATAGAGCAAGAAAATAGGGGTTTGG
The DNA here is from genome assembly GCF_003364195.1 of Helicobacter didelphidarum. Classification (GTDB taxonomy): domain Bacteria; phylum Campylobacterota; class Campylobacteria; order Campylobacterales; family Helicobacteraceae; genus Helicobacter_A; species Helicobacter_A didelphidarum. The sequence goes on along the minus strand of NZ_NXLQ01000015.1, from coordinate 45,189 downwards.
GAAGTGCAAGAAATAGGGGTTTGGATTTTATATTTTCCTCTAAGAATCCTAAACAAACTGAATATATTGGTTTAGTTGATTCTGATGATGTTATAGCAAAAGATTATTATGAAAATCTTATCTATTGTCTAGAATATCATGATGCATCAGTAGCAAAGAGTCGTGATATTTTTGTTTTTAAAGATGATAACTATGATTCTAATATTTTTATGGTAACACAATATAAAACAAAAGGTATTATGCGTCGTGTGAGCAATAAAACCTTAGTGAGTAAGGTTGATCCATGGCGAAGCGTGTTTAGAGCTTCTTTACTCCAAAATCTTCGTTTTCCACCTGTCAGATTTGCGGAAGATGTACCATTTGGCGTGAGTGTTAATATTCTTGCAAAAAATATTGCATTAACAAAAACTGCCCGTTATTTTTACCGCTTACGAAGCGGTTCTCTTACAAAAGAACAATCCCATAAACCACAGGAAGTTTTTAGGGCATTTGAAGCAATATACTCTTTTTTTACAACAAATGATTTACTTTATACCTATACTTTACCAACACATATTTTGCGTCCAAGCCTTGCATATACACAGAAATTCCCTGATTATTTTCCACAGCTCCAAGAGTTTATCAAATCCCTACATATTCAACCAAGTGTATTAAAAAGAAATCATGTTCTGCGAATCATCTTGCAATCAGATAATGTTGAAGAATATCTCAAAAGAACACAGAGCTTTAAAGAATGGCGAAGAAATAATTTTAGATTCCATATAAGCAAAAAACAAATCATCGTTAAACTTTTCGGTGAAACCTTATTGCATAGATAGGACAATTATATTTCTACAAAATACATCAAACCAAATCAAACAATCATGTAAATAACAAAATTTCAAATAAAATTTGTGAGGAAATTATGAAACAATTTAGCAATATTGAAATCCTTGAGAAAATATGCCAAGTAAAATATAAGAAGATTCAAGAAAAAGGTGTGTTTCTAGGATATACAAAACCATCAAATAGAAATGTTCCGATAATCAAACCAAAAATTTTGGAAGAGAAAGATTCTGAATTAATTATTGCAGAGATAAAAAGAGCAAGTCCAACAGAAGGTAATATCAGCGAGATTTTTAATCCTTTGTCTCTCGCACAAATTTATCTTGAGAGTGGTGCAGATGTGATTTCTGTGCTTTGCGAAGAGGATTATTTTAAGGGTAGTTTGCTTGATTTACAAAAAATTAAACAAAAATTTCCAAATACATGTATCTTACGCAAAGATTTTATACTTATGAAAGAAGAAATTGAAGTAAGTTATATTTTTGGTGCGGATATGGTATTATTAATTGTAGCTATTTTTATGCAAAATTCTGATACATTTAAAGAAATTTACAATGAGATTCTTGCATGGAATCTTACACCGCTTATCGAGGTGCATACACTTGAAGAATATAAATTCATTTCTTGCGTTAATTTAAAAAATGCAATTGTTGGGATTAATTCACGCAATCTAAAAACTTTTGAGATTAATATGATGGAAACTATGAAGTTAAGGGCGTATATCCCTTCAGACATTCCTGTTATATTTGAATCTGGGATTCAATCGAGCTTTGATGCATTTATCGCTGGTAATGCTGGTTTTCAAGGGATATTATGTGGCACTTTTTTGGTTCGCACTTTAGATTTAAAATCTTTAGAATCACAAACCAATGAAGGATGCGACATCCATTTCCCATTATCTCATAATAGTCAGGGGGATGTTTCTTGTTTTACCTCCATTCACTTACCACAACCAGAGGAAATAAAAAACAATAAACAAGAGAAACAAAAAAATACAAATATCACTATGAATATTCTTACTAACATAAAAGAAGCTTTTTTACAAGGTAAAGCTTCCAAAAAGGTTTTTTACACCCTGACAAAGAGATTTGCATACAAAAATCAAAATACAATACTGGGTAATAACACAATACGACCTCTTGTAAAAGTTTGTGGCATTAATGATTTATCCTTTTTATACGAAGCAATGAAATATGCTGATTTATTGGGTTTTATTGTTGTCGCACAAAGCCCTCGCTATGTTGATGAGGAATTTTTACAAAAAGCAACACAAATAATGCAAGAACATTTTTGTTCTAAAAATTGTATAGATATTGCAAATAGGAATCTCGATGGAGAATCTTTAGAAAACAATTCTACACCAATCAGAGTTGGTGTTGTTACGAAGGAGTCCTTAGAGATTGGTTTAACATATTTGAATAAAGGCTATTTTGATTGCTTACAATTGCATGATACCCCAATCCAATTTATGCTAGAGACTAAGAAAAAAACTCAACAAAATGATTCTAAAACTCCTATAAAATCTCACATCATACATACATCAACAAATAAAAATTATAAAAATAATGTCATATCAATTTTTTATGGAGATTTAAACCTTACACATTTTAATGCCATGGAGTTAGGATATATACACGATTTTTTCCCCTTTTTCCCCTCATTGCGTTATGATTTTGGGTTAAGCATTACCTCAAATCTCGCTCAAAATATTGCAGATTCTAATCAAAAATACTTTCATACGGATAGCTCTAACACTTTTCGTGCACATTTTGTGTTATGGGACAATTCTTGCGGACATGCAAATACAATAAATTATAATGCTCTTCAAGCATTTTTAGATTCATATCCATTATTTCATGGTAATTTATGGTTAGCTGGTGGAATTGATTGTACTAATCTCAAGAAAGTTTTAATGCAGAAACCAATGCTAATTGATATTTGTTCAGGATTTGAAGTAGAGCGTGGAAAAAAGGATATACAAAAATTAAAAGATTTCTTTCGAATCTTAGAACAATACAACATCATCAATCAAGAATTATAACATTTCTATTTTTGTTCATTGTTTAAGATAACTTAATATAATGGAGATAAAGATTTAGTTATAATACAATATCGTATCCTTGTATTTTCATAATAAGTAGAATCTAAACCTACCAAATCAAGTCTTAAGGAAAAAAAATGGGCAATTTAGAACAAGACAATCAAAAAAAACTAGGTGAATTAAAGCACCTAGCAGTTGTTATGGATGGTAATAGACGATGGGCTAGGAAAAATGGGATTCTTGAAAAAATAGGTTACCTACATGGTGCCAAGACAATACAAAAAATCATTGAAGTTTGTATTGATGAGGGTATTACCAATCTCACACTTTTTGCCTTTAGCACAGAGAATTGGCAAAGACCACAAGAAGAAATTACATATCTTTTTAATCTCCTTGAAAAGTATCTAGATACAAGCCTTGAAAGCTTTTTAAGCAATGATGTAAAATTCCGTGCTATCGGAGACCTTTCACGATTAGACAGAAATCTTTTAACTAAGATTCGGTCTTTCGAAGAGCAAACAAAGTTGTGTAATAAATTATGTGTGAATGTCGCAATTTCGTATGGTGCAAAAGATGAGATTATACGAGCAGTTAATCGCACACTTGAAAAAGGGTTGCCCATCACAGAACAAAATATTCAAAATAATCTTGATTTAAACGTGGACGTAGATTTACTCTTGCGTGTTGGTAATGCACAAAGAATCTCAAATTTTCTACTTTGGCAATGTGCATACGCGGAGATTTTCTTTAGTGATACACTCTTTCCAGGATTAACAAAAAGGGAATGCAAAAAAATTATTAAAAATTTTAAAAAACGAGAAAGAACTTTTGGTAAATAAAATCTTACGAAATCACATATATCAAGGTATATAAAATTATTAAAGATAATCTCTTACATCACATTTGAATGATTCATATACAATACGCATGATTAAATATACACAAGAATTCAAAAGTTATATCTCTCAAGAAACTAGATTCCGTTAGAATCTATAATTTGAGAAAAATTCTCCCAATTTTGTAGAAACAACAAACTTTTTTTGTAAATTGTTGTCATTACACACATATTTTATATAATTTTATATAGCTTAAAATTCTTTTCTTGGATCTGTTACTCCATAAAAAATTCCTGTTTTACTATCCCTAAGGATTGCATTTACATCGCCCATATCGGGAAGTTCTGTGAGTGAGTATCCCATTTTCTTTAAGATGTTTTGTGTATCTTTGCTTAGACCAAAAGATTCTATTCTAATCTCATCAGGCTGCCATTGCATATGGATTCTAGGAGATTCTACTGCTTTTCCCAAATCCATTTGATGATCGATTATATTTGAAATCACTTGCAGGACTGTGGTAATAATACGAGCACCACCAGGACTACCTACTACCATAAAAAGCTTATTATCTTTTAGAATAATCGTAGGACTCATAGAGCTTAATGGTCGCTTATTTGGTTCAATAGCATTTGCATCTCCTCCAACTAAACCATAAAGATTTGCTGCACCTGGCTTAATGGAAAAATCATCCATTTCATTATTGAGTAAAAATCCAGCACCCTGAACAGCAGCCATCGCACCATAACTCCCATTGATAGTATAGGTAACGCTTACAGCATTTCCCCATTTATCTGCAACTGAATAGTGTGTTGTATGATTACCCTCTTTCATACTTTTGGGAACACCTTGTTTGATTGTGTCAAGACCTGCCTTGATATTTTTACTCGAGATTGCCTTGCCTTGTGCCTTTTGTATATTTGCATAAATCTTTTTTGCGTATTCTTTACTTAGAAGTGAAGAGAGTGGAACTTCCCAAAAATCTGGATCTCCCATAAACACAGCACGATCCGCATATGCTTGTCGCATTGCTTCAGCAAGAATATGAATATTTTGTGCGGAATTAAATCCCAATTCTTTTACATTCGCATTTTCTATTGTATTGAGAATTTCTATAATATGAGTACCACCACTACTTGGCGGAGACATAGAGACAATGTCATAACCACGATATTTGCCTTTAACTGGTGTGCGCCAAATAACTTTGTAATTTGCCAAGTCTTCTTTAGTAATAATGCCTCCGTTATTTTTCATATCTATTGCTATTAAATCAGCAATTTTACCTTGATAAAATGCACTTTCCCCTTCTTTCTGAATCAATCGAAGTGTTTTTGCAAGATCTTTTTGCACTAAAGTTTCACCGCCACGATAGGTTGTTCCATCTTGTTTTAAAAAATAATGTTTAGAACTCGCAAACTTTTCAAAATATTTTTTCGCCTCTAGCATAGTTTCTGCTTGTCTATCTGTAATGACAAATCCATTTTCAGCTAAATCTATTGCGGGCTGAATGAGCTCTGATAATTTTTTCGTCCCATATTTATCAAGCATAGCACTCATACCTTTCACAGTTCCAGGTATTCCTGCACTTAAATAACCTATTGTTGAGGCTTCTGGGATTATATTCCCCTTTGTATCAAGGAACATATCTTTTGTCGAAGCAAGAGGTGCACTTTCTCTAAAATCAAGGGCTATATCCTCACCATTCGCCAAATGAATAACAGCAAATCCACCGCCACCAATATTTCCTGCGGCCGGATGCACAACCGCTAATGCATAACCAACAGCAACTGCGGCATCAATAGCATTCCCTCCATTGTCTAATACAGACTTCCCTATTTTTGTTGCATATTCGCTACTTGTCATAGCAAGACCTGTGCCATTCATATCGCGAATAGGTGGATAACTTGCTGCATATAGAGATTTATTAATTACCAAAAAACAGGTTAAACAAAAAAGCATAAAAAACATAAATTTAAATTTTGTTTTTACAACCTGATATATTTGCAAATCTCGTTGTCTCATCACTTATTCCTTTCATCAATTGAAGTGTTTTAGTATATCTCTAAAAGTTAAATATTTATAATCAAATCGAAGAAATATGCCTTATAAGAATATCAATTATGCTAAAAATGAAACTTTTTGAAACAAATTAAAATTAAATTTATGGTATAGTATGAAAATTAGAAACAATTAGAATGTTACAACAACCTGTATTTCTGCTTCAACTTACAATTATGAAAGAGAAAAGTATTCTTTATGCCTTCCAAGGTATCAATGTTGATTAGAGCTTAATACTTTTAAGAAATCTACTGCTATATTACCTATTGTAAGTATTAAAATAATTATATTTTAGATAGTTTTATGGATATTGTATTATGTAAAGATATGTATCTTTACATTTTTTATACATTAAAAACGAGATTATTGAAGAATATGCAATATTTGATTTGATGATTCAGTTCCCTTTTTCTATGCTTCAAGATAAATAAAAAAGTAAATCATTCTCTATTCTTGCTACATAGAACTCAACATATAATCAATCTCTAGTGTAAGAACTCACATGCCTGAGCAATACTTGTAAAGAATAAAATATCATTTTGTAAACAATATTCTCGTGCATCTTTTACATTTGAGCCACCAAGTATGATTGGCACGACTTTATGTGCAAAGCTATGTTTCTTTAGAATCTTTACTGTGCCTAAGGCATCTGTCATATCTTGTGGTGTAATAAGTATATAAATCAAATCAAGATTCTCAAATTTATCTACAATTTTCAATGCATTCTCATATCTATCGGGAAGAGCATCGCCAATAACATCAATAGGGTTATTATGCGACCACATCGGCGGCAATACAGAATCTAACTCTTTGATTTGCGATTCTGTAAGTTCGTAAAGATTCTTATTTGCATTCGCTATGGCATCGGTTAGCACAGCGCCTGGACCTCCAGCATTTGTAATAACAGCAATACTTTGCACATTTCTGAACAATGAAGCAAAAATAAGAGAATCAAGTGTTTCAACGACATTAACACCAAGACTTTGCATAATTCCATTAAACATAGCATAGTTTCCACTTAAATTACCTGTGTGTGAAAAAGCAGCCTTTTTCGCAGCCTCTGATTTCGCAGCCTTAAAAAGGTAAATTGGTTTTTTGCATTTTCTAATATTTTCACACAATGTCTTTCCACGTGCAACACCCTCTAAGTAAAGGGCGATACTTTTGCATTCTTTTGCTTCATTAAGCATTGGTAAGAGTTCTGCTGTTCGTAAATCAACAGCATTTCCAACACTCACAAGGTGTGAAAAACCAAGATTAAGTTCTGCAGCTCTATCCATAAGAGAAGCTAGAACTGCACCGCTTTGAGAGATAAAGGCATGTGTTCCTTCATGTACTACACCTGTTCCAAAAGTGATATTGAGCTTTTTAGAAATCTCATAGAATCCCAAACAATTTGGACCTATAACATTAAAATTATATTCTTTTGCTAATCTGCCTATCTCTTCTTCCTCTGCATCATGACCACTTTCTTTAAAACCTGCAGTGATAATAATAAGATTCTTTAAATCTTTTTTAACCAAATCTTTAATAGTGGGAATAACAAATTGTGCTCCAACTACAATCACAGCGGTATCAATATTCCCATCAATCTCATTCACACTTTTATAGAGTTTTCTACCAAATAATTCACCACCTTTTGCATTCACATAGAGCAATTCACCCTTGAAACTCTGTGCATTTTTAGCAATAGTATAACCTGTTTTTTGTGGTTCTGTGCTAGCACCAATAATTACTACACGCTCATTGTGTAAAAAGTCCGGGCGAGGTTTATCACGTCGATCTTCTTTATAACTACTTTTACCCTTCATAATTCTTGCATCAACTGCAATTAAACCATCACTTGTAAGTTTAAGGGGATTTATATCAAGTTCTTTAATACTATTTTCTTTAAGAAGTTTTTGGACACTTTTTACAAGATCTATAACCCATTTGAGCTGATAGTTACCTCCTCTGAAACCGTGAAAAAGTTTACCAATTTTTGTAATATCAATTGCACGTTTAATTTCATCTTCACAAGCATTTGATTCTATATAACACACATCTTTATAAAGCTCAAGATATATCCCGCCTTTACCAAATAAAATCACATTTCCAAAAGTCGAATCTTCCACACTACCAATATAAAGCTCTTCACCAAAAACCATCTGGGTAATAATAAAACCATCGTTAGAATCTAGAGAAATATTATGCTTTTTAAGATTCTCAATAATAGTTTGACGTGCTTTTTCTAGTTCTTCATTATTATTGAGATGTAAAACAACACCTCCAACATCACTTTTATGCACAACTTTAGGAGATTGTATTTTGATTACTGCAGGAAATTTATTGAAATTAATTGAGTCGTTTAGACCAACACTAATAGATTCTGGGGTTTTGATTCCATATTTACCCAAGAATTGATAAAGTTCACTTTCATTTAATGTTTCATTTGACATGTTTAGCTCCTGATATTATAGATTTAAACTAATTATAACTTAAAAGTCAAAAATCAGAATATATAAATGTATTTTTATACATTTTCTAATTTACCTTGTTTCTTACTTCTACAAAAAGAAAATATTTTAGAATTATTGATGGCAAGTAAAATATTTTAGAAATCTTTTTTTATATGATATTAAGATTTCCTATTTCTTGATTATGGAATCTTTTTTGCTTTAAGGATAGTTAAACTTTGATTTGAAAAGGATTTAAAATGCAAGTTTCACAAAATATTTTACAAAAAAGATATACTGATAGTGTGCATAATCAGCAAGGTATAGATATAGAACATGGTTCAAGAAACCGGTATATTCCCACCTATGAGAGTGATAACTATCTTCCCCAAGATATTTTTGTTAAATCAGAATATCTACAAAAAATCGAGAGTTTGGGAGATTCTTTGCAGGGTGCTTTTCGTGATGCAAATACATTTATGGAGATGGCAAATGCCTTACGCGGTCAAGACATATTAAATAATCAGGATTTAATTGCAGCAAGCTATGTTGCCAGAACAAGTGAAGATATTAATTTTGATTCATTTAATCAGATTTTGCGCAATGAAAACTTAAGTATGGAGATGAGGGGTTTAATCAATCAACTTGTGAATAAACTTTATAATATTAATTATGTTCATGCCGGTGTTTTAATGGCTTCTTAATTATGTTATTGGTAAATAAAGGGAATTTAATTAAATTCCTTTCTATAAAAATTTTTCTTATTTTACATTATACAGTAAAAACTAATCTAAGAAACTCCACCAATACCACGATGAGAATAATGTTATACAAACAATTCCGACAACACTAAGTAAAAAACCGAAACGAACCATATCCCAAACTTTTATCCCCCCTTGTGCAAAAACAATAGCATTTGGTGGTGTGCTAATTGGAATCATGAATGAAAAACTCGCACAAATTGTTATGACAAGCATAAGTAAAATTCTTTGATGATCTCCTAAAAATGATTGTGTTGCAACATCAATAACTGGTAAAAGAATGGCAATAAGTGCAGTTGTTGAGAGAAAACCAGTTGCTATAATTGCAAAACAACACGCAAGAAGAATTACAATAGCAAAAGGGGTATCCTGAAACATTGCAAAAAATTTAGTAAAAGCACCGCCTAATTCTGCTTGTGAAAATGCCATTGCAATACAAAATCCGGCACCAAATAAGAAAATAATCTCATACGGAATGGATTTTGAATCGCTCCAATCCAAAAAACCAATTTTAGGAATAAACATCAATAATCCAAAAGCAAGTAAAATAATATTTTCATTCCAACCTAAACCATTATAAAGTGGTCGTATTGGCGAGTTTATTAATAAAATAACAAGCAGAGCAATAATAAAAAATAAAAGTCTTTTTTGTTCATGTGTAATTTTTATAGAATCAAACTCACTTAGATTTAATTCATGTCCTTTTAATCCATAAGAGAGAATTTTAATCATCGTAAAGAGCATGAGTAGCGTAAGTGGAGCCATCATAAAAATCCATGTTGTAAAACTTATTCCAGACAAGCCTTTTGTTTCTAAGAATCCTAAATAAATAAGATTTGGAGGGCTACCAATAGGTGTTGTAATTCCGCTTATACTTGCTCCAAATGCAACCGCTAGAAGAAAACGCGTTTGCAGAACTTTATCTTTCGTAATAGACATTGCCACAGGCAAAAGCAAAAGAGCAACCGTCGAATTTGATAATGCTGTACCCAACACAACAGATGCAATACCAAGTGCAGAAATTACTCCTTTTACATTTTTAGGAAACTTATCGAGAAAAAATTTTGCGATGACACGATGTAAACCAATTTTTTCAGTTGCAGTAGCAATCATAAAACCACCCAAGAATAAATAAATAATTGGATTAGCATAATTTGAAGTGGCACTTTTTGTGTCTAAGATTCCGAAACATGGAAATAGAATAATTGGTAAAAGCGACACAACCCCCATAGGGAGAGCCTTATTCGTCCAAAGCGTAACCAAAAGTGCTATGATACCAAGCAATGCTGAAACCTTGAGAGATGCATTGAGATAGAATCGTGCTAAAAGCAAAGCTATAAAACCCAAAACAACCGCCAATCCAATCCCAAGCACAGTCTTTAAAACTTTACTATCTTGTTGCATTATTGTTGATTGATTTACAGAATCTTTTTTTTGGCAATCTTGTTCTAAATTGTCTGTATGTTTAGCATGAAAAGATTCCATAGATTTTTGAGGTTGTTGGGAAGTCTCATTTGGAACGTTGCTATGCTCATTTGTTATCTGATTTTCCATATTTTCCCCTATTTCATAGTTCTTAATAATCTTTAAAAAATAAAATGATTTATATTCTAAAGATATAAAGATTGAATTATAACTAAAAAAAAATTTAAAATTTATAAGAAATGTAATAACAATGCAATATTTAATGAACTAACCCAATAAAAAATTAATCATCACAACAAAGATTTTTGATTCTAAACATAATATTATTTTAGGGTAATTTACAAATATTTATATTTTTATAATTGAAAGCATTGGAAAATTTTAGTTCTATAAAAAATAAATGAAGCAATAAAAATTTTTACACAAAATCTCGCTATTCCCTTTTCTAAAATATTTTAAATAATTTTGTTATGACACGAAAATTATATTAGCAAAAAATAATCATACACTTTTTCTTTAAGTTAAGCTAGAATATTATTTTTATTTTCTTATTTATTATTTTATTATAGAATCTTAGATAGAAAAAACATGTAAATATGTAGTTAGCGAAATGAAATGTTATTCTATTCTATTTTTCATAATCTTTATTAGTATTAACATATATATCTTGATATTATCAAAAAAATTAATCTGCGTAAAGAATAAAATGAATAGACTTTGGAGAAGCTATGAGTATTATTATTCGCAATAAAAAAGCATTGCACGATTATTTTATTATTGAACAAATAGAGGCAGGTTTAGTGCTTGCGGGAAGCGAAGTAAAATCCTTACGCAATGGACGCGCAAACCTTAAGGACAGTTTTGTGCGTATTATCAATAATGAGGCATTTGTATTTGGTGTGCATCTCACTTACCACCACACAACCAATCCTTATTTTAAGCCTGACGAAAAACGAGTGCGTAAGTTATTACTCCATAGAAAGCAAATTGATAAACTATTTGGGCAAGTAAGTCAAAAAGGGCTTTCGATTATTCCATTACAAATCTACTTTAATAAAAAGGGTTATGCAAAAATAATCATTGCACTTGCAAAAGGAAAAAAAGAATATGATAAGAGGGAAACTATTAAACGCAAAGAACTAGCGAGAGAAGCACAAGCAAGTATGAAAAACTATGAATATCCTAAAAGGAGTAATAAATAATGGAAAAAATTGCAACTTATGCAAGTTATTTTGATTATGGAATCTTTGGTTTTCTTATCTTTCTTAGTTTATTAGTAATCGCTATTGGTATTGAGAGATTATGGTTTTACTCCATCATTCGACTTGATGATTATGAAGATAGACGTGAACTAGAGTTAGACTTGCATAAACGGCTTACACTTGTTGCAACAATCGGATCGAACGCTCCTTATGTTGGGCTTTTGGGGACTGTTATTGGAATTATGCTAACTTTTGCAAGTATTGGGGTGCATACCATTCTTGATACAAAGAGTATTATGGCTGGATTGGCAATGGCATTGCGGGCAACAGCTCTTGGTCTTATTGTGGCAATACCAAGCATTGTTTTTTATAACCTTTTATTGCGTAAAGCTGAAGTTATCCTTACAAATTGGGATATATTTAACACTCCGATAATAAAAAATAAACAAAATCCACGATTAGATTCTAGAGAGGATACAACAATTAATCAACTCACAAAAGATAATCGTGATATGCCCTATCAATTTCAAGATTATGCAGATTTAGGGTCAAAGATACATAAAATGCCAAAAATGATACATAAAGAAAATAAACAAGATTCATCAAGTCTCAATTCTCAAAACAATACTGCAAACTCTTATAATCAAGATGATATACACGATTCTTTAGAGATAAACAATCTTCCAAAGGAACTTGATTCTCAAATCAAAGATCTCATTGCACAATATAAAAGTGAGCATAAAAATCAAGGGGCCACTCATGAAAAAAATTGACTCTTTGAATCTTGTTCCATTTATTGATATTATGCTTGTTTTACTCGTTATTGTACTTGTTTCTGCTTCATTTAGCGTATCCTCACAGCTCCCAATACAAATCCCCCAAGTTGATGAAGAAATGCAAACAATCATAGATTCTAAACAAATCAATATCGCCCTTGATAAAGATGGAAAAGTCTATGTTGATTCTCGTCCTGTCGAGAAAGCTGAACTTTATGGATATTTGCGTAGTGTTGATAGCGATACAAATATTATTATCAAAGCAGATAAAGATGCTAATGTGCAACAATTTGTTGATATTATGGCTGCTTTACAATATTTTGGTTTAACAAAGGCGTTTACCGAAGTGGAGCAAGATTAGGTTGGCAAATCTCTCGCACTCTTCTGTTCGCTTACAATAACTTTATAAAATTGTGGCATAAAATTTTACGCAAATATTTTACAAAAAAAGCTTCTAGAATCTTAATATCACACAAAAATAAATTTACTTTAAACTTATACACATGTTGCTATATAAATTTAAAGTGGGGGTGTAATATAAAGCGGTGTGCAAGATTCTTTAAAATCAGACTTGTTCAGTGTCATTGGCAACAACAACTGTAAATCACGTCCAGAACTTCTTTTTAACGATATGCAATTATACAAGTGAGAATCTAGACTATCTGTTTTCTGCTCCTTGACTTCATAATGATAATTTGTCAATTTATTTTCCAGATTTTTTATATATCTGTCATTATGTGAATTCTCATAAAAAAATGATAGATTTCCAAATGCTTTAATTTCATTATAATTACTAAAATAGAAGCTATTTATCGCATAAAGAGGGATTTTTTTTACGATATATAAAGTTTGTAAAAATATATGCGTGAGTTTTATCGCACTAAGACTACCAACACCCCGAGCATAATAAATTCCGCTGATTTCATGAAAGTAGCTTAATAAATGGAGAATTTGAATAAAAGAAAGCGATAAAGATTCAAGAATGTCTGCTGTTACATATTGTTTTTGATGTCCTTCAGAATCTTGTTGTGGTAATAAAATCATAGGTGTAAATAATTGTGTTTTATCAGTATTTTTATTTTGAAGAATAAAATCCATGTATTGCAAAGAAAAATTACCAGAACTTTTAAGGAGATCATACGACATCGCATATTCCTTCAATTTGCATTTAAGTGCTATATTTTCCAATATTTTACCATTGAGGTTTTTATTTTGCAAGATTCCAAGATTTTCACATATATGTTGCATCGGGGTATCTCTGGAGAATATCATGCTCATTAAGAGAGGTAAAATATGACTCGTTTGCCCCTCTATTGCAAGAGAAAATAAAAGTTCAGAATCTTGATTTATTTGAGAGTGCTTATAGATTCCAAGCATTATAGGAGAATCAACACTAATTAAAACAATATCATACATATCCTATCTTTATTATAGATGTTATAAAATAATTGTAGTATTAAATGTTAAATAAACAACAAGATTCTATACATAAGAGAGTTTAAAGAAATAAAGAGGAAATCTATAAGAAGAAAATAATGTGAATGTATAATATCAAACATAAGATTCTAAAGAATAAAATATAAATGAATTGAAAAAATCTAAGAATGAGATAATTGACATGTAAAATCAGGCAACTAGATACTCTGTATGGTATTTCTCTTATTAATTTGATTTTTTAAGTAGAAACCCTCTTGATTGACTTTTGTATTGTATTCAAAGGATATTCTAATCTTGGTAAAGTGAAATTTTGATATTCACCCTCTTATTGTGTTCAATACAATAACCCTAAAGCAAGGAATTTTGAGAATCTTAAATTAGATTCTCGAATTTTCGCTTAATTCCCGCTTGCTTTTTTGGCAATAGATTCAAGCATATTAGACATTTTTGTAATAGTTTGCGTATTTTTAATCTTATATTTTTTTGCGATTTCACCCAACTCGATAAAATTTACAAATACTTCATTCTTATCATTTTGATAAATATTCATTCGCAATGGCAACTCAATAGCAATTTTTTGATTTTCTTGCATAAGCGTTGTGCCAACTTTTGGATTCCCAAAGACTATTACACTTGTTGGATTGAGCTTTACACCCGCTTTCTCTGCATTATCAGAATGCTTATATTCTGCAAAAATGTTAATTTGTAGTTTCTCAATCTCGCTTTTGACATTCCCTAGTGTCGTCTCAAAATCATACTTACTTTTTAGTTTACCTGCATTCATATTTACACCTAATAACAAAACACCTAACATAAAAACTTTTGCTATTTTCATACAATCTCCTTAAATTTTGGTAACTCTTAGGATTATAATACAATTTCTTAAATATGACTCAATCTCTTGATAATAGAATGTGAAAAATAGTTTTGTGGAAGCTAAAATTAAGAAAACCAGCATTATATAACTCTCAATATTTTCACATTCTGACCTATTCTAAGCATTTTTTACGATGATAACATTTTAATTCATCCTCTTTCGACATAAGTGTAAAATATACACAAGTATCTTTTTATGTGATTCTAGGTTATCGTATAATCTGCACTCGATTGCCATTCTCATAGATTTCTGCTTTGATGAGATTACCTTTCATATCCCATTCTTTGTAATGTGCCATGTAATACATCATTTTCATAATGCTCCTCTTTTATCAATTTATTATTTTTCCATTCCTTTTGTGTGCCATGAAGTTTGCTTTTTTATAGTGGGATTCTATTTTTTGTATAAAGCTCTCTAGTCCTTTATATTCATCAATTTTATCAGAATCTTGTTGGCAACTTTTTACTATTCATTTGCCTGTTTTTTGCTCTGCACTATCAAATTCTCCGCTTGTATAGCCAGATACTTCAGAGGGCAAAGTGATTTGGTCCTCATTACCATAGTGTATAATAAATCTAGATGAGAAGTTGTCTATGTTGTTGAGATGATAGTGTTTATATTTTTCTGATATTTTGGACATCATGTTCATTCCATTATAATCAAGCATTACGCAAGTGAGGGAAAATCCAGAATCTTTTATTACAACAGATACAACAGAAATTTTCTTTCCATTTTTATATTTTTCAATTGTTAAGGTATCCGAACCACTTCCATGGTTTTCTCTTCCTGACCAAATTACCCTATCCCCATCAACTATGTTTTCATTATTGAATTGTATTATTGCTTCATTGCGAGAAGAATGTGCCGTACCGCAATGTGAAATGAGAGTTTGATACTATAAGATAATGTATTATTAAAGCAATTGTGGGTCAATGGATATTTAGACTAAACAATATAAAAGTAGCTTAAGATTATCAAGATACGACTTTCATGATAATCTTGTTTCTGCAAATTTGAGATTACTTTAGTAGCATTATTATGTTGTTATAATTACAAAATATTACTTCATAATGTAATGAGAGGCTTAACGAATATTATTTTTTGCCCTCATCACGCCCGATTCAATTCTGTAACGATTAAGAAAATCCCCATCGAATACATTAATACTCCTCCCAGCATATTCTTTCTTGATTCTAGAATTATGTAAAGACTGGACTTTCTGCATAGCTCTATTGAAAGCATTGCCAAGGTTAAAGCCAAGCTTTGTGCGGTTAGTAAGTTTGATATAAACTTTTCTTACATTGGAATCAAGCATTGCGGAATCTCTAAATGCTGTAAGCAAACGATTTAGGCTTTCTTTAGTTCTTTCATCAATTTTATCATTCCCCCAAACATATCCCATTGCATGTCCATATATATATCCAACACCTGAATTATAAAGTGTTCTTGAAAGCTGATTATAACGTTCTGAACGCATTTCAGACATGTATTGCTCATTATCTAACATATCAGCAAAGAGATATTCATAGATTTTTTGTGGTAGTTCTGGTTTTGTGATGATGGCTTCTATGCTATAAATATTTGTATCAATCTTGCTAAGAGTTTTTGAAATTTTATTCACTTCATCTTGAAATTTATCTTTATCATCTATATTTGAGAGACGTTTTGAAATTTTATTCAAAAATGCCGTAGTTTGTTGCATAAAATCCATAATATTATTGGTTTGCAAAAGAGGTGAAGTGGATTTTGCTTTCACGCGAAACCATACACTATAATAATCACTTGTGATTGTGCAAAGCAATTGTTCATTGACTTGCTTTTTTTCATCATTTACTTGTGTAAAATCTGAACATTCAAATGCTTTTGGTAAAAACTGACTTTTTTCACTCTCAAATCCAGTTGTTTCCAAACTACCACTTACACGTTCAATTACTCTTGTATCAAGATAATCAACAGTATAACGAAAATCTTTAAGACTAAATCCTATTACATTGGTATCATATCGTGGTGTAGTGCAGATTGCAGAACGATTATTTCCATCGCATTCAAATGCACTCGTATTGTCAAAAAGATTTTCAAGAGATGCACGCATATAATCATCAGCTTTGCCTTGTCCATACACACATGTCGTAAGAATGCCACCCAACAAAAAAGTTTTAAACAATGGTATCAATCGCGTTGTTTTATGTTGTTTTATGTTCCTATCTTTATACACTATAGAATCATTGATTTGCTTGGAATATATTATAGATTCTAATTTCTTATATGAAATGTACATCATATTTGTAATATTCAACATATTTTTCCTTTTTTAGCAGAATTTAAAGAATAGTTCTATATTGTATTCAAATTCAACTTAATTCATGATAAAATTTAGCATTTTTCCTCATATTTTTGACAAAAATAACAAAAAAATAACTTTTTTCAGAGGTAATTTGACTTTTTTTTAATAAAAATTACACAATAGCTTCAATCTCTTAAAATTTACTACTTATGTTTAAAATTGCAATATTGTATCATTGAATTTAGGGAGAAACTACCTTAATTGTTTCTATTTTAAGAATAAAATAGAAAAGTTCCGATAAAATACTGCAATTAAGGATTCTGTATTCATATACATAGAGGGCATTATGTTCGCATATTTTTGCAAACGATTTTTGTTGATGATTCCAACTTTGCTTGGTATTATTACGATTAATTTCTTCATTATTCAACTAGCACCAGGCGGTCCTGTGGAGCAAATGAGTGCGAAGATTGCAAATTCCATTCATGGTGAAAGCAATGTTGGGAGTATTCATCTTGGGGCATATCAAGGTGCAAAAGGATTAGATTCTGAGCTACTTGAACAACTAAAAAAAATGTATGGATTTGATAAACCTATTGGAGAAAGATTTTTTCTTATGTTGAAACATTATATTCAATTCGATTTTGGTGAAAGTTTCTATCGACAAGAACGTGTGATTGATATTATTCAAGAAAAGCTTAGTGTTTCTATTTCACTTGGTATTTTTAGCACATTGATTATTTATTTTGTAAGCATTCCTCTGGGGATTATAAAAGCTTGTTGGAATGGAGAAAAATTTGATTCTTTTACGAGTCTTCTTATCACTTTTTTATATTCTATCCCCTCTTTTTTACTCGCAATTTTACTCATTATATTATTTACTGGGGGGAATTTTTTTGATATTTTTCCATTAAAAGGATTAGTAAGTGATAACTTTGATTCACTTACAACATTTGATAGAGTTAAAGATTATCTTTGGCATTTAGTCCTGCCAATCACTTGCATTTGTGCTGGGGGCTTTGCAAGTCTTACTTTACTTGTTAAAAACTCGTTTCTCGATGAAATGGGAAAATCCTATGTGCTATTAGCAAGAAGTAAGGGTGCAAGTAACATAAGAATCTTATATGGACATATATTTCGCAATGCGATGCTACTAATTGTTTCACTTTTTCCAATTACTTTTGTGGGCATGTTTTTTGGTGCAAATCTTTTAATAGAAATTATTTTTAGCCTTGATGGATTAGGGTTGCTTGGCTATAATAGCATTATTACAAGAGATTATCCTATCGTTTTTGGGACACTATTTATTTTTACATTAATTGGTTTAATCGCTGGAATCATTAGTGATATGTTGTATATGGTCATTGATCCACGTATTAATTTTGATAAAGCAATATAATAAAAATATCATAGTTTTTATAATGAATTTTTAATTTTCAAGAATAGTTTTATAAAGAACGAAATCTAAGATTTCACTCTTAAAAATATTATCAAAATCTAATTCCATATATTTTAGTAATATATGAGACAAATCAGAATTTCAGCTCTTATCTCTTGCGTAAATAAAGGTACGTTGCGGAAAAGAAAAAGTTTGACATTGGAAATTTTTTAGCAATGTAGATTCTGTATATGTGTTTGCACCTTTAAAAAAGAGGTAATAACCGCCATTTAAGAGCAAATGTTTGCTTCCTTGTATTAAAACTAAACTCTCACAAACTGCTCGTGAAGTAATTAAATCTGCTTTAATATTGCAAATATTATAAGAAAACCCCTTTATAATTTCAATATTATCCATTCTAAGGGCAAGGCGCACACTTTCTAAAAAAGCTACTTTTTTGGCTTTTGGTTCAAGTAAATAAAAATGCTTTTCTGGATAGCATAGTGCTAAAATAAGAGCGGGAAACCAGCCCCACTACCAATATCAATACAAGTGCGAAAATCTTGTAAAAAGCTTATTGGCAAGAGACTATCTTTGATTTGTTTCCAAATAGAATCTTTTTCTTTTGCACCACTAAGGTTATGAACTTTCCCCCAATGTAATAAGAGGTCAACAAACATTTCTAGAGATTTTAGAATACCTTTCTGTTGTATATATGCTTGAGTATCAAATTGCATTATTTGCAAATAATATCCTTAAAAATATGAATTATGATAAAAATTATTCAAGAGAATTAAAAAGGGTATCATGGAGAAAATCCATCTTTTCAGCTAAAAAGATGGAGGTAAGTAATATTTTAACTAGAAATTAATGACAACTACTTGCTATCTGCTTTATCTGTCGTTGTGTCAGTAGCTGGTTCTGCTACTGGTTGCTCAGTAGTCGCTGGTGCTTCAGTGCCTTCGTGATTATGTTCTGCCGGTTCTGCAGATGTGTCAGTAGCTGGTTCTGCTACTGGTTGCTCAGTAGTCGCTGGTGCTTCAGTAGCTACGGGTTTCTCGGTAGAAGTAGCAGAAGGTTTGTTTGCCTCTTTTTTATCATCACAAGCCACAAAGAAACCTGCTAAACCTGCTACAAATGCAAATATTAAAAACTTTTTCATAATCAAAACTCCTCAAAGGAAAAATAAAATGTGTTGTGTATGATACCATATTTAAGCAAATTTTAAAAGAAAAAATGAATTAAAATTGTATTTTTTAAAGTTTTTTATTTTAGTTTGCAAGTTATAAAATAATTTTATATATCTTAACCTTGTTGTAACCTATCGAGGAATCCCATAAATGATATAAAATAAAAAAATATTTAACATAAATGTAGGAGCTTTTATTGCAATGACTTAAGATATTGATTATATTTTTGAGACATTGGGATTCTATCAGAAAGAGTAAAAAATATTGAATTTACAAACATTAAATATATCTGTTTCATAAAAACCCTAAAATTACAACACATAGAATTAACAACATTTATATAAATAAAAGTAAAAATTCACAATTTAATAATAAATACCATACAAAATGTTAAATATTTTCTTAGATTTCTATTTTATTTTGCAATGTGAATTTTTGCTTTTATATCTTTTAAAAAAGTGGTTATTGTAAAAGTCATCACAATGACTAAACTCCACGCACCCCATTTTCCAACACTTACAATAGCCCATGCACCAAGCTGATGGGGGTATTTCCAAATACCAAAGAATGTACCAAGATTTTCTGCTAACCATATAAAAAACCCCACGAATGCAAATGACAGAAGCAAAGGCATTTTCCTCTCTTTATCTAAGGGTGTAAAATGAACCATACTTCTTGCATAAAGCCCAAGCAAGAAACTTGCAATATAATATCGAAAATCACCTATATAATGATGAGTAAAAAAGTTTAAATAAATTAACATCGATACAAAAATAGCAAGTTGATAAGGTGGATGATGACGCACTTTTATATCAAGAAGTCTCCATGATTGAATAATATAACTTCCCACAGCTGCATACATAAAACCAGAAAATAAAGGCACACCAAAAATTTTACTATAGGCAAAGTCGGGATAAGCCCAAGATTGCACCACAGAAGTTTTAAATGTTTCAAGGAGAAAACCCAGAAAATGAAACAAACAAATCGCTTTAAGTTCATCAGTGCTTTCAAGTTTTGAAAATACCATAAAAACTTGTATTAAAAGAGCTATAATTAAAAGTAAATCATAGCGATAAAAACCAAAAAGTCCTTCATGAGGCACACAAAATATAGCTATGAAAAATAATCCTGCAAACAAACATGCTCTAGCTTGCTTTATACCAAAATATAAAAATTCCATACAAAAACGTTTAGAACCTTTAAGGCTTTTGCGTTGAGCGGTATTCATTAAAATTCTATCAAGAGAATAAAAAATATTGAATTTATAAAAACTAATCATCAACACCTCAAGCATATTTGATTTAGCATAATTATTGGAATTAAAAATACATAAGAACCAAATAGTATTTTTATATGATGTAAGTCTAAAGATTCTATATTATTATACATTACAATAATTAATCCAACTCACTCTTTGTAAATATTCAAAATAAATTCTTTAAATCTTATATAATAATTTCTAATGAGTAAAAATTATTAATAAATCATCATTTGTAGCCATATTAATTGCCAGAATCTTCTTGTTGTGTTGGAAATGGGGATTCGCTTAAAATCCTATCTCCTCGTTCATTATATACTTTTCTCCATTGATTCTGAAAGTCAATATTTTCACTTTTAAAATAATCAATCCAAGCTTCCTCACAAGCTCTTTTTCCTACAAAAACAATATTTGGACGAGGCATACTCCAACCATTTTTCATATTCCCCTTGATACAATAAATTTGTCCTTCCATAGGCGTAAAAACAAGATAAGAAGTTGCCTCTGTGCGTGCCATAATAGCTACTCTATGTCCTACCCAAATATCAGCATAAAATGTTCTTGCAGTAGCCATATAGCCTAGCGAATCTTGATAATTATGGTAATCTGGACGACCTTTGGAATCAAGTTCCGGATCATATTGAATGCGTAATGTATACCCCAAATAAGAACCAACAGGACTATTATCACGAAAAACATAAATGCGTGCTTTATCCTTTGGTGGATCTTGTAAAACATAGCTCCCATCACTTATAAAACCAACTTTTTTACTTTCAATCAGCGAAAGTATTTCATGATTAATTGAACATGCACTAAAAAATAAATATGAAAAGCCTATGAAATAAAGATATAAATATTTTATCATATTAAGAGTCCTTTTTATTGTCGCCACCTACTCAATCTATTTTTTCATCATATAAAAAGGATTTATAAATAGAACCTAAAATAAAAATTGTTACTCTTAAAATTTATCTAAATAATCTTGTAAGGCTTTCGCACATTCGATGGTATGGGAATATCCTTTTTCTCCTCTTATAGCTCCATGTGATTGTGCGTTATTAGGGCTTTTTGTATCTTGAGAATCTTGCACAGTATTTCGATTAATGAGAATCTCTTGTAATGCTGTGAGTGCACTTTTTGCACCAGAAATTGTTGTAAAATATGGAATATTTGCCCTTAAAACCGACTCACGAATAAGTCTTGCATCTGGTTTATCCTTTGTGGTTGTTGTATTAATTACCATTGCAATTTCACGATTTGTAATCATATCATTAACATTCGGGCGTCCCTCACTTACCTTCAGCACAGACTTAACCTCTATCCCCGCATCACTCATCACTTTATGTGTGCCAAGCGTAGCGACAATCTCAAAACCTAGCTCGACAAAGTCTTTTGCTAAAGTAATCGCTGAAGTTTTATCGCTATTACGAAGTGAAATAAAGATTTTTCCTTTGAGTGGAAGTGGATTCTTGCACGCAAGTTGGCTTTTGGCAAAAGCAAGGGCAAAACTCTCCCCTATACCCATTACCTCGCCCGTGCTTTTCATCTCTGGTCCTAGTAGCAAATCCGCGCCGGGTAGTTTATTAAATGGAAAAGCAGATTCCTTCACGCTCACATAGTGTAATCGCTTAGGTTGCCATATTGTTTGAGCAAAATCCACTTTCTTGAAAACATCATAGAATCTCAAAGCTTCTTCAAGGATAGATTCTCTATTCTCGCTCAAAGCCACATCACTCATTGCCCTTGTCTTGTGATTCCACATCACTCTCGTAGCGACTTTTGCAAGTGGAACTCCTGTCGCCTTACTCACAAATGGCACGGTGCGACTCGCACGAGGATTAACTTCAATAAGATACAAGCTCCCCTTATATATCGCATACTGCACATTCATAAGCCCTATTACACCAAGCTTCAATGCGATTTTTGCCGTTGTTTGCGCAATTTCATCAAGCATACTTTCAGCAATATTATAGGTCGGCAGACTACTCGCACTATCGCCACTATGTATCCCCGCTTCCTCGATATGCTCCATAATCCCACCGATATACACCCGCTCCCCATCGCATACACAATCCACATCAAGCTCTATCGCACTATCAAGGAATTTATCAATCAGCACCGGAGAGCTTTCGCTCACGGCTAAAACCTCGTCCATATAGAGCTTTAGCTCCTCATTATCATAGACGATTCTCATCGCGCGTCCGCCAAGCACATAGCTCGGACGCACAAGCACCGGGAAGCCAATTTTGTTTGCGATACTATACGCACTTTCTTTTTCAAAAGCAATGCCATTTTCGGGTTGTCGCAACTCCAAATCACCTACAAACTTCGCAAATTTCTCCCTATCCTCTGCAATATCAATAACTCTCGCACTCGTGCCGATAATCTGTGCGTTAGTTTTCGTAAGAGAGTTTGCAAGTTTAAGCGGAGTTTGTCCGCCAAAATGCACGATAATGCCTTGTGGATTCTCGCGTTCAATCACAGATTGCACATGCTCAAAATCAATAGGCTCAAAATAAAGCGTATCGCTCGTGTCATAATCTGTGCTCACAGTCTCGGGATTGCAATTATACATAATGCTTTGCACCCCCAAATCACGCAAGGCAAAACTCGCATGCACGCAACAATAATCAAACTCAATGCCCTGCCCTATGCGATTTGGTCCTCCGCCGATAATAAGCACTTTGGATTTATTGCTTTCCTGTGATGAATGAGAGAGGTTATCGCTTGTTTGCTTTATCGCATTCTCACAAGATTGAGAATCTACCTCCTCAAAATCCCCAATGCTTGAGTAAAGATAGCTTGTGAGACTAGGGAATTCCGCCGCACAAGTATCGACTTCATTGTATCGTGCCTTTATCCCTAATGTAAGTCTAGCTTGATAGACTTCAGATTCTGAAATCTCAAGATTCTCATTTTCTTTGAGCCAATACGCTATCATTTTATCGCTAAATCCATAGCTTTTTATTTTTCTCATTAGTTTTGCGTGGTGCAAAATCTCGCTTGTGATGAGATTTTCTGCCTCAATAATCTCGCGTATCTCATTCAAAAACCACTTATCAATATTACAAAGCTGATGCACCTCATCAATACTCATTCCCTGCCCGAAGCCCTCTGCGATATAAAGGAGGCGATTTGCGTTTGGACGACGAATTTCTTTTTTGATAAGCTCTAAATCCGTAGAGATTCTATTAAAGCCAAAAAGCCCTGTCTCTAGGCTACATAACGCCTTTTGCAACGACTCTTTGAATGTCCCGCCAATCGCCATAACCTCGCCGATAGACTTCATCGAAGTGGTCAGTGTAGAATCAGCTTGTGGGAATTTCTCAAAAGTAAATCGCGGAATCTTTGTAACAATATAATCAATACTTGGCTCAAAACTCGCCGGTGTGCCTGTAATGTCGTTGGTGATTTCATCGAGGCTATACCCCACTGCAAGCATTGTGGCGACTTTTGCGATAGGATAGCCTGTTGCTTTTGAGGCAAGTGCGGAAGAACGCGAAACGCGTGGATTCATCTCAATCACGGTCATTCGCCCATTTTGCGGATTAATGGCAAATTGCACATTGCTCCCGCCGGTATCTACGCCGATTTCTCGCAGGATTTTAAAACTCGCATCACGCATTCGCTGATATTCTTTATCTGTAAGTGTGAGAGCTGGAGCGATGGTGATAGAATCTCCCGTATGCACGCCCATAGGGTCGAGATTCTCAATACTGCACACGATGATACAATTATCGTTTTTGTCGCGAATAACCTCCATTTCAAACTCTTTCCACCCAAGCAAAGATTCTTCAATAAGAATCTCATTGATAGGACTTGTCTCTAAGCCCGTCCTAGCGACTACTTTAAACTCATCAATATTATAAGCCACGCCACTGCCACCACCTGCAAGCGTGTAACTTGCACGGATAATGAGCGGGAAGCCTATCTCCTTTGCCGCCTCGAGTGCCTCCTCCTCCGTGTAGGCATAACGCGACTTAGGCAAATCCATACCGATTTTGAGCATTGCTTCTTTGAATGCTTGTCTATCCTCGCCTTTTTTTATCGCTTCTGGCTTCGCCCCTAAAAACTCAATACCCTCTAACATACCTCGTTCATACATACTCATAGCGACATTCAATGCTGTCTGTCCGCCCATTGTGGGCAAAATCGCATCGACATTTTCTTTTTTGATAATATCAGCTATGATTTCCTCTGTGATAGGTTCGATGTAAGTGCGGTGGGCAAAATCTGGGTCTGTCATTATCGTAGCGGGATTTGAATTGATAAGCACGACTTTGTAACCTAAGCTTTTAAGCGTCTTTGCCGCCTGTGTGCCACTATAATCAAATTCACATGCCTGTCCAATGACAATAGGTCCTGAGCCAATCAATAAAATGGTTTTAATATCTGTGCGTTTTGGTGTAATTGCCACACAATTTTGGTCATGTTGGGCATGTGTATTCTTATTAGATGTTGGCATTTTAGATTCCTTTAGAATTTTAGAAAGTGCTTTGTAATTTTTTGAATCAAGTGTAATTAAGATTATACAATATTTTTTTTAATTAATGACTAGATTTAATATGAGGAATATTTACTTAGAACAAAATAGCTTAAGCTATAATGCAATTTTATTTTATATTCCTCACGAGTGAAATAAAAGTCTTGAGATATTTGCATAACATAGTTAAGGATTGGTATGAATCTAGATTTCGATTTTAATGCCCTCAAAAATGAGAACTTCAAAGAAGATTCTGTGCGGGAATTTATCATTGCACCCTTGCTTCAAAATATGGGGTTTCAAAGTAAAGGTGCAGCGATAGAGAAATCCAAAGAAACAAATATAGAAGATTCTATAATTCAAAAGAATACAGAATCTCAAGATATAAAAACTCAACATTCTAAAGAGGATTTTAAAGCAAACACATCGAATACAAAATACACCGATACACAATCTCACGCACACAAGCTAGAAATGGAGCTTTCCAAAACAACAAAAGCAAAAATCATCATAGGAAGCAACAAAAAAATTGAGGCAAATCTTATACCTGATTATACGCTCTATGTGGATTCTAAGCCCCATTGTGTGCTTGATGCAAAAGCTCCAAATATCAATATAGACAAAGATTCTGATAGTGAAAAACAAGCCTTAAGCTACGCTGTGCAGATAAAAACTCCCTATTATGCCCTGTGTAATGGCTTGAAATTTATACTTTTTAAAACCGATGAGCAAAATCCTTTGTGTGAGCTTGATTTGCCTTATGAGCTAGATTCTAAAAAACGAGATTCTAACAAGGAAGATTCTAAAGATGTAAATATACAAGATTCTACACTTGCCCTCCTTAGACAATATCTCACAACACCGCTAGAATCTCTCAAACAAATACTTGGCACGAAGCACACAAAGCCTAAAAAAAGCGAAGAATGGTATCTCAATCGCCCCCTGCCTCAAGCGATTTCTAATCCACAAAAACAAGCCAAAGCACGATATTTTGGTTGCACTGCATATTTTACGAGACAGAGTTGGGACATCGTTACCAAAAATATTCTTAACTTCACCGATGAGGGCGATATTGTCCTTGATTCGTTTGGTGGGAGTGGCGTTACTGCTATTGAGGCGATGATGAATAATCGCATTGGAATCCACACAGATTTAAATCCGCTAAGCATTTTTATGACAAAGGCATTATGTGCAGAATGTGATTTAGGTGAGTTAGATAGTTTGGGTGAAAAAATTATCGCAGAATTTGAGAATCTAAAACCTCACAATGAGAAAGAAGCAAGGCAGATTCTAAAAAATGCAGCCTACTATCCCAATGCCATAGATAAGGAATTTGGGGAAATCGCAAATGCAAGTGAGCAAGAAAAAATATTATGGCTTCCCAAAGATGAGATTTTGCCAAAAGGAAGTGATGTAGAGAGTGTGCTAGGGCTTTTTAGTAAAAGACAACTTGCTGAACTTGCGATTTTACGAACGCTCATTTTCAAATACACGACACCAAGCGGGAGCAAAGAACATAGAATCCGCAATAAAAACCTTCGATATTCCCTCCTTTTAGCATTTTATAATACCTTAACAATGTGTAATTTGACATTCCATGAGACACCACGAGGGGGTGGGGTAAGCGGAATTTATGCCTATTATCGTTATAGAATAGCCCCAGACCCAGCCAAACACAAAATAGCAGAAATTTTTCAAGGCAAAATAAAACGCATTATTAAGGGCAAAAAGGAGCTAAGAGACTGCGTAGGCGATTATTTTTATTCAGCTTATTTTCACCCGACACAAAATGTTATTAAAGACTTTAAGGGTGCGATGATAGCTCAAAGAGGGGATTTAAAGAAGCTTGATGCAAGAGAGAATAAAACTAATGGCGATAAGATATTCCAAGCTGATGCAACACATTTGGCAGAGATAGAATCTGAAAGTATTGATTTTATCTACACTGACCCACCTTATGGAGCGAAGATTCCATATTTAGACTTAAGCACGATGTGGAATGTGTGGCTTGATTTACCTGTGGATTCTAGCCTTAGAGAAAAAGAATGTATCGAGAAAGGAAGTCTTGAAAAGTCTCGCTATGATTATTATGACTTGATGAAAAAATCTTTACAAGAAATGCACCGTGTGCTGAAATTTAACCGATGGCTTGCCTTTGTATTCCAACATCAAGACCCAAAATTATGGCAGACTTTGGTAGATAGTGCTGAAAATGTGGGGTTTGAATATGTAGGAAGTGTCCAGCAGGATAATGGACAAGCGAGTTTTAAAAAAGTGCAGAATCCTACACGCGTTTTAAAAGGACAGATTATTATTTATTTCAAAAAAGTCGATAATGCAAAAGTTCGCGCTAAACTTGCAGTAGGTATGGATATTATGGAACGTATGTTTCAAGATATAGAAGAAATTATTGTTGAAAACAATGGGGCAAGTTTGGAAGAAATATGGAATAGTCTTGTGATTAAATCAATGAATCACAATTACCTTGACTTGATAGCGGGGAAATTTGAAACCTTTATCCCAGCAATTAATGAAAGATTTGAACTTGATATACATCAAAAATATCATTTGCGAGTGAATGCGAGCTTTACAAACTATGCGATTCCGCTTGAAAAACGCATAGAATACCTTGTCAAAGCCGCACTAGGCAGAGCTAAAGAAGCTAAAAAGGGAGTGAGTTTTGATGAATTAGTTTTATCTATCATACCTCTCTCTAAAAATGGAGTCCAAGCCAATAACAAAATGATAAAAGAGATATTGCAAGATATTGCGTATTATGAGGACGATAAGACAGGTGAATGGCATTTAAAAACTAATGAACGCACACTTTTTTAATAAGAAATTTATAAAGACATTTGAAAGATTAATAAGATTGTTGTTATAATAGTAAAATAATTTCTCAAAAGGATTAAAAATGAATAAAACAATCATCATCGCTACATTTTTGATATTCTCTGTATCAGGTTTTGTTATCGCCGATGAGAATCTGAACAACTATGCGAAATCAAATCCTGCTATACAGGTGCTAAAAATCTATGAAAGCCCTACTTGTGGGTGCTGTGGACATTGGGCGAAATATATGAGTGAAAATGGATTCAAAATTGAGGAAATCAAGACAAATGACTTTATGAAAATTAAAACTCAATATAATATTAAAGAACCATATAGAAGTTGCCACACAGCTGTGATTAATGGATATGCTATCGAAGGGCATGTGCCTTATAATGAGGTGAAAAAACTTTTGAGTGAAAAACCAAAGGATGTGATTGGTATTGCAGTTGCAGGTATGCCACAGGGTAGTCCGGGTATGGAGCAGGGCTTTCCAGATGATACTTATGATGTGATGATGCTAATGAATGATGGCACAAGCAAGGTTGTTGCGACCTATAAAGGTAAGACAAAAATAAAATAAACCTTAAAATGAGGTAAGAAAAAGTTATTTGAGTTGATATTGCCACTTACAATAAAACATATGAATTATTTTTTAAAATTTGCTTATTGTGTTCATACACTAGTAAAGAAATACAATAATAGACAAATCAACAAATAGATTCCTCGAAAACAATTGAATTTTCAAATCATATAGATTCCAAAAAAACACTTAATGAATAGATAAATATCAATACATTGTTAAACATTAATGAAGCAGATGTAAGATTTGTATTTTTTCTAAACTCTATTTCCTTCTTATTCTACAAGCCTTATTTTAACTTCAATCCAACATCATAGTTTGTAGGCTTACCTCCAATTCTGATACATCTTGAGCCGAGAGAAAAATATTACAGTGTGATTTATAAGTTTAGCAAGATACTTTATTAACATAAGTCATTTAAATGCACTAAATGAAGTAATATTTAAGTTTTAAGATATTTAGTTTTTTGTTCGCAATAAACTTGAGTAATTCATCAATGCAAATAAGCTTGTTACATTTACTATGTTTCATATACAAGTTTGAGACATCAACTATGGAAAATATAAAAATATCGTTAAATTTTCTATAAAAATTATTACAAGATACTGCTTTATATTATTTGATGTTAATAATTTTTGAAGAAATATGATCATTTTCCTAAAAAAGTTTTTAGAATGATTCAGAAATAATTAACCATTAAAAGATATAATAATCACTATGTTTAAATTTTATGAAAAACTATTAAGGAGTAATAATGACAAATTTTACTTTTAAGAAAATGGTGCAAATTGCAGTTATAGCAAGTTTGTCTCTCTCACCTTTTGTAAATGCAAAGACTCTTGTAAATGTAGATGGAGTAGATATTTCTGATTCTATTTTTGCTCCATTGAAACAACAAAATCCTAATTTTAATTATGATACTTTGCCTGATGCACAAAAAACACAATTATTAGACGAAATAATTGGTGGTGTAATTATGGCAAATGCAGCAAAAAAAGAGGGGTTAGATAAAACAGAAGAGTTCAAAATGGCAAGTTTGCAGTTACTTTCTCAATTATGGTTAAAAAAACAAGTTGATAGTCTCTCAAAAACAGTGAGTGTTACGCAAGCTGAAGCACAAACATTTTATAATAATAATAAATCTATGTTTATTACACAAAATGCAGAAGTTCGACATATCTTAGTCCAAAAAGAAGATCAAGCCAAGAATCTTATTGTAGAAATAGGAAAGGTCCCAAAAACAAAAACGGAAGAAAAAATAACAGAGCTTGCTAAAAAATTCTCTATGGATACAGCCTCAAAAGATCAAGGTGGGTTAGTGCAGTTACCAATCAATAATCCAGCAATACCACCAGAATTTGCACAAGAAGTGAAAAAAATGACTGCAGGAACTTATACAAAAGCACCTGTGAAAACAAGATATGGTTATTACATTATTTATTTGAAAAAATTAGATGCACCTGTAACGCAGACTTTTGAACAAGTGAAAACGCAGCTTATCGACCTCCTAAAACAACAAAAAATGGAAGGAATTGTGCAAGAGAAACTCAAAAAGCTTCGCGATACTTCAAAAATAACTTATGGAAATTAAAGAGAATCTTATAGTTTTTTACGAGAAAGTATTATATTTTCTATATTAAAGAGGAAAATTAAATTTTTGCACCATAACCAAAATTTTAATTACTGAGATTTTTGTAGATTTTGTTATGTAATAAAAGTATTAAGATATACTTTTATATGTTCTGCAATTAAAAAATATTAGTTTTTGGTTATAATTTTTCTTGATAAAATTAAGATAAGTTTTTAGAAAATAGCGATTCTGCAAAATACAAATAATATGAAAATTAGTCTTTAAAAATATAAAAAAATGTTATAGACTTTTAATCCTTGTTATTTCATCCCTCAATTTAATTGCCTCCTCAAAATCTAGCCTTTTACTTGCCTCAAGCATTTTTGCTTTGAGATCTTTTAAGATTCCTTCTCGCTCTTTTGCTGGTATCTTTGCACCTTTTGTTTTTCCTAATCTATTATATGTATTCGCACTTTCTTCTAACCCTAGCTCAGATTCTACAATACGATTTACGCTTTTTGGTGTAATATTGTGTATTTTGTTAAACTCTTGTTGTTTTTTACGCCTATATTCTGTTGTATCAATAGCTACTTTCATGGACTTTGTAGTTTTTTCTGCGTAGAGAATAACTTTTCCATTAATATTTCTAGCAGCCCTTCCCATTGTTTGTATAAGACTTGTTTCACTTCGTAAAAATCCCTCCTTATCAGCATCCATAATCGCCACAAGGCTCACTTCTGGCAAATCAAGCCCTTCACGTAAGAGATTAATACCAACAAGCACATCAAAGAGTCCCAAACGAAGATTTCGTATAATATGGTTGCGTTCAATCGCGTCGATTTCGCTATGAAGGTATTCAATTTTGATTCCTTCTTTAGCATAATATTTTGTAAGTTCTTCACTCATTTTCTTTGTTAATGTTGTAATTAACACACGTTCTTTTCTCTCAACACAAATTTTAATATCTTCTAGGAGGTTTTTGACTTGTGTCTTAGAATCTCTGATTTCAATAATTGGATCTAAAAGTCCCGTAGGGCGGACAATTTGCTCACATACATTATCTTTGCTTAAATCCAATTCTAGTTTTGCTGGAGTTGCTGATACAAATAAAAAATTTGCTTTTTTATTGATAAATTCTTCAAACTGTAAAGGACGATTATCAAGGGCACTAGGCAATCTAAAACCATATTCCACGAGGACTTCCTTGCGACTTCTATCACCTGCATACATACCTCCAAATTGTGGTAGACTCACATGACTTTCATCAACAATTAAAAGATATGGTATCTTTTTACACTCAAAATAATCTATGAGTGAAAAAGGTGTTTCGCCTGGATTTTTTCCTGTAAGATGACGAGCATAATTTTCAATTCCTTTACAAATTCCATTTTCTTTTATCATTTCTAAATCAAATTCTGTACGTGATTTTAATCTCTCATATTCAACCAATCTATTTTCTGCTTCATAGAATCTCAAGCGAGATTCTAGCTCATCTTGTATGTTCTTTATGGCAGTTTTTAATCGATTGTGTCCAACAATAAATTGATTTGCCGCATACAGAACATAAGATTCTAAATTTTTTACCCGTTTGTTATCAAGGCTTTCAAATATACAAATGGATTCAATTTCATCTCCAAAAAACTCAATGCGTATAAATTCTACTTCGTTATATGCAGGAAATATATCAACAATTTCTCCTTTTACACGAAAGTTACTGCGTTCAAAAGAAGTTTCATTACGCGTATAACCCATATCCACAAGTTTTGTTAATAATTTCTTTTGATTATAGGTTTTTCCAATTTCAAGTTTTTCAATCATCGTAAGATATTCTTCTGGATTTCCCAAACCATAGTTTGCTGAAACACTTGCTATCACAATCACATCGTTATATGCCAATAATGATGTGGTCGCACTTAAACGCAATCTCTCTAATTCTTCATTGATTGAACTATCTTTTTCAATAAACAAATCGCGACGAGGAATATAAGCTTCTGGTTGATAATAATCAAAATGACTAATGAAATATTCGACATGATTATGAGGAAAAAAGCTTTTAAATTCACTATAAAGTTGTGCACAAAGTGTTTTGTTGTGACTCATAATAAGCGTTGGCATATTAAGGTTTTGTATGACATTTGCCATTGTAAAAGTTTTTCCGCTTCCTGTAACACCGATGAGTGTATTGTATTTTTGATTATCTTTGATTTGTTTGCAAAGCGATTCTATGGCTTTTGGTTGGTCTCCTGCTGGAAAATAATTTGCGGATAAATTAAAGATTTTTTTCACGATTGAACCTTTTTTTAGCTACAATTATACTCAAACTTATAGAATCTAAGGAGAAACTATGACAGAAAATCATTATAACACAGAAAATACTTCTATCCACACACATGCAAATACAAGCAATATAGAGAACAATTCCACAAATAAGCAAGCAAATTCAAATGGTGTTGGCTTATTATCACTCATAAATAATGTGCGATACACTCTCGATTCTCGACATAATAAAAAAATTGAAGAATTAGAATTTAAACTTCTTGAAAAAGAAGAAACCATAGCTGAATTAGAACTAGAGATAAGCACAATTAAAGCTCAAAATGAAGAAAAGGATATAGAACTTTTTAAATTGCATGAAGAAATCAACGCTGGCAAACAATTATTAACACAACTTTTAGAAAAATTAGAGAATTAATAAAAATTATATGTTAGAAAATGGAACAAAAGATATTCAACAAAGCCAAAATATGCCAGTTAAAGATTCGAGTGTATCTGTATTCTCAAAAATAGATTCTCAACAACATATTAATGAATACCAAGATTCTAATATATCACAAAATGTATTAGAAGATAAACTAACGCAACATACTCAAGTGCAAAATAATGTGCTTGCACATCTTAAAATTCATGTTGAGGGAAGACTTTTTAGTCTTAATCTTACGCATTTAAATATTCAATGTCGTAATAAAATTTTTCAAGTGTTTGATCAAAAAAGCAACTATACACTTGAAGAAATTCTCATTATGTTTGTAACAAATTTACGCGATCAAACTCTTGCGGAAATGCAACTATTGGATTTACTCGTGGAATTGCAGTCTCAATGATTCAACATATCCTTGTGGAAATTATTGGCACGCGTCTCTTTCCCTTAACTTATTTTATACATGATTTTATCCAGATTGATGATGTTGTTGAAGTAGAAGTATCAGGACGCAAAACGCAGGGTATTATTGTGGCAATTTTACCCATACAAGAATATGATTTTAAGCTACTTGAGGCAAAAATTTCACCTTATTATTTTACCTCATTGCAAAAAGAATTATTACATTTTATAAGTAAATACTATATAAAACAGATTGGCATAACAGCACAAATTTTCACTCTCGCACATAAAGATTATCGGCTACCTAACCATCAAGAGTTACGACATTTAAAAAATCATGATTCTATTTTACCATCACCAACTTCTGATGATTCTTATCAGTCATTGTTACAACAAGTTTCTTTGCATTCTCTTTCAATAAATCAACAAGAAATTTTCAATTGTTGTATGCAACAACCAACAAGTCTTATTTTTGGTGCAACAGGCAGTGGTAAGACAGAAATTTATTTTCATATTATTTATGAACATTTAAAATGTGGCAAACAAGTCCTTTTGCTCATGCCAGAAATTTCACTTACTCCACAAATAGAAAGACGTCTTCAAAACGCGTTTCCAAATCTTTCAGATATTTGGCATAGCAAGAGGACAAAAGTTCAAAAGGATAAGATTCTCACAAAACTACAAAATGGGGAAACAAAAATCATTGCAGGAGCAAGAAGTGCATTATTTCTACCATATCACAATTTGGGTTTAGTAATTGTTGATGAAGAACATGATAGTTCTTATAAATCAAATAGCCAACCAAAATACCATGCAAGAGACTTGGCTATGTTGCTTAGCACAAAGGGGATTCAGGTGATTTTAGGTAGTGCAACACCGAGCGTGAAGAGTTATTATTTAGCGACAAAAAATCAATATCTAGCTTATTTACCACAAAAATTTTATAACACAAAAGAGGAAATATTGTTTGATTCTAATGCGAATGGTGGTATCAGCACTCTTATCCTTTCAGAAATCAGAAAAATATTAGATACAAAAAAACAAGTTATTATTTTTGTGCCAACACGTGCGAATTTTAAGATTTTATTTTGCAGAAATTGTCTTGAGAAATTTATCTGCCCATTTTGTGCGATTTCATTGAGTTTGCATCAGAAGAAAAACTCGATGATTTGTCATTATTGTAATTACACAATGGTAATTCCAGCGTGTTGTGATAAATGCGGTAGTAATGATTTAAGTGGTATGAGATTTGGCACAGAAGAGGTTAAAAAACAGCTTGAAGGGATGCTTATAATGCAGGGTTATAAACCAAATATTGCAATATTTGACAAGGATTATATAACAACAACAAAGAAACTCAATGAGACTCTTAATGCATTTAATGCAAAAAAGATTGATATTCTTATTGGCACACAAATGATTGCTAAAGGGCATGATTATCACGAAGTTTCTCTAAGTATAGTAATTGGAATTGATTATATGCTTCACATTCCAGATTATTCTACACATGAAAATACATTGTCTTTGCTTTATCAAGTGGCAGGAAGAAGCGGTAGAAAAAAGAATGGTAAGACAATTTTACAAACAAGAAAACCAGATGAAATCTATGCACTATGGGGTGATTATAGAAAAGTTTTGGAATATGAGATTCTCTCGCGAGATGGACTTTATCCGCCATTTTGTAGACTTGCCTTAATAAGTTTTTCACACAAGAATCAATATAAAGCACAGCGATTTACACAATATTTTGCAACAATTTTACATGCAATACAACAAAAAATACCCCTCAAACATATAACACAAACTCAATCCAATAACGATAACTCATGTCAAGAATTTGAAATTGTTGGTTTATCAGAAAGTTCAATACCAAAATTAAAAAATAGATTCTATTATCATATTTTATTGCGTTCAAGACAAAATTTTTTATTACAAAAAATTATTACCAAAGCACTTGAACAAACACCCATAGAAATCGTGCAGTGTATTGATATTGATATTGATCCTGTAAATATCTAATCTGCTTGATTTCGAATTCTCTCTTTCAAAAATTATCATGTTTATACAAGTTCCCTAAAATACGCTATTGTTTTCTCTAAGCCCTCTCTTAGCTCGATAGTCGGACTCCAGCCTAGCTCCTTTTTTGCAAGGCTAATATCGGGCTGACGCTGCTTGGGGTCATCTTGTGGCAATGGCATAAAGATAAGCTTTGAGCGAGATTCTGTAAGCTCGATGATATTTTGGGCAAGTTCAAGCATACTAAATTCATTTGGATTCCCGATATTGACAGGTCCGCTGAAGCCCTCGCGACTATCCATTAAGGCAATCATTCCGCTTATCAAGTCATCGACATAGCAAAAGCTCCGCGTCTGTCGCCCCTCACCATAAATCGTAATATCTTCCCCGCGTAATGCTTGTAAGATGAAGTTACTCACCACACGCCCGTCATTTGGGTGCATTCGCGGTCCATAAGTGTTAAAAATCCGCATCACTTTTATCTGCACTTTGTGCTGACGCTCATAGTCAAAAAAGAGTGTCTCTGCACACCGCTTGCCCTCATCATAACACGCACGAATGCCGATAGGATTGACACTGCCTTTATAAGATTCTATCTGTGGGTGAATCTCCGGGTCGCCATAGACTTCGCTCGTGGAAGCTTGGAGAATCTTCGCTTTCACACGTTTGGCAAGTCCTAGCATATTTATCGCTCCCATCACTGAAGTTTTTGTCGTTTGCACCGGGTCGAACTGATAATGCACAGGACTTGCGGGACAAGCGAGGTTATAAATCTCATCGACTTCCACATACAGCGGGAAGGTTACATCGTGTCGCATAAACTCAAATCGTGGATTGGAGAGGAGGTGGAGGATATTTTGCTTCGTGCCGGTGAAGAGATTATCCACGCACAGCACTTCATCACCACGATTTAAAAGCCTCTCGCAGAGATGAGAGCCTAAGAATCCCGCCCCACCGGTAACTAAAATCTTTTTGCTTATCATTGCTATATTCCTTGATATGAAACTAAAAGTGAAATTATACCCAGAATATTTATGGAATCTAAGAATTTATCTATTATAATATTAGGTATTTTTTATCATTTCATATCTATAAATAATGGGAAGCACAATGCCACACAAACTCTTTGACACAATAAAAGCACAATTTGGGAGTATTAATGAAGCAAGAATGACTTGCTTACAGAATCCAGAGCAAATCATAGCCTTTTTACTCCGCCACGCAAAAGAAGAGTATTTCACACAGATTGAGGGAAGCTTAATTTTTGAAAAAGAGAAGTTCCTTAGTCTCCTCAACTCCCGCTTACTTGATAGCTCATATACGAGATATGCAAATAAAATCGGGCTTAGCGATGAGGTAGGCTCGTATCTCTTGCAAAATTCTAAAGTCGTGCTTCATTTTCCCTATAAAGATTGTGTATTCAAAGGGACACAAAGTAGCGATAAGCAAAAAGGTAAAGAAATATTTTTTAATGAAGTTATCGCACACGATGACATTGATAGACTTTTTGAAGCAAAAGTTTTGTGTAATTTTCAATTCATAGAATCTAGTTTCACTCCCCCCCCCCCCCCAATAGTGTGTCAGAGAGTAGAAGTAAGATTCAAAACAGCATAAATCATTCTCCTAATCTCCTTATCAAAGGGAATAATCTCTTAGCTCTCCACTCTCTTAAAAATAACCCTCGTATCTATGGCAAAGTGAAGCTCATCTACATCGACCCACCTTACAACACAGGCAATGATAGCTTTCAATATAATGATAGATTCAATCACTCCACTTGGCTTACTTTTATGAAAAACCGCCTTACTATCGCAAAAGAATTCCTGCGTGATGATGGCGTGATATTTATCCAATGTGATGATAACGAACAAGCGTATCTCAAAGTGCTGTGTGATGAGGTATTTGGGCGGGAGAATTTTGTAGCTACAATTTGTTGGGAGAAAAAATACTCTCCCGCAAATGATTCAAAATGGCTAAGTGATAATCACGATTTTATTTTAATTTATGCTAGAGACAAAGAAATATGGAGACCAAATTTATTGCCACGCACAAAAGAAATGAATACAAGATACACAAATCCCGACAATGACCCTAGAGGAGATTGGAAAGCTGGAGGATTTTCTGTAAAATCATATACTGCAAAATATGACTATCCTATTACAACGCCTAGTGGTAAAATTGTTTATCCACCTAGTGGAAGCTGTTGGCAAACTTCAATGGACAATTATGAAAAAATGCTACAAGATAATAGAATCTGGTTTGGCAAAAATAAAGATTCTAAACCTCAAATCAAACAATTTTTAAGTGAAGTTCAACAAGGCGTTGTTTCAAAGACATTTTGGAAATATGATGAAGTCGGGCATAATCAAATTGCGAAACAAGAAATCAAAGCCTTATTTTTATCGTCATTGCGAGAGAGTGAAACGAACGAAGCAATTCAACATAAATCAAAGAGTGGCTCAAAAGATTCTAGTGGATTGCCACGACTTCTTACGAAGTCTCGCAATGACGAAGTGGTTTCTTCGATTTCACTAGAAAATGATAAAAATGTAGCACAAAAACCCATAGAACTTTTTGCCACACCCAAACCCGAAGCCCTCCTCAAACGCATTATTGAAATCTCTACAAATGAGGGTGATTTGGTTATGGACTTTTTCGCAGGGAGTGGGACAACACTCGCAGTCGCTCACAAGATGAATAGACGCTGGGTAGGCATAGAGCAAATGGATTATATAGAATCTATCACAAAAGTGAGATTGGAGAAAGTCATAGCAGGTGAGCAAGGCGGTATCTCTAAGGCAGTGGGTTGGAATGGTGGCGGTAGCTTTGTCTATACAGAGCTTATGCCGTTGAATAGAATCTATAAAGAAAGAATCTTGCATGCTCCAAGTGAAGTGGAGTTAGAATCTCTCTATCAAGATTTAGCGACAAAAGCCTTTATAGACTATCGCACAGATATTAAGGAAGTATTAAAAGATAGCGATTTTTCAAGTCTTAGCTTGGAGGATAAGAAAAAGATTTTGCACTCTATATTAGATTCTAATATGGATTATGTGCCTTTGAGTGATATGGAAGATTCTACTTATGAGATTGATAGTGAAATCATAGAGCTAAACAAGGCGTTTTATGATATGGAGGAAAATGATGAGTAAGACACTCAAACTAAGCGATAAAATCGCTAGTGCATTAGAATATAGCGATATAGAGATTCCAAGCCACATAAGAGATAATCTAAGCAGAAACTTGCGTGAATATCAAGAAAGGGCTTTGAAACATTATCTTTTACACGCTAACAAACCAAACACAAATCATTTGATGTTTAATATGGCGACAGGGAGTGGCAAGACACTTATAATGGCTGCCTTAATGCTTGATTGTTATGAAAGAGGATATAGGAATTTTGTATTTTTTGTCAATAGCAGAAATATTTTAGAAAAAACTATTGCCAATTTTAGCGATAAAACTTCAAGCAAATATCTTTTTAATAAGAGAATTATCATCGATGGGAAAAATGTAGAGATACATATTGTCCAAAACTTTGTAGAAAGGAGGGAAAATGCGATAAATATATGTTTCAATACGATTCAGGGTATCTACTCACTTTTTACCAATGAGAGAGAAAATAGTCTTACCTTTAATGATTTAAGAGAGCAGCAAATCGTCTATCTTGCCGATGAAGCTCATCATCTCAATAGTGAAACAAAAAGGGGTGTAAGCAAAAGTGAAGAAGAACATAGAGAGAGCTGGGAGGGGATAATAAACGAGGCTTTTAAGAAAAATGATAAGAATCTTATGTTTGAATTTAGTGCAACAATCCCAAATGATAGCAATGTCAAAGAAAAATATACTGATAAGATTGTCTTTGAATATCATCTTGAAAAATTTTATGAAGATAAATATTCTAAAAAAATCTTTTTATTTAAACACGAAAATTTAGAACTCCATAATCGCTTTTTAGGTGCAATCCTGTTGAATATATATAGAGAATCACTCGCATACAAGAATGGAATATTTTTAAAACCTGTCATTCTATTTAAAAGCGAGAAAATTGCAGAATCTAAAGTGAATGAAGAGGAATTTTTCTCTTTTATAGAGAATCTTTGCGTTGGTGATATTGAGCAATTTTACAATAATATAGATAAAAGTAAAAACGATTTTTTACTCATGAGTTTGAAGCACTTTGAATATAATTTTGCAAAGATTTTGGAGATGATAAAGATAAATTTTACAAAGCAAAATGTAATGAATGTCAATGATAATGAGGAAGCACAAAACCACCAAATATTACTTAATAACTTAGAGGACAAAGATAATGAGATTCGGGCAATTTTTGCTGTGGATAAACTCAATGAAGGTTGGGATGTGCTCAATCTCTTTGATATTGTGCGTTGCAAAAGTAGTGGCAAAAGTAGCCTTACGATTACGACAAAAGAAGCACAACTTATTGGGCGAGGGGCTAGATATTATCCATTTTGCACAAAAGATTCTAGAGAAAATGAATGTAAAAGAAAGTTTGATAATAATGAAAATAATGAACTTAGAGCATTAGAATTTATGGGATACCATACGATAAATGAAGTAGAGTTTATAGAATCTCTCAATAAATCGCTTCAAAATATAGGCTTGGGCTTTGAAAATATAGCACTTAAGAAGCATATCCTAAAGCCTCAAAAGAAAATTATAGAATCCAAAATAGATAAAATCACTATTTCAAGCAACAGACGCGTAAAATTAAGTCGCTTGCTTGATAATGAACAATATCAGCAAGCAATAGAAAAAGATATTATCAAGCATATCTCATATTTAAAAATACCACTTTTGGGCAATAATACAATCATACAAAAAGAAGCATTTGATATGCAAAATAATGAGATACAAACAACACAATCTCATAAACTTCATACAAGCAAAGAAGTTTTCTTAAAAGCAATGAATAAGCTTGATATAAGCTTTAAGAAAATCGCACAAATCCATTATGTAGATTCAAGAGATAAATTTATAGAATCTTTTCTCTATCAACTCTCCTGTGAGTTTTCTAAAAACCAAAGCTTTGATAGATATGCACAGCTTGAAATTGCTCTATTTGTTTTGAAACATTACAAAGATAAGGTCAAGCTAAAAGAAGAGAGTTTATACAAAGTGGAAAATTTTAAACTCAAAGAATTTTACCTCCATGATAGAGAGATTGTGAGTGTCAAAGATATAAAAAATTGTGAAAAGTATGAATGGCTTGTATATGATAAAATCTTTAAAGATTCTAACTTAGAAGTGGATTTTTTAGATGAGATTGATAAAATAAAAGATGAAATTGATACTCTTTTTGATAAATGGTTTATCGTGCGAAATGAGCAATTTAGTGAATTTATGATTTATGATGATAGGGAACAAATAATAGAATCTAATATGCTTAAAAGTAACCCAAATTACGCTAAAGGCTTCGCCCCTGATTTTGTATTTATTGGCTTTGTGAATGATAAAGAGGTAGTGGAGCAAATTTTCATCGAAGCAAAGGGAAAGCATTTGATAGAATATGAAAAGTGGAAACAAGATTTTTTACTAAGTCTAAAAAATAAAATTATAGAATCAAAAGTCAATGTAAATGGAATGAGATTTTTTACAGAGGAGAGAAAGAAGGAGTTTATGAGTGAGTTCAAAGAAAAGCTAGGGCATATATCATAATTTTCACTCAAGTCTCATAATTTCCCAAAATACTTAAATATCCATAAAAAATATCGCTTTATCACAAATGGTAAAATATTATAAAATCTCACCAACCACCCAAAATACGATGGAAATATAGAGAGATTTTTTTGTTTTTGTATAGCCTTGATTATTTTATTACTTGCGACTTTTACATTCATCATTGGCACTTTTCCTTGCAAATGCTGCACCAAAGGCGTCTCTATAAATCCCGGACAAATTGTCGTGATACAAATATCACTATTTGAGAGGCTAAGTGCCTCACCTAAGATTCTCACAAAATTCTTAGACGCACTATAACTTGGTGCATTTGGCATAGCAAGGAGTGAAGCGACAGAAGCAACAAGCACAATATGCCCACGGAATCGCCCTTTAAAATCTTGTTTTTTCATCATCTCAAGGGCAAAAAATACGAGATTTGCTACACCCATCGTATTCGTTTGTGCTACTTTAATGTGATGCAAGGCACTTTCATCATTACCTATGGAAATCCCCGCATTAATGATAAGCAAGTCAAGCCGTGAGGCAAAAATCTCCTCACACCATTCCTTGCAAGAAGCGAGATTGGTTACATCAAATGCACTTATTTGTGCTACTGCGTTATAAGATTCTACCTCTTTAGCAACATTTTCTAGTCTCTCTACATTTCGTCCTGCAAGAAATAATGTGGTATTCTCACAAGAGTGCTTAGCAAAATCTAATGCTAATTGCTTCCCAATCCCGCTATTTGCTCCTGTAATTGCAATATTTTTCATAATGACCTCTAAATTCTTAACCTAAAAATTTCATACAAAATTAACAATTAAGAATCCTTAATAAACAATAAATTGAAGTGTAAATTATAGCTAAAAATCAAACAATGCAGACTTTTATGATAAGGTTTTTGTTAAATGTAGAGTATGAATTTGATTATTACATTTTAAAAACAAAAATATTACAGAATCTTAATATGAAATCTAAACTATACTAAAGGTTTTCAATCCGATTTTGTTTTCAAATAAGATTTTAGAATAAATGATAAAAAGAGAGAATTGAAAGTAATCTTCGAGTAGTTGAAATGCTTGAGTGCGAACAATACAAATGATTATATGGTAGTTTCAAACCACAATGATGACTAAAATCAACATCTTGATTTATGATTATATATTTTTCTTAAGCTATAATTAAGAAGTAGCAATACAAAAATAATTGAGTGTCTTAAGGAGTTTTAGAATGAAAACAATAATTGACAAGGCAGATTCTAGAGGATTTGCACGATATGATTGGCTAGAAACTTACCGTACTTTTAGTTTTGCAAACTATCACAATCCAGAGCGAATGGGCTTTGGGGCGTTGCGTGTGCTGAATGATGATATTATCGCACCAAAAATGGGCTTTGATATGCACCCTCATCGCAATATGGAAATCGTTACTATTCCGCTATATGGAAAGCTCCGACACGGCGATAGTCTGCAAAATGCAGAGACTATCACTTATGGCGATATTCAAGTGATGAGTGCGGGTAGCGGTATCGTCCATAGCGAATATAATGCGAGTGAGAGTGAGCCTGTGGGGCTTTTGCAAATTTGGATTCTACCAAAAACTAATGGCGGGACACCGCGATATAATAGCTTTGATATTCGCTCCAAACTTCGTCCAAATGAGCTTTGCGAGATTATCGCACCAGATTTGGAAACGGCTTTGGGGCAAGATACTTGGTTTTTTCTTGGTGAATTTGAGCATGAGGCAAAGCTCAATTATACGCTTCATAGTAAGCAAAATGGCGTCTATATGTTTGTTATCGAAGGCAAAGTGAGTGATTCTAAAGGCGATTTGAGCTTAGAGCGACGCGATGGAGCGGGAATCTATGAGGTGGAAAGTCTTGCTTTTAATATAAGCAAAGATTCTAAGATTTTGCTTATCGAAGTGCCGATGTGAGCAAGACCTAAAAAATAAATTTTTGTATAATATTGATACATATATCCACATATAATATTGTAAATTTGTATCTTAAAGCAATCTTGAAAATTAAGTTTGCGAGATTCTCTATTTAACTGCGATGTTTCTTGCACTTTTGTGCGTTTATAGAGTCTAAAATCATCTTCATGGTTCTCAAAAGTTCTGTAAAATCATTTTAAAATATTGAAGCTTACTTGATAGGAAACTCAATGAAAATCATGTGTTTTAATGCTTACATTAGTAATATAAAAGCCATTACTTATCCTATATTTGCAAACTCCGAATAAAATCATATACAAGTCCTTAAATATGATTTTAAGCCATATATTGATACAAAATGTAACATAATAAAAAATTTTGTTGAGTAGTTAAGAGATATTTTTTTATAAAATATATTGCATAAAATATTATGATTATTATTAATATTTTAATGTAAAAATACATAAATATGTAACTAATATATGCAAAAAATCACTCTATACAAGAATTTATCAAAAACATATTGACTAGACATAGTTAATAAACTTATGAGATAATAAGAACTTTTTTCGGCACAAACTCAAGAGAAAGGTTTTTAATGGGTAAAATGAATTTAGGAACAAAGTTAATCTTATGGATTACGTCAATTATCGTGGTATGTATGACCATTATGACAACGATAGTAATTAGTAAGTCTTCTGAGATGCAAATCAATGAGACCAAAAAACTCCTTTTTGCAACATCTACAAGTTCAACTAATTTGCTTGAGGGTTTTTTCAACGAAGTTTTTATTGGATTGAAAGCATCAAAGCAAACATTTGAGGAGTTATTACAAAGTGGTTATAATGACGACCAACCAATTATGGAAAAATCCTTAGTGAATCTTGTAGATAGTAGTCAATGGGGAAATTATGCTTATTTATATATTAAAGATCCAAGTTATACACAACACAATATCGCAAATCCCAAACATAAACTTCCTAATGGTGAATTTTTAATTCTTGTTCATGATCAAAATCCAAATGTTGATGGAGGAGTAGAAGTCTTACAAGCAGATCCTGTTATTCTAAATCTGAACAGCGTCAAAAAAGTACTAGCAACAAAGAAACCAAGTATTGGAGACCCCGTTAAAACTCAATTTGCTGGACGAGAAGTTGTCGGTGTTGGTATGAATTTCCCTATTTTTGATAAAGCAGGAAATGTGCAAGGTGTCTTAGGCATGTTTGTTGATATGAAATATATGAAGCCTTTTGTATTATCTCCTCAAAATAATAGTATTTTTAAAGGAAGTTATCAATTTTTAGTAACTGAACAAGGTACACTAGGAATCCATCCAAACGATCAATATATAGCAAAACATATTACTGAAGCAAATAGTAACAAAACCACAAACGATATTCTAAATGCTATTAAAAACCATCAAGATGGTGTTTATGATTATATTAATAATTCAGGTAATTTTGGATATGCAGGTGTATCGGTATTTGAAGTTGGCAAAAATTTAGGTTCATATTGGTCAGTAGTAGTTTCTGCTCCAGAGGAATCCATTCTTGCTCCAGTTTCTACACTACGCAATTTAATCATAATGGGCGTTCTTATTTCTATAATTGTTACAGCACTCATGATTTCACTCTATATACGACAAAAAGTCATTTCTCGAGTGAATAATATTTCCCAGGAACTCTTTGGCTTTTTCAAATACCTCAATCATGAAACACAAACACCCCCACCACCTCTTAAACCTACGGCACAAGATGAAATTGGTGCTATGGCTATGGCAATTAATGAAAATATTGAAAAAACTCGAAAAGGCTTAGAACAAGATTCTCATGTTG
This sequence comes from Helicobacter didelphidarum, assembly GCF_003364195.1. GTDB lineage: Bacteria > Campylobacterota > Campylobacteria > Campylobacterales > Helicobacteraceae > Helicobacter_A > Helicobacter_A didelphidarum. The sequence goes on along the minus strand of NZ_NXLQ01000015.1, from coordinate 376 downwards.
TAAAAGAAGTTGTCTATATTGTTGAAGAAGCCAAACAAGGACGATTTGGTGGTAGTGTTACACAAACAAGTCCTAATCCTCAAGTTGAGAAACTAAAAACTTCATTAAATGAAATGTCAACAACACTAAGAGGACTTGTAGGACCAGATCTTGGAAAAGCAGCAGCCATTTTTCAAGCATTTGAGAAGAATGACTTCACACAAAGATTAGAGAATCCACAAGGATTAGAAAAAGGAGTCAATTCATTAGGAGATTCTATTTGTAATATGATAAGAGTTTCAGCAAACTTCGCTAAAGACTTAGAATCTAAATCAAAAGATTTAGAAGAAGCAGTCCGAACTCTTACAGAATCTTCGAATACTCAAGCAAGTTCATT
>NZ_NXLQ01000159.1 GCF_003364195.1 Helicobacter didelphidarum | reverse complement strand
GCTTTCTCATATATTGTTCAATGATTTTATTGTTCTTATTGTATTATGTATCTCTTATTCTTTAATATTATGCTTTTTGGCATAAGCTAGTATCTTTGCTCTTAGTTCTTCTGGGAAAGATTCTCTATACATTGCTGGGATTCTAGGGTCTAGCTTAATATCAAACTTCCCCTCTCTATAAAGTTCTTCTAAATACTCTGGGATATAGTAAGTGGGAGCATTAGGATAGCCTTGTGGGGGAGTGATAGAGCGAATTTTAGCATATAAATTTATCATATCATCTTCTAATTGGGCATCAAAATCTGGTAAATATGGAATATCTAATGCTAAAACCTCAGATCTTCGTTGCGAGAAGAAATTGGCTCTAGCTTTAAACTCCCTTCTTGTTTGTTCTGTGGCTCTAGGGTCTCTAGGATCTAAGAGTTTGCCTGCTCGGATTTCATCATTAAGTTCATCTATTATATTCCTATCTATCTCATATTCACTAAAATCCATCACCCAATCTACCCCTAATATCTCATCTATATAAGGATACATACCAAATTTATCGGGTTTGATTTTTTTAACTAGATTCATCACTTGTGCTTCTCTTAGTGGGCTTTTGTATTTACCATCTGTAAATGAACCATAACCATAATAAGCTCTTTCCCACATATCACCTAATTGAATAGATAAAACATTTTTTTGATAGGTTCTTGCTGTAAAACCAGCAGTTTGTCCTCCACTAAATCCCTTTATATCTCCTAGCATACCTGCTGCTATTTCCCATTCAGCCATTGCTAAATGTCCATCACTTAGATGAGCTAAACCTCTATTTGCTTCTACTATTTCATAGAGTTCTCTATACTTTTCATTGATGAGA
>NZ_NXLQ01000158.1 GCF_003364195.1 Helicobacter didelphidarum | reverse complement strand
TAAACAAATAAATAGTAGAATTAAAGAGGAAGTGGTGCATACTCTCGTTTATACAGATTCTAATGGTGTTAATCATACTATTTTTTATTTGAGAGGTTTTATATATACAGAATATGGCTTATGGCTACATGGTGATGAGGGGGGAGGATTCCATTGGGACATTGAAAGAGAACTTTATCTTAGAAATAAAGACCAAAAATTTGTCGTAAAGGATGGCAAGGTAGTGAAAAAATTTATTTCGAATGCGAAGGGTGATAAATGGGTAGAAGTAGAGAATTGATTAAAAGATTCAAAGACTATGCTGATTGTGCCGATGCAGCTTATGCAATGCTTCATTATGTATATGAGAGTATAGATTCTGCAAATCCAAAGAAAAAATGGGAAGAAGCTGATAAATTAACATTGGGATATAAACTTAAAGCGGATATAGAAATCAAAGATAAAAAAGGTGAAACAACATATACAATCGCTAAAGGCAACAACACCGCCTATGCTAGAGCTATTGAAGCTCGTTTCAATCAAGATAAAGTGATAGGTAAAGAGGGTGATTGGTGTGTCCCTTTCACAAAAGCTTGTTTATCAAGTAAAGATAAAACACTAGCCAACGACCCTAAAAATGTAAAGCCTACCGATGCTCTCTCCCAACATACCATAAAATTCGTAAGAAGATTCAAACTACTTCATCATCAGCCCAACACATATTCAGGCTTTAGTGGCACACTCTTTGAGGATACACAAGATTCTAATCAAAAGATAATGGTGTTTCGAGGCACAGAGCCTAGCGATACAGGAGATTTAAAAACAGATGCAAGAATGGCTTTAGGGCATATCCCACAAGGACAATATAACGATATGCTAAGATTCT
>NZ_NXLQ01000157.1 GCF_003364195.1 Helicobacter didelphidarum | reverse complement strand
ATTTTTAATCAATAAAATACTTCATAAAAAATACTCTCAATATCTTTCTTTGATACTCCCTTGTCTTTCATCTATCTTTTATTTTATGCTCATTATGGGCGGAATCTCATTTAAATCCATAGACCCGCAATATTATGAGTTTAAGAGGTTGTGTTATCTTAATGCAGGAAAAATTATTGTTGGGACACCTACTGAAGATTATAATGATGTAAAATACATTATACACAAACAAATATTAAGTCGGGTTAAAGAAATCTCATTTCAAAAGATTACCAATAATCAGGTAGAATTTTATATAAATAATACATATTTTTATTATAACTATGGTATTTTTTTAAAGGGTGATGCTGGGATAGGTTGGGGAATAGACTTTAGAAGAAAAATCTTACAATGTAGCAATATTTGAGGAGAAGTAATGAGTAAAGATATTAGAACCCACGAGGCAAATTTAGAAATGGTAAGCAAATTCTTGCAATACGCCCATATTGCAAATGCTAGTTATGCTATGTTGCATTATATTCAGGAAAACACTGAAGATGATAAGAATAATAAAATATATAAAGCCGATGGACTTACCTTTAAAGATAAAGTAGAAACAGATGTTAGATTCACAGATGAAAAAAATGATATAACTTACATCAAAAAAGCAGGCACTAACACAGCTTATGCGTGTGCTATCGAAGCACGCTTTGCTAAAGATAAAATCTATAAAACAACACTAGGTTTTATTAATTCTACACTAGATAACAATCCTGCTAATGTCTCTTTAGATGCTCCTTTATCTCAAGAAACTATAGAATTTACTAATCGATATAGATTACTTCATCATCAGCCAAATACTACAAATGGCTTTAGTGGCACGCTATTTGAG
>NZ_NXLQ01000156.1 GCF_003364195.1 Helicobacter didelphidarum | reverse complement strand
AGCCATCATCAAAACACCAGAATATTGGTTTGATTTAGCCCTAAAAAACGGAAGCTATGATGCAATAAAATCCTATACCAATAGTCTAAGCAGAGAATTAAATGTTGCAGAATGGTGTATAACAGCAGGGATATTAGGCAATAAAGATACTTTTGAGTGGGCTAGCTATGGATTAAATCGATGGGGCTTTGCCACTAGAGATGAGCAAGCTAATATCCTCTCAATGCAATTAGGATTTGATGATGAATTGCGTATCGGCAAAAGTATGTCTAAACTCCTTAAGAAGATTCCAAAAGATGAGTATGGCTTACGACCATTTTTGACAGAGTATATTGATATAAGTTTTTATGAGGAATTAAACAGGACAAATTATGAGGGCGACCCTAGCTTTTTGCGTTGGAAATTTTTAGCAAAAAAAGTTGAGAATGGGGAGCTATTAGATCCTATCGATCCTAAAGCTACCAAACAAACTAGAGATGAATATCGCAAGATAGCTATGAATTGGCATAAAAACCCTTATGATGCACAAGGTTTTAAAGATGATTGGGAAGATTATGTGATAGAGAGACACTCTAAGAGAGTTGTTTTACGAGCTAAGATTCTATCAGTAACTCCCCCTCAAGGCTATCCTAATGCGCCATTTTATTTTTTTCCAGAAGAGATAGAAGAAAAATTTGAAAAGGGAGAATTAGATTTTAAGCTAGATCCTAGAATCCCAGCAATGTATAGAGAGAACTTCCCCACAGAACTAAGAGCAAAGATACTAGCTTATGCTAAAAAGCATAATATTAAAGATGATGAGATAGATTATGGAGCAAGATGATTATCCTATTAATATAGAATCTCATCTTTTAGAATCTAAAGAGGTGGTGTAGA
>NZ_NXLQ01000155.1 GCF_003364195.1 Helicobacter didelphidarum | reverse complement strand
CAATAAATCAATCTAACAACATCTCTCTATCCAACCTCCTCTACCTCCATAATAACAAGATAGATATATTTACTAAGAATGGTAGTGAGATAGATATAGCAGAGATAGAATCTCTACTTAGAGATTCTAAGGATACATACACAGATTCTAAGATAGCCTCTAATCCCACTTTAGATTCTAATGATACTTTTAGAGATTCTAATCTCACCCTAGATATTCTTAATTCTCCCAATACTCAAATATTCCTCTACTCTACTCTCCTTCATGGCTCTAAAGAAATAGAATCTCATCCTTTATACTTTGGGGAATTAGACAAAGATAGCAATATGGGATTCAATACAAATAAACCCATATATTACTTACAAGGTGGAGGGGATATGGATTCTGTCATTGCGAGGAATGAAATGACGAAGCAATCCACAAACAACAATGCTACAGATTCTAATGCTATGGATTGCCACGAAGCTAACACTTCTCGCAATGACAATAAAGAATCAATCCACACTACCAACACAAACTCTACCACTACTCAATCAAACTCTACTAACAATAATTCAAATGCAGATTCTCCCTCTCCCCACAATAACACTACTGCCCCCATAGGTAATGCTACTCTCCAAATATTCCTCCACTCCTCTACTCTTACAATACTTCATTATTCTCTTATTCATTCTAGCCTTCATATCAAGCTAGAATGTAAAAGCAAAGAATCTCAAGAGATAATAAAACAAGAGAGAGATTGCCACGAAGCTAAAGCTTCTCGCAATGACAACAAAGAATCTCTCTCCACTGCCTTCCTCTGTCCTATATTAGAAGATAATGAATTAAAATGTCCTCATAATGGCAGAGTAAAGCTAAAGAGCAAGAAAGGTAAAAGCTTCA
>NZ_NXLQ01000154.1 GCF_003364195.1 Helicobacter didelphidarum | reverse complement strand
ATCTTGCTTTGTGTAATTATTGATGATAGGGAGGAGCTCTTGTATATCAATGGTGAGATTTGATTTTTCTATACTGATGATTATATCATTATCATTTTGTAAGATTCTAAAATTATGAATCTTAAATTTATTTTTCATTGGGCTTCCTTAAATTGTGGATAATATTTTAATGCTTCATTCACATATCCTTTTATTACCCTATCATCTATATGCTCTAAATTGTAGCAAAATATCTGTGTCCTTGTCGCATTGTGCTTGAGTAGCTGAATGATAGTATCTTTATCTTTTAGAAGCATTGTCTCTTTTTCTTTATCAATGCTTATAAAAAATAAATTTTCGTGTATGGCTAATAAAATTGCTAGGTTTGTATTTTTGTTTGCTTGTTGTATATTGTCTTTAGAGAGCAATTTGAGAAATATATTATTATCTTGGAGATACAAGATACCATCTATGATATTGCTTAATGTCTTTTCATCGATAGAGAATTTATCTTTCTTTGTTGTCTTAAGCGTAGCCTCAAAGAGTGTTTTATCTATGGTGGCATAGAGATAGTTTGGTATGTTTATTTTATTGGCTTCTATTAGTCTAATTATATTATCATTAAACAAATTTGGTGAATCCGCTACACCAGATTTCCGTAATCTTGCCTCATATTTTTCTATTTCAATATTCCTTAGTATCCTATGGATAGATGTTGCGATACTATTAAGGGCTTTGATAGTGCTATAGAGATTAGATTCAAAGAATGTGAGATTAGAATCTAATTCTAAGAGATAGGAGTAGAAGTAGAGGGTTTGAGTCGTAGGCACTATAGCATGAGAATCCTTGCCTGTATAAATAGGTAGTCTATTGCTTGAGCCATATTGGGCTGAAGCAATGATTTT
>NZ_NXLQ01000153.1 GCF_003364195.1 Helicobacter didelphidarum | reverse complement strand
TCATCTCATCTACGATGAAATGAGCTACATCGATAGCTTCAAATCCTAATTGGATAAAATTATATTTATTGAGAGTTTGACTATTATCATAGGCAATAAGTAAGATAGCTTTATCTTTTTCATAATCCTTGCTATGCTCATCGTGACTTAATGTGTATATAAATTCATTGCTTGGTTGGGGGTAATTATGAAGTGTGATAGAATCTAGCTTTCTCTTTCCTGCTACAATAGCATTAATCACTTCTTTGCTCTCTACAATCTTCTTTATAGATGAGGGATTATTTGCTTTTATTTTAAAGTAGGTTATGTAAGTTGATTTTTTTATATCATCAATATTATCAAACTTTGAAACTTTCTCTAAGATTTGGATTTGATATTTATCTCTTGCCACCACTCTCTCACTCTTTGCTATTCTTCCAAAGTTATTTCTTATGATAAAGGTTATATTTGGGATTTTTAAGCCTATGCCATCATCTTTAGTTGTATTTAAAAAGGTATTTTTGATAGTTTCATCTTGGATAAGAAAGTTTAATAGCTTTTGAGCCATAGGTGAGCTGCACTTACCTTGTATGCCTGTGGGAATATTGCTTTTATTTAATTGCATTGTATCTCCAAACAATAAACAGCCTTCAGTATCCTTTGAGGTATTGCCTTGATGCAACATTATAGCTCTTTGGGCAGATATATATTTATTATTAAGATTAAGTAGTGGTTTTGTATTTCCAATTTGTTTTGTCTTGACAAGTTTTTTGAACTCTCCACTGGGCGTTACTGACACTTTGCTATATCTCCAATTTACATTATACCTCCCCTCTGGGATTCTAAGCTCTAAGTTTGGTGTAATACAATCATATCCACTTCGCTCTAAGAAGTAATGATTTTCCCATTGTGTTAAGTCTCT
>NZ_NXLQ01000152.1 GCF_003364195.1 Helicobacter didelphidarum | reverse complement strand
CAGGAAATGAAATCATACACCAAGTGGGCGAAACCCAAATCATAGCCAAAGGAGACTCTGTCATCATAAAAGCAGGTGGAGTAGAAGTAGTGATAGATAACAAAGGACTTGTAGTCAAAGGTGGAGAGGTGAAGAGTGAGTGAGATAATAAAAGATAATGATAGGGAATCTCAAAAAGACAAAGCAAATGCAGATTCAACAAAGCTAGATTCTGATGATGATAAGATTATTTGGGAGTTGAAACATAAAAAAACATTAGGTTTCTTTTACTCTTGGTTTGTGCGATATATATTTTTCTTTGGCGGAATATATTATATTATTATAGGCACACAAAAATATTTGAGCAGAGATGATAATGGTTTATTGATTAGTGTCATCTTGTTATTTTTGGTAATATTGTGGTTTTTTGTAAGTCCATTATTGATATACAAGACGCTGAATGCAAGAAAGATTTTGATAAAAAATAATAACTTAATATTGAAAAAATACATTGGTAAAGATATTAATTTGCCATTAGGCACTTTTTTTATAGATATTAGAAATCCTACTTGGTTTGCTGCACTATTGGTATGCGATGATGTAGAAATTGTTAATTTTCACGGAAAGAGCATTTATACCTTACAGCTTATTGAGGATAATATAGAAAACCTTAATCAACTTTATGTTGTTCTAAATCCATACATCAATGATTTTTTATATTCTTTAGATAAAGATAACTACCATAAAGCCTATAACATTCTGTTGCCCATAACCCAAAACTTTCACTCCAATCTTTATAAAGATAAAAATAGGCAATTTAACCTTAATAAAATCGAAAGATTGCGAAAGGAACAAGAAAATGCAATGTAATACACAAACTCAATCTCCCTATATCTCATTAGAGTTTTGTTCTTGTCAGCAA
>NZ_NXLQ01000151.1 GCF_003364195.1 Helicobacter didelphidarum | reverse complement strand
AGAATCTTAGCATATCGTTATATTGTCCTTGTGGGATATGCCCTAAAGCCATTCTTGCATCTGTTTTTAAATCTCCTGTATCGCTAGGCTCTGTGCCTCTTATTGCTAAGATATACTTAGAATCTTTAGAGACTTCTTTTCTTTTGCCTGTGGATTTATCAATTTCTCCTAAGTCCTCAAATAGTGTGCCACTAAAGCCTGAATCTGTATTAGGGCAGTGTTCTACAAGTTTGTATCGCTCAAAAAAGCGTTTTGCTTGGTTAGGGGACATATCACCTTTGAGTGTGCCGATAGTGATATATTTTTTAATATGATGGTCATATTCAGCTATATTATATTTTTTATATTCTCCATTTAAAATATGCTTAATTTCAATAGTTTGTGTTAATGGCGTATCGTCTTGATTCTTTAAAATATTTCCATCTTTATCTTGAAGTAACATAAAATAAGACTTTTTCTGTTGTTCTAAAAAATAGTGAAAATACCCATAACTAGCCCAAGAGAGTTCCGCATAGTCTCTTAGTTTCTTTATTTGTTCTTTGTTGCACATTATTTTCTCCTTTTATCCAAATTCCCACACATTAAAAAATTATCCCATTCAATCCTAAAATCCATATTAGCCTCATTACCTAGCATTATGGGTCTCTTGTCATACCACATAGCCCCATCACCAACATAAATTTTTATAATCTTTTTATCGGTATTGAGCTGGATATTTAATTGAGATTTTATTCTCCAAGTATCATATCTAAATCGTGCAATATAATGATTGTTTTCAAATTGTAAATTTTCCTCCAATTTTCTATCATTCACATTAAAAAGATTTAACAATTTTTTTGTTCTTTCATTAGAATCTAATATATCATAGTTCGCCTCACATATCTCCTTAAACTTCCAATAACT
>NZ_NXLQ01000150.1 GCF_003364195.1 Helicobacter didelphidarum | reverse complement strand
TGTTATGTGAAGTGTATCATCTATAATACAAGTTATACTTGCATTATTATCATAGGGTAAATCACTAAGTTGATAGCTCAATCTTTCATTTTCTGGTGTATCATCATAACTCTTTCCTGTAAAGATTCTTAATGTCCCATCTCTTATAAGGGCATATTCTTTTTTTCATTAGGATGTTCTTCTGTGGGTTGTATATAAAATGTCATACTCTATTCCTCTTTATTCCTCTTTATTTCTCTTGTATTCCTAATATTTCCCTAATGTTTCATTATGCGGTATTATAGTATATTTTTGATTGTTTGATACTTAAGGTTTCTAGAAAGGATTAAAGTATGTGGGGATTGAGTGATATTGTTGGGGAATACTTAACCTTTCTTTATGCTTATCTTTTTACCTTTCATAATGATACTATCAGATTCTATGCTTATTGTATTATCATTATTTTTGAGGGTTATTGTATCATCTTTTATTGCAATTTCTTTGTCGCCCACCTTCAGTGTTATATTATCTTTAGAATCTATATGTAAGGTTTCAGAGTTTATATCGAGAGATTCTAAAATTTCTATTATAGCATTCCTTGCTTGTGTTATAAGATATTCTTGCACATTCATTGAAAGTGATTGGTTGGAAGTAAGAAGCATATTTTCTGCAGCATTGAAATTCATTTGGGATTGAGATAATATATTAACCTCTTCTTTGCTTTGGATATTTAAATGCCCATCAATCCTGTGCATCCCATCTCCACCAATAGATTCTATTGTATTCCCTTGTATGCTAGTCTCTTTATCCCCACCTACATACTCACTACTATTCTTTGCTACTCTTAGTTTATTATCTATCCCTATATTAAGAGTATGACTTCCTCCTACTATGGTATCTTTAGAGAGTGCTACATTGGTTAGATATTCTGCTCCTACTCTTACATCTTTTACTCCTAGT
>NZ_NXLQ01000014.1 GCF_003364195.1 Helicobacter didelphidarum | reverse complement strand
TGGATTCTTACTTTTAATTTTGTCAATATTGCTTGGATATTTTTTAGAGCTGAAAACTTAGATACTGCTATAAGCTTGCTGAAGAGTATGTTTGGGATTAGTTGGGTGGGGTTACCACAGAAGTGGTATAAGGTTGGGGTAATGTTAGGACAACTTCATGGAAGTGAGAGAACACTGCTTTATATCATTATTTCATTTTTCATTTGTTTCTATTGTAAAAATAGCATATATTTTACACGATACTTTAAACCAGACACAAAAACATTCTTAATAACAATGTTACTGCTTTGGATGCCCATAGTAGCAGCAAATGTTAATCCATACAATGAATTTATCTATTTTAATTTCTAGGGGTATTATGAATAAGTATAAGAAATTTTCACTTGGTATTCTGATACCATTACCATTCTTTTTTGTTTTAGTAACATTACTCTATCTCTATGACCCAATGCAGTTTTGGCATAAGCCATATTGGAGAGAGATAACTTTTTCAGGCGATGCACGCATTCAGAATAAAGGCATTATTGATCACTATGATTTTGATTCTATTATTCTTGGCACTTCTATGCTTGAGAAGACATCAACACAAGAAGCAAATGATAAATTAGGCGGCATTTGGGCTAATCTCTCTATGAGTGGAGGAACATTTAATCAACGAGCTATTATTTTACAATATGCATTGCAAAAAAAACATATCAAGCATGTAGTGTACTCTTTTGACCCTGATTATTTTACTTACTTTTGGGATACAAGCGGATTTGCTTTTTTATATAAAAATTCAAATCTTGATATTATAAAGTTTTACTTTAATTGGAGGTTTGTTTCCTGTGCTTTAAGATGGAGCAAAGATAAAAAATGTGTTGGAGAGAAAAGGATACAACAAGATAGCACAATCAATACGCAAGAAATCAAAAGTTATGATATTTCGTGGATAAAGCCAGAGCTTACAAAAATTGCAGAGAAAAATATGAATAGCTTTTTAGAAGAAAATGCAACCAAACATAAACCAAACAGGGTAAATACAAGTATTATTGATAAATATGTTCTCTCATTTGTAAAAAATAATCCAAATACACAATTTTCTTTTATTATCCCAACATATTCACGATTTGCGTATTATGCTAATGGAATTGAGTTTTTTAGACAGACAAAGCAATATATCATTTATTTTTTACAACAGATAGAGACATTACCAAATGCTACACTTTATGGCTTTGATGATCTGGATTATGCTGATGATATAACGCACTATTGGGAAAGAACACATTATAATGCCGATATGAACTCAATACAATTAGATTCTATTGCAAAGGGTAAGCATATCCTCACTCAAGATAATATAGAATCTTATTTTGAAACAATGGAGAAAAAAATCAGAGAATATGATATTACATCACTTGTGAGAATCATTCATCAAAAAACAAATTCACATGAAGAATAGCCGTGTCTGACGAATTTTATCAAGTTGCATTCGTGTGGAATTTTTATTTTCATGAAGCAGATGAATAGTTTGGGTAATCAATTCTTTTGCTATGTTAAGATACTCAAGCATATCGTTATCATTATGCTGTATTGTCTCTATAAAATCTGTGTTAAACGGGAGATTTTGTGTGATTTCAAATGCTTTTTGACTATCTGATTCTAATAATGCTATTTTGAGGGAATCTAACCAAGATTCAATTTCTTTTTTCTTTGTTCCATTCATTTTTATCCTCCTATTCTAAAACTTCCATAAAATTCTCTTTGACAATATGAAAGTCTCATTTGTAAATTAATAAAAATATAAATTTTACTCTTTGGAATCTTTTTGTTTTAATAATCTTCGCAAACGCACATAAAACTTCATCCATTCATCAAGCTCCATGATAGGATGCCCACCCCATTTACTTTTTGGTGGTAGATTTTTAGAAACTGCACCGCGTCCAGCAACTTGAGTAAAGTCACCGATATGCACATGCCCTCCGGTGCCAACTTGCCCACCCAAGACAACATTGCGTCCCATAGTAGTCGAACCAGCCAATCCAACTTGTGCCACCAATAAAGAATTTTCGCCCACAATGGAATTATGTGCGATTACGCAACTATGTCCAACTTTACTTCCTTTCTTAACACATGTCTCACCAAACACAGCTCTATCAATTACATTATTTGCACCAATCTCAACATCATCCTCTATAATTGTCTTACCACCATGCTCAATCTTTACATGTTCGCCCAATGCAGTTTGTGCATAACCAAAGCCATCGCTACCAATCACGGTTCCAGCATGAATTAGGACACGATTGCCAATTTCACTTTCACGATAAATCACGACATTTGGATAAATCTTGCAATTCTCACCAATACAGACATTATCAGCAATAACAACATTTTGCATAATCATTGTATTTGCACCAATTTTTACATTCTTACCCAACGAAACATTAGAAGCAATGTTTGCACTTGGGTGAATATAAGATTCTGAATAATCAGAACTTATAAAATCTCCTTTTGCAAAAAGTTGCGATAAAAGTGCAAAAGCCAAATGTGGATTATCTACAACAAGTGGTTGTATGTGATTGGGTATCATTTCTTGCAAAGATTCTTTAATAAGCACTGCACCAGCTTGAGAATTATTTAAATCTTTTACATACTTATCTTGATTAATATAGCTTAATTGTTTATTATTGGCAGATTCTACCGGTGCTAAACCTTCTAGCTCAAAATCATTCGTAATTGTATTTTTTAATTTTAATGTATCATTAAATGCTTTTTTTATGGCTATCGATAACTTCATATTTCCTCCTTTTTTACTATCGATTTGGGAATCTCAAGAAATAATATTTATGCTTTATTACTTCAACATATACTAAGATTCTATATTATAGTTAATCTTTAATACCAGAGAGAATCTCTATCATTTCTCGCACAGCACCTTCCCCACCTTTTGCATGTGTTACAAAAGAAGCACGAGTCTTATTAATTGCACTTGCGTCTGCAGGAGCGAAACTATAACGACAAAAAGCATACATATTAATATCATTAACATCATCTCCAATACAAGCAACATTATCGGGTAAGATTCTATATTTTTCACAAATTTCTTTAAGACAAGCAAGTTTATCTTGCACTCCTAAATGCACTTCCTGCACCCCTAATTCATTTGCACGATATTGTGTAATAGCACATCGTCTTCCGCTGATAATACTTACAACTCCACCACCATTAATCCATTCTGTAATCCCCATTCCATCTTTAACATTGAAGCTTTTTGATTCTGTAAATACATCATTAATTTTTGTAAGTGTAATTTGTCCATTTGTTAGTGTCCCATCAACATCTAAAACTATCATCTTAATCATATCACTCATAAACAACCTTTCGTGCTTGGGATTTGAATTCTTGGGTTGATTGTAATTGCACGTCTCAAACTTAGTCCAAAAGCTTTAAAAGCAGATTCTGTAATATGGTGTAGGTTTTTTCCTCGTTTCAGAACAATATGCATACTTAAACCAGCATTTATTACCACTGCACGGAAAAATTCTTCAACTAATTCAATATCAAAATCTTTAATCCTTCCATAGAATCCATGTTCTGCATTACTCATATCAAAAAGCAAAAATGCTCGATTACTTACATCAATATCACATTCAACACATGCTTCATCCATTACAACCGCACCATTACCAAAACGTTCGATATTTTGCACAGGAAAAATAGCTTGTCGTAATGCTGTGCCAACCACTATACCACAATCCTCGACACTATGATGAAAATCTATAAACAAGTCGCCTTTACAATGCAATTTCATATTAATCAAAGAATGTTTGCTGAATGCTTCCAACATGTGATTAAAAAACCCAATTCCGGTATCAATTTCACTTTTTCCCTCACCATAAAGATCTAGTAAAAGAGAAATTTGCGTCTCTTTTGTGTTGCGTTCTAACGAAATAGATTTTGTTTGTTTGAAAGGAATTATATTTTTATTATTTTTCATGATTGCACCATAAATTAATCAATGTTATATTTTACCACAATACTCTAAAAATATTGCACTTTTTTCAAATAGAACTTATTTTATGATATAACTTAACTTTCTAAGTAAATTATTTAGAGATATTTATGAGTGTATAATAGAAAATATTAGAGACATAATTCATATAATTGAAGTTACAAATGGTATATATGTTACAGAAGAATTTTTAAAATATATATCAAATAAAAATGTTCATATTGTTTTTTTTCTTGATACTCTTGACAAAATATTTTGGAAGTTTGTAAGAGGAAAGGACAGTTATGACATTGTAATGAATAACTTTGATTTAGCTAGAAAAATATGTGCTACATAACAGACAGAATAATAACCCTCACATATAATCTAACCCCTTAAAATTACCTATCTAACGCTCTTTCATATACTCTAAAAAATAAGTTAAATTTGTATTTATATATCGTTTCATTCATGAGATTTAAAAAATCAAGAAAAAAGTATAAAAATCTATATAAAATAAGAGATAAAGAGAATAAAAGAAATATTGTATATTATGACTTTGACTATAAGCCACACCATATATAAAAATTTAGAGAAATTTAAAAACCTTTTTAAAAAATATGCTAGAGGACATAATTCATCGTAGAGTATCTCGATGAGTTGTTCTGGTAAGTGAAAAATACAAGTAAAGATTAATGAGAAATAAAATCTACAAACTATTTTTATTTCTCTTAAATTTGTTAATATTCTCCAAACCATATTTATGAGAAGTATTATTGTGTTGCAACTTTTTGATGTTGTATTTTTTCCTCTACTTTTTGCATAAAGCCAGGCATTCGCCCTCTTTGTTCCTCTAGCACAGCAACTTGCTTAAATAACTCAACAACAGCCTCAAACATTTCTACCGGTATCATTCTATCTACATCAACAAGACGATATAGCTCACGAGCTAGTGGAGGATTCTCAATAATGAGAATCTCATGTTCTCTAGCAATCCCTTTAATTCGCACTGCTAAATGATCAATACCCTTTGCAACGACAATCGGTGCTGATTCTTTTTCACTATCAAATCTCAAAGCGACGGCATAATGTGTTGGGTTTGTAACAACAACATTGGCGGTTGGTATTGAACTCATCATCTTATTCATAGCATTTTTCATCATAATTTGCCGAATCTTTGCTTTAACTTCTTGATTCCCCTCTTGTTGTTTAAATTCATCTTTGACTTCCTGCTTGCTCATACGCAAACTTTTAATGTATTGGTAACGTTTGATTAAAAAATCTAAAACCCCCATAACCAAAAATACCCCAAGTAACACACCAACAAGTATCAATGCTTTATGATAAAACCATAATAATTGTTGTTTTAATGGGCTAATTGATACTCCAGCAATCTCATCTAAAAAACCAATAAAAATGAAAAAACCAATTCCAAAAGCTATACATACTTTCAAGGTAATCATAAATCCATCAAGAAGCTTTTTTAATGAAAAAAGATTCTTTGCACCCTTGATAGGATTGATCTTATCAATCTTTGGTTGAATGATTTTAAAACTTAGTAAGAATCCAAATTGTGCCACATTGCCAACAACCCCGGCAATCATCAAAGCAAGAAAAAATGGTAATGCACAGAGTGCACAAATTTTTAATAGCATAAGTGAAAGTGAGAAAACCAAATAAATATCAAAGTCAATAGAAAAGAGTTTTATACATTCTATATATAATCCCTTAAAAGTTTTCACCCAAAAAGGAAAAATAATAAACAATAGTAAAAGCCCTACAACAAGCCCAGCAAATCCAACTAAATCGGGACTTTTTGCGATGCTTCCTTCCTCACGGGCTTTCTCTATTTTTCTATGTGTTGGGGCTTGTGTTTTCTCCTCATCTGCCATATTTTTCCCTTATTTTTAGAATCTGAAATCAAGTAACAATAAAAGATTCTAGCTCTTCAAGAAATATTAAACAATGATTTATATAAATTACAAACCATTTTTCTTTTTCTATATCTTTCTTACTTATTCATTAATTTTTTATCAAAATTCATAATTCTTTGTTATAGTTCCGAATTTTGTTGTATTAATGTGTTACATTAGAATAAGCATTCTAATTTGTGATTATCAAGATAAATAATTTATTATTATATCAAAAAAGGAGAATTTTTGCATTTATATATTCATATTCCATTTTGCGATTCAAAATGTGGATATTGTGCATTCTTTTCTGAGGTTAATAAATTAGAACTTATTGCACCATATTTTACTGCATTAAAAAAGGATTTGCTACATCAACTAAATTCATATAATATAAAAAATATCTCAACAATTTTTATTGGTGGTGGCACACCAAATATTGTAGATTCATCATATTATTACGAATTATTCGAAATTCTCTTACCATTATGTGAAAAAAATTGTGAAATCAATATGGAATCTAATCCAAATCTTTTAAAAAAGTCATGGTTACTTGAGCTTCAATCACTTGGGCTTAATCGTTTAAGTATGGGAGTACAAAGCTTTTTTACCGACAAATTGCAACTTTTAGAACGACAACATAACCAAAAAGATATTTATTATGCTTTTGATTTGGCAAGAACATATTTTGACAACATTAGTCTTGATATAATTTTTGATTGTGTGCTTGATACACAAGAAAGATTACAAACAGAACTAGAATCTGCCCTGAATCTTGGGGTAAATCACCTTTCTGCTTATAGCCTAAGTGTCGATTCACATTCACGATTTAGTCTTAATAACCGACATGACACATGTTCCACTATAAGTTATGCTTCATTTGTGCGTGATTTTTTAGATTCTCAAGGGTTGAAGCAATATGAAGTCTCAAATTATGCACGCAATAAAAAGTGTTTGCATAATCTCGGTTATTGGAGTGGAGATGAGTATCTTGGTATTGGTGCAAGTGCAGTTGGACGCATTGGAACAACGCGTTATAGCGGTATCAATAAGATAGAATCTTATATTCATAATCCATTGCAAAAACGCATTGAAAATCTTAGTTCTAAAGAACTCGAATTTGAAGCAGTTTTTTTAGGATTACGAAGTGAAATTGGTGTGCAAAAAGAATTATGCAAAGCAGAGAAACTCGAAATACTTTTTAGTGAAAATATGATATTTGAAAAGCAAGGTAGAATCTATGCAAATGATTTTTTCTTAGCTGATAGCTTAGCCCTTTATGTAACATAAATACATTGCAATTTTATACGAACTTTTTGATATTTTTATGATTCTATAATGTATTTATAAATTCTTAGATGAAGAATTTTTGAGTGTTTCCTCATATTTTTCAAACCATAATACCGCATAACAAAGGCTTTGTGCTTTTGGACAATTTTCATCATCTAAAAACTCATGAATGAGATTGCGTGGCACAAAAACCAATTCAATATTTTCATTTTCATTTTTGTTTCCACCACCAGCATTTACTCTATCTTTAGAATCTATTTGTGCATAAAAAAGATTCTGTAATGCACCATTCATGCCTACACTACTATAAAATTCATTAATTTTACAAAGTTGTGAAGTTTCTATGCGATAGCCACATTCCTCTTCTATCTCTTCGATTGTAGTTTGCTCTACACTTTTATTATCCTTGTCGCATAATCCTGCACAGAGTTCATAAATATAACCGTGCTTTGGATTTTTAAGAAATACACTCACGCGAAATTGTCGAACGAAAACAAAACCTTGCATCTCTTTTTCATAAAGCAATACAGCAACGCTATTATGTGATTTTGCAATATCCCAAATCTTTGTTTTTTCTTCTTCTTGGAATGTAATACGACGCAATTCAATATATTGAGAATCTTTGATGGGTTCATCACTTATAATTTTTGGTAACTCTGGTGTATCAAGTGGGCTATGTTTGCCGTTGTATAATAACATAGTATTCTCCTTTATTTTGAAAATTTATTATTCTTCTAGAATCTGAATGCTCTGATATAAGAGTGTTTTAAGAATTTCAAGGTTTGTATGTGAAACCGAAGAGATAGGGCAAATAAAGAGTGGTTCTTGCAAAAATATTTGTTGTTCTCCTTGTGCTATGCACTCTTTAGAATCTTGTTGCCTTTGTTGTTTAAGCGTAATGCCATGTTGTAAAAAATTATCAAAAATATTAGAGATATAAAAATTTGTATCAGCAACCTTTATATCTTTTTTTGTAAATGAAAATCTTCCTAAACGATAAATAGATTCTGTATCGCTTTTTGTCAATGCAATCGCGTAAGGACGATTTGCTAGAATTGGTGAATATTTAAGTAATTCATAATAAAGAGTTGCAAATTGCCTAATAAGTCCTTTTTGTATGGCTTCATTTTGAATATCATATTCAGAATCTTGTTCGTAAGAGAGAGTCTTTAATTCATTTTGCATAAAAAAAGATTCTATCATATTATGCGTATTATTATATTCGCTTGTTTCTTGTTGTTGTGTTTCTTGAGAATTTATAGAATGTGTTGTCCAATATGTTATATCAAGCATAAATAACAGAATCTTGGTGCGTTCAATATGACGCAAAAAGTGTAATCCAAGCCCCTTACCATTGCTCGCACCTTCTATTAGCCCTGGAATATCTGCTATTACGAATGAAGTAAATTCATTTATATCAACTACACCAAGATTTGGAATAAGTGTTGTAAATTCATAATTTGCGATTTTTGGGCGGGAATTTGTAAGTGTCGCAATAAGACTTGATTTACCCACATTTGGAAGCCCAACTAATGCTACATCAGCAATTAATTTCAATTCAAGGCGAATGTTGAGACTTTTCCCCTCTAAGCCTTTTTGTGCATAAGTTGGGCGTTGATTAACAGAGTTTTTGAAGTGCACGTTTCCAAGTCCGCCTTTACCTCCCTCAAGTATTTTTTCTCTTTGATTTTCATGTGTTAAATCAAAGAGAATTTTGTTTGTATCAGATTCTATAACTTGTGTGCCAGGTGGCACTTTTATAATCATATCTTGCCCTTTTTTACCATTACAATTTCGTCCCTCTCCTTGTAATCCATTGCCTGCAAAATATTTTTTATGTCCCCTGAAATTTGCTAATGTTGATGTGTTTTTATCTACAAGAAAATATACATCACCTCCCCTTCCACCATCACCACCATCAGGACCACCTTGAATAACAAATTTTTCTCTCCTAAAACTTACTGCTCCGGCGCCTCCATGTCCAGATGCAATAATGATTTCTACACTATCAACAAACATATTTTACCCTTCAAATGTAAATTGAATTTTACTCATATTTTAAACAATAGTTCCTTCATTTCTTAATAGAATCTTAATATGACTTTTAAGGTTTTAGTCTTAGTTTTATTGAAATCATACTTAAAAATGATTAAAATCGTTTATGAAAAAAGAAATAAAAATATTTTTTCTAATTTTTAATATGTTTTTTAACGAAAATATATTAAAATATCAGACTAGTAAGATTTAAGAAAAGGTAACCGATGAAAGTTAGTCCAGAGAAAATTGATGAAATGTTTGCACATGAAGGAGAAGAAGATTTTGGGGCAATACTTAGTCGTCAAGAGAAAGTTGATGATAGTGTAGTAAAAGAAGGGAAAATTGTAAAAATTAATAATGATATTGTGATGGTAGATGTGCGTGATAAAAGAGAAGGACGTATGCCTATTGATGAAATAAAAGATTCAAATGGAAATCTCTTATTTAAAGAAGGTGATACAATTCTTGTGCATGTATCTAGGAAAGGTGGTTTGGTCATTTCCTATAAAAAAGCTTTTAAATATAGAAAAATTATTGATGAAATACAATCTCTTGGGGATAATTACAAAGATAAAATTGTTGAAGGCATAATTGTTAAAAAAAATCGCGGTGGTTTTCTTGTTGAATCTGCAAATGGAGTTGAATATTTTATGCCCAAGCATTATTCAGCTTTAAAAGATGATGCAAAATTTCAAGGAAAACCAATAAAAGCTTGTATTATAGATGTGCGGAAAGAGAGCAATTCAATTATTATTTCGCGTAAAAAATTTTTAGATTCTAATTTCATTGCTCAACGCGAGAATGCAAAAAAGATTTTAGAGACAGAATTAGCATACGAAGGTATTGTTAAAAGCATAACGAAATTTGGTATATTTGTAGATATAGGAAGTGTTGAAGGTTTGGTGCATTTTACCGAAATTAGCTACAAAGGGCATATTAATCCTGAAAAAATGTATAAAGTTGGGGATAAGGTTCAAGTAAAGCCTATTGAGTATAACGAAGAAAAAAATCGCCTTTCGCTTTCAATACGGGCGCTTTTTGATGATCCATGGAAAGAGATTAAAAATGATATTAAAGTTGGCTATGTTATTCGTGTAACGGTAAGTAATCTTGAATCTTATGGTGCATTTGTCGATTTGGGGAATGATATTGAAGGTTTTTTGCATATTTCTGAAATATCTTGGGATAAGAATATTAAACAACCAAGCGATCAATTAAAAGTAGGCGATGAAATTGATGTTGAGGTTATAGAAATTGATGCCGATAATCGTCGGTTGCGTGTAAGTTTAAAAAAGCTTCAAGACAAACCATTTGAAAAATTTGTTAAAGCACATAAAGTTGGCGATGTGATAAAAGGTAAAATAGCAACAATTACAAGCTTTGGTGCTTTTATAAATCTTGTTTTTGTTGATGGATTGCTTCACAATGAAGATGCGTTTTGGGAGAAAAATAAAAAATGTTCCGATGAGTTTAAAGTTGGTGATGAAATCGAAGTAAGAATTGAAAAAATTGATCGAACCAATGAAAAAATATCCCTTAATCGTAAATACCTCATTGAATCTCCTAGTGAAAAATTTGGGAAACTTCATCAAATTGACGATGAAATTAGTGGTAAAGTAATTGATATTAAAGATTTTGGTATATTTGTTAAGGTTGAAAATGAGGAAATCGATGCACTCATTCGCAATGAAGATTTTGGCAATCTTAATAAAGATGAAATCAAGGTTGGTGATACAATAAAAGGGGCTTTGGTTTATATCGATAAAAAAGCTAATAGAATTAGAATCTCGATTCGTCGCCTTCAGAAAAAACAAGAGCGTCAAGAATTAAATCATTATAGTTCTAAGGAAAAAATAACTCTAGGTGATGTTTTGAAGAATAAACTCTAATCACAAAAATAGCAGGATTGTATGATAAGAGGTATTATTGCAGGATTATTATTGGTTGTTACTCTTGTTGGTGGTTATGTGTTATATGCATTTTACAAAAAAATGCAGAATAGCGATGTTGTTGTAGAACAGCCTATTACTAATGTCCCACAGGTAAATAGTATAGTTAATATTCCAAAAATGGATAGTACTGAAAATGAAAAGTGGATTAGTAGTGCCACGGAAAAAGCTAAAGATACAACCTACCAATTTCCATCCAATGTCCTTGATATTAATGTTGAGGTAAAACGTTATGAAGACCTTAAGACCGATTATACAAAAGTCTTGGTAAAAAATCTTGATGATTATAAATTTTTATGTCTTAATGAAATTCTTCGACAAAGACGCATAGATTTTTCATATTTTAAAAATCAAGATTCGCTAGACTTATTACTCTTTGTTCCAGATGAAAAAAGACGCATTTCTATTTTGAAAGATTTTGATTACTATAATATCGAATATGAAATTAGTCTCAAACGATAAAGGTAATTTTCATCTTAAGCTACTTCATTTTGTAAATTTAATTTTTTGATACATATAAGTAACTACAAAATATTAATTGATAACCCATTGCATAACTCGCACAAAAGGACAACAATGCTTACAATGCAAGAGCTAGATTCAAAACAAGAATTAGCAAAACTCCATATAATCGCACAACAACTTCGTCCGCATCTCTCGCAAGAGGAGTTTATAGAGCGAGTTTTCGCACAAAAAGAGAAAATGGGCTATCGCCTTTTTGGCTTTTTGCTTGATAATGAATATATCGGAATGTGTGGCGTTATGCCCTTTGAGGTGCTTTATCGCACACAATGCCTTTATATTTGCGACTTTGTCATCACTGATACATTAAGGGGCAGGGGATTTGGTGCTATATCGCTGAGTCTTATACAAAAATGGGCGAAAGAAGCAGGATATAAGGAACTAGAGCTTAGCTCTAGTTTTCCACGAACGGCGGCTCATCATTTTTATGAATGTAAGATGAATTATGATAAAACAGGCTTTGTTTTTAGGAAAATGTTATAACCACACAATTTTACCCACACCTTTTCTCACTACATAGAATCTTATAAAATGCTTTTGTATTATATAGCACAAAACCATACACAAATATTTTATTCAAAAAGGCACACAATGGGGAAGCTTATATGAGTGAAAAGAATAAATAAATAGCTTGAGATAGAAGCAAAAAATAAAGCTTTTGTTATAAAAAGTGATGATTTGTAGGTAAGAATGCAAATACAAAGGTAAGATTAAAGAATGCTTACAAAATAATCACACAAATTCTGATATTATGAGAATCCATTTCCCTTGATAGTAGCCATCGTGTTTATCTTTTGTATAATTACAGCCTATTTTGATGTGATTCGATTGATTTTACCCCGCAAACCCACGAAAATGCGATGAGTCAAAGTTCTTGAATTTTTAGAATCTCTATAAGATTCTATATTTTTTGCGAAATAAAGATTCTCGTATGTGTATCAAACTCGCTTTTTTCGTATTCCTCGCATTTTATCCCTTATCGTGTCGCAATATTATAAGGGTTTTTGTATCATCATTTATACACATCACCGCGAGAATCCGCTCTATACGCATAAATCAAGATACATTCATCAATAATCTCATACAAAATGCGGTATTTTCCCACCCTTAATCTATAATGATTGGGAGAATCTTTGAGAGGCTTTATATCGAGTGAGTTTTCATAAGGATTGAGGGCGAGAGTTTCGAGTTTCTCTAAGATTCTGCCACTTATATCACTATGTTTTGTGAGAAATTTTCTAAGTTCCTTGCTGTATTCTAGCTCATATTTCATAGTCCAAGCTCCCTTTTGAGTTGCTCATGGCTTATCGTCTCGCCTCTCTCAAGCTCCTTGCGTGCCTTTTTCCACGCTTTTTGGTCGGCTTTCGTCCATATTGTATCAGGGTCTATTGCCTCGACTTCAAAGGGTATCTTGCCATTTTTTAGCACCTGCATCGCAAACATTCTAAAAGCACTTCCCATATCAAGCCCCATACTTTTGACGACTGCCTCAAAAGTCTCTTTGAGTTCGCTATCCATTCTAAATTGCACGATTGAAGTTTTCATATCTATCCTTTTTGAAATAAATTGTAGTATTTTAGCATACATTTACTTACATTTGAAGTTTTTTAATAAATATTTAATTTGATTACTAATGCCATATTATCACCCTATCTTTTCGTGTGCTTTCATCTCTTCGCGCTCTTTGATGAGCTGCTCTATCGTGATAGTTTCGAGATTCTCTTCGTTTTCGATATTCTCTATTGTCTTTATCGTTTCTGCGTTGGGTATCTCATCGCCCCGCAGTTCAAAGGGTATTGCATTTTCTCGTATCACGGCTTTAGCGAAAATATTGAATGCCGAGCTAAGATTAAGCCCCATAGAATTGATAATTCGCTCAAAGTGCTGTTTGTCCTCTTTGCTCATACGAAAGGTTACATTCATCATTTGTGTTTGCATATTTGCTCCTTACAATAAAATTATTGTATTTTACCATAAAATTAAGTAAAAATATGGCTTTAACTCCCGCATAATTTCATTTATTCCACCCTCAAGCCTTTGGTGAGGGTAAAAAGATTCTCTAATTCTTTGGCGATAAATTTTTGCTCCTCTAGCGGTGGGAGAGGGATTAGAGTGTCTAATATTTTCTCTTTAGAAATATTAGGTTGCCCACTACCAAAGCTTTGAGAAACAAACCAATCATTAATTGCTTGTAAATAATAAAATAAAAATTTATAATATATTGTATTATTCGTATCACAACCACAACAAGCTTGATTAGTAGCCATTTCTTCTCCGACAATTCCAACCTTTCCAATTGTCGCACCATACATTGCAATTAAAATACTATTTATTGAATGTAGAATCATCGAACTACTTTTAAAGGCTTCTTCAGTTATTTTTTCTTCTGTCTCATAAACCACATCATTATTTAAATCTCCTGTTTTCAACCATAAAATCGTTCCATTAGTGTAGTATTTTGGATTAGTTCTTGAGGGAGTTGAGCCTGCTTTCCATTCCCCAATATCCCCCAATCTCACCCACGCCCAAGTAGGTGGAATCTCAAATGGTGGAGTGAAAGCATTATTGAGTTCGTCATTGCGAGCCGACTTGTCGGCGTAGCAATCCATATTATTTATATTGTTTGTATTATGGATTGCTTCGTCGCTTCGCTCCTCGCAATGACACAATGGAGATTCTGTGTTATCGTCTTTTTTATCGCAAAAAATCTTTTCCCCTCTCCGCTCCCCTTCAACCAAAAAAAGTTGCCGCTTTTTTACAATCAGGGGAGAGCCTCGCTCTCTCTGCTTCTAGCTCCAAAAGAGCGGTGGCACTACTGCCACCTTGCTTCTCTTTTTCCGCACCACGAAACAGGCGAGATTGAAGCGGTTGCACTTCGTGCGATTGATTGAGTATGGATACTTCGCTATGCTCAGTATGACAAGAGGAGGTATCACTATAATGAGAAGTAGTGTCGGTATGGCAAGGCAATGTATCGTCATTCTGAAGGAGCGTAGCGACTGAAGAATCCATAGTTTGAGATTTTTTAGATTCTAAAGATTCAGTATAACAAAGGAAGTCCTCATTGTGAGAGGCTTTAGCCTCGTGGCAATCTATATTGTTTGTATTGTGGATTTTACTTCGTGTTTCACACTCGTAACTGCAAGCAGAAGCTTCACTGCGTTCGCAATGACACAATGGAGATTCTGTGTTATCTTTCTCGCCCGATTCGTGGTGCGGGCAAGCGGAAAAAGGCGGGCAGTAGTGTCCCGCCTCCGCTTGAGTGCTAGAATCGGAATAAGCGAGGCTCTCCCCTTGATTGCAAAAAGAAAAAGGAGCAACTTTTTCTTTTTGGGCTAAGGGGAGCGGGGAGAGGATAAACCTTTTTCTTTTTGTGGTTAAAGATTCTGTGTAGTTTGTATTTATAGATACTTCGGCTAAAGATTCGCTAAGACGATGATTAGATTTTGTATCTCTGGATACTTCGCTATGCTCAGTATGACAATTTATTTCTTTGTCATTGCGAGAGGCTTTAGCCTCGTAGCAATCCACTTTATTTTTATTGTTTGTATTATGGATTGCTTCGTCGCTTCGCTCCTCGCAATGACGCAATGGAGATTCTGTGTCTAGGGATACTTCGCTATGCTTAGTATGACAAGGGGAAATGTCGGTATGAGGATTAAGAATCTCTATTGTTTTACATTTTGCAAGTTCTTTTTTAAGTTCATTGATTTTTGCTTTTAGTGTAGCTTTGTCGTTTATAGAATCTCCATTTTCTTTCAAGGGGGACAAGGGGGATTGAATCTGTGCTTTGAGATTCTGTTTATTATTTATGGATACTTCGCTACGCTCAGTATGACAAGGTATTGCTTCGTCATTCTGAGGTGAAGCTGAAGAATCCATCATTTGAGTTTCTTTAGATAAAGTTTTTGATTTTTTAGAATCTTTCAATACAGATTCTAAAGCTTTAAGTTCTTTTTCTAATTCTTTGCGTTTGAATAGAATCTCATCATTATACGCTTGTATTTCATCAAAGGCGGAGAGAGTGGGATTTTCACGGCGGAATCTAGCTGTAAGTTGTCCTTTTATCGCATAATCAAGCAAAGATTTTTTCAACACACTTGTTTTCACGCATTATCCCCCTCATAATATTCTAAGATTTCTTTCAATCTATCTTGACAAGCGAGGATAGTATCTGTGAGATAGCCTTTGTTTGTCTCATATTCTCTCAATCCTCGATAGTAAAAAAGCCTGTGTTCTTCATCGATGATAAAGGGAATTATGTCGTTTTTGAGGGCTTCTTTGAAAGCTAAAAGTCTGCCAACGCGTCCATTGCCATCTTCAAAAGGGTGGATTCTCTCAAAATGAAAGTGAAAGTCTATCAGCTCATTGATGGTTTTTGATGATTTCATATCATAGCTTTTTAGCAATTTTTCTAACTCTTTTTGCACTTCTTTTGGTCTTGTCGTCTTGAGTTCGCCTATAAAATTCGGGCTTTGCTTAAAATCCCCTATGATTTGTATATCACTGCAATTTTGTTTCACAATGCTATGGAGCTTTTTCAAATACTCTAAGCTTAGCTTTTCATACACACTTTGCAGGATAAAATCAAAGGCTTTGAAGTGATTTTTTGCTTCTAAAATATCATTGGTTTTGATGATTTGACTAGGATTTGCTAAGAAAGTATCTTTTTCATAAATCATCTGCGTTTGCTCTTGTGTGAGTGTGCTTCCCTCGATATGATTGGAATCATACGCAAAAGTGATTTGTATATGATGATATAAGCCATTTTTATAGCCTTTGCTTTGCTCTTCTTGAAGAGTTTGGAGCAGATTCACGCATTATCCTTGATAATCTGTGCGATTTTATCCATAATAGAATCTAGCGTATGATTGAGCCTCTCTCGCTCATTTCTTACTTGCTCCATTAACGCAAAAGGCTCTAAAATCTCCTCTTCTTCGCTTACAAAGCCACATAAATCAAAATTATAATCTCTTGATTCTAGTTCTTGCTTGCTATAAGACTTTGCCTTGAAATTCCCGCTTTCATCACTTAGCTCTACTCTATTTGTATTCCATTTTATAAAGGGGTCGAAATGCTCGAGTTTCATCGACTTTGTTTTGCCAAAGCTTTTAATGCCCTCTGGCATATCAAGTCGGTAAAACCAAGTTTGTTTTGTGCCTCTTGCTTGTGTCAAATCTGGCTTCGTAAAAAACAAAATATTTGTCGTGATACTTGTATAAGGGGCAAAAACACTTTTAGGAAGTCTCAAAATAAGGTGTAAGTTCAATTCATCTAAAAGCTTTTTCTTAAGATTTATCTTTGCTGTGTCATTTCCAAACAAAAAGCCATCGGGCAAGACAACGGCGGCTTTGCCACCTTGTGCTAGACGCTCACAAATCACCGCCATAAATAAATCTGCGGTTTCACTGCTTCGAAATTCACTTGGGAAATTACTCTGAATCTCCTTTGTTTCTGCTCCGCCATAAGGAGGATTCATCGCGATAATGTCAAAAGTTTCTAAGTCGCTTAAAGCATCAAATGGAATCTCAAGGGTATTGCTGTGGTCGAGATTGGGATTTTCTATGCCATTAATGAGAAAACCCGTAACGGCTAAGATAAAAGGGAGTTGCTTTTTTTCTATACCATAAAAGTAAGAATTTGCCTTTTGTATATCTTGTGCGGTTTTGATTTGAGATTCTAAATAATGATAGGCTGAAGTGAGAAAGCCTCCTGTGCCACAAGCTAAGTCTGCTATCTTATCGCCGATTTTTGGCTCTAGCATTTGTATGACAAAATCTGTAACCGCACGAGGCGTGTAAAATTCTCCCGCATTCCCTGCACTTTGCAAGGTTTTTAAAAAGCTCTCATAAATGAATGAAAGCTCTTTTTTATCTTCTTTGCTTTGAATCTCTATATCATCGATGGTATTTATCACTTGTCGCAGTAAGATTCCTTTTTTCATATAATTGTTTGTATCTTCAAAGGCTTTTTTGACGATTTTTTGATTTAAGGGGCTATCTTTGGTAATAGTAAGGTTTTTGAGTGTTGGAAAAAGTGTGTTATTGATAAAATCTAGCAATTCATCACCGCTCAAAGCTTCTTTTATAGCTTGTCCCTGCTCATTTTTACTCTTTGCCCATGAATCCCACGCCAAATCTTTGGGGATAATGGATTCATAAATTTCACCTTGAAGCAATGAGGCGGTTTTCCAACGCTTCTCATAAATATCATAAATTTTTAAAAATAAAATCCATATAATTTGATTCATTCTTTGTGCGTCGCCATCTACTCCTGGGTCCTGTCGCATAATATCTTGCAATGATTTAATATTTAATGCCATTTTACTCCTTTCTCATTTCTACCTTTTGAAATCTATGCTGCGGGGTTATTATAAAGCTCTGTTTTAAGTTCATTGAGAGCTTTGATATAGTTTTCAACTCCGCCAAAAAGTTCGGTAACTTGATTGACATCGATAAAATCAAAAGGCTTGGTTTTGAAAACATCTGGATTCTCTATATCTACAATGCCATTTGTGGCGTATTTCTCAAGCAAGACTTCTAGCACTTCTTTTGCTTTGCCTGTAAATTTTGCTAGAATCTTATTTGCTTTTTTCGCCCTTTGACTTCTTGAAAGCGGGGTTTGGTCAAATGCAAGAGAGAGGATAATATCAAATTCATCTAGGTTTTGAAACTGCTGCATAGCTCGTAGTTCTTGTATTAAAATGCCTTTTTCCTCTAGCTTTTTTAATAATTTTGTTTTATTTGCGTTCGCATTCCAATCGTTTAAAAAAGATTCTAAACTTTGATAGTTCGTGTGTATATTTTGCCTTGAGAAACTTATAAAGTCATTGCTGATAAGTTTGCCCTCGCTATTGACTATCTGATGAAGTTCATGGACGATAGCAACCTCAACACCATTAATTTCTATTTTTTTCAATCTTGTATCATTCGTGTTAATATCTGGGGTTTGCTCTGGGAAGCTCTCTTCATCAAATGTATCCGTTTGTTTCATTTGTGCTTTTGTCTTTATATCTCTCTCTAGCTCGGTAAGAATCTCGCCATCAAAATCTTTATCGGCAAATAATCTTGTGGTATTTTTAAAATCAAGTATGCTAAAGTAGCTTTTGCCTAATCTTTGGTTGATTCTCGTGCCTCGCCCTATGATTTGCTTAAATTCTGTGAGGGAATTAATATTGCTATCAATGGCGATAACTTTTAGCATTTTTGTATCTGCACCTGTCGTTAAGAGCTTGGAAGTTGTAGCGATAACCGGATAAGGCTCTTTCTCACTGATAAACTTCTCTAGCAAGGATTTGCCTACTTTGTCATCACCTGTGATTCGCACAATATAATTGCTATTTTCTTGCATTAAATCGCTATTTTCATTGATTAAAGCTTGTCGCATGACACTTGCATGATAGGTATCTTGACAAAATACGATAGTTTTAGCGTATCTATCCCTCAAAGTGTATTTTAAAAAATCTGAAACCTTTTTGGCTACAAGCTCCGTGCGTTCATCGATATACAAAATGCGGTTAAAATCAGAGCTTTGATACTCTTCATCGGGGATAAGATTACCCGCTTTATCTCTCTTGCCATCTTCTGGTCGATAGCCCATGACATCGATATTAATCCCATAGCGTATCACCTTATAAGGAGCTAAAAAGCCATCGGCTATACCTTGCTTGAGACTATAAGTATAGAGTGGTTCGCCAAAATAATCGAGATTTGATGCTTCGTCATCATGCTTTGGCGTCGCTGTCATACCTACTTGAATGGCAGAACTAAAATATTCTAAGATTTGTCGCCATGCAGAATCTTCTTTTGCACTGCCTCTATGACACTCATCGACTAGAATAAAATCAAAGAAATTTTTGTCAAAATCTTTAAAATGCTCTTGGACATTACCAAAAGAATCTATGCTGATGAATTGCTGATAGATTCCAAAATAAAGAGTATAACTTGAGTCAAAATTCTTATTTTTGATGATAGTAGCTTTATCGCCAAAGAATTTAAAATCATTCTTTTTAGTTTGTTCGATGAGATTGTTCCTATCGGCAAGATAGAGAATCTTTTTGATTTTCCCTGCTTTAAAAAGGCGATGAATGATTTGAAAAGCACTAAAGGTTTTGCCTGTGCCTGTCGCCATAACAAGTAAGATTCTCTTTTGTCCTTGTGTGAGTGCCTCTAATGTCTTATTGACTGCGTTGGCTTGATAATAGCGAGGCGATTTATCCTCTAAGTAGTAATGCGTGGCAATCAGTTCTCTTTGTGATTGCGTGATATTTTTACCCTGAAAATACCGCTCTAATAATTCTTGCTCACTTGGGAAGCTATCCATAGCGATTTGTCGTTGTTTGCCTGTGAGAAAGTCATATTCTATAAAAGATTCTCCATTGCTAGAGTATGCAAAAGGCGTATTGAGAGCTTTGGCATAGTCCATAGCTTGTTGCAAACCATCATAGAGGCTATGGCTATCATCTTTTGCTTCAATAATAGCAAGGGGGAAGCCCTCAAAAGAAGAGAGTAAATAATCACATCTTTTAGGCTTGCCTCTTTGAATGCGTTTGGAAGCAAACTCTATCGCCCCGTCAGTAAAAGCATAATCGCATTTCACACTTTTTTCCATAGCAAGTTGTGTGAGATTCCAGCCAGATTGTTGTAGTGCAGGGGTGATAAGCCTTGTTTTTACTTCTTCTTCTGTCAAAGCGGATACCTTAAACAATGTATTTTCTCTGTGTGAAATTGTATCAAAAATGCTTGATTTTTTTCAACACTTTCTCATTATTGAAGCCACAAAATCCTAGCTTTAAAGTCCTCGCCTATCCTTGTATCAAGCCCTTATTTTGCTAAGATTCTCCATTATCCTTACATTGAGCCTCTCCTCCTCACGCATAGAATCTTGCAATTCACTTTTAAGTCTAGCAAACTCCGCCTCAAAGTCTATTTCCTCTTCACTTTCCTCTAGCCCTACATATCGTCCCGGCGTGAGCGTGAAGCCTAGATTTGCCACTTCATCAAAGCTCGCTGCTTTGCAAAATCCTTTGGTGTCGCTATACTCGCTACCACGTCTCCAGCTGTGATAAGTCGAAGCAATTTTACTAATGTCATCAGGGGTTAAGATTCTATTCTTGCGATTGATGAGTGTGCCGAGATTTCGTGCGTCAATAAAAAGTATGTCTTTTGTCGTTCGATTCCTGCGGATAAACCACAAGCACGCAGGTATTTGCGTATTGAGGAAAAGTTTTGCAGGGAGATTAATGATACAATCGATGAGATTAGATTCTATCAAGTTCCTACGGATTATCCCCTCACCTGCGGTGTTGCTTGTCAAACTTCCTTTAGCAAGGACAAATCCTGCCACGCCTTTGGGTGCAAGATGATAGATGAAATGCTGTATCCACGCATAGTTTGCGTTGCTAGGCGGTGGTGTGCCATATTTGAAGCGAATATCCTCTGCAAGTAGCTCTCCACTCCAATCAGAATCATTAAAGGGAGGATTTGCGATGATAAAATCGGCTTTTAAGTCCTTGTGTGCATCATTGAGGAAGCTCCCTTCGCTATTCCATAGCACAAGCGAAGAATCAATTTGTCGAATGGCTAGATTCATCTTTGCAAGTTTCCAAGTCGTTTGATTGCTCTCCTGCCCATAAATGACAATATCATCAATTTTGCCTGAATGCTCCTGCACGAATTCTTCGCTTTGCACAAACATTCCGCCACTCCCACAACAAGGGTCAAACACACGCCCACGAAATGGCTCTAAGATAGAGACGAGGAGCTGGACAACACTTTTAGGTGTATAGAATTCCCCACCATTTTTACCCTCGCTTAGTGCAAATTTACCTAAAAAATACTCAAAAATATGTCCCAAAATATCATTGCTCCGCTCTTTTGTATCGCTTAGTGTGATATTTGAGATAAGGTCGATAAGTTTACCTAGTGCGATAGAATCAAGATTTTCTTTTGCATAGATTTTAGGGAGAATGCCTTTGAGGCTGTCATTTTCACTTTCAATAGCAAACATCGCCTTATCGATAGTCTTACCGATAGTGGGGAGCTTTGCACTTGCCATTATCATCTCCCACCTCGCACTTTGCGGGACGAAAAAGACATTTTCTGCCAAATACTCATCTTTATCCTCTGTATTGCTACCCTCGCGTTTGAGTCTTTCATAGACTTGCGAAAAGCTTTCGCTAATGTATTTGAGAAACACAAGCCCCGACATGCTTATACTCACTCGCATCGATATTTTTACGAAGTTTATCGGCGGATTCAAAAAGTGTTTTTTCAAGATTCTGCATAATTTCCTCAATGTATTAATTTATTTCATTTTCTGCCATGAGTTCGGCTTGCTTGATGACATTATCAATCGCGAGTTGCTCCATATCAGGTGGATAGCCATATTGCTTGAGGCATTTTTTCACCGCAAGGCGGAGCTTCGCCCTCGCACTCTCCTTTTTATGCCAGTCAATACTCGCATTCTCTTTGACTTGATAATATATCGCAATAGCAAGTTCTCGCAGTTTCTCACGCCCAAGCAATTCATTTGCACTTTTGTTCTCACACACCGCACTATAAAAGGCAAATTCATAATCACTTAAGCCAGATTCTATCCTCTCTTTATCCTGTGTGATAAGTTCTTTGCTTAGGGTGATAAGCTCTTCTATCACTTCAAGTGTGCCAATGAGCTTATTTTGGTATTTACGCATTATTTCATTAAAGCGTTGCATAAGGCTTTTGTTTTGTATGAGATTTGTTTTCGCTCTTGCTCTTAGTTCGTCATTGAGGAGTTTTTTAAGGAGTTCTACTGCGATATGAGATTTTTTAAGTCCTCGCACTTCGTCTAAAAACTCATCATCAAGTATCGAGATATTTTGTGCTTTGATACCATTTGTCTCCAAAATATCCACTATATTTTCGCTTTCTACTGCAGAATCTAGAATCTGCTTTATCACGCTTTGAGAAATGAGATTTTGCTCTCGTTGCTCGCGAGATTCTAGCTTCAAAAACACCGCTTTGAGTGCCTCAAAAAATGCGATATGCTTTGCGATACTTCTCGCCTCTTCACTAGGCAAAGACATTACATACGCTTTGGAAAGATGATTATATTCATCTAAAAATCTCTTTTTACCATTTTCATTTGTGAGAATTATCTCCATCGCCTCATTTAAAAACTCTAACTTTGCTTTGGTAGAATCTAGCTTAAAATACCGCAAATACTCACATTTCTTAAACATTTGTGCGACTACTTCTAGCTTTTCTTGCATTTTATCAATGATTTGCTCTTTTTGCTCAAGTAGCACGCCACTTCCGCCATTGCTAGTATAAAATTCTAATGCCCTCTTTAGCTCATTAGCAATACCGATAAAATCCACGATGAGTCCTGCTGGTTTATCCTGATATACACGATTTACGCGTGCGATTGCCTGCATGAGATTGTGTCCTTGCATAAGCTTATCGATATAAAGCGTATGCAAAGGTGGTGCGTCAAATCCTGTAAGCCACATATCACACACAATGACCATTTCTAGCTCATCGTTTATATTTTTGAAGCGAGTAGCGAGATTGTCTCGCTCTTTTTTGCTTGTATGGTGCTTCGCAAGATTTGCACCATCTTTACTATCTGCGGTGATGATGACTTTGAGTTTCCCACTCTCTAGCCGCTCACTATGTAGGCTTGGCTCTAGGGCTATCATCTCATCGTAGAGATTGACGGCGATTTCCCTACTCATACACACAATCATAGCTTTGCCTTTGAAAATCTCCTGCCTCGCGTAAAAATGTCGCAAAATATTTTGTGCTACGATTTTTAGCCTTTCTTTCGCACCTACTAGGGCTTGAAGCTTTGTAGCTTTGGCTTTGATTTTCTCTTGACTCTCACTTTCTATCATTTGAGAATCTAGCTCCTCAATGAGCCTTTTGCCCTCATCACTCACGCTTAGCTTAATAAGTGCACTTTCATAGTAGATTTTTAAAGTCGCTCCGTCCTCTATCGCTCTAGCAATATCATAAATATCGATATATTCGCCAAAGACGCGTCTTGTATCCGCATCGATTTTTTCTATCGGTGTGCCGGTAAATCCTAGATAAGTCGCATTTGGCAAAGCATCACGCAAATATTTTGCATAGCCATAACGCAAATCCTCTCCCGCAATCCTCGCTTCAAAGCCATATTGCGTGCGGTGTGCCTCATCGCAAAGCACGATGATATTATCTCGCGTGCTAAGAAGCTCGAATCTCTCGCTATTTTCATCTGCACGAAATTTCTGTATCGTGCTAAAGACTATTCCACCGCTTGCGACTTTAAGCTTCGCTTTTAAATCCTGCGTGCTGGTGGCTTGCTCTGGGGTCGTGCGTAAAAGCTTGCAGGCAAGTGCAAAAGTGCTAAAAAGCTGTCCATCAAGGTCATTTCTATCAGTGATAAGCAAAATCGTGGGATTATGAAACCTCGCCACCGCTTTAGCCGTGTAAAAAACCATAGAAAGACTTTTGCCACTGCCTTGTGTATGCCACACACTCCCGCCTTTTTTATCTCCACTCATCGCTTGGGCGGTGCGCTCAATCGCCTTATTTACCGCGTAGTATTGATGATACGCAGCGATTTTCTTAATCGTCTTTGCCTCGATAATCCCTCGCGCGTCCCTCTGCTCCACTCGCTCAAAAAGTGTGAAATAGCGAAGCATATCAAGCAAAGTTGCGGGATTTAAGAGGTAGCGTATCAACACTTCGATTTGTGGGGTAAAAGTGGGATTTGTGAAAGTGTCGTTCATATCGTGGGATACATTAGGGTTTTGAGGCGGAGTTAGCGTCAGATTTGATGAAGTCAAGTCGTGGCAATCCATTGAGTGAGGATTCGCGCGTGTAGATTCGCCAACAAGGTATTTGCAAGGCTTAGAATCTGGATTTTTCCATACCATAAATCGTGAATAATCCGCACTCAAACTCCCTGCTTTCGCACTCAATCCATCGCTTATCACACATAAGGCATTGGGGATAAAAAGCTCACTAATAAATGCCTTGTAGGTTTGGAGCTGATGAAAGGCGGATTCTATCGTGGCATTAGGGGCAAGGGGATTTTTAAATTCGATGATGACAAGAGGCAAGCCATTGACAAATAGCACGACATCGGGACGCTTGGAGAGCGTATGCTGCTTGGAGTGAAAATGGAGCTGATTAAGAGCTAGGAAGTCGTTATTAGCGGGATTGTCAAAGTCGATGAGAGCAAGCCTCGTGCTTCGCATAGTGCCATCAAGTGCCACTTCCACGCTCACACCCTCGATAAGCATTTCGTGCATTGTGGCGTTTGTATCGATGAGCGTATCGGCGAGATTGTGAGATTCTAGGGCTTTGAGCTTCTTTATCACTTCATCGATGAGTTCTTCTTGCCTTGTGTGCGGGAGGCTTTTAAACACGCTATCATCGGCATTTAGCCTCATCATAGAATCCCTTAGCTTTCCATCCAAAACCCATTCATCGCTTTTGCGAGGAATCATACTCGCATTATGACACGCATAGCCCACTTCACGCAAAGTCTCTAGGGCATAAGATTCTAGGGTGGATTCATCGAGCTTGTGGGAATCTGGATTCATTGGGATTCTCCTAAAAGGTTTATTATGAGGTTAATTATACTTTCTTTTTGTGTCGGTTCGCTTTGGGCACTCATCAAAGAAAGGGCGACAAGGGCATTGTCATTAATCTTTAACTCACCATTTGGCTTATATAGAGCATTATTCTTACTCAAAAACAAAATAAACATAAATGCTCCTATGCGTTTGTTGCCATCGCTAAAAGGGTGTCCTTTGATGATATAATATAGCAAATTTGCCGCCTTTGCCTCGATACTTGGGAGTAAATCCACTCCACCAAAAGTTTGATAAATATTTCGCAAAATCCCCTCAAACTCACCAGCCTTTTCCCTTCCAAAAAGTTCGCTTGCTTCACCTTTGCGTATCAATTCACTTTTGAGGTTTGCTATCGCCTCTTTTGCTTCACTAGAATCTAAAATGAATTTTGCCTCTCTCCCCTGTGTATGCGAAACCTCCAAATCATCTCTATCGTAGCGTTGCAAGAGATTCCAAGTGCGTGAATAGCGAATGATAATATCCAAGAATCCCTTTGTCTCTGTGAGAGTAAGCATACCGCTTGCCTCGCTTTTGGCGATACTCTCCTGTAATATCGCGATAGTTTGCAAAAACTCTGCCCTATCTTGTTCTAAGAGTCTTTGTCTGTTTATCGTGTAACCTTTGATGATATGATTTTTGAGGATTTGCGTAGCCCAGATACGAAACTTCGTCGCCTTTTTTGAATTGACACGATAGCCCACTGCAATAATCATATCAAGGTTGTAAAAAGTAATATTTCGCACTACTTGTCTATTGCCCTCTTGCTGAACTTGTTCCAAAATGGAACAAGTTTGCTCTTTAGATAATTCGTCCTCTTTAAAAATATTATTGATATGTTTCGTTATAGCTTGGCGTTGCACCCCAAAAAGCTGTGCCATTTGCTCTTGATTTAGCCAAATACTTTCATTTTCAAGCTTCACTTCGAGGTGAATATCGCCCCTTTCATCTTGATAGATAATGAGGGGAACTGTGGGATTCTGTGTATGCAAGTGCTGTCCTTAACTTTGAAGTGGAATCTCTTTAAAATACTTTTCTCGTATAATATTTTGTAATTCGTCATTTTCACTGATTAGTTTTAATATCCTATCTTTGTAATTTTGACTAATCGTATTTCCAACAATCCCTAATACACCTTTACTATTATATTTTTGCAAAGCTTTATTGTAATCTTTAGTTTTATATATCTCATCTAATAATTTTAGATATTTATCATAAAATTCCTTTATTTTTATTTCCTCTATTCTTTCTTTAAAAGTTTGCTCTGCTTCATCTATACTTTTAACATTCTTTTTATCTATACAATTATTTAAAAGTTTATTAACCCCAAACATTGCATATTTAATAGCCTGTTGTTCTTTGTTTTTATTTATTTCATCTAATAGTTTCTCCTTAGCTATTTCAACTATATTTTCTTCCGCACAGAATCTCTTTTGCGCTTCTTTCAATATTTTCTCATCACATAAGAGATTTTCAATTTCAACAATATCAAGTGGATAAATATTTTTCTCTTTCCATTTATTAATTTCGTTGTCTTCATAATAATCCTTGTCTATGATAGCGATAGCTTTTAAATTAAATATTTCATTATCATTGATAGATTTGCAATATTCTATAGCCTCCCTATGCCCTCCAGCTGGAATGATTGTATAGTTTTTAAACAATATAGAATATAATTTATAATCAATGCTATCTCTTGTGCCTTCACAAAATAAAATAGGTTTTTTGCTACCAAGTAGCTCAACAAGCAATTCTTGCGGAATATTCTCATTAGGTAACTCTTTATAATCCCAATGTATTTTTAACGGATTAAAACTTTTTATCCATAGCATCTTTGTGTTATTTCGTCCGCTTACAAAGTAAGGATTATGTGTGAGATAAATAAAATGACAATCTCGGCGTGCATTTTCTAATTTATCCCATAGTGTATTGACAATAGCCATATTAAGATGATTTTCAGGCTCATCGACAATTATATAGCTCTTTTCTTTAGCAATCATAACACTAGCGATACAATAAAACATACATTTTTCACCATCACTTAATCCCATGAAATCATAAAGAGGGAGGCTAGTATCTTGGGGTGTAACCACTATATTATTTCCATTCTCATCAAGAGAAAGCTGAATATGTGTGATAATTTCATTCCAAATTTGAAAGATTTTTTCAAACATTGAAACTTCTCTTATACCTTTACTATGTGTATTATGAGTAATCTTAGAATACTCTGCAGTAAGATAATTTGTTATTGTTTCAAGGTCATTTGTTATTGAATAGGCTTCATTAGCTGTTTTGTAGAGCTTGTCATGACTTTGAAAATGTGATATATCATTTTCTGCTTTATCAAATAGAGGTATTGAATCTCTTGATTTTAAGAAAAATACTTTTTGTGCAGGGATAACGACAAATTTTGATGGATAATGTTGTGAAACACTTCCTTTAAAATGACGAGCAAAGGTGCTTTTACCAGAGCCATTTGCACCTATTAATATCAAATTTCCCTTATATTCTGTTACTAGCTTTACTAATTCTACAGCTAAAAATGAATTTATTATTTCTTGGTAATAAGTATGGCTATAACAAAGAGATGTAGCAAATCTATCGAATACTAAATTAATATCTCTAGAATCTTTATCGTTTAAAAAGTATCTTAAGTAGTTATCATGTATATTAAAACAATGCAAGATAATACTTGAATAATATTCACTATTATCTTGATTGGTATCAAATATTTTTTTATTTATATCAAATATTTTCTCTTTTATATATTTAGTATCTATCTTATTAATTTTCTCTATTTCACTCAAATAATTCTTGATAATATTAGGCTCTTTTCTTGCTTGTGGTGCAAGATATTGGAATATTGTCTCTTCTTTATTTTCTCTACTCTTCCAAAATATTTGTAATTCTGCTAAAGTATCTAAGAAATCTATAGCTTTATCAATTTTTTCTTTTATATTTTTCATTACACCCTCACTTCCCCACTTAATAATCTCGGCAGTATTATATCACGCATTTGTTCTAGCTTCAAAATTTGTTTTGAGTTTTCGTAAATTTTATCGAAATATGTCTCTACTTGAGATTGAAACTTATCTCTTATAGTATTATTTGGAATCTTTACGATAATTTCTTTTATCATAGTAGAGTTTATCGCCGTAACAATAGATGAAGTGCTACCCAAAGTATCATAATTAAAGGATTTTAAAAATAAATAGAGAAATTCTTTTGTAATTATTTGAGAATCTTTATTAAGCTTAAAATGTGCGATAGCCTCATTTGATAGCATATTATTTGAAGCAATCCCCACTCTACCAAGTGTCATTTTAAAACTCAAAATCACTGAACCTTTTGGAATAATTGGAATATTAAACTTTTTTACCGCTTCCTGTGTCAAATATTCTGCTGTTTTGAGTATAAAAATCCCATTCTCTCCCATATCTTTTATAGAAATCCACTGAAAGTCTTTGGGATTATTAGAAAACTATTCTTTTTCTTTTCGTGGAGGTGTCCTTCCAATGCTAATTTCTGCAATTTCACTCAAAGGCTTTTCTTCCCATTCACTTTTGGCGTTGTCGATGAAGTGGTGGCGGAAGAGGAGTCGGGCGAGGGATTCTAAAGTTTTATTTTGCTTATGAAGTAAATCTATCTTATCATCAAGACTGCTTAGAATCTCTGCTATTCTCCTTTGCTCCTCTATATCACTTGGCATTGTAATTTCTAAGTTTTCTATATCTATCGGCTTTATTGCTGGATAAGCACTCGTAGAGCTTTCGGCTAACATATCCAAATATTCTATGCTTTCATCTAAAGAAAGTAAATAATATAAAAATTTTGAATCTAGCGAATCTTGCTTGCTCGTGAGGACGCAAAATCCCGTAGAAACGACTAAATTTTCATCTGGGTTTGATATAAATCCAAAATGTTTTTGTATGGGTCGCACAAGTGAATAGATAATATCACCATTTTTTACAAGTCGCTTTGCCCTGCTTGGAGCTTTTTCAATGGGGTAAAATTGGTATTCATCAATATGATTTTTTGTAATTGAGCCTGTATCTAAATATTTGATAATTTTATGTGGATAATTTTTGCTAATAGATTTGAGATTGGTATCCACTACCTCCCCAAGCCTACAAGTTTTCCATTCACTCATTTGTATTCCTTTTGACTTTCTTGATTATTATTTGGATTGCTTCGCTACGCTCGCAATGACGATTGTCTTGTGGATACTTTACCTAAATGATTCAGTATGACAAGATAAATTGTCATTACGAGACAAACCGCAAGGTTTGGCGTGGTAATCCACATTCACCATCTCACTCATAGAATCCTCCTTAAAGGCTTCATTTATGGATTGCTTCGTCATTTCATTCCTCGCAATGACGAAAGAGGCAGATTGCTTTGCCTCACACGCAATGACTGCGGGGGTGGATACTTCGCTACGCTCAGTATGACGGATAGG
The DNA here is from genome assembly GCF_003364195.1 of Helicobacter didelphidarum. Classification (GTDB taxonomy): domain Bacteria; phylum Campylobacterota; class Campylobacteria; order Campylobacterales; family Helicobacteraceae; genus Helicobacter_A; species Helicobacter_A didelphidarum. Next base: position 26,011 of record NZ_NXLQ01000014.1, on the reverse strand, counting down.
TGGGTGCGGTAAGATTCCAAGCTCTGTGTGTTTATAGCCTTGCGGGATAGTGCCATTCATATTTGTTTCCTTTTGACTTTGACTAAAGATATTTCGCCCTCATTGTTTTTATGTTTCCTATAAGCCTTTGTTTCTTGTATTATAGTATTGCTTTGGCTTTCCTCAAGTATGATTTCGGATTGCTTTGTCGCCTCGCTCCTCGCAATGACGATTGCATTATGGATACTTCAGCGTTGCACTTCCTTTGTCGCTTCATAGATGATACTCGCGTGTTGGTCGATAGAATCTTTAAGCCCTCCTTGTGCTTTTGCATAATCTACAATGTCAAAGAAAAATGGTAAATCACTCTCCTCAAACTCGTTTTTGAGTGTCGCAATGAGGCTAAGCGAAATCTCCCCTTTCAGTGCCAAGTCAATATCTGAAGCCCTCTTATGCGTCCCTTTGGAGCGCGAGCCAAAAAGCAAGACTTGAGAGATAGCCTTGTGCGTGCTTAGGATTTGTGCTATTTGTGTCAAATGATGAGATTCTAAGCCATACTTCATAATCTCACCTTGAGTGTGTGATACAAATCCCTCATAAGCGGATAAAATGTGCTTAAGATATATTCTACATTTTCATTTAGCCCGCTTTCATCGTAGGTATGGCTCGTGATATTGCGTCTATTAAGGGCTTCTATCCAAGCCTCTGCATCACTGATAAGCCCATAAACAAAGGCTTGCCTTATGGATTCTTTGGGGCTTTTTATCTCATAGCCTTCATTTTGCAAAAAGTCTTTCATCAGCTTCCATGATAGCTCAATGGATACCTCAAAACGCTGGATTATCCCCTCCCTCTCAAGCTCTGAAAAATCATTAAATCTCTTATCTTTAAGTTTATCGAGATTCACAAATGCCCTTTGGAAATACTCAAATCGCTGTTTCCATCGTATGTCGTTATCCATCGCAGTTATCCTCCATGTGTCAAATATATTTTAAATTCATCATAGCTTTTTGATAAAAGTATGACAAATACGCTACCATTGCAAAGATTCACAAATATCTTTTTGTCGTTGATGAAGCCTAAAGTTCGTCATACGCTTTGGGTTGAAAGGCGATTTTACGCATTCATCACCTCTTTTTGTAGGGCTTCTAGCTCCTCTATGCTTTTGATTATTGGCTTGACTTTACCTGAATCTAGCTCTTCTATACGCTGTTTTATCTCTGCGATATTCTCTTTACTATAAAATGGGTCTTGTTTTGATTTGTTTAGCGTGAGATTGAGCGGGATTTTTTGCTCTCGCACCGCTGTTTTTAAAAACATTCTTAAGGCAGTAGTCGTATCAAGCCCTAAAGCGTGAAATAGCTTATCCGCCTCCTCTTTTAACTCCTTATCGACTTTGACTTGCACTAATGTTGTCATTTGTTCTCCTTGTCATTTTATTTCTTTTGATTTTTCATCTTGTGTAGTATGAAAATATTATGGTATTTTACATTATTTTCTATAAGATTCCATAATAAAACCATATAAATGTATGTGAAATTTATTGCGATGCTTCGTAAATGTTCTCTTTTAGCTCTTTATTAGTATTGTTTGCTTGAATATGATGATGAGATGTATAGATTGCCACGCATTGCTTGATTTTCAAGTATATGCAAAACACTTAGAATCCCAAAGCTCCACTTCCCTAAGGCGCCGTTATATCCTTAAAATCCACTATCACATCACCGCCTTTTTGAGTGAAAGTGTAGATTTGCGGATTGTATTCATAATGCACACTGACGACAAGCGTATCTCTCCCCGCCCATTCATAATCAATCGAGCTAAAGCCTGTTTTCATATCGTTGATAAACTCTCCCTCATACTTCCACCTGCTCTCATCGTTTGGACGCGCCTTTGCTATTTCATCTACTCCAAGCCACTGCCTCCATTGCTCTTTGCCCTCATTTTCCTTCAAAGCATATTTGGCATACATATCTAAAAGATTTGCATTCTTATACTCGCATTGATACCAATCCTCGTATTCCTCACCGGGACTCCACCCACCATCGACACTTACGCTACGCATAAGCTTGCAAGTCTTATCAAAGCCCCGATTTATAAGCCTTTGTTGTAGCTCATCTTGCAAGGTGGCGATTCTTTTGGCGTAAGAATCTTTAATGCACTCTATATCCTTGCCACACGCATTGCGAGACTTTACCCACGCTCTTTGTGAGGTTTTGAGGGCGTTATAATCTCTATTAGTTTTGCCATTTTCGTGATTTTGCCAGTCATCACGATTCTCTATATCTTGCTGCAAAGTCTCATAGGCATAGTGCATTTTCAAATCAAGTGCGAGATTTGCCTTGCATATCGCACTCTCTGTTTGACTTAGCCCACTTTGCGTGCAAGAAAAAGTTACATTTTTGGGCGTAGAGCTTAGTGTGAGATAAGTCCCATCGTCTTTTTCCTCAAAAAGTAGGGTAAAAATAGAGTATTTTGGAGAGATATTATACTCGACTTCCTCACCTACGCTGTAAGCTTGATAGGTGATGAGGAGCTTTTTGGGCGTCTCATAGATGAAATCAAAAAAGAGCAAAATCCTTGTTTTATCATTGCCCTGTGGGCGAAGTTGTGCAAAATCTAAGAGGATTTCTTTGTGTGTGCTTTCTTTGGGGAGTTTGGGAAGCCATAGAATCTTATCATCTAGCTTTGTATAATGATCTCCTCCTGAATTTTGCAGATAGCTTTGATAAGCAATATCTAGCGACATATTTTCATAGAGTGTCGTAACGGCAGGACGCACGATGCCTATCTCATCGATGAAAGACTCTTGCTTTTGAAACGCATTGTAGCCACCCTTACCATTATACGCACGAAAATCATAACTGCCTGCGATATATTTTGCCTCCTCTTTGAGCCTCTCTTCACGCTTCGTATCTGTCTCTTTACGCCAAGTTTTTATAGGTTTAGAATCTTGATTCAAATCGTGAGTAGATTCTTGCGTGGAATCTTGTGAAACTTTTTCGTGGGATTCTAATGCAGAATCCACCTTTGTATGTATCTTAGAATCTTGTGAATTGCCACTAAAATCTTGACTTGAATTCTTAGAATCCCCCGCTACATCTTTGTTTGATTCTTGATTTGTGTGTATCACTAAATCTCGCGGAGAATCTGTATGAGATTCTTTGCTGTGTATAGAATCTTGATTGGAAGCCTTAGAATCCCCGCTAGATTCTCTATTGTTTTTAGAATCTTTATGAGAATCTAAGGCAATATTCTTGTGGGAATCTCCTACATTTCGCACATTCTCTCTATGCTCATTTTTTGCCTCATTGATTTCATTTGTCTTATTTTTGCTATCACTACACGCGATGAAACCTATGAGTGATAAACCAAGCAATGCAAGTGTGATTGTGCGTGTCATATTTGGCATCCTTTTCTTTTCAAATCATTGAAGATTCTAAATTATATGATTCTTATTGATAAAAAACTAAATAAAAAATTATCTTGAAATCCTCATAAATATATTGCTATAATAGTCCAAGTAAGATACGCAAGGATTCAATACTTGCATTATATTGCACAATGGTTCTTGATGAGGGGGTATCATGTATTGTGTGCAATCTTGATTGTTGTTCCGCATTCTTTGCCAAATTTAATGCTAATGAATTTTGTGTATGTAAATAATTCTGTGAAATTACATAAGGCATATTTCCTTGTATTAAAATACATATAAAAACCACACCCGCAGGAAGTTTCAAAAAATTATTTTTACTTGTGTCCTCTGTTGCTAAACCGCTTGTGGCAATTGCAATATCAGCACCAAAAAGATTTATTGCACCACGTGCCATTGCCTTGACACATTCTTCTGAATACACGCTAAATTCTTGTAAAAGAGAATTTTTTACACCTAAAACATTCATTTTAGATTCTATACTATAAGTGGTAATGCCTCCCTTATACACTTGACTTGCACCATTTGCAGAAGTAAGCATCGAACTTAGAATTCCGCCTGTGCAAGATTCTGCCACACAAATGTTAAGAGATTTTTGAGTGAGCTTTTGGATTAAAAATTCTATAAGATTTCCTTGAAGTAATCTGTCTCCAAATAATGATACTATATTATCAAAAAACATATTTATATTGCATTGAGTTCCTTTTGCGATAATCCCATATTCTTGCATACATAAAGATTCTTTTAAATCAGAATGTTTGTCGCTTGTTGCTAAAGAAAGGATAACATCATAATCAGTGGCATAAGATTGCACAATTTGCATAGCACTGCTCTGCTCAAATCCTAAAATCTCAAAATATTTTTCTTGTATTTCTTCTGTTTGTCTATTATCTTGATTGAATTGAATTTGAATATTATCTTTTTTCTTTATAGTTTTTTTTACTGTGGTAGATTGTTTTTTTCTTTGCTGTTGCTTATTTGAATCTTTTTTTGTAGCACTTATTTTATTGTTTTGCATGATATTTTTATGTATTGGAATTGTTGTTTGTTCCTCTTGTGTTGATGTTATTTCTTTTTTTTGTTTTTTCATTAGGATTCTCACTATTTTTGTATTGTTGTGCATCATAGTTTAAAATTTTATAAACTATGATTATCATAAATTACATAAAAGCAATAACACACGAATAAATCGAGAATTATAACTACTGATTCCTTTGAAGAGATAAGTATGGGTTACTTATCCCCCAAAGCTTTAATATACATCTACATTGTGTCTATCTGTATAAATTTAGGAAAAGATTAATCTTTTTTAGAACTAGAATCTTTTTTATCCTTCTTGTCTTCTTTCTCTTCCTTAAAAATTTTAAAGTCTTTATTTTTTTTCACAAAATTTGATTGTTGAGAATATAAATGCACGATATTTGGATCTGCTAAAAGACATACAGAATTTTGATCTTTATCTTCATAATCTATTTTACTTAATAAATCCCTTGCAATATTTAATCGTGCACGTTTTTTGTCATTAGAATCAACAATCATCCACGGGCTATATGGTGTATGTGTACGAGAAAACATTTTCTCAAATGCTTCTGTATAATCATTCCATAAACCAAGGGATTTTGCATCAATAGGGCTAAGTTTCCACATTCTTAATGGATCATCTTTGCGTCGTTCAATGCGTCTTTTTTGTTCTTCTTGTGAAACATTGAGAAAATATTTAAAAATCATTGTGCCACTTGCAACAAGCATTTGCTCTAAATTCCCTACTTGATAAATAAATTCTTTATATTCATCTTGCGTACAAAATCCCATTACTCTTTCAACTCCGGCACGATTATACCAACTTCTATCAAAGAAAACAATTTCGCCACCAGATGGTAAATTTGTAATATATCGTTTAAAATACCATTCTGTTTTTTCTTGTTCCGTTGGTTTATTCAATGCAACAATACGACAACCACGTGGATTAAGATGAGAAGTAAGGGCTTTAATTGTCCCTCCTTTTCCCGCACCGTCTCTGCCTTCCATTATAATCACAATCTTTTGATTTGTCTTTTTTACCCAGTTTTGAAATTTTACAAGCTCAATTTCTAGTTTTCGTAATTCTTCTTCATAGAAATCTTTTTTAAACAAATGGCGTCCATTAATTACTTTTTTCTTACTATACACTTCACGCGGTTCCATAGACTCTTCAGGTCTGATAACAATCTGTTTTTTACTCATAAGTATCCCCTTTAAGAAAAAATAAAATACATAAAGCATATCTAAGGTTTCATTAAAAAATACTTAAAATAACAGAATATACAAAATTATATTATAAAATGTAATTATTACTCTGATAAGTATATTTCTCAAGAGTGAAACAATACTTGCTTTCTTTCTTGAGAAACAATCCTAGCCATAACAATGGAAATATTTTTCATATATTTTTAGCATTAATATAATTCTTATCAAAACAAAATATTTTTTGAAAAATGATAATTCTATGTGGTTTTTAGGGAATCTAACATATCTTGAAAACTTTTCTCAAAGGTTTTTAATCCATCTTGCAAAAGCGTATTTTCAAGCATAATCCTATTAATACCAAAATCTTCAATTTTTGTAAAAATTCCCATATCATCAAAAGATTTTGCACCACCTTGCAAACATGAATAATCAATCTGCTGCAGGGTATGCAATGGTAAAGTATTAATGCAATCTTGAAATGCTAAAGGATATACATAATATCCATCATCATTATAGACATTATTTTTTTCTTTTACACCCGTGCTAGCAAACAAGATTCTGTAATTTGGATTTGTGTTTTGTAACTTAAAGTCATTATAAATTGTGATAGCATTTGCAATTCCATATTTTCCTTGTAAAGATTCTGGTAATTTAGAATCTATTTCTCTGTCGAATCGTGAAACAAATACACTAATGACACCTTGAGCTTGTGTATTAGCATTATGAAAAGCTTGTAAAACTTTTTGTGCTTGTTCTTTGGTAAAAACTAAAGTTGCATTAATATTGATTCCACGCAACATAAGACTTTCCATAATTGTATAACCACTTTGTGTCGCAGGGACTTTTATCATAACATTTGGGGAATCTATCTCTCTCCATAATCGCACACCCTCATCAATACTTTTTGTAATATCATCGCATAAGAATGGGTCAAGCTCGATGCTAATAAGTCCCTGCCTTTGATTTTTTTCATAAAGAGGAGTGAGAATCTTACTTGCTAATTTAATATCTTGTATTGCAAGAATTTCATAAATTTCTTTTGGTTGTTTGCCTGCTGATTGTAAATTTAATATTTCTTCACGATAACTTTGTTGTTTGAGTGCATGTGCAAAAATACTTGGATTGCTTGTTGCTCCTTGTATTACACCATTTTTTATTAATTCTTTAAATTCTTGCTCTAAAAAACCTCTTTCGATGAAGTCGCACCAAATGTTTATCATTGCATTCCTTAAAATATGGTATATTTTCACTATTATAACTTAAATTGCATAAAAGGTTACCAAATGTTAGAAAATTTTATTCCTTACAGCACACAATCAATCAATCAAGATGATGAAATGGCAGTAATAGAATCTCTACATTCTTCGCATTTAACACAAGGTAAATATCTCATAGAGTTTGAAAATACTATTGCAAAATTCCTACAAACACAACATGCTGTATGTTTTAACTCCGCAACTTCCGCCTTATATGTAGCATTTCGCATTATAAAAGAATTAGTGCTTGAAAAAGAAACTTCGTTGAAGAAATATGGACATCTTGATGCACTTCAGAAAATTCTTTATTTAAAAGATAGAGATAATTTTCATTTTGCACATAACCATAAAACAATAAGTATTCTTACAACACCAATAAGTTTTGTTGCTACAACAAATATGATGTTAGAAAATGACATTACCCCTATTTTTGGTGATATTTGTATGGATGGAAATCTAAAATTAGAAGGCTTAGAATCTCTTTTGCGTGATGATACTGTGGCTATTTGTTCTGTAGATTATGCTGGAAATAGTGTGGATATGGAAGCCTTTAGAGAGTTTGCTACAAAGCATAATTTATTGTGGATTTCAGATTCTAGTCATGCTTTTGGCGGAAGCTTTAATGGGAAAAAAGCCGGGACACTTGCGGACATAGGAATCTTTAGCTTTCACGCTGTTAAATCTATAACAACTTGTGAGGGTGGGGCACTTGTAAGTGAAAATGCTTTTTTTGCACATATTGCTTCACTTATTTGTTCACATGGCATCGTAAAAAAAACACTTTATAATCATGATTGTATAACGCTTGGCTTTAATTTTCGTCTTAATGAAATTGGTGCAAGACTTGGTTTATCGCAACTTCAACGCATAGAATCTTTTCTCACAAAACGCGAAGAAATCGCAAGATTCTACGATAAGTATTTTAAAGATAACCCATACTTTTTTACACCAAAAAATCATTCAAGTGTTATTAGCACGAGGCATTTATATCCATTATTGCTTGATTCTTCACTTACCTGTAAAAAAGAGGCAATAGCAAATGAATTGGTGCAAAATCATGTTGGAGTGCAGGTGCATTATAAGCCAATCTATAATTTTTCGCTTTATCAGCCTTTTAACTATCCCATTTTACGCAATGCAGAGGATTTCTATCATGCAGAACTCTCTATTCCCTGTCATCAAAATATGACTATTGGTATTGCAAAGAAGGTGGCTGATACAATACTTAGTGTATTTGAGAAATATGCAAAAAAATAGTTTTTATAAATTAATGTAAAAATTAAGAACTAAGTCTAAAATGTGCATTACCATTAGAAACAGAGTATTTTCATAAGAAAATATCATTTGGGTATATATTGATAATGGCACAAAATTACATAGAATAAAATACTTCTAACATTAAAAATATCCTGATTGCTTGAAAATACGAATAAATTGTAGTAGAATCCCTTAAGTATTATGGCGTAAGGATAAAATATGGCAAAATTAGATTTAAACATCTTTTCATTTGATTCTCGTTTAGATTTTCAAAGTGGCTATGTGCGTCAAGAGATGTTTTTTCAATCTTCATGGACATTGCGTGATGTATTACAAAATATCCATGCAAAATCGTTTGGTTATCAAGAATTTGGTGTCGATCTTGATTTTATTCATTGTAGAATTAATGGGTTTGCAATTTTTGGAAATATAGCGGTGTATGAATTAATAGATAAATTTGGGACAACATGGGTAATCGATCCTCTAAGTAAAAAATTTGCACAAAAAGATTTGTTGTTAAATCTTGATAAGGCTTTTGCTCAGTATAACACATTCTTTAGAATGGCACATTTTATTACACCAAGTGATCGCGAGGAATTAAAAAAATATTTACCAATAAATTTTATAGCAACCTGTTATGATGATGAATACTGTGGCGATGGGTTTATCCTTTATATAAAATGGCTTTTATCGCGTTATCCGCTTTACAAAAAACAACTTTTAAGCACCCTTTGCACATTTGAGAATGGAATCTTCGAGCATATTTGTATAGCAAATTTTCTTTTTCCTGCGAATAATACTATCGATCTTGCGATTGAATCTTTGCAATCAGATCTTGTAAATGGTGCAAAAACACTTGTGCCAAAAATGTGTTTTGAGTTTGGAAAATATCTTGACGGGCAGTATAGATTCTCATGCCATAGTGCTATGGTGCATGAAAATAAGATTCCAATACAATCAAATTTTGTGCAAAAAATTGTTGATTCTAATATATAGAATTTTACAGAAATGACTTTTTACTAAAAATTAAAGAATACTCAAAAAATATTACAAGGAGAATAATAATGTATCTTATTTATGATTGTTTGCAAAATAGCCCTTTTCATATTGCGACTTTGAACTTACTGAAAGTGCTTGAGATTCCATTTAAAGAAATTCCTAAAACAGAAAGTTTTATACCAAATGGGGGTTATTATGGCAGAATCTCAAAGCTAGACAAGTTTCTTTTTGCAAATATTTATAATATCGCTCTAGCAGCAAAAAATGGGGATATACTCCTTGCGATAGAGGAAGATTCTTATGCTAATCTTGCTTTCACACTCAATACTATTGCAACATATAAAGAGTTTCGTGATTTTGTATCTCAAGAATTACAACATTATGGAATTATGTTAGATGTTACAACACTTCATAAGCATGTAGCTTACTTTCCCGCCTTGCTCGGTAAATATCATGATAAGATTCAGCAAAATATCGTATTACATTTTGGTTCTTTAAATACTAAAAATCAAATGCCAAGTATTTCTGCGCGATATGATTCTCTAGAAGGTTTTGTGACATGTTTGTATTATACAGGAAGGCATTTTGATTGTAATATGCATGGAGAATATGCAGAGATTCATAAAATTTTTAAACTACTAGGATTAAAAGTGTTTGAGACACCATTTAGTATGGAATCTTTTACGCATCTTTTGGAGATTAATGAGACAAAAGCGTATCAAAAAAGTGGTGAGATTCTATACGCAGGAATTGATTTAGGTGTTGATTTTATTTGTGTGTTTGGAGATTCTACATTTAATATGTTTGAAAAAAAACATAATCTCTGCACAAAATATTGTAAGCGGGATAATATCGATATTGCGGTATTGAATTTGGCACAAATCTTGCTGGTTGCTTTTGGGCGATTTGAAGAGGCTGGTTTTGATCTTCATGCAAAAAATCCAAAGTTTTTATGGAAAGATAATTCTAAGGTATCATAAATTTAAGGATTACAAATGAGTAAGATAATTATTATTTTTAAAATATTTTTTGCTTGTTTTGTTGGTATGGCATGGTATCATCTAAATGGACCAGAGCAAGCTCCAATTGCAATTATTTTATTTATTCTTATTTTACTTGCTTCATTCATTAAGCCAATTAAATTTCAAGATCCCGCAGAAAGAGATAAATATCGTTTTCAAATACAAGAAGCTCGAGAACGTAAAAGAATGCTTGCGGAAAAACAAATGGAAGAGAAAAAACACTTAAAAAAACAAGCTTTAGCAGAAGAAGAAGAACGCAAACAAGAATTAAGGAAAAAACTGAAACTTTAATTATATATAAATTACACTTAACTTTTTTCATTAAGCAAGAATAAAGACTTTTATGCTATAATCTTGAGATTATAGCATAAAAAAGACATTAGTTTTGTTGCTAAATTCAAAACATTTCTCTTGTTGGGCTTATTAGAATCTCTTGAGATGAGATTTTTTAATACTTAATATTGTATTGGGTTTTATGGTTAATAAAGAAATTTTATGAATTTAGGTATAATTCATGTAATTCTAAAATTTGTAATAAGGATATTATCAATGGAATTAGTTTTATTTCTCATAGCTGCTGGTATTATTTTTTATCTTTATAAGACATTTCAGGTGTATCTTAGTAATCCAATTGTACCCAACGACAGAGATGTTTTGCAATCACAAAATCGAGAGACTCCGCAACAAGAAGTAAAGCCATTAAGTTTAAAAGAAAGGCTTAAAACAACTGAATATGGATTAATAGCACGCATCATGGGTAGATTGAGTTTTGCTGATGAAAAAAGCTGTATTTTAGAAGAGAAACTTATGAGTGGAATCATACACGATATGGCACACGAAACAGACCAGCCAGAAAGTTTGTATCTTGAAATATATAAAGAAGCAAGGCAAGAGGATATACAAGAATTAGCAACACTGTTTGCCTCCGAAACTATTGCGCAATACAAAAAGCGATTAAAAATTATTGAATTTATGTTTGCACTCTCATGGGCTGATGGCGAATTAACAAATGATGAAGAAAATTGCATTATTGATGTTGCTGCAATTTTAGAAATTGAAAATGAGGACTTCAATAAACTTTATGATGAATTTAAGGCGAATAATACTCAAAAAGTTGTTGCAATGGATAAAGAAGAAGCTATGAAACTTTTAGGGTTGCAAGATGGTTTTACCTACGAAGATCTTGATAAACAATATATGCAAATAATGGAAAGTAAGCGACAAAATATATTCGATCCTAAGAATCTTACACGTCCATTTAACCAGTTCGGGGGAGAAGAACTTAAGAGATACTCCCAAGCATACGCTACACTTTTAACCCTAGCTACTACACAACAAACCACATTGCAACATGAGACACAAAATCAAGAAGAAAAAATCCATAAAGAAATAGAATCATTGAAGATAGAACAAAATAAACCCCTATGAACCTCCCTGAATCTAGGGAAAATAAAAACATAAACTTATTTTTTTGGTTATTGTATGTAAAATCTAAAATTGTAGTTTGGTTGCTATTGGGGCTATACAATTTATCTAGCGGTGTATAAAATAATATTGTTTAACACTTTTTGGAAAATTTTATCTCCAATTATTTAAGAACATGTTCTTTATATTTTACTTATTATAATCCCAATTTATCTAAAAATATCCTGTTCTTATCGACAATATATTTTTGGGATATATCCAAAAACTTTCTATGAAATTAATTAGTATTTATTTTTTTATAATAGACTTACAAGTTATATATTACTTACAAGGGTTATACAAATCTCAAGGAGGATTGTTTGTATAGTGTTATTGTCATATATCTATTATTTTATGTGGCTCCATGTGTTATTTTAGATATTTTACAGATACGATATATTCAAGAATATGCAAAAAGAGAACCAGTCATTTTAAATCAAGATGACTATCAAATTGCAGCATCATATGCACTTGCAAAACAAAAAATATCTATTGCCTCACACCTTTATGATTTTGTTTGGCTTGTATTTTGGCTACATATTGGCATTAATTTTCTAATGACACAATGTGCTTTAATGAATCTTAGTGACTTTGGTAAAGACTGGTTAGTTTTAATGTCTTTTTTGGGAGCAAATATTTTATTAAATGCACCTTTTGGTATTTTACAAAGACAAATTGATAAGGAATATGGATTTAACAAACAAAGCTTTAAGGAATATTGTATTGATTCTATTAAAGGTTTCATTCTTGGGGCAATTTTTGTTGGAATCCTACTTGCAATTTTGTTGTTGGTTATGGAAATGGTTGAGTTATGGTGGCTTGTTGGATTTGTCCTCATATTTTGTTCTGTTATTCTCATACAGCTTGTATATCCAACACTTATAGCACCAATGTTCAATAAATTTACACCATTACAAAATGAAAATCTTAAGCAAAGGATTCAAAATCTTATGGAGGTAGCTGGTTTCAAAAGTAATGGAATTTTTGTTATGGACGCAAGCAAAAGAGATGGGAGATTAAATGCATATTTTGGTGGGCTTGGTAGTTCTAAAAGAGTTGTGCTTTTTGATACTTTACTAGATAAAATTAGTGAAGATGGGTTGATTGCTATTTTAGGACATGAGTTAGGGCATTTCAAGCACAGAGATATATTACATAATATTATTATTGTGAGTTTTATTATGTTTTTAATGTTTGCTATTACAGGTTTATTGTTCCAACCTCTTTGTGTTTATCTTAATTTTACACCAACTCATAGCAACATTTTAATACTCGCAATGTTACTTTTACCAGTTTTCACCTTTTTCTTAAAACCAATCATAAGCTACTTTAGTCGCAAAGCAGAGTATCGTGCTGATGAATTTGGTGCATCATGTGCTACCAAAGAAGCATTAAGGGAAGCACTTATTCGCCTAGTGAATGAAAATAAATCTTTCCCATATTCTCACCCGGCATATATTTTCTTTTATTATTCTCACCCACCGCTTATTAAAAGGCTTAAGACATTAGGATGGCAAAATGATAGAGATTGATTTACTCCTGCGTATCGCGGTTGCTTTTTTAAAAGACATGAATTTAGAAGATTTTCAAAAGCTCGTGTATGAAACTTCATTTTTAGTCTCCGATATTAATTCTTTTGAAAATGATAAAATCCCCAAAGATTCAGATAATATTCAAAAAAATAAATATAGCTCTAATTTATTTTCTCCTGAATTTCATATCACAAGTCCTCGTTATGAAGCAGAGATTTTGCTCGGATTTATTCTTAATATGACACGTGTGGAAATTCATGCAAACCCAAAAAAAGAAATCAATGATTTCAATAAGCAACGCTATTTTAAACTTCTTGCAATGCGAAAAAATGGAACTCCACTTGAATATCTCACTAATCGTGTAAGTTTTTATAACCTTGAATTATATGTTGATAAAAATGTATTAATCCCTCGTCCTGAAACCGAAATCCTTGTTGATAAGGCAATAGAACTTATGAATCAGCATAATATTGCAAGTTTTGTTGAGGTGGGTGTTGGGAGTGGTGCAATCATCACAGCAATTCTCAAGAATACACAAAATACTTATGGAATAGCAACAGATATTAGTAAAGAGGCTTTAAACATAGCCAAACATAATGCTGAAGTCCTTGGAGTAAAAAATCGTTGTGATTTTATAGAATCTAATTTATTAGATTCTCCTTATATTATGCTACAAAAACCAATTTCATTATTAATCGCAAATCCACCATATATAGCGAATAATTACCCACTTAATCAAGAAGTTCTTTGTGAGCCACATATTGCATTATTTGGTGGAGAAAAGGGAGATGAGATTCTGAAGCGACTTATTATGCAGGCACGACAAAAAAATATTACACATATAATTTGTGAAATGGGATACAATCAAAAAGCAAGTATGCAAGAGATACTTCATTATACAAATTATGAAGTCGCATTTTATAAAGATTATGCGGGATTAGACAGAGGATTTGTTGCAACACTTTGTAAATAATTTTTTGCACCTATCAACTCAGATTTATTAATAATTAGAAAATATTACAACAGCAAAGTTTCTTGCAATCAGTATATAAGGCTTTGGAAATAAACAGCTTTAATTGGGAATTAAAGTTGTTTATTTGAGGATTTAACACAATCTCACAAAAAATATTGTATGTTCTTTGTTCGCTAATGATAAAATAATGTAATTTCATTTCTTTCAATTTCCAAAATAATATAAAAGTTTTCTAAAGTATGATATGGTGTCAAAATAAATCTAGTGATGATTGTTCTTCATTCTTGTATATCTGGTGCTGAAAAGACATTGGGGGACACAGGGAATAGCGTTAATTGCCCTAAAAAGTATCATTCTTTTGATATAAAAACTCTTAAATTATATTAAAATTCTTTTAGATTTGCTAATTCATTTTCTACACTTTCATCAAATTTTTCTCTTTCTTTGATAAGATAATGATTCCCCTGAAAAAGTGCAACCTCTGCTGGTTTCATGCGAGAGTTATAATTGCTTGCCATACTATAACCATATGCCCCACTTGATTCAATAAGTAATAAATCATCTGCGTGACATTTTGGTAACTCTCTATCTCTTGCAAGATAATCCCCACTCTCGCAAATTGCACCTACAATATCGCATTTCGTAAATTCTTGTGATTGACTATCATTAGCCATTTGCTGTGCATCATTGGATTGTGTAGATAGCGTATTATGATTATGCTTTAAAGATTCTGTATTGGTTGGAATCTGCTTACATTGGTTGAGAGATGATCCTAAGTATGCAATGTTGTGATAAGCATGATAAAGACTTGGGCGGATAAGGTCATTCATTGCACAATCAACTATAACAAATCTTTTATTTGGTGTGTATTTTTCTCCTATTACACGCGTGAGAATGGCACCGCTATTGCCCATAATAAATCTTCCCGGTTCACAAATAGTCGTGAGATCAAGTGCATCAATCTTACGAATAATATTACTAATATATTCTTGTATTGCAAAAGGCTTTTCATTGTGATAACTAATGCCAAATCCACCACCAATATCAAAAAATTTTAGTTTAATGTTTGCACTTAATAAACTTTTTGTGAGTTCTAAAATTTTTATGCTAGATTCTAAAAGTGGTGTGTCATCAAGAATTTGCGAACCAATATGATAATGAATGCCAATTGGATTAAGAAATGGGCTTTTATGTGCATAAAGATAAAGCCTCTTGGCTGTTTGTATATCTAATCCAAATTTATTTTCATGTAAGCCTGTTGAAATATATGGATGTGTTTTGGCATTTACATCAGGATTAACACGAATTGAAATGCGAGCTTGAAATATATTTTCTTCATTTTGATTCAAAGAGTGAGAAGAATACAGAGTATTTTCTTGATGAAAATCCACACTATGTTGATTTCCTATTTTTTTTTCACCTGCAATTTTTTTTGCAAGATTTTCTATACGCAATAATTCCATTTCAGATTCTACATTCAAAAATAAAATACCTAATCGTAACGCTTCTTCAATCTCATAATCTTCTTTTCCTACACCACTAAAAATAATTTTATAAGTTGGAATACCCGCTATTATTGCTCTTTTTACTTCATTAAGACTTACACAATCAGCTCCACTGCCCAATTTTGCCAATACTTTAATAATGCTTAAATTTGAATTTGCCTTAAGTGCATAGCATACTAACGACTTAAAACCACTAAAAGAATCTTTGATTTCATTGTATCTTCCACTTAAAGTATCTATATCATAAAGATATAGTGGTGTTCCATATTGTTTTGCTAATTCATGAAAATCATAATTTGTTGTAAAATATTTCATAGTATTGTCCTAAAGCTTAAAAAAATCTGATACAAAAACAACAATTCTATCAAATAAAAGATAATTTATTTTGGAATGAGTTAAAATTTATGATAGAATAACAAGTATATTTTATTTCAAAGGTAAAAAATATGGATAATACAAACCTCATATTTATAGGTGGTAGCTTTGTTGTTGTGGTCGTACTTTTTATATTTGCACTTTTCAAATTTGTTTTGTCAAATAAGCCAAAAGCAAAGGAGTTTAGTATTGATATAGAAAATAGTTTTGGACTTGAAAGCATTATGATGGTGTTAGATTCATCGCAAAGTTCATTGCAGGATTTACAAGATGCCATGGATAAACTTTTTGAGGAATATGATAAATTAGATATTAATAAACAAAAAATTAAAAGTATTTTGCTTGCACTTTGCCAACACAAAAATACAGAAAAAAATATTATTCTTGACACGCAAAAGAAATTTCAAGAAAAACATCCTGAATTAGCAATGGAATTTGAAAGGGCTGTAAAAAGAGGGTTAGACGCAAGGGGTCGTCGTTAATTGCAAAGAGTAAAATATCATTTATAATAATCGAGAGTTAGAGAATTTCACACGACTATTTGCGAGGTTTCCATATTTTTATTCTGTAACTTTACTGCCATTTGGTCTAGAGGATATGAAATAGTATGCGTTCATTTATAAGAAGAGTTTGTATTGTTCTTTTTTTAGGTGGATTATTTTTTATAATACTCAATAGCGGTATCATTTGGTTTAATATGCCTAGTCGTACAAAATATCCTGTTATCGGTGTTGATGTCTCTGCCCATCAAGGTGATATTGATTGGCGTATTCTTTCTAAGGATTTGAGTTTTGCTTTTATTAAAGCAACAGAGGGGAGTAGTTGGAGTGATAAAAAATTTCAGTATAATTGGGAAAAATCTTTAGAGAATCTTTCAGTTATTGGAGCGTATCATTTTTTTAGTTTTGATAGTAGTGGCGAAACACAAGCAAAAAATTTTATAGCAAATGTGCCAAACCAATCATCAATAAAAAATATTCAACAAGATTCCAATATTACAAAAGGTTCGACATTGCAAAAATGTATTCTCCCGCCAGGAGTTGATATTGAGTTTTATGGGAATAAATCTTCAAACCCACCGAGTCCAGAATCAATTTACAAAGAGCTTGATGTTCTTCTTACAACACTTGAAAAATTCTATGGTAAGAAGCCAATTATTTATACAACACCTTCATTTTATAAGAGGTATTTACATGGACGATATACTCAATACCCCTTATGGATTCGTTCGATATTTTTTCCTCCAGATTCAATATTTGCTAAAATTTTTGATGTATATTTCAGTACATCGCAATGGAGTTTTTGGCAATATAACCCAAAAGGTGTCTTGCAGGGTTATACAAAAGGTGAAAAATTTATTGATTTAAATGCATATAATGGAACTTGGGAAGATTTTCAAAAAAAGTTTTGCAATTTAAAAAAGTAATTCTGCAATTCTAAGTCCCATAGAATAAGTATTTGAGATAAAATATCAAAATCTTATCCTAAATATTGCATTATATGACATACATAAAAAAACAAAAGGAGTAACAATGAAAAAGATCTATATTATCTTTATTGTTAGCATATTTTATACATTTTCTTTTTTGTGTGCAAATCCACCCGAGAAACTTACTATTAGTGTAAGTATTCCCCCGCTTTACTTTTTTGTAAATCAAATTGCAAAAGATAAGGCAATAATTACCACTATTATTCCAACCAATAAAAATGCAGAAATTTATGAGCCAGATTTTGCAAGTATGGAGGTCATTGGAAAATCTGAAATTTTTATTGGCATTGGTATGCCTTTTGAGAAAATATGGATTCCAAAGATTCTTAATGCAAATAAAACACAAGACAAACTTTACACGATAATGCTTGATGAAAAACTTTATAGTCATTCGCATGCACATTTATGGCTAAGTCTCAATAATGCAAAAAAAATTACAAAGATTCTTGCTGATGAATTCAGTAAATATGATTCTAAAAACAGTGCATTTTATCATGAAAATGCACAGAAACTTCTTACATCAATTGTAGCATTGGAAGCAAAAATCCCTGTTATAATAAACGATATGCCTCATAAAGATTTTATTATCTATCATCCAATTTTTGATGAATTTGCACATGAATTTAATTTAATTGAACACTCACTTGAAAAACATGGTAAAAAATATGGCGTTGCTGATATTATTAGTCTCTCACAATTGGGAAAAAAGATTCAGATAAAACGCATTTTTACACAAAATAAGAATAATGATATTGTGACTCTTGCGAAATCTATAAATGCACAAGTCATACTCATTGATCCTCTTAGCCAAGACTATCTTACGAATTTAGAATCTATCTTACAAGAAATCTCAAAAAGCTATGAATAAATTCAAGAAAATCAAAATTCATAATTGCATATCTATGTTACATAGTATTTAAATATTTTGAGATTAAAAAATCTTATCTTTCTACCAAAATGACATTTATACAATATCAATTTTATGATAATATTCATCAAATCAGAGGAAAACTTAAAAAATATTTATAACCCATTAAAAAACATAGACTATTAGGGTATAATATTGCAAAAGAGGGTCTTAGATGAAAATAAAATTATTTCCTTCGTGTATTATATTCTTATGTTTATTGGTTCATGCAAATACAACAGCACAAGATGAGAACATTTCAGTTCCAGCCATCTCCATTCCCAATGCACCGACAATCACAATACCATCTTTAAGTACTCCAAAACAACAAGAAACTAAACCTATAACACCAGCCAAACCTACCCCAAAAGTAACTATACCCAAACCACCAGTTACCACAATGCCCACAATACCTACCACCCAAGCACAGACTACGATAGAATCTTCAAAAGATAAAGTATTGTATGCTCTTTTTAATGATATTCTAAAAAATAGAATGCTATTGCAATCTTATTGTGCTATTGATGGAATCACTTTGCAATCTAATCTTAATCAAGCAATGTTAAAAAAAATTGGTATGTTGCATTTTCTCTCTTTTTGGCAATATCAAGATAATATGGTGCGATTAAGAGATATTACATTTACAAAGATTCCTCAGACTTCATACCAACTTTTAAAACAATATTTAGAAAATAATGAACTCGTAAATATTGCTATTTTAATAGATTTTTATATCAAAGATACAAAAAAATATACAATTTTATTATCAAAAAATTATATGCAAATAAATAAAACTATTGTTGCTATTTCTCCACAAATCTTTGAGACATTTCGTAGTTATTTTTGCCATCCACATGTATTTCAGAATCCCTAAATTCTAAAAACTCGAAAAAGATGTCGAAAAACCATAAGATTTTTTGAATAAACATATTATATTTATAGAGTTATTTAATACATAGATAAAACTAAAATAGAATCCATATAGCACATAATTTCTATTGGCAAAATAAAACTTCTTTCCATAACAACATAATAGATTCTTTGCCAAATTTTTTCTTTACAATTTCTCTCGCACTTTGACCCATAGTTTCCCTTAGATTCTTATCATCTACAAGTGCTTTAAGTTTTTTTGCATATAGCTCACAATCATTATCTGGGATTAAATATCCACTTTTAGAATCTTCGATAATATCTTTTGGTCCAGCTTCAATATCAAAAGAAACACAAGGCAGGCCATAGCTACCAGCCTCTAAAAGTACCATTGAAAACCCCTCTGTATAGCTACTCATTACACAAATACTTGCGGAGAGATAAAGAGATTCCATATCTTGTGTAAATGGGAGGAGTTTAATATACTCCTGCAATCCCAAAAACTCAATTTGAGCTTGTAATTCATGTTTTAAGATTCCATCACCAGCAATTACTAATTCCCAATCAGGAATTTCTTTAGCAATCATTGCATAAGTGTTGATAAGTCTATCAAAACCTTTTTCGGTGCTCATTCTACCGGCTGCTAGTATTCTCTTTTTATCATATTGTGTTTGAATGCTAGGCATTATTGGTAAAAAATTTGGTATAACTTTGACATTATTATGATAGTGTTGCCATTGTGCTAGATTTCTACTTGAGAGAACAATAATTGTTTTAAACCTATCAAAAATTCTCTTTTTTTTCTTTGGTATTTTAATGTGCCAAATACGCAACAAATTTATATTTTTTATTTTAGAGAAAGGAATAAATACACCATCATTTGCTAGAACAATTGTAGCATGAGATTTTTTTATATATTTCATAGCTTTATAACTAAGATAGAGACGATATAAAGTTTTGTTCCAAAATTTTTTCACTTTATTTTTTGTAAGTATAGTAGAAGAAGAAAGATAAGTAATTTGTGCTTGGGGTAAAATTTTATAGAAAGGAGCAGGATTCAGGCGATAAAAACTCACAATTTCAACCTCTACCTTGAAAGATTCTAAAAAAGCATTTACCAAATTTGCACAAACCCTTTCTCCGCCGCCATTTTCAGTAATATCGCGCAAGATAATCATGAGTTTTTGCATATTCTTCCTTTTATGTTGTATAAAATTGAAAGTTTATTATACCCATAGTCGCAATGTGTTGTAACATTGAGGTTGCTGAATAATATCGTTAAAAATTCTAAAATTATACTTAAAAATTATATGTAACTTTTTACTCATTGTTTTATTCGGACACACTTGTGTGTCTGGAAGTCCCCACTTTCTTAAATGCTGTGTGCGAATGTATTGCAAGATAAAAATACTCTTGTCTTGTGTGCTATAAGCAACAATAAGTAATCTGCGATGATTTTTATATCATAGAGAATATCCTTTAAAAATTTATTTTAATTCTATAAGGACTCTTTAAGAATATAATAAATCAATAAATCTTGTTTTTACTTTCTACAATATATAGTTGATTAAAAGCCCAATAATATACGAACGAGAGTTAAATCGACAAATTGTAAAATTATAATCACAATAAGAGGGGCAAACTCCAAACCATTAAATTCTGTTTTTACTATCCTTTTTATTGCATTATAAGCAGGATAAGTTAAACGATTAATAATTATCATAAAGTTGCTTGATGGGTCTGCTCTAGCAAGTTGTAAAATTGCCCCAACAAAAATGACCAAGCTATAAATAAAAATAATACTATGTAAAATTTGTCCTATTGCATTAAGAATGATTATCATATTATCCCCTTAAAATGTAATGTAAAAGTGGTTTGATAGCTTCATAAAGTTTATCTAATTCTATCCCATGTTCTTGTCCGCTCAAAATCATACGTAAAGGTTTAAAGAAAGATTTTCCCTTAAGGTTTGTTTCTTTGATAAGATAATTTTTAAGATTCTCATAATTTTCCAATGATATATGAAGATTCTCATTTTGTGTATATGAAAGAGACTCTGATTGGTGGGATTGAGAATCTTGCGTAGCTGTATGTATTTTTCTTAAAGCTTGTAAAATTATATCAAATTCATTTTGAAATTCTGTTTTTTCACGTTTCGTTGGAAGAGATTCAAAGATGAGTGCAATTTGTTTAGATAACTCCTGTATGCTACTTACTTCTTGTAAATAAAGTCCAAGCAATGCATCAAATTGAGAATCTATTGGAATCATACATTCTTTATTCTCGCAAGTCTTAGATTCTGAAGCTATCGTCATACTGGTTGCTTTAGAAATGATAGGATAAAAATCTTTCGGGGATTTTTGACGCAACAAATCACGATTAATTTGCAACATTTTCTTATAGTCAAAATGTGCTGGATTGCTTGATATTTGCGATATATCAAAGATTTTCATACATTCTTGATAGTTAAATAATTCACCAATGTTTTTCTCTATTTTGCTGTTACCAAGCAAGATAAGATAATTTGCAATGGCTTGAGATTCTAACCCCTGATTTAAAAGCCATTGAACGCTTGAGGCAGAATCTCGTTTTGACATTTTTTTATTTTCTTCATTGAGAATAATTGGCAAATGTGCATATTTTACATTTAATCCAAATCCAAGTGCTTGTTTAATGAGAATTTGCTTGGGTGTATTGCTAATATGATCTTCACCTCGTATGATATAACTCATGTCCTTATCATCAATACTGCAAGCAAAATTATAAGTAGGAATCTCATTGCGCATGATAACAAAACTATCTATTTCTTCAGCCTCAAAACTAATTTTACCCTTGATAGAATCTATAAAACTTATATTTTGGTTAGCACGAAGACGGATAATGGGACTTGTAGTTTTATTTCCTTTTTCGAGTGTAGCCCAAGAATCATCATAACGAAATGCCTTTTTTTGTAATCTTGCTTCTTCGCGTTTAGATTCTAAAAACTCTTTTGAACAATAGCAATAAAATGCCTTTCCTTCTTTGATGAGTCTTTGTGCTAAATCTCTGTGTAAGGGAAAATTATAGCTTTGATAGATTAACTCATCATAATCAAGTTCAAATTGTTTTAATAAAGAGAGAATCTCCTTGTCTTTGTTGGCAATATTCCGTTCCAAATCTGTATCCTCGATACGAATGATGAACTTCTCACCAAGTTTTCTTGCCATAAGATAATTAAAAATTGCTGCACGCAAATTACCAATATGCATATTACCTGTGGGAGATGGGGCAAATCGTAGCATAGTTCCGCCTTAAAAGAAATAATAAAAGCTGATTCTACATTTGTATTTATAAAATTCATTAAATAGTTAAATATTTCTTATTTTTTCTTAAAGTATATGTATCATTTTGAACATTGAGAATATTACAAGACTTTCCTTTCGTTGTTATAGAGAACTTTATCTTAAAATAGAGATAAATTTGCTATAATACGCAAAAATCATAATTTATAAATCAAAGAAGGATAAACAATGTTTGAATCTTTAAGCAATGGATTTCGTAGTGCGATTAATAAGATTCGTTTTAGTGACGATGAAAGGGCTCTCGATAAGGCTTTAGATGAGCTAAAAAAAGTATTACTCAAAAGTGATGTATACCATAAAGCGACAAAAGAGATTCTGCAAAAAACAAGAGAGAAAACTAAACAAAATGGCATTGGGCGGGACAGCTTTTTAAATGCACTTACGCAATCTTTACTTGAGATTTTAGCAGTAAGTGGGAATTATGGTGTTACTTATGCAACAAAACCACCAACTAATATTCTCATGGTAGGTTTGCAAGGTAGTGGAAAAACAACAACAAGTGCAAAACTTGCGAACTATTTAAAAATGCGTAATAAGAAGGTTTTGCTTGTGCCTTGTGATTTGCAAAGATTGGCAGCTGTAACACAATTAAAAACTCTTGGGGAACAAATTGAAGTCGAGGTATTCCATTCAGAATCTACTAGTCCAATTCAAGTAGCAAAAGATGCATTACAATATGCAACAAATGGACAATTTGATATTGTAATTTATGATACAGCTGGGAGACTTGCCATTGATGAGCCACTAATGAAAGAATTACAGGAAATAAAGGTAGCAATCAATCCTCATGACATATTCTATGTCGCAGATTCTTTAAGCGGACAAGATGGTGTGCGAAGCGCTACAAGTTTCCACGAAAAAATTGGATTAAGTGGTGTTGTTTTAAGCAAATTTGATAGCGATTCAAAGGGTGGTATTGCATTATCAATTGCTTATCAACTGGGTATTCCTCTACGATTTATGGGGATGGGAGAAAAGGTCGCCGATCTTGATTTATTCATGCCTGATAGAATCGTCTCGAGACTTATGGGAGCTGGAGACCTTGAGACTTTAGCCGAAAAAACTGCAGTAGCAATTAATCCAAAAGAGGTAAAAGATATACATAAAAAAATTAAAAAAGGTGAATTCACTTTTACAGATTTTTTAAATCAAATAGAAAATGTAAAAAAAATGGGTTCTATGAGTTCAATTATGTCAATGATTCCTGGTATGGGGAATATGGCAAAATCATTAAAAGATATTGATTTGGATAATTCCGAAGAAGTAAAAATCATTCGTGCTATGGTAAATTCTATGACAAAAAAAGAAAGGGATAATCCAAGCATTTTAAATGGTTCAAGACGCAAACGCATTGCTATGGGTAGCGGACTTGATGTGAGTGATATTAATCGCACCTTAAAGCAGTTTGAACAAGCAAGTAAATTTGCTAAAAAATTAAGCACAAAAGGTGGTGTGCAAAGCTTTTTAGGTATGCTTACACAACAAAAAGTTCCGCGATAGAAACTTTCTAAACCTAATCTATTGCATATATTATGTTTGCATTGGATTCTAAGAATCATGAAGCCAGAATCAGACTTCTTTTGAGTAGCTAAAACAATAAAATTTTTTCCTGCAAGAAATCAATATAATTTCGCAATAATCTAAAATTTTATATATTTATATTAAAAACTTGTCCTTTATAAGATTTTCTAAAAGTTTTAATAATCTATAATTTTACCAAATCTAAAATGAATACAAATTTAGATTCTTAATTTAGAGTGTGATAAGTTAAGAATCTCGTTTGCAATCTTTGTTTATTTTCTCACTTACATTCCTTGCAGTATTTTTTCACTATGCGTTCGATTTCAGCCTTATATTTTTTGGAGTCGTAGAGTTCAAGGCAAGTTTGTATCTTTGATACTCCTTTTTGTTGGGATATGACATAAGCTTTTATTTCCTCTTTCAAATGCTTTCGCCTGTTTGTCGTGTAACATCGGCTACTATCTGCATTGCCTATTTTTTCTATTTGCTGAAACATCATATCAAACCATTCCATTTCCATTATTTCAATTTTTTGCGATAATCCGTAGTAATCAAGGCAGATTCCCACTCCAAACTTCTTTGCTGTTTCTACCATTCTTGCCCTTGCAAAAAAGTAAAATTCGCTATCAGCCTTTTTAAGTGGGCGGCTTGATAGAAAATCTACACCTAAGCACTCTTTATTTGAATCTGCATATACACTACTAACACACGCAAACCACACGCAAACAAAACTAACAAAAAACCTTTTTAGCATACATCTTTCCTTTCTACAATGATTCCCAAAAGCACAATTCATATACGATTATAGTTTCATCATTTAGATAATTCGTCTCATCTAAAAACCCTCCCATCTCTTTATCCCAAAGTGTCGTATGTCTTCTTTCACTTAGCATACTTGCCCTTTCTTTGTATCATATCCTCATATTCTTGAGAATTATACATATTCAGACAGGCTACGAAATACCAATTCTTAGGATAAAGCTCTGGATGTTTAAAATTTGGTATATAGCTATTGATATTGCTTACAATAAAATCGATAAATCTTTTCTTATCGTCTGGGTCAGCTAACTCAATCAAGCCAAATAGCCTATCAGCTTTGACTATTTCACTTGGCAAATCTTTGTAAAATTCTTTTAAGCAAAGAGTGAATCCAAGATTTTTCCTACTTATAAATCTATGCTTATCCCATTCTGCATCGCTAGATTCACTACCCAATAAACAACAAACTATCGCTATTGTCATTACAACATATCTCAATACAGCCTCCTTTATTTTAGTTCCCAAAAATAAAGTGCTGTTACAATAGCGTTCCCATACAATAAATAATTATTGTATAAATTTTCATCATAATCCAAAAATATTTTATTTAGCTCATTTGCTCCATCCCATAGTGTAATATGTCCTCCAGCATTATTCCACCCACTGATAATCATTGCTACTACTCCACTTTTATCAAATTTTGAGAATTCATTGTTGTAGAAATTAATATTTTCTTGTTTTGTTGTCATTTCTTTTGGATTATATGGTTCATCTGCATGACCCCAAAAGTTTTCTAATTGAAAGAGTTTAATTAATGTTTCAACTCGCACAATATAATTATGTTTATCACTACCTACTAAAACAAAATCATCTTTTACCCCCGCTGGTTGTTTAGATACTCTTTGGGATATGTAGTTTTCAATAAACATTCCATTTTTATTAAGCATATAGCTTATCTGCATAGCACAAGTGTTTTCAGTATGCTTATTATTTGGATTGTATATTTCTAACAGCTGCCCTCCAACCAAAGTATATCGTTGAGGAACACTTAAAGCATTTATCTCTTTGTATGCTTTGTTCATATCCTCCCAACTCGGTCTTTT
>NZ_NXLQ01000149.1 GCF_003364195.1 Helicobacter didelphidarum | reverse complement strand
TATTCTAAAATAGAACAAATTATTGATAAAAACAAGAATAAAAAAGATGTAAAAATATTAAAGCCTCAATCTTTAAGTAGAGAAGAGGTGCTAGAGATAATAAAAAATCTTAAGAAAGCCTTGAATCTGAATGGTAAGCCAAGAAGTAGAATATACTTAGTAAAAAACGAAAAGGAACTTATGGCTTTATGGGAGAAGCTGACCAAAAACTTTAAAAAAGAAAAAATAGAGACAAACGAAAAGGGAACAAGAATTACAAGAGTGCTAGATGATGGCACAAATATACATTTAAGGAGTTATTCGAGCAAACAAAGCGGTAATACTCCTACCATAGATACTAAAATTAACGGAAAAGATTATAAAATACATATTGATAAAGGAACATAATGCAACTTAAAGTTTTGGAAGATATGGGAGATAGCTTGTTTCCACGATGGGATATTACACTTGATTTGTGCATAAAATCTTATCTTGATATTTTCATCACGCACAATAGTATCAGTGATAAGGACATTACTGAAATTGTAGAATATGATATTGTATGCGAACTTTCTATGTTTAATGAGTATTCTGAAATTTATATGATTTTTAATCTTTACACACAGGTATATAAAGATACATATATCGCTATATTAACAGAATTATTTTTAAATGATATGATAGATTTTTATATAACAGATAAGCCACAACAGCCAACATTATCGCATTATAAAGAGAACAAGTATGAAGCGTGGATATATTTTAGGGATAATTTTATTTGCAAAGAGCGATTTAATGCGGAGGATTTTTGCGATACTTCGTGGGAAAATCCAAATCAATGGAGTAAATATAATATCAATGCAATTCTCACCCCAAAAGGCACACAATACTTCGATGAGATTCTATCCCCTAGATTCTATAAAAAATACAAAGACTTAGAAGTAGAGATAGATTCTAAAGGGAATATTGTGCGTTGGATTGGAGAGATAAATAGGTAGGTAGATGAATCCCAAGTGGGAGAT
>NZ_NXLQ01000148.1 GCF_003364195.1 Helicobacter didelphidarum | reverse complement strand
GAATAAAGTAGCAGAGAAGCCTGAATCTGTGTTAGGTTGATGAAGTAATAAATCATATCTTTCAAAGAAGCGTTTGGCTTGATTAGGGGAGAATTCGCCATCAAATAATTTATCATCAAGCAAACCATTTTTAGGTTTGCCATTATCATCAAGATAGTATTTATAGGTAATGTCGAGTATGTCTGCGGGGGTGGGAATTGCAGTTTCATCTTTTTTTATATCCTCTCTAAAATATTTCAATCTATACCAATCTTTACTATATTCCTCTGGTTTATAGTTTTTATTCGCTAGATGAAAGTATCCATACGCTGCCCAAGCAAGCTCTGCATTATCTTTTAGTTTCTTGATTAATTCTTTGTTTGTCATTCAATCTCCTTATGAAAATATGAACAATCTATCCTGCTTCCTGAAAGATAGAATCCTGTCCCTTCATTACCTGCTGGGAAGGGTCGTAAATCACGCCAATTTGCATAAAAACCTATTTTCCTTATATTATCTTTTGTTGCATTTTTATCTTTAAAAAACATATTTGATATAATAGTAATTCTATCATCATACTTCTTAAATTGATATACATATTGCTTAGAATCATTAAAAAATAAATTCTCCTGAATATACTCCCAATCTAGCTTATCTAAACTTGTATCAAAATACTTTAGCACTTTATTATAATACTCCTCATCTATCTTGCCACCATTAAATTGATATATTTCTGGGTCTAATTCACACATCTTTTTAAATTTGTGATAGCTAGGCTGAAAACTATAAGGCACGAAACACCCACTAAACATCACTGCCACAACTAAGATTCCAATGATTGATAATATACTATAACTCATTTTCATCACGCCACCTCTTTAATCTTGATTATATAAGATTCTACATTATCTTTGCCAATTTCACCACTAAACCCCAAATTCTATCGTAAGTTTCTTACATTGAGCTGGCATAAGCCATATTTCTTTAGAATATATACTCTCTTGTTTGTATTCTTTGTATGTATCATCTATG
>NZ_NXLQ01000147.1 GCF_003364195.1 Helicobacter didelphidarum | reverse complement strand
TGTCCTATATTAGAAGATAATGAGCTTAAATGTCCTCATAATGGTAGAGTAAAGCTAAAGAGTAATAAAGGCAAAAGCTTTACATCTAAAGATATTCCTATGATTTTAGAATCTGATTTAATTAACTCTAGCATTGTAGGTTGCAGTAATAATATAGCAGGTGTTCCTACTCCTTGTTCTCTTGTTTCTGTAATCCTCCCTAGTGCTAGAGCTTATAAGAAATATAATGATGATTATCCTATAATGCAAGATTTATGTGTTAGTGGGGTATTTACTGATAAAGGATTTCCTATCACTTGTAAGCCTAAGAATAATACTTTTAAGATAAATGCTCCTAATCCTAGCAATACTAAAGAGATAAGTAAAGAAGTGTTAGCTTCTATGATAAGACTTACTAAGCCAAGTATAAGATTGTATTATAAAATAAATACACTTCAAAAAGATAATCTGCCTATATATAGATTAAAGCTTAATGGTGAGATGATAGAATCTAGCACTGATGATGAGACACTAAAAAGTATAAGTATTGATATACATAAAGATGCTAAAGACTTAGATTCTAATATAAAGCTAGATAAGAGAGCATCTAGCTCACAATCTACACATAATGCTACTACTCACAATAATACAAACAACAATAATACTCACACAAACAATACAAACAACAATACTACAGATTCTACTACTTCTTTACTCTCTTTACTCCTTAAGGATTATCCTAAAGACTATGAGTGTAAAGAGATAGATTTACAGCTAGATACCAATCTCTTATCTCTTATACTCATTATCCCTAAGAAAATCCCTAAAGTCTATGATAAAGCATACAAAGAATATGAATATAAAGAGTATGGTGTAGGAAGATTTCAGTATGTTTATAGGTATTGTGAATGTAGGGAATTAGATATATCTAATAATACAAATACAGATTCTCTAGCCTTATTGAGCAAGAGTAATAGCAATACAGATTCTACTCCCAATCAATCAAACTCACAGAATCTATCAAATATAGATTATAACGAAGTAGGACTACATGGAGATGCCCTCACACACTATATCATCACTCTCCTCACTCCAGCTAAAGC
>NZ_NXLQ01000146.1 GCF_003364195.1 Helicobacter didelphidarum | reverse complement strand
TCGTATTGCTTGGAGCTATGATATGAAGTATAATAAACATATAGATTTAATCTTTTTTCCTGAAGAAAATCCTTATCTCAACTATGCCTATCTCTATGCTAAAGATTTCCCTAAAAAGATAAGCAATGAAGATAATCCTAGAGAAATAATAGAAATGCAACCAAACTATGATATAAACTATGAGTTTGTAAAAGAGATTCTATCAAAGGCAGGAATGGATACATATCATAGAAAGAGATTCTTTGAAGTGAGATTTGGGACTGCGATGTTTGTGCCTATGGAAATAGAGTTTGAGTGGTATATCGGCATAGGAGTAGATACCGAATCTTTTCCAGAAGAAGGTATCACATTCCCTTGCTATGATAAATACTTGGTATATACAGATGAAGCAAATGGCGATTGTCCTTTATATATTTGTGTTGGTATCATCAAATCCTATTCTGTTTTACCCATAAATACAAAGCTTAATTATGATTATACTTCACATCTTGCATATATTGACTACGACACTGACAAACCTATCACCTACAAAGAAGTTTTTACCCCTATCCCTATCAATGCCCTAGCTACCACAATGACAAAGGTTAGTCATTATAGTGCTAAATATCCCAATGATTTCTTTGTTAATCTACGAGATAAGCCAAGCTCTAAAGAAGGCAAGATTCTCTCTCAGCTTTTCTCACACAAGCTACACATAAATTATGATGTGCTAGATAAAGTAGTGCCAACTAATAATGAGGATTTTGGGGAACCAACAAGATTATTTGATATAATAGCTACCAAGGGGCGGAAATTGTATCATAAATATGAAGAAGCAGGTAGCACAGATGACGAAGGATATATATACTACTATCAATGTCTCTTACAAAAGGTTTGTTACAAAAATTATAAATCCAAAATGATTAATCCTCTATGGAGAGATACATATCTCATCTATGTGCAAAATACACTCCCAAATAATTGGGCAAAAGTATGGGTGATAAAACCACCAGATGATAATACGAAGGCTTTAGGTAGTGATCATTATTTTTTCAAAGAGGCGAAAGAAGAGATATTTGGTTACCAATCACAATGGAATTTAGG
>NZ_NXLQ01000145.1 GCF_003364195.1 Helicobacter didelphidarum | reverse complement strand
AATAGCCATTAGACAACTTAGCGTGAATCCCATTTTTATTGATGTCCTCATATAGCTCTGGCTCTACAACATATCCTCCACCATTTTTTGCTCCCAAATCTTTAAACTTATAATATTGCCAATCCATATACCTAAACGAACACCCACCCACAAAGAATAATATCACACACAAAGAAATTAGAAAGATTAAGATTCTCTTAATTGTAAATATTTGCTTAAATTTTAAGATAATAGTTTCTTTCTTCATCTACACCACCCTTTTAGATTCTAAAAGATAAGATTCTACATTATGATTGATAAGATTCTTATTATATACAATAAACATAGATTGTAAAGAAGTCTCTCCACCTCCTACATACTCTCTATCATCTTGTATATCCTTAGAATATTCTAAGAGTTGTGTATATCTCCCTACCCCATACTCTTTATATTCATATTCTTTATATGCTTTATCATAGACTTTAGGGATCTTTTGTGGGATAATGAGTATGAGAGCAATAGAGTGTATTCCTATGGTTATATCTATCTCTTTAAACTCATAGTCTTTAGGATAATCCTTAAGGAGTAAAGAGAGTAGGGAAGTAGTAGAATCTGTAGTATTGTTGTTTGTATTATTGTGAGTAGTAGCATTATGTGTAGATTGTGAGCTAGATGCTCTCTTATCTAGCTTTATATTAGAATCTAAGTCTTTAGCATCTTTATGTATATCAATACTTATACTTTTCAGTGTCTCATCATCAGTGCTAGATTCTATCATCTCACCATTAAGCTTTAGTCTATATATAGGCAGATTATCTTTTTGAAGTGTATTTATTTTATAATACAATCTTATACTTGGCTTATGAAGTTTTATTTGTGAGAGTAACACTTCTTTACTTATCTCTTTAGTATTACTAGGATTAGGAGCATTTATCTTAAAGGTATTATTCTTAGGCTTACAAGTGATAGGGAATCCTTTATCACTTAATACCCCACTAACACATAAATCTTGCATTATAGGATAATCATCATTATATTTCTTATCAGCTCTAGCACTAGGGAGGATTACAGAAATAAGAGAACAAGGAGTAGGAACACCTGCGATATTGTTA
>NZ_NXLQ01000144.1 GCF_003364195.1 Helicobacter didelphidarum | reverse complement strand
GAATAAAGTAGCAGAGAAGCCTGAATCTGTGTTAGGTTGATGAAGTAATAAATCATATCTTTCAAAGAAGCGTTTGGCTTGATTAGGGGAGAATTCGCCTTTGAGTTTGCCTACTTGTATCTCATCATCTTGTTTGTGTGGATTTGGCTTTACTGCGATATATTTGTTATAAGTGATGTCTAATATGTCGGTTTGGGTGATGGACAAAGGCTCATTTTTGTCATCTTTTCTGTCTTTAAATTTCTTTCCTATTAAATCAAAATACCCATAACTCGCCCACGCCAATTCTGCATTATCTCGAAGTTTTTTAATTGTTTCTTTGTTTGTCATTTTGTTTCCTTATAAAAATAGTTACAATCTAACATTTGCTTAGCAAATATTAACTCGTAACTTGCCATTGATTTTGTTGTTAAAGTATAACTACCAGAAAACCATCTAGGAGATGGATATAACAAATTCCCATATTTTGATTTAATATGCATACCTGTTATATTATCATACTCATCAAATTTAACATATAAAGTAGCCTCAATTCTTTCTGGATAATATGGATATGTTATCAAACTATTGTGATTATCCAAATCATCTATACCAAATAGTTTCAATATCTTATTATACTTCTCTTCATTATTTGGTAATTCATTAAGCTTACACATCTTTTTAAATTCATGATAACTTGGTTGAAAACTATAAGGCACGAACCACCCCCAACCACACCCACTAAAGAATACTATAATGCTAAATAATATAAGTAAGTTTAGAATTTTCTTCATCTTATAGCTTCCTTAGATTCTATGCCTCTTATGGCTAAGATATAATTGATAGAGCCATACTTACTTGTATAACTTATCTCTTTAGATTCTGTATTTTTTTGTTTGCGTTTTTCTCCAAAGAGAGTAGTTAAAGCTACTAAACAACACTGCTACAACTAAGATTCCAAAAATTCCTAAAGAATAAATGATCATTTTCACGCTACTTCCTTGATATGAGAATTCACATTACTATATTTAGATTTTACAAACTTATCAAACTGCAAGACTTACAAGGCTGAAACTTTTAAGCTTCTTTAGGGCTTCTCTACGACTAAGGGCTTCTTGCCTTTGGAAATTGAGAGATTTTGTTTTATTCA
>NZ_NXLQ01000143.1 GCF_003364195.1 Helicobacter didelphidarum | reverse complement strand
TTATCGATAGTATTTTCTTTACCCACATAGACATTATGCACTATAAGCTTTCCTCTCTCATCACTTTGTCCTTTTGCCACTACTCGCTTAAATCTATGATTATAAAGATAGATTGTTGTATTTTTTAAGAGATTCCCACTTGCACCATCATAGCATTTCTCTATCTCTATGGTGAGAGGGATAGCATTGGCTATGGGAGTGATTTTAGGTTCTTTAGATTGTGCCTTATCTTTTTCTTTAGAGTTTCTCTCTTTAGAATCTTTGCTTGTATCTAACTCTTTTTGTTGCAAAGTATCATAAAACTCTTTATCTCTATCAAGATAGTTAGGAAAACTTTGCATTAAAAGGATTGTTTTAAAGTAGCTACTCTTAAGATTACTTGCTTCTTTGCAGAGTATTTCAGATTCTATATCATCTAAGATTCTAAGTTCTATGTATTTGTTACGCACAAGATAATCATTGATTCTATCAATCTTGAGATTATAGGCTTTTTCTAGGCGTTCTATCTCTGCGTTATGGGCTTTATCCTTTTCTAGTTGTTCGTCTTCGTCTGCAAATATTGCATCATTAATCATTCCAGCTATTAATGCTCCTGCAATAGCTCCTATAATTGTGCCTACAATAGGTGCAGTAGAACCGACTGTTGCACCAGCTGCTGCCCCTGTGCCTATACGAGTGAGTATGGATACACCTGTTTTTACAGCGATATTTGAAGCAAATCTTGAGCTAGTAAGTCTAGTGGCACTGCTTGAGGCGAGCTTGCTAGTTTGGGATAGGGTTTGTTGAGCTAAATTTGTGCCTTTTTGAATAAGTGTTTTACCATAAGAATTTTGAGTGGCTAAATAACCAGTGCCTGAACCAATCACAATTCCTGTGCTTGTTTCCACTAATGCTCTTTCATTAGACTTTCCCTCTATTTTTGCTTGTAGAAGGCTTGTTAATCCTCCATTCAATTTTATAAGCATTCTTGCTGACCTTTGTCCCCATTTTTCAACCCTTTCCTTTGCTAAGTATTCATCAAGCGTATGAGTTATGTAGCTTTCTCCTATTGCCACTCCATAAGTTACTACACCTCCAGCCATTCCTAGCTCTCGCCTATGAATTGGTATCTTTTCAAACTCACTGCAATGGCATTCTAAGCCTTTA
>NZ_NXLQ01000142.1 GCF_003364195.1 Helicobacter didelphidarum | reverse complement strand
GCATAGAGATAGGCATAGTTGAGATAAGGATTTTCTTCAGGAAAAAAGATTAAATCTATATGTTTATTATACTTCATATCATAGCTCCAAGCAATACGAAGAGTGCCTTTGAATTTAATTCTATCAGTAACTTTTGGGAATTTATCTCTATTTTTTGATATACATTGAAGATTCTGTGGCAATTCATCAAAAGGAGTGTCTTTGTATTCATTGTCTAACTTATAACACTCAACCAAATCCGCATCGGCGTTGCAAAAACCACCTTTCATAGAAATTACATATTCAACCATTTTTACTCCTTTGTGAGAGTATTTTAGCATAATGAGATAACATATATATTATTGCCATAAAGCTTGTGTTAAGCAGTATAAATGGAGGAGCAAGCCCCAAAACACTACATAGCCACAATGAAAAAAAGTAACCACGAAAGTAGTCATATTCATAGATTCCAACTTCGCTATTGAGTTCTCGCAGGAATCCACCTGAATCACCACCTAGATAGTTTGCTATGACAAAATTTAAAATTAAAGCAGATATACACGCACTTATCGCATAATTGAATAACCAAAATGTCTTCTTGTAATCTCCTAACATATAAAAAAGTATCCAAAGACTAAGAGATAGCACAAGTATTATTACTTCAATCAAAAATACATCAAACGCAAAACTTACACTAGGATGCTTGATGAGTATGGCAGTAACAATCGCACAAATACAAACTGCAATGCAATACAAAAATATTTTTAGCATAAAATGCTTTTTATTGGAATCTACACAAGCTGTTTTTAAATTTTGCTTACAAAGTCGCTTAATTAGTCTAAATCCTATATATGCCACACTAAACAAAGCAAGCGATTTTATAAACTCTATACATAAGAGCATAAGATTCCACTGCTGATAGAAAAGTGCTAGATTTATGCTACTAATAACTGCGATGATAATAAGAAATATGCTTAAAGATAGTAATGTATTTTTCATTTAAATAGCTCCTTTAGCCATTATGAAGCTTCAGCACATTGTTAAGACTTCCATTATGCCACTTTACATCATATCTCCCACTTGGGATTCATCTACCTACCTATTTATCTCTCCAATCCAACGCACAATATTCCCTTTAGAATCTATCTCTACTTCTAAGTCTTTGTATTT
>NZ_NXLQ01000141.1 GCF_003364195.1 Helicobacter didelphidarum | reverse complement strand
CTAGCTTGTTTGCAAGTGAAATATAAGCAAGCATTATAAAGTTTCCTTATATATCATCATTAAGAATGAATAATAAAGCATTAATGATATTTAAGTATATGATATAACAACACCATACATGAGGAGAAAGTATGGCTACAACCAATCCACTACTAGAATCTGACATACATCTGTCCTCACAATGGTATAGTCAATCTTAAAAGTAATAATGGCTCACTCTTAGAGATAGAAGGAGAAGGTGTGATACTTGTAGAACAAATAAGCATTATCCTCACAGATAAAGGATTCCCTCTTATGTTAAATGGAGAAGCTAAGGCAAAAGATGTATTTGAGATAGAGGGATAAACACTAAGAAAAAGCAATAAGCAATTAAACAAACAAAAGCAATACCACTTTTAGACCTTTTTCCTATCCTGCATTAATATTATAGCAAATAAATATTCTCCCTATACTCGCACTACTTTAATAAAAATATATTTTTTTAGATACTCCTATTCTTAAGGGTATGTGTAGCATAAATCATAATAAATAAACAATATTGCATATCAAGGTTTAATCTCTAGTGACGTAAGCACAGAGGCAAGCATAGGCAATCGTTATCAAGCAGGACATGAAGATGAGATAATGGCTAAATCATACGCATAAGCAAAATTGATTGATAAACATATCATAGTATTATTTTACTCAAAATCTTCAAAAATATTTACATTTTTTATCCTTGTATAAGATTTAATTCGTTTTTGATAACTATCTATTCCGCTGTTGATAATATAAGCAATAGCATTTATTTTTTCTTCATTAGTTTTAACTTTATCATTAGCTATTTCACAGTATTTCTTATCTTTAAAATATCGATGATATCTTTTGTGTCTTTATCAAAGCTATGATTTTAATAACTTCCTCTTAATCCGCCTATATTGCTAGAATCTTCATCAAGTTAGCTTTATACAATAAAGCCACGATAGTTGGGCGTGTAGCGTATCTATACAACCCCCTGCTACCTTCGTAAATCTAACTTCATATCATCAAGTTTGATGGTTTAGCATTTATATTATTATATATTATTATATATTATTATATATTATTATATATTATTATATATTATTATATATTATTATATATTATTATATATTATTATATATTATTATATATTATT
>NZ_NXLQ01000140.1 GCF_003364195.1 Helicobacter didelphidarum | reverse complement strand
ATCTTGCTTTGTGTAATTATTGATGATAGGGAGGAGCTCTTGTATATCAATGGTGAGATTTGATTTTTCTATACTGATGATTATATCATTATCATTTTGAAAGATTCGAAATCTTTGTGGTTTAAACTTATTTTTCATTATTATTTCCTATCTTATAGATTCAGGATAATATTTGAGTGTTTCATTGATATAGCATTTGATTATTGTATCTTTACTATTGTCTTTTAGGTCAGTGCAGAATATTTGCGTTCTAGGGGTTATATACCCTATAAGTTTATTAGCTACTTCATTATTATTTATAAGTGGCTTTCCTTCTTTATCTGCACTTGTAAAAAATATTGTTTCGTGAATAGCAAAGAGATTAGACAAAGCCGAATCTGCATTAATACTTTGAATCTCATCTTTCGTTAAGATTTTTATATATACTTCATTGTCTTGGAGATATAATATACCATCAATCACTTCACTAGCATTATCTTGAATTACTTTTTTTACACCATCGGTTTTAATTGTGGCTTCAAAGAGTATCTTATCTATGGTGGCATAAATCCAATTTGGTATATTTATTTTATTGGCTTCTATTAGTCTAATCATATCATTATTAAACAAATTTGGTGAATCCACTACACCAGATTTCCGTAATCTTATTTCATATTTTTCTATCTCGATATTCCTCAGTATCCTATGGATAGAAAGTGCGATGATATTACAATATGCGATAACTTGCTTTATTTCTTTATATATATGTGAATCTATTTCATAGTGTTTTTCTAAAAATGTTTGTAATGCTTTGTATTCTTCACTTTCTGTTTGATGATTTGCCTCTAAAGATAGTTTTCTTTCTTGATTAAATTCTAGCTTTATATCTTTGCTATTTGTGTTTATTAAATTGTGATTTGTAGAGTAGATATATTCATAAAAGTATAATACTGCTGTTATAGCAACTATACCATGAGCATCCATTCCTCCAAAATTCAAATTCAATATAAAATAATTTCCTGCTATATCTTTACCTAAATGCTGTGTAGCATTTTCTTTTCCTGATTCTTTAGTATGTTGATAGTTATCAAATTGATTAAAGGTTTCTATATGATACACTCTATCGCTTATACTTAGTTTATAGTTATTTCCTTCGTCATCTTTAGCATACCTATTTTCATAGTTCTTAATAAGTGTTTGATAAAAATACACTAACGCATTATCTATTTTTTCATAAAAAATATCGGCATACTCTATGTCTCTCCCACTATGA
>NZ_NXLQ01000013.1 GCF_003364195.1 Helicobacter didelphidarum | reverse complement strand
TATAAATATTTTTTAAAGATTTTTAATATAATATTTAAATATTTTTTAATACACTCTCCACGTTAATTTCCAAAGTTTTTCCTTTTTTTTTTATTTAAGCTTTTTTTAAAATTATTCTGTATTTTTGCATTTTTTTACAGAGAAAAAAAACAAACAAAAAAAATTAGAAGAAAATCATAAACTTTTTGTGAACATGGTCTTGCCCCCCCCCCCCCCCCAGTTAATAGTGCCTTTTTGAGCTTCATAGTTTCTTCAAAAAATAATAATGGATTTTTATATAAAGTCGCTCCAATAGAATGCAAAAGCTGTATCCTCTTAATAAATAAAATTTGTGGGACTATAGAAATTCTGTTTGCAAAAAACAAAGATAAAAATACAAAATATAAGTCATTGGTAGAAGCAACTTCAGAGAAAGCAATCTTATGGTTTTCAATAAAATCTCTTTTATATAATTTATCCCAAGCCCAACCTACGCAAAAATTAAAGATATATTTTGGAAAATCAGTATAATTAAAAGCTTCTTTTTGAGGCAACAAATCCATTCTTAAAGAATGTGGCATATCCTCAAAATTTTTGTCTTTGTCTCTATATGCTCTTGATTGAGCGATGATTATATCAGCGTGCGTTTGTAATGCCCGTGTGATTAAAAGCTCAATAGCATCGCAACTGTGCAACCAATCATCGGAGTCAAAAAATAATACATATTCTCCACTACTTTTTACAAATCCAGCATTTCTTGTAGCTCCAGCACCCATATTTTTTTGTTCAAATACTTTGATTCTTTTATCCAGATTTTCGTATTCTTTGGCAATGCTTCCACTCTTATCACTGCTCCCATCATTGATTAAAATAATTTCTAAATTTTTATAGGTTTGATTTATGATAGAATCTAAACATTGACTTAAATACTTTTCTACATTATAAAATGGAATAATTATAGAAACTAAAGGTTTTATATTTGGTTTATTACTCATTACTATCCTTTCTATACCCTATATTTTTTAAATTAATTTTCATTTTTGAGAAGTATTATTTATTAATTTTAAAATTTTCTTAGGATTTCTCACTATGGAGCCTATGAAGCTTTTTTTCCATTTTATTTTACGATAGATTCTATATGGATTTTTGGTTAAAGTTAAGAGCCATTGAAATTCTTTTTTGTTAAAGAGGTTTTTGTCTATTAAATTATTTTGAAAACAATATTTATAATCTTTAGACATAGCTACTAAAATATGTTCTATATCCCCCCCCCCCATTCTCAATATAATAATATTTTTGTTGGAATCTAAAATAAATAGCCAAATAAACCACCTCTTGCAATGTGTCTGCTTGCAAAAGTAGTGATAAATATCTTAATCCGTCATCTTGAAATAATTTTATATCAAGTAATTTTTTATTATTCAAATCCACGAAATCATTAAAAAATCGTTTCGCAAAATCAGCCACAAGGGATATATCTATCCGATTAAGATTCCAAATATACATATTAAACCGAAGATAAGCCACAATGGGGGCTAAATCCTTTGTATTATATTTCTCTAGCATATCCACAATAAAATCGTATTCCTTACATATATCATAAATTTTTTCTTTATTATTACAAGATGAGTTTGGATTATCTCTTCGATAGTAATAATGTGCGTCATTGTGAAAATATATGCTTTTGGCTAACATATTCATTTGAAACCAAAATCCGTTATCTTGATAAGAAGCACCCGGAGTTTCATTAAACTTAATATCATTCTCTTTGATAAAAGACAGCTTATAGATTCCAAGTGCATTCATACCCACAAGAACTTTTGTAAGGACTCTTATATCTGTATTTATATTATTAATTTTTCCATATGCCAAACCATTCCATACCACATTCACATTTGACATTTCGTATTTATTATTTTTCTCATAAAAATAAATAGCATTTTCGCGTATCATCTCTACATCTTCATCTTTTGCTAGATTATAAAGTGTTTTATACATATTTTCTTTAATAAAATCATCTGGCTCCACTATACCTAAATATTCTCCCTTAGCCTCTTTTATACCAAGGTTCATTTGATAACCATAACTTCTTTTATCACTAACTATAACTTTAATTCTTGCATCGTTTTGTTCATATTCTTTTAGAATCTCAAGTGTACCATCATTTGAATTTGCATCTACACAGATCACCTCTATATCTTTTAGTGTTTGATTAATAATGCTCTCCATACATTCCTTGATATATGGAGCTACATTCAGAGATGGCACCACGATAGATACTTTAGGAATATCTATATTAATGATTCTGGAATCTATATCGTTTATTGCATCCATATTTAATTCTCCAAATTCTAGTTTCACAAATTTAAGTACCGATTTTATAACATCTTGCATATCAAAATATTTATATTCCCCCAATCTTCCCTTAAAAACTATGTTTTTCTCTTGCTTTGCTAGATTCAAATATTTTTCATAAAGCCTAGAATTTCTTTCGTCATTGATGGGATAATAAGGCTCTATGCCCTTATGCCAATCTTGTGGATATTCTTTGGAAATTACACTTTTTTCTTGTTTTCCAAACTCAAAATGCTTATGCTCAATAATGCGTGTATAAGGCTTAGATTTATCTGTAAAATTCATTACTGCCACACCTTGATAATTTTTCACATTTAGCACTTCGTGTTCAAATCTTAGGCTTCTATACTCGAGCTCCCCTAAGCTATAATCAAAATAAGAATCTATTGTTCCTGTAAAAATAACCTTTTTAGCTTTAAATTCATTCTTGTGTTTTAAATAATTAATTCCAAGTTTCACTTCGCAGTCTTTAAGGAGTTTTTCAAATATCTTTGTGTAACCACCTTTTGGAATCCCTTGATATGAGTCATTAAAATAGTTATTATCATAAGTAAAGCGCACGGGAAGTCTCTTAATGATAGATGCTGGTAAATCCTTACACTCTTTCCCCCATTGCTTTTGTGTGTATTCTTTGATAAGTCTCTCATACACATCAACACCAACCAACGAAATAGCTCGTTCTTCTAAATTCTTTGGTTCATCCCTGATTGTTTTCCTTTGTTCTTCGATTATAGCTTGTACTTCTCTAGGTGTTGTTGTCTTAAAAATTTGATAAAAAGTATTCATATTAAAGGGTAGGTTATAAAGTTTACCTTTATAATTTGCAATAGGTGAATTTATAAAGTGATTAAACTCACAAAATTGTTTCATATAATTAAAAATTGTTATATCATCTGTTCTGAAAATATGTGGACCATAATAATGCACATTAATATCTTCAATATTTTTGGTATAGCAATTTCCACCAATATGATCTCTCGCTTCAACTACAAGACATGTTTTATTTCTTTTTCGAGCCTCATAGGCAAAAATGGACCCAAATAAACCACTACCAACAACTAAATAATCGTGCATCATCAACCTTTAAAATATTTTCATACAAGAATTTTTATATTCTTAATACATTTTTTTATTTTAGTATTGTATCTATTTTTTTGTCTTTTTATACTATATAAAATTATTTTAATGGTAAAATTAGAACTTCTTAAATTCAGTTCAATAATAAATCTACCATACTATGAAGACAAAATGTACCTTCAACTATAAATAAAATCTAGCGATAAAAATATAGCAAAAAATAATCCAAAAACTTAAGAAAAAATTAGGAATTTTACAATAACAACAAAATCTTTAAAAATCAACGATAGAATAGCTCTAAATAAAAAAGTAAGAGAGAATCTTTGCAGGGAAGTTTGTTTCTGTAATAAATAGATTCTCATAAAGCCAATCCCACTATAAAGAGAAGATATGAAACGATTGCTTACAACGCCTATTTATTATGTAAATGATATTGCACATATAGGACATGCTTATACAACAATTATTGCTGATGTGGTTAAAAAATATTGGATACTTAAAGGAGATGATGTATTTTTACTCACAGGGACAGATGAGCATGGACAAAAAATCGAAGAAGCAGCTAAAAAACATGGAATCCAAACTATTGAATATACCAATTCAATTAGTCAAAAATTCCGCTCCGTATGGGACGCATTTGATATTGATTATGATAAATTTATCAGAACTACTTATCTCGAGCATATTTTAGGTGTGCAAAAAGCTTTTGAAATCATGTATGATAAAGGTGATATTTATAAAGGTGAATATGAGGGGCAATATTGTGTAAGTTGCGAAAGTTTTTTTACACAAACACAAGTTTTAGAGGGTGTTTATTGCCCAGATTGTGGAAAAGAAACTCGCATTGTAAAAGAGGAGAGCTATTTTTTCAGACTTTCACAATATCAAGAAAAGCTACTGGAATGGTATAAGAATAATCCAAATTGCATTTTACCTGCTCATAAAAGAAATGAGGTTATAAAATTTGTGGAGGGGAAT
Source organism: Helicobacter didelphidarum (assembly GCF_003364195.1). GTDB lineage: Bacteria > Campylobacterota > Campylobacteria > Campylobacterales > Helicobacteraceae > Helicobacter_A > Helicobacter_A didelphidarum. The sequence continues at coordinate 51,587 of NZ_NXLQ01000013.1, read as the reverse complement.
TTACAGGATTTATCTATTACGCGTACAAGTTTCGAATGGGGGATAAAAGTTCCGTTTAAACTTAAAGATGAAAGTCATATTGTTTATGTATGGCTTGATGCACTTATGAATTATGCAAACGCATTGGGATATGGACTTGATTATAATAATGCAAAACAACAACTTAAACATAAACCAGAACAAAATCCTACTCTAGAATCTAAAATGGAATATTTTGAGCATACGACACATATTGTGGGAAAAGATATTTTGAGATTCCATGCTATCTATTGGCCAGCATTCCTTATGAGTCTTGGCTTGCCATTACCAGAGCATATTTTTGTGCATGGATGGTGGACTATCGATGGTGTGAAAATGAGTAAAAGTTTAGGCAACGTAATCAATCCCCTTGAAATCAAGGAAGCATACTCAATTGATATTCTCCGATATTTTTTACTCAAAGAAGTGCCATTTGGACAAGATGGTGATTTTTCAGAGAGAGCATTGATTAATCGAAATAATGGTGAATTAAGCAATGATTTAGGGAATCTTGTAAATCGTTTAATTGGTATGAGTGAAAAATATTTTAATTTTGATTTACATGAGAGTTTTACGATTAATCATTATCAAGTAGAGCGAGAGAAAATTGATTCATTGTGTCATGAATGTCTTGCATTTATGGATTCTATGCAACCAAATAAATATTTAGAATCTGTTTGGGAAATACTTTATTTGGCAAATTCACTTATTACGCAAGTAGCACCCTGGGAGCTTATTAAACGCAATGCCTTTGAAGATTGCAAGGCATTTCTCAATCTAATTGCTAATATTTTAGCAAAAGTTACACTTTTACTTTATCCTATTATGCCTCATATTTGTGAAAAAATTGCAATATGCTTAGGGATAAGAATTAATCATGAACAATTCCATAGTTTAATTATTCAGTATGCGTATTTGCGTGGATTCCAGATTACAAAAATTGAGGCACTTTTTCCAAAAATAGAAGAACCCCAAATGAAATTGCATACTCAAAAAATTAACAATCATTCTCATGTAAATGATATGGCCAAAGATTCTAAAACACAATCTCAAGAGATTTTTAGTTCTCTAAAAATTGAGAATGAAATTACACTTGCAGATTTTCAATCAATAGAAATCAAAATAGGGACAATCCTAGAAGCACAAAAATTACCAAAAAGCAATAAACTTTTAAAACTCAAAGTGGATATAAATGAAGAGAGACCAAGACAAATTATTGCAGGAATATCTGAATTTTATACACCCGAAAGTCTTGTTGGAACTCAAGTTTTTGTTCTTAGTAATTTAAAACCAGCAAAACTTATGGGTGAATTGAGTGAGGGAATGATACTCGCATGTAAGGATTCACATGGTTTAAGTTTATTACGTGTTGAAAAAGAAAAGGAGAATGGCTCAAGAGTGAGTTAAATTTTATCTGAAGTGTTTTTTGTTTTCTACATACAGGCTTTTACATTTTGAGGATTACTATTATTTGCAGGAATCATAATCCGTTTTATTTTACTTTTTTAGTTTTAGTGATAGCTTAATCTGTGCTTTGCTACCCATAAAACAAAGAATATCTTAATATCTATTTTTTGTATTGTTAAAGAAATTATAATCTAACCATCTCGCAACATATCAAAGTAATTTAACCTTCAGATCGAATCTTTTTTACAGCTTCAATCATATTCTTAAGACTTGGCTTGACTTCTTCCCATTTTCTTGTTTTTAACCCACAATCTGGATTGATCCATAATTGTTCTTTTGGTAAAACTTCAAGTAAAAGCTTGATCTGCTTGTATATTTCATCAACACTTGGGATTCTTGGGCTATGAATGTCATACACACCAGGTCCAACTTCATTTGCATATCCAACTTGCTTAAATATCTTTAGCAATTCATTACCACTTCTTGCAGTCTCAATACTAATCACATCAGCATCCATTGCCTCAATAGTTTTGATAATATCATTAAATTCACTATAACACATGTGTGTGTGAATCTGTGTTTGAGGTTTTGCAACAGAACTTGAGATTTTAAAGCATTCTAATGCCCAAGTTTCATATTCCTTAATATTTTCTTCTCGCAATGGATACCCTTCTTTAAATGCTGCCTCATCTACTTGAATGATTCTAATTCCACCATTTTGTAAATCTGATATTTCATCAGCGATACAAAGTGAAAGTTGTTTGCATACTTCTTTCCGTGCAAGGTCATCTCGCACAAAAGACCAATTAAGAATCGTAACGGGACCTGTAAGCATACCTTTCACAATCTTTTTGCTTAGTGATTGAGCGAAACTTGACCATTTTAATGTCATAGATTCTGGGCGACTTGTATCACCATAAATAATTGGGGGTTTTACACATCGACTACCATAGCTTTGCACCCAACCATTTTGGCTAAATACAAATCCTTTCATCTGTTCACCAAAATATTCAACCATATCATTTCTTTCTGGTTCGCCATGCACAAGCACATCTAACCCTATTTCTTCTTGGAATCTAATACACTCTGTAATGTATTCCTTGATTCCATTTTCGTATGTATCTGTATCAATCTCACCTTTTTTATATTTTTGTCGCAATGCACGCAACTCTGGAGTCTGTGGAAAACTTCCAATCGTAGTCGTTGCAAGATCTGGGTAGCCTAATTCTTTTCTTTGAGTTTTAATTCTTGCTTGAAAAGATTCTTTTCGTTCAGTGATAACAAGATTCGCAATTCTTTCTCGCACTTTTGTATCATGAATTTTTTGTGATTGCTTGCGTCCATCATTGATAGTTTTATTGAATTCGTATGCTTCCTTATTAGAATCTACTATCCCATTTCTAAAAAGGGATTCTAAAAGTTCCAATTCTCGCACTTTTTCTTTTGCAAAGCTCAACCAACTTAAAATTTCTTTATCCATTTTTATTTCAGAATCTTTACTGAAAGGCACATGCAAAAGCGAACAGGATGTGCCAATATGAATAAGATCTTTTGGAACAATAAGGCTGATTTTATCAAGAATACTAAGTTTAGAATCAAGATTTGCGACCCAAATATTTCGTCCATCAATAAGCCCTGCATAAAGCTTTTTACCTGCATTTGCTATAAGCTGAAGACTTGTGAGATTATTTTCTCCATACAGAAAATCTAACCCCAAACCTTCAATATTTGTTTCTACCAATATCTTTGTTGCTTCGTTGCTTGCTTCAAAATAAGTTGTTACGATCGCTTTTACTCCAAATGTGCAAATTTCATTATATACTTCTTTGATATAAGGGAAAAATTCATTTTCACCTTTTACAAAAATAGGTTCATGAAACTCAATGATTGTCCCTTTTTCCAATGTACTTAAAGTCTTGATGAGTTCTAAATAAACTTTTTTCAAATGTGGAAAAATATCTTTTTTACTTGAGTTATCACTTGTTTTTGAAAGACCAATATAGGTAAAAAGACCAATGAGACTAATCTTTGGAGCATACCCCAACGATTTTGCTTCATTATATTCATTAATGATTTTTTCTGCATTAACTGTATAGCAATCATGTTTGCTTAATTCAGGTACAACAAAATGATAGTTAGTATTAAACCATTTTGTCATTTCACATGCGACATTTTCGCCATTTCCGCGTGCCATTGCAAAATAAAGCTCCAAACCTTTAAGATTACGGAATCTCGCAGGAATAGCACCCAAAGCGTAACTTAAATCTAGCATATTATCATAGAGGCTAAAATCATTAACAACAACAAAAGGGCATTTTTTCTGATAACTCCAATGCAATGTGCGAAGTTCCTTCGCTACACAAAGAAGTTCATTTTCGCTCATTTTTTTTGTCCAAAAAGATTCTAAAGCCTTTTTTAACTCTCGTTTTTCACCAATTCTTGGGAATCCTATTATGTTCATATATTTAACCTCATTAGAAAATTTGCATAATTTTATCATTTACATATTGTGTTTGTCAATATTGGTAGATTAATTCTTCTGTTTTCTTTAGGATAAATTCGTAAGAGCATCATTTTTTGCTTACAATACAAAATTAAGTTTTCAAGAATATTTAATATAATTTAAGTATATTTACACTATGTGAATATACATTGTATCCTTCTGTGTTGCCAGAATTAAAACATCTAAAATATATCTTTTGTGTTTTTTATTATTTAAATGATTAACAATAATACTATTTTTCCCATAATATTACAATTTTCATATTCAATATAATTTTGATTGAGCATATTAATTAAAATTATATTGAATAGCTTTTTGCAATCATTTATGAGATATTTTTTATCATAAAATCAAAATTACAATATGTATATTTAATATTTTGTGCTATTATTTCGCCCATTCACAACAAGCAAAAAATCCAAAACACAAGGTGAGTTTATGAAAAAATCGTTTCTTTTCACTTCAGAATCTGTAACCGAAGGACACCCAGACAAAATGGCAGACCAAATCAGCGACGCTGTGCTAGATTATATTATCTCGCGTGATAAAAATGCTCGTGTAGCGTGCGAAACGCTTGTGAGTAACGGCTTTTGCGTCATCGCAGGAGAGCTCAAAACAAATGTGTATGCGCCTATGCAAGAAATAGCACGAAAAGTCGTGCAAGAAATCGGCTACACAGACGCGCTATATGGCTTTGATTATCGCTCCGCAGCGGTGCTTAATGGTATCGGAGAACAAAGTCCAGATATTAATCAGGGCGTAGATAGGGAAGATGGCGAGATTGGAGCAGGAGACCAAGGGCTAATGTTTGGCTATGCCTGTCGTGAAACCCCCTCCCTTATGCCCTTACCGATATGGCTTTCACATCGATTAACTGAAGGTTTAGCACAAAAGAGAAAAGATGGCACATTGCCGTTTTTGCGACCAGATGGCAAATCTCAAGTTACCGTGCGATATGAAGATGGCAAGCCAGTGGCGATTGATACTATCGTTCTCTCCACGCAACACAGCCCAGAGACAAGTCAAACACATTTGAGGGACGCCGTGATAGAAGAAATCGTGCAAAAAGTCCTACCAAAAGAATATCTCAATGATAATATTCGCTATTTTGTCAATCCCACAGGGAAATTCGTCATTGGCGGACCACAAGGCGATGCAGGACTTACAGGACGAAAGATTATTGTGGATACTTATGGCGGGAGTTGTCCGCATGGCGGAGGTGCATTTAGCGGGAAAGACCCTAGCAAAGTCGATAGAAGCGCGGCTTATGCGGCAAGATATGTAGCAAAAAACCTCGTAGCAAGTGGAGTTTGCGATAAAGCTATCGTGCAAGTGGCGTATGCTATTGGCGTGGTAGAACCAGTATCAATACTTGTAGATACACAAGGCACAGGCAAAGTAGAAGATTCTAAACTCACAGAATGTATTAAAAGAGTCTTTAAACTCACACCAAAAGGCATTATAGAATCTCTTGATTTGTTGCGTCCGATATATCAAAAAACCGCAGCTTATGGGCATTTTGGACGAGAGTTACCCGAGTTTAGCTGGGAAAAAACAGATAAAATCGAAGCGATAAAAGACTTTTGTGGTATGAACAAGTAAGGTTTGATATGGATTAAGGAATAATTTTTATATAAATAATAGTTTTTATTTCAAGGTCAATTAGTTTTTGCATAGAAAATGAATTGTTTGTTTTATGAAGTTTTGATAATGAGGAATCAATTAAGAATATTTCAAATATTGCTATGTTGCATTATATTGTATTCAAATTTCAGTAATGCTTTCCTGTTGCAGGATAATATATTATTATATAATATATTATTGGATCAAGATGTGCAAAATGATAGTGAATGGCAAACATTGTTACATTATAGAGGACATCAGTCTCTTATTAACAAAAAATCAAATTATTTTATAAGTTCGGTTGGTTATAAAAATCCTCAAGCAGAATATAATGCACTTATTTATCAGTTATTTATTGAACAACATATTAGAAGTAGCACATTAGATTTGAATACAAATATATCACGCAATGATAACAATAGTGTTGTATGCCGATTTCCTCTGCGTATACAATATATCTTAAAACATACCCCAGCCCCATACAAACAAATACTTCATAATCTCATAGACGAAAGAAATTGTATTGAGTATAAAGAATTTATGCAAAATATGCCTTTTGAGAAAATTTTTCTTAACTTTGCAAGTGAAAGTGAGAGTGCCCCCGGTTCATCTCTAGGGCATATTTTCTTTCGTTTTACGACAAAAGACTTGATACAATCAGATACTCCAAAAACCACTAAGGTATTAAACAAGGATTTTACCATTAGTTTCTTTGTAAGAGACAATGAACTTGGATTTAATCCAATCACTTACATAGCACTTTTTACTTCAGGTGCTAAAGGTGATTATGAAATTAAGCCATTAGAATATTTGCAAGATGATTATATACAAAATCAAAATCGGAGTGTTTATAGTTTCCGTGTTAAACTCAATGAGAAAGAAGTATCTAGATTCCAACAACATATTTGGGAGCTTAAGGGAAAAGAGATTAATTATAGCTTCATGAGCTATAATTGCAATGACGCTGTTCGTAGTGCACTTGGAGCTATTAATCCAGAATTTTTGTTACAAAATTGGAAACTTTTTCAAACACCGACAGAATATCTTCATCTCCTGCAATCTAAAAATCTTATTGAACTTACAGAGACACATCACCCAAAAAATAAAATAAAGTTCATAGAAAAATATGGTGCAAATGATGTTACACAAAATAAAAATAATACTCGTATTGCTCTATTTTATGGTAATTTTATCTCTCCTTATGTGCGAACAGACACACCAAGTTTTCATCACCTAAAACTTGAGATAACACCTATTTATTCAGATCTTCGGAATGTGAATGTAGCATATAAAGATTATACAGAGGCAAAACTGATGAATATGAAAGTAGGTTTTGATTTTTATCGTAATATGCCCTATATCGAAAATATCGAACTTTTAAAAACACAATCTATTATGGATTTTCCACGCACAAAAATATTTTCAAAATATATGCGTATTGCTTTTGAAACTAATCTTTATCAGCATGGTGCAAATAATACTTTTTTGGCACAGCCAAATTCAAATAGCTATATTTTTCCAACCATCGAGGTAGGTTTTGGTATTGGAGCTTATGCTGGAGCATTTGGATTCTATACAGTGCCAAAGCTTTTCTATCGTTATGACATAATTAATAATGTTGCAATAGGATTTGAAACGGGATTTATTTCGAGTTTTTCATTGGGTAATGTCCCATTCAAATGGATATTAAATTATAACTACTACTATGACTTCTTTGGAAATAATCGCGGATATGATTCAAAGTTGTATCATTATATGGGCATAGGAATTACAAAAGATATTGATATGTTTATTGAAACGATAGGCTATCATAATTTATTAAATTCTAGAAGTATTTTTTATCAGAGCAATGCAATGTGGCAAAATAATATTGGATTTTCATTTTATTTTTAGAGATTATTTGCATAGATGAAGTTCGAAGCATTTCTATCACTACTAAAACTTTGCATTAAAATATGAATTTATCCTTGCAACGCCTCACGCAACGCATCTTCTATTTCTGCTGGACGAGATTTCGTAATAAAGGCATTTGCTTGTAGGCTTTGTGCTTTTTCAATATTTGAATCATTGCTCATTGAGGAATTAACAATAACAGGAAGATTTTTTGTTGATTCAGTTTCTCGAATGTGCTTTAAAACTTCAAAACCAGAAATAAGTGGCATTTCTAAATCAGTAATAACCGCCCCAACTGTTTTTACCACACCTGGGCTATAAAGATATTCAAGCAATGCCTTACCATTTGGAAAAGTAAAATAACGAAGTCCAAGTTTTTCCATAATAGTTTGTAAGGATTTTTGTGCAGGTTTAGAATCTTCAGCCAATAAAATCACCCTCTCGCTACCAATCGGTTTAAGATGCTCTAGTTCAAGTTCATGTGTAGCTTCTAAACTAGGAAACGCATCAGACACCATGCGTTCAACATCCATAATTTGTACAACAGACCCATCATCAAATTTTGTTGTTGCAGTAATTTTATTATTTCCATCAAAGCCGTATTCACTGCCAACAATAATAGAATCCCAGCTCCTTTGTATAATTCTTTTAACACCAAGAATCTTTAGCCCTACGGTGCATTGTGAAAAATTACATAAGATTACAAGAGTTTTAGGATTTTTTGTTGAAAATTCACACAAATTGCGTTTTGGATTTGTTGGATTAAAGTAAAGCCACCGTCTCATATCCACAAGTGGTATGCTCTCACCACGAACGGTTAAATATCCCAATACAATCCCCTCATTTTCTCCAGCAGTTTCTGTTATTTCACCATCATAATAAATAATTTCACGAATTTTAAAAACATTCATGGCATAAAGTTGCACGTCATTATCTGCTTGAGGATCTTCTAGCGTAAAGCACAAAAATTGAGCTTGATTATTTAAATGTAAAGAAGTGGTTTTATCAATATCAGCTATCAAAAGAAAACTCCTTAGTTTTTAATATTAGTATTTTAACAAAAAAAAAGTTTTTATCAAAGAGATTTTATATATTTTTGTTATAATTAGTTTTTTATACTTTAATGAACTCAATTTTAATAGGTTATGTATGATAGATACCAAACTTTTACTTAATGATTTTGATTTTGTTTCAAACAATCTCTCTAAACGCAATATAGATCCATTAGTTCTTTCTTCGCTCCGTGATTTTGTAAGCATGTATAAAGCATTTAAAATAAAAACAGAATCTAAACAAGCAGAACAAAATAAACTTTCAAAACAATATGGTGAATTAATAAAAAATAAAGTAGATTCTGAGACTATAAAAAATTATAAGAATAAACTTGATTTACTTAAAGAAGAAATAAAAAATGATACGATAATGATCTCTAATCAAGAAGCAGAGTTGCATAATATGCTTTTGCGCATTCCAAATTTACTTGATTCTAATACACCTTTTGGACAAGATGAGTCTGATAATGTAGAAATAAAACAAATACTTGAACCTAAAAAATTTGATTTTAAACCAAAAGAGCATTGGGAATTAGCTGAGCAAAATAAATGGATTGATTTTGACGCTGGAGTGAAACTTGCAAAGAGCAGATTCTCTGTTTTGCGTAATGAAGGTGCAAGGCTTAACCATGCGTTGATTTCATATATGCTTGATTTTAATCGTAAGAATGGTTTTGAAATATGTTCCGTTCCAATTATCGTTAATGAGCAAGCCATGATGGGAACAGGGCAACTACCAAAATTTGCTGATGATATGTTTCGTATTGACAATACGCTTGATGCAGAGAGTGAAAGAGGGCACAACCTTTATTTAATTTCGACTTCTGAAATCTCACTCACAAATCTTTATCAAGGTGAAATTATAAAAGTAGAAAATCTCCCGATTATGCTTACAGCCTATACCCCCTGCTTTCGTAAAGAGGCTGGGAGTGCAGGACGTGATACGCGAGGTATTATTAGACAACATCAATTTGATAAAGTAGAATTAGTTGCGATTACTACTCAAGAGCAAAGTATAAATATGCAACAATGTATGATTGAGAATGCTTCAAGGCTTTTAGAATCTTTAGGGCTACCTCATCGTCTTGTGCAGCTTTGTAGTGGTGATATTGGTTTTTCAGCATGCAATACAGTTGATTTAGAGGTATGGTTACCCGGGCAAAATTGCTATCGTGAGATTAGTTCTGTATCTAATTGTGGAGATTTCCAAGCAAGACGAGCGAAGATTCGCTATAAAGAAGACGGAAAAAATAAACTTGTTCATACTCTTAATGGTTCAAGTTTAGCAGTGGGTAGGACTCTTGTAGCAATAATGGAGAATTTTCAACAAGCTGATGGCAGTATTGAAATACCTAAGGTTTTGCAAAAATATTTATAGATTCAAATTTTGTAGGATAAAACATGGCAGAAGAACAAAAATCGCAAGATGACTTATCTCTGGAAGATTTGGCAACAGAAGATACTAATAAAGATTCTAAAGAACCTCAGGTAAATGAGGAAGAAAATACTAAGACACAAGACTCACAAAAAGCAAAAAAGCCAAATAAATTCTTAGCACTTTTTACACCTTTAGAAAACTTTGCACGCGATAATGCAAAAGATATTCCTGTAATACGAAATATTGATGAAAAGTTGAATCCTCTCCAAAAGCGTATTTTGTTGGTTACTCTCATTATTCTTTTATTTATTATCATTATTTTTGCCCTTGTAAGTGCTTTCAAACCAAAACATAATCCAGAGGAACAAATAAATAATCAATCAACACAAAGTGGCACAACAGGTTTAAGTGGAGGAGAATTAAATGCACAACAAGGAACGATACAAGGAGATTCTAATCAGCAAAATGGAGTTGTAGTCCCCGATTTTTCTGCACTTGCAACAAGACCGCCAATAGTAGATGATAAAAATCTTGAAGCACTGATTCAAAAAGCTGATATGCTCTATAAAACAGGTAATAAGCAAGAAGCACTCAACTTATTTAATCAAATCGCAACATATTCAAAAGCTATCGCAAACTATAATCTTGGTGTTATTAATGCAAAATCAAAAGATTATGAAAAAAGTATGGAGTATTATGATAAGGCAATTGCAGCTGGTGAAGATATTACGCTTAGTGCACTCAATGCAGCTGTAAGTGCATTTCGTCTTGGAGATATGGAAAAATATCGTTATTATATCAATATTGCCAATACTTATGCACATCAAATTAGCAATCTTCCTCCTTATGCTTATTCCTATGCCCTCAATCAATATTATCAGGGGCAATATTTTGAAGCATTATCACCACTCAACCATGATCAAAATGTAAATTTTGATAAAGATTCTAAAAGATTGGCTGCAAAGATTTATACACTTTTTAATGATAATGTTCAAGCCTACAATAATCTTAAAGCAGTGGCACAAAAGCAAGACGAGCTCGCATTGGGACAACTCCTTGCGAGACAAGGTAGCCTTAATGCTGCAAGAGGGCATGTATTTAATTACCTCATGCAATATCCAGAAGATTGGCATGCAAAAATGACAATGCAAATTATTAGTTTAAAATTGGGTGATTTTATTGAATCTGCAAAAATTATTGATGAATTTGCAGTAGTGCATAAAGATCAAAATCTTGCTAATCCATATCCAATTAAGGCAAGAGTATCACCAACAATGTTTGATGTGCAACTTGCTCAAGATGAATTTTGGAATCGAAGCTTCGAACACTCCAATCTTTTAACAAGCAAAATTCTTTTTTATTATGCACCATATCGTGTATTTAATGTTATTGAAGCTCTAGAGATTATTTCAACAGGAGTTTTAGATTCTAAAATCAATCAAGGTAACCTTGAGGAAAGTCGTGCAATCCTCGTGCGTGGAGCAACAATTTCTAATATTAATACAAGCATTGCACAGGCTCTAAAAAGAATTAATCAAAATGACTTGCGTGGTGGATTAGAGCTTATCAAACAACATGTTGAAGAAAATCCAAATCATGCGGTTTTACATTATAATCTTGGATTAATTTATGCACAAATCGGGGATTTCGGTAATGCTTACAAACACTTCTTGCGTTCATATCATCTTGATATGACTGATTTACAAGCAGGCATATTTGCAATGATTGCGGGGAATCTTATTTACAAGGATACAATGACCTTAAGTTCTAATGTTGCACAAAGTATTTCAGAATCTAAAATGTCCGATAGTGAATTACAATTTTTTAGAAGATTAAAGGAATGGGCAAACGATCCAAAAAAGACAGGAATCTATACACCAAGTACAGATGATAATCGTGCAATTTCTTTGGCATTTCAATCAATTAGTGCGATGCATATGCGTGATATGCAAAATATTGTAGCAGGTTTCCAACGATTAAAGAATAATCAACCTCATGATATTGTGTCAAATTTATTACTTGATTTAGCAAAAAATTATGGTTCGAATGTTAAAAATTCTGCTCTTAATCTCCAATATCTTTTTAGGGAAGACAATATGAATCTTGATAATGTGTTTTATGGACCAAGTTTTGCACGCGAATTATATATTTATGTTGGTTTCATTACAGGAAACCTTAGTCGTCAAAAAGATCTTTTAAACTCTAAGCTTAGCACACAAACAAAAAATCCAAATGGATTACTGCAAGCTTTAGGACTTTTGAATATTTATCAACAAAATTTTGAAGAAGGCTATGCTATTTATGATAGGTTAATTAATGGATTAAAAGAAGATGACAGTGTAACAAGACTTATGGGTGCAGTGGCTGCGATTGGTGCGGAGCATAAAAATGCAGCAAGTCTTTTGTTACAACTATCTAAAATGGATTCGAGTGCAAATCATGAAAGTCGCTATGCACTTGGATTACTTTATCAAGAAGCAGAGAATTATAATGCAGCTGCACAGCATTATAATAGCATCGCAAATCATGGGTTTAAATCAGAATTTCTTGATTTTACGATTGATGATTCTAAAGTAAATGCACCAGAATAATATTCGACTATAACAAATTGTAACTAAGTGACAGAGAATACTCTGTGCCTAAAAAAGTAATACATAAGATGTTCAACTTGTTTTATATCCTTAGGAATAATAAAAAAGATATTATCATAATTGATATATAATAGTTTTCAAAAGTTTGCTTTTATAGACTTGTCTTAATGGTTAGAACTTAAAAATTCATAAAATTTTATTAGATTTTTATATTACAAGCTTTGATGTAAAATAGAGATAATTACCAAATGATTTATTTAATGTAGTTTTAACACTTACTTTACGGAATAAATTAAGACAGAATTATACACTCCTAACAATACAATATGTAAATTAAAATATATACTGAATACAAATCACTAAATTTTTTATTTATATTTTAAGTCTAAAACTATATAATACCATGATTTCATAACAAGGAATAAATATGGATTTTTGTATTCTTTTCATTGTTGCATTTGTTGGTGGAATAACACCAGGTCCAGATATTCTACTTGTAATGCGTAATACTTTGCGATTTGGTGGATGGCAAGGCATAAAGGTTTTTTGTGGTATTGCCACTGGTTGGATTATCTTTCTTAGTATGATTTATTTTGGTTTTGTGTATGTTTTCCGCAGTCATTTTTTTCAATTGTTGCTAAGCATAGTTAGCGGATGTTATTTAATATTTGTTGCATATCAACTTATAAAAGCCAAATTTACTTCCATTTATATTCAAAACAAAAATAAAGAACATGATACTTATTTTAAAGCGTTATTTATCAATCTCACTAATCCTAAAGCAATTTTATTTTTTAGCATAATGGTTGCACCTTTTATGCAGAATAAGATTCTCTCAAGCTTAATTGTTCTTTTTTGTGGATTAAGTAGTGCATTTCTTTTTGTCATATTCCTCGCAACATTTTTTCGTCATATGATTAATGATAAGGCTTTTTATTATATTGATAAACTTTGTGCATTGCTTTTTAGCTTTTTTGCTATTTTATTGTTTTACCATGCATGGGAAATATATTATAATATGAGTAGCAATCAATAAATCTCACTCCATGAGAATCTTTTCTTTATTCAAATAATCAAAGATTCTAGAAAAAATTTTATTTTCATACACTCTGCGATTGGGATATTACCACACAAAGAAATGCCATAGAGTTTTTATCATTCTCTGTGCAACATAATAAAAACTAAAAACCCATAAATAAGGGCAGATTAAAAATTCTAAAATGCTATAATCAAATGCCTGACTAAACGCAAAAGGAATAAGTGCTAATAAACAAAAAATTCCAAAGATTCTGTCACAATAAAAAATACAACCTATTAAGAAAAAAACAACAAGAGCATGAATATAAAGATTCTGATGATATAAATCAAACTCTAAAAGATTCAGTGTATTACCATAAAGTAAAAAACCAAACATCATCAATATGATAAATGCAAAAGTATGTGTTTTATACAGATTCTGGACAATAAATAGTGGCAACACAGATTTTTTTATATTTATGTATCTTTTGTAAGACTTATGTATAAATCCCCTCAATGCAGTAATATTACAAAGACTTAGATTCTTTTCTTTAATAATATAATAATCCTGCAAAAGAATTTTTAATATTAAATAAAAAGTAAGCAAAACACACAATACACATGGTATATCAAAAAGAGAATAGCATAAAACAATAGCTGAAAATCCTTCATAAAGAGGAATAAAAAAACAACACAAAGTAAGTATTAACGATGCCATATAAATTGTATAAATTCCATATTTGTAATATATAGAATATTCTGATTGTATAGTAAAAGAAACACAAAACATGCAAAGTGCATGAACATAATATATGATGATACCAAAAAAAACAATAGAAGTGCTTATCATAAATAACCCGCTTCTTGTGATGACAAAACTTGAGATTTCATATTAAGATTCTGTTCATTATCTAAAATCTCATTCTTTGCATTTTCTATAAGCGTCCCCAAAATAGAAAGTTTAATGGATGTATATTTAATATTTTTACGATAAAATGTCCATGTAATATAGAGATTCTCATTATCTATTGCCATTGCGGGATAGCTTACTTCACCATTTTGTTCATCAATCTTAAAAAGTTCTTTAAAGACTCCTTGTTTATGGTCTTGCAACCAATAAAGTGTAAGATTCTTGCGTGTTTTATTATTGTGTGCAAGTAAAATTTCTTGTTTGCCATAATTATCAAAGCTTATTAAGACACTTGAAGAATCATGGTTTGAAAGATTACTAAGAATCGGGGTGTCCCACACATTTGCATTCTCATGACACTCTTGATAGAATCCGGGTGGAACATCCGAGATATTTTGACTTCTAAAAAATGCCACACAATCCCTGTTGGCAATAGGCATGATTGTAGGTTGAAGTTGCTGCGTAAGTTTATTTATTCTTTTTTTGAATCTCATTACACCATTTTTATCAAAAAAAACAATAAGTGGATATTTGATCCACATTTCATGAGCTATAGGCACAATAAAACCACCATTTTGTAATGGAATGGCAGGAGTTCTTACAAGATGCGAAAGATTACCAAATGGACTTAAATGTAACTCGCCAACATAGTGCAATGCCCACATAGAATCAAAATAGAATTGATAAATCTTACTTGTTGCCCAACCCCCAAGACTCACACCAACAACGAAACAATGCACCTTCCCTTGATTATCTTTAAAAACAATAGGGTTGCCAAGTTTACGAAAATATTTTCCTGTTAAATATTCAAGATCCTGTCGCGTTAAAATCGGTTTTGATTTGCTCCATTCCTTAGAATCTTTGTATAAAAAACTTTGGTAGATTTTCACATCAGCCGCACCTTCTTTCGTTCCTGCATAAAATAATGCCATAAGAGTAGAATCTTTTTCCATAATAGCACTCGCATGCACACTTAACTCTGGATTTGAAATTATTTTAAATAAACTTTCATCTTTCAGAATCTTTGTATGTATAAGAGTATCAACTATCTCTTTATCATTTTGCGAAAGTGGGTATAGAGTATTCTGTGGCAATAAAAAGGCAGAATCATTATAGCTATGATATTGAAAAAGATCTCTACGAACACTTCCAATGATAATCAGTAGACAAGTCACAATGAGAAAGAAGACAATAAAAAATTTCTTTTGATATACTGCAAATAGCAAAATATAAACCTCATATACAAATAGATATTATAACATAAAAATAATCTCAAAAAATCTAAAAACAGCCAGAACAAAGAATTATCGCATATTTTATCCACTATTTTATTCAGCCTTACAAGAATTCAATAAAAATCTTTGTTCTTAACTATTGATAAGGGATAAAAGTTGGTTTCTAGCGTTCCTGCTTGCAATTTTTATTTCTAATCATATAAATTTATAAACATTAGCAAAAATACTTGACTTTAGCAAAATATTTTTATATAATTGCTTTTTCATTTTGATTAACATAAGTTGCTTAGTTATTTTTATCTTTTAGCTTGACCCGTTAGCTCAGCTGGTAGAGCAATTCCCTTTTAAGGAATGGGCCGTTGGTTCGAATCCAACACGGGTCACCATTTTTAATCCATTACTAAGTATGTGTGGCCCCTTCATCTAACGGTTAGGATACCACCCTTTCACGGTGGCTACAGGGGTTCGAATCCCCTAGGGGTCACCAATACTTTAAATATATGCAATATTAGTTTAATTTATGCTTGGTCGCTTAGCTCAGTTGGTAGAGCGCCACCCTTACAAGGTGGATGTCATAAGTTCGAGTCTTATAGCGACCACCATAAAACTAGAGATTATCTAATCATAATAAATAACATTTTAATATGATGAATTAGGTTGCTTTGTTTATTTTGGAGCGGTAGTTCAGTTGGTTAGAATACCTGCCTGTCACGCAGGGGGTCGCGGGTTCGAGCCCCGTCCGTTCCGCCATTCTTAATATAAAATTAGCCTACATTTTTGAAATAAATTCCTTTCCAACCCAAACTATTATTTTTGTTAAAGCTTCATTGTGCAAATAATTATTCTATGAATCCTTAATATGTCTAAAAAGCTATCTTGAATTAATAAAATATTTATTTAAAATAAGAAATAATATACAATTTATCCGCAAGCTTACTCCTTATCTACTCAAGCCACCCCATCAACACCACTTTATGTAATCAAGAATAAACTTTTATATTATATAGAATTAAACAAATTGTATAAAATTATATGAAGTTAGAGACAACAAAATATATGAATGACCAGAGGATATAAAGTTTCAATAAAACTCATTAATACTAAACTTTGCAATAACGAATAAAAAATCAAAAAGCCTTCAGTATTTCAATCATAAATAGAATCTTAGGAACATCTAACTTTGAGCAAAAGACTACCTCATTTCTGGACAACATGAAATGGATAATGTTAAAAATTATGAGATCTAAAATTATAGAAAAACTTTCACTTTCTAAACTATATAAAGCATATTCAAAAGAAGAATAATATTAAACAGAATCTATCTAGCAAATTTTTGTCATAAAATACTTAATAAGATTTCAACAACTAAACTTCTTATTAATTAAGATAAATGATGGCTTATTTGTATATATTTTATGATTTTTAAGAAGAGTTTAATATAGAATGTTTATAATTTTACAATACAAAATACTAGAGTTGTAAATACCATTTTATAAGAAGGAGTAATATGAAATTAAGCAAATTTTTTGCCCCAACACTACGAGAAGCACCAAAAGATTGTATTCTAAAAAGCCATATTTACCTTATTCGTGGTGGCTTTATCCATCAAATTGGAAGTGGTATCTATAATTTTCTCCCGCTTGGGAAAATCGTATTAGATAAGATTAGTGCGATTATACAAAAAGAAATGAACAAAGCTGGCTCAAATCAGGTAACTATGGGATTTCTGACTCCAGCGACATTATGGGAAAAAAGTGGTAGGTATGAACAATATGGGGAATTAGCAATCTTTCGTGACAGAAAAAATGCTGCATTTGTGCTTGGTCCAACTCATGAAGAGTGTGTTACAGAAATTGCCAAAACCTATGTCAAAAGCTACAAACAATTACCTTTTAGTCTTTATCAGATTCACTTAAAGTTTCGAGATGAAATGCGTCCAAGATTTGGATTATTGCGTGGTAGAGAGTTTGTGATGAAAGATGCTTATAGTTTTCATGCAGATGGAGAGTGTCTGAACAATGAATTTAACAATATGAAAGACACATATAAAAGGATTTTTCAGAATCTAGGACTTGATTTTCGTATTGTAGATGCTGATTCTGGTGCTATTGGAGGAAGTGGTAGCAAAGAATTTATGGTATTAGCAGAATGCGGCGAAGATACTATTGTTACTTGCACAAAATGCGATTATGCCTCAAATATTGAGGCAGCAAGAAGACAACCTAAAACCTCATCTGTTATTCCACCACAAGCAACAAGCCCATACCACAAGTTTGAGACCCCAAATGTAAAAACTATTGATGACCTAAGCAGATTCTTTAAAGTTGATACTCATTTTCTGATAAAAGCTGTCGTGAAAAAAGCTGTATTTAAAGACAGAGAAGAAATTGCAATCTTTTTCATGCGCGGTAACGATAAGTTAGAATCTACAAAAGCTTTCAATGCAGTAAAATCCTTAAAGCCTGATGTATTAGAATTGTTTGATGCCGAAATTACCTTTTTAGAAAAATATAATCTCCCATCAGGCTCTATTGGACCTATACATTTACGCAGTATTACAGGTTCAGACTTGATTTTTTTTGATGAAGAATTGCGTGATGGAGAGGATTTAATATGTGGTGCAAATGAAGATTCTTTCCATTATGTTGGAGTGAATCTCGCTGAATTTCAAGATTTACTTTATAAAGATTTAGTTGCAGTGCAAGAAGGAGATTTATGTCCCAAATGTTGTGGTGTGCTACAATATACTAAAGGTATAGAAGTTGGACATATTTTTAAACTCGGAGAAAAGTATTCTGTGCCTATGGAAGCTTGTTTTCTTGATTCTCATGGGAAAAGTAAGCCGTTTATTATGGGTTGTTATGGTATTGGTGTAACAAGGTTGTTATCGGCAATATTGGAACAAAAATCAGATAATAAAGGGTGTGTATGGGGGGAAGTTGCACCATTCAAGCTTGATATTATTATTTCCAATATGAAAAATAAAGAAGAAGTGCAATTTGGTGAAAAAATTTATACATATTTTTGTGATTTAGGGATTGAAGTAATTATAGATGATAGAAATGAGCGATTTGGAAGTAAAATGAATGATTTTGAGCTTATCGGATTTCAATATGCACTCATTGTTGGCAAAAGACTCAATGATGGGATTGTAGAGCTCATTAAACGCGAGGGATTAGAAAAACAAGAAATTCAATCATCTGAAATTATTGAAACACTTAGCAAGATTCTCTGAATCTCAATTATACTAGCAAAGATTATGATATAATCATTGAATATTTTCAATTAAGTATAATTTGCTTTTAGATTATTACATAATATAAAATTAAGAAATAAAAATTCTTTGGAATATTATAATATATCTTGTCTTGCAAATAAATACATGAGTAAAGCTTACAATGAAAGTATATAATTAATGACAATAAATATGGAGTAATGTATGGCAGATATTATACAAGATATAGAATCAAAATTACAAGAATTGCGTGAATATATTGACAAGATTGATTTAGACCTCATTACACTTTTACATAAGCGATTCGAGTATGTAAAGCAAATCGGACATTTAAAGGTAAAAAATCAAGCAAGTATATATCGTCCTGATCGTGAAAAAGAAATCATTGATAAGCTTCTCTCGTATGTCAAGCAAAGTAATCTTTCCAATCTTGATAAACCTACTATCGAAGCGGTCTTTTATGAGATTTTTGCGATTTCTCGCAATCTTGAAACTCCTCAAAAAATTGCATTTTTGGGACCAATTGGGAGCTACACACATCAAGCCGCAGAGAGCATGTTTGGACCATTAAGCTCCTATCTCGGACTCACAACCATTTCTTCTGTTTTTGAAGCCCTTTATCATAAAAATGCAAAATACGGTGTGATACCGATTGAAAACAATACAAACGGCATGGTTGGTGAAACTATTGATAATCTTGCAAAATATAATTTTACGATTGTTAATGAAATTATTTTGTCAATTCATCATAGTTTTGCAACAACCGCACAAAATCTTAATGATATTGAGAGGATTTACTCTAAAGACATAGCTTTTGGGCAATGCAGTGATTTTTTATTACATTATGAACTAAATAATGTAGAACGTATAGCTGTTAATTCCACAGCACTTGGTGCAAAATATGCAAGTCAAGACACAAAAAGTGGAGCAATTTGTTCTGGTATTGCAGCAAAACTACATAAGATTCCGATTTTATTTGAAAACATACAAAATCATTCTGAAAACAAAACGCGTTTTGTAATTATTAGTGATTTTCATAATGTGCGCGGAAAACATGATAAAACCTCAGTTTTTGTTGTTATAAAAGACTTTGAAAAATCAGGGGCACTTTTTGAATTATTGAGAGATTTTAAAGAAGAGAATATTAATATTACAAAAATTGATTCTCGTCCGATTGTTGCCACAGCAGGTTTTCAATCTGGTTTTTACATGGATTTTCATGGGCATAGAGACGATGCAAATATACAGAGAATCTTCACAAAACGACAGGGTGAAATCAAATGGCTTGGAAGTTATCCTGCTTTTGAACGATAATTGTAAATTGTAAATTTTTTTGGAATCTATCTTGTATTTACTTCAGATAAACGCCTCCTTTTTCTCTATTATTGTTCATTACCCTCATTCAATCTATTCAGAGTCAAACAAAAAGCTACTTTGAAACATTTCAAATATATAAATTAGATTCTGAACAAATAGATTTTTATATGAAGTTATAGTGACATGTAAAATACACAAATATTAAGTTGCATGAAAAAATTTTGCATAAATTCCAAATACGCAATACAAATTCCTTTTTTAAAACACGATACTTAGTTATATCTAGTCATATTTGTTTCATAAAGTATGAAAGAAAGTATTTTTCTGAATCGTGATTTTAGAATTTATCAAGGAAGAATTTTAATTGTATTGAAGTAAGATTGGGGTTACATACATAATCCATGTCTCAATATGTATGCCCAAAAAGTAGAATATTCTATATTAATTGATAAAAATTACTTATTTTATAGAAATAGAACAATCATTTAGTAAATATTTCAAAATATTTTACAAAAAAAAAAAAATAATTGTATATTTATTAAACTTTTTAGTTATAATTTCTGAAAAAATGAAAGTTTGGTGGTTTGTTATGAAGTCTAAAAAAATGGGTGTCGGGACAATGCTTACCATAGGATTTGGAATCCTATTGCTTTTTTCATGTATTGTTACCACAATCAGTATTATAAGAGTAAATTATATCATCAAAAGTTTGCGACAAATCAATGATGTGAATACGGTTAAACAACGTTATGCAATTGACTGGCGTGGAAGTGTGCATGATCGTTCTATTGGTATTCGTGATGTCGTCCTTGCAGATTCAAAAAATCAAGCAGCACTCAACAATTTGATTGCTGAAATAAAAAAGTTAGAGGGAGATTATAAAGCTTCTGCTGATAATATGCGGACACATTTTATCGCAAACAATATGTTTGATTCGCAGGAAACACAAATTTATAATGCTATTCGAGAAATAAGACTTACCGCTACACCCATTATTGAAGAAATTATCCACTTAAAACAAAATGGTGCTGATGCACTTGTAATGCAAAAACTACAAGAGGTCGCCCCACTTTTTGTGCAGTGGTTGGCACAGATAAATAAGTTTATTAACCTAGAAGAAGAAAAAAATAAAAATCTTACACAAGAGTTGCGTAAATCCGTGGATAGCTTTAAAGTCATACTTTATGTGCTTGTTGGATTGAGTCTAGTTTTTGGTGTTTTAGTCGCATTCTATATCTCAAGGAGCTTACTAAATTCTCTAGGTGGAGAACCATATACCGCTGCATACATCGTATCTCAAATCGCGAAAGGAAACCTCTGCGACAATGTTCAATACAGAAATGAAGAAAGTATGTTGGCATCGATTGCTACAATGCAAACACATCTAAAAGAAATCGTAAACTCAATAATGAAGTCTTCACAGAGAATTAATGAGGCAACACATAAAGTCTCGAGTGTATCGCATGAAGCACAAAAAACAGCAGAACTACAAACACAAAGTTCTATGCTTGTTGCTAGTAAAATCAGTGAAGTCAATAAAGCTGTTTTAGAAATATCTAATGCAACAGAACTTTCTGAAGAAAATGCAACAAAGAGCGTGGAATTATCCCATAAGGGTGTTGAAGTGATTAATACAACAGCACAAGAAATAAGTAAAATTACAGAAATCATTAATATATCTGCAACAAATATCCGTGGTTTGCAACAACAATCATTAGAAATCAGTCAAAGCACAAGCTTGATTGCAGAAATAGCAGACCAAACAAATCTCTTAGCACTCAATGCAGCCATAGAAGCAGCAAGAGCAGGAGAACATGGAAGAGGATTTGCTGTTGTAGCCGATGAAGTCAGAAAACTTGCAGAAAGAACAGCGACAAGCACAGGTCAAATTGCAAACATCATTAAGCTTATTCAAGAAGGCATTGAAAGCTCTGTGGAATCTATTGAAGTTGTTATTCCACAAATACAAAAAGGACAAGATTTTATCTTAGAATCTGTATCATTATTGAATGCAATACAAACTCAAGCTCAAGATTCTCTTACAAAAGCACAAGAAATTGCAAGTGCATCAATGCAACAAGCTAATACAATAACAAGCATCACAGAAGATATTCAACATATTTCTGAACTTTCTATTAGCACAAGAAAATCTTTGGAAACAACGAGTGCAACAGTTGATGATCTTCAAACAGTATCAGACACTTTGAAAAAACAAATGGGATACTTTAAAATATAATTTTACTTAGATATTTAGATATATTGAAGTTATCAGGTCTATGTTGTTCATGAAAAATTTGTTTAGTTATAAAACCTCTATTTATTCTCTTTAGTAAGAGGAATTCTATGCCAATTCTTCGGTAAAATCTTATCTTCATAATCATGAAAAACAGAATAAGAATCTTGAACTATCGTAAAAAATTCATTGGGTGCAACAATAATTTTATTTGGATATTGTATTAAATAAGCAGCCCACCAACTAAATGTTGAATTTGCAATAATTCCATGTTTGCAACTTCTCATAAGTTCCATCTCAAAAGCTGCACTTCCTTCATTATTGTTATCAGCAAATTGAAAGGTAAGATCTTGTAAAATTTTAGAATCTAGCCCGTTTAAAAAATGCTCCTTACACCAAACCATATCATTACTAAAAATAAAAATATGTGCTTTTCCTAATTTTTCTTGTATAGTTTTTAGTGCAGTATTATAATAATTTGTATATGTGAGATTTATAAATCCACTATGTTCATATTCCAAGTAATCACCTCGTCTAATGTGCAGAAAAACGGAGTTGTGTGTATGTAATATATAATCTTGTAATTGTTTATTCTTCAAATCTAATGGGGTTTTTAGACAAAAATCATGCAATAAAATATTTCTAATATGATCAAAATATACAAGATTCTGAAAATATCCCTCAAAATAAGTATCTTTGGGAAATGGGTATCTCTCTTTTATTTTTATGTGCAAATCTTTATTATCTTTAATTAGATTGAATGGGGAGGGGGTGAAATCCGCACGGAATCTTTTTGGTATCAGAGAAGTAATAATCTTATCAAGGCGATTGGCAACACCAAATGCGTATTTTATATGAACATCGAAGTGTGATAGCTCAAAATTACGAATGTTATTATTCTTGCGATTAATTTTCTTTGTATAAAAAAGAATATCTAATTTTACCTCTGTATTATATTGAATTTCTAAAGCTTTTGCAAAGGCGTATCCAAACAATCATTATGTAGCCTCCTATACATTTTTCTACAAATATTTTTCCAATTATAACATAAATATCCCTGCAAATTATAGTCAAACACAGGTAGGATATATAATTAGTGCTTATAGCGTACCATCAAAGATTCTATAATTTTGGGAAAAATGAACTTGTATTAACAATTTTTTATAGAACATAAATTATAATACAAATAAATTTGACATTATTAAAAGATTAAAAATTTGCTTTATAATACAAGAGGTAATCATGAAGTATAATGAAATCAATCCAGAATCGATAGCAAAACTGATGGAAATTTTCTACAATAAAATCCGAAAAAATCAGGAACTTGGAGCAATATTTAATGCAAAAGTAGGTACAGACGAAGAATCATGGAAAGCACACAAAGAAAAAATTGCATCATTTTGGCGTGCTAATCTTTTAGGAGAACAAGGGGTATATAATGGGTATCCTTTGAAAGCTCATTTAGAACTTGATCCTTTCCCAAGAGAATACTTTCATATTTGGCTATCACTCTTTGACGAATCGCTCAAAGAAGTCTATCATAACCCACAATGTCAAGCTCAAATATTGCAACGTGCTAAGACAATCGCACAAAGATTTCAAAAAATGATTTATGATTTCCCACATTCATAATAAATATGCAAAACAAAAGTAAATTCTATGGGGTAACTATTTCTAAAACAAGAGTTTGCTGATGTTGAAATCTTGGCAAGACAATCTCACGCAAGATCTGCCCTAAAGGTAGCGAATTAATATGAACATAAAGTGTCGAATCTTGTAATTCAAAAATTACATTTTTTTCTTTTGCGAGTGTAACACTAATTGCAAAAATAAAACTTAGAATCTGCAATGTGTCATGTGATGGTAAAAGATCTTCTTCACTTGCGCTTGGAATCTTTGGACGCTTTTTATGGGAATACTCAAGAAGCATTGCTATGGTGTATCTCTCTTTATGTGAAAGACCATAATTAAGAGAATTTAATGCTATATAAGCACTATGCTTGTGTGCTTGGTAAAAATTAAAATTTGTGCCAACATTATAAAGCTTTCCTGCAATTTCTAAATTTTGTAGATAATGATTTTGCAAAGAATATCTCTCACTCAATAATACAAAAAGCTTTCTTGAATGTCTATTAATCATTTTAGAATCATCAACGCTTGTAAGAAAAATATCTTGTAAGGAGCGCACACTTGGATTAATATTATTTGGAATCTTTCCCTTGTGGTTGCGAAGCATATCATGTAAAAAAACGCCCTCTCGCACACCAACACCACTAATAATAAGCTTTTGTGCCTGAAGCTCTTCAAGAATTACTTGCAAAATTAAAAGTCCTGGTCGAATAGAATCTATCCTTGATTCTTCAAAACCTTTCTCAAAAAGACCCTGTGGAGTAGAATGCACAATATCGTCTAAATGTGGGAGAATTGTTCTTGCATACAATTCATATCCATGTAGAAAATTAAACATATAAGATTCTAAATTCATCTCATATTTTGCATACGCCCGAATGCTACCACCAATTCCAAACATATAAAGGTTATTATGCAAACTTGAATGCTGACAAAATGACAATACTTCCACGATATTATTGCGTACATATTCTCTTGTATATTGATAAGCCTCTTGCGTTTGTCCATGGTCAAAAAAGAGTTCTTTTAATCGAATACTTCCGAGATTTAAAGAAATCATGGTTTTAATTTCGCCATTTTCAATACATGCTAACTCTGTGCTACCACCACCTATATCAATGGTTATACCACTTTTTTTATGCAAAAGATTTGCACACGCTATTGCCCCAAAATATGCTTCCTTTGCACCCTCAATAACTTTTATATGGATACCACACTCTCTTTTTACTCGTGCAATGAATTCATTTTTATTTGGTGCATCACGAATTGCTGAAGTAGCAACACAAATAAGTTTCTTACTTTTTAGAGAATCACTCACACATTTAAACTCTTTTAGGGCTTCAATAGCTCTTTGCATTGCTGGAGGTTGAAGGTAAGAATTATGTTCATAGCTCCCCTCTGAAATTCTTACCTTTGATTTTAATTCATAAATAAGATGAAAACCATAACGACTTGTTTTTTGAAATACTGCCATACGAGCCGAATTTGAACCAATATCAATAATTGTTGTAATTTTTGCCATATTTTTCTCCCATCAAGCTAGAATCTTAGAATCCACTTTCTCAAATAAAATTGCATCAATGGGGCATACTGTCATACAGTTTGGATTATCTGCATATCCAACACATAAAATACATATATCTTGATTGATATTATAGGTAGGATCGCCCACATTAATTGCTTGTGTAGGACAGACCTCACGACACGCATCACATGCAATACATTTATGATTTATAACGAGCTTAGACATTACTTACCTTGTGTATAATTGCAAAATATTCTTAGAAACATAAAATTTTAACATCAATTTATCTCAAGTAACATTATGATTTTTGATAATCATGTCTAATTGATAAAGTGAATATCTATACAACAAAATCTTATGATGTTATAATATTTTTACTGAGAAAAATATTATAACACAGATAATCAAAAACCACTTTCAGATTCTTTAAAACTTTTCAAAGATTCTAGAATCTTTGAAATCATAACTCGACAAATAAAAAACAAAATAATATAAAAGTATAAGTATTGTAAAAATATTCACATACCCAAATATACTTGAAGATTAGTAAAAGAGATTCTGTTTAAGAGAGAATGATAAGTTTTGAGTGATAAAGTAAAATATTGCAAAAAGAATCTCTATTTAAGATTCTTTAATGTGAAGAACTTTCCCATAAAATCCATATTAAGTTTTTAGTTATAATTTTGCTTCTTCTCGTCTTTGTAATAACTCCCATCGCTCATTTACATCTTTTTGGAATTGTTCAATAATATGTTCATTTTCTGGTTTAAATAAGTGCTTAAACCTACCCTGTGTTGCAAGATACTCACGTACAGGAATCACCTTTTTTGGACGATATGTAATATGCAATTCATGTCCATTGATAATTTCGTATAATGGAAAAACAAGGCTATCAACAGCCAGATCACTCATATCCACTGTATTATTAGAATTAAACTTCCATTCAGTTGTACAAGCACTCATTGCGTTAATGAAAGTCGGACCTTCAGTATCTATTGCCTTTTTAATTTTTGCATTCATGTCTTTCCACTTATTTGGAGCAACTTGAGCTACATAAGGGCTTCCATGTGCCGCCATAATACTTAATAAATCTTTTTTCTTTTGTTTTTTACCATAGCTGACTCTGCCAGCAGGTGTTGTTGAAGTGCTAGCTCCAAGAGGAGTAGAACCACTTCTTTGTCCACCAGTATTTGCATACACTTCATTATCAAGACAGATATAAGTAAAATCGTGTCCGCGTTCAAAGCAACCACTAATAAACTGAAATCCAATATCATAAGTTGCACCATCACCACCAAATGCAATAAACTTTGGTTTCTGTCCTTTATACCTCCCTTTTCTTTCAAGTGCTTTATACATTGCTTCAGCACCACATATAGCTGTTGAACCATTTTCAAAACCAATATGTATCCAAGGAACATCCCATGAAGTATGTGGATACACAGCTGTAGATACTTCAAGACAACCAGTAGAGTTCCCAATGGCTATAGGTCCATCAACTGCGTTTAATACCTCACGCACAATCATACCATGTGCACAACCTGGACACAATAAATGTGCACCTTCAAACCTTTCTGCTGTCTTACTAAATTGCTTTAGATTCTTAATTTCTTTTGTCATTTTTATCCTTTTTTGGGTTTCGAATATTTTGCTACAAAATTTCTCAACTTTTCTTTCGCTATACATTACAACATTTACTACACAAACCTAATACCTAATGTCTATTGTATATCATAAAATTATTATCTTTTACTTTACATTCGCGATCTTTAACTAACCCTCATAAACCATATACATTTTATAGTCTAATGAAAGCCCATTTTCGCACCACGCAAACAAATCCATTGTTGTGTCTTATGTGTTAATTTTCCTGCCTTTACATCTGCACCAAGTTCATTATAAATTTCTATAATATCTTTTTGCGTTAAATCTCTTTCTCCCAGACCATATATATAGTTAGAAAGAATTGGTTTAGAAGCAGTCGTGCTTACCTGATAAATTGCTGCACTGACTTCATTAAACATGGCTCCCATAGCTCCAGCTGGTGAAGATTTATCCATAATCGCTATTGCCTTAACATGTTTTAGGGCAATACCAACTTGCTCATAAGGGAATGGTCTTAAAACATGAATTGTGACCACACCAGCTTTAATTCCTTTTGATCGCATTGTTTTTGCTGCTACTCTAGCAGATTCCGCTGTTGTCCCGATGGCAAAAATAGCAACATCTGCATCTTCCATATCATAAGACATAACTGGGTGATATTCTCTACCTGTTTTGTCCTTAAATTCCTTAAATACACGTTCAATTACAGGCATAGAATCCATAATTGCAGCATGTAATTGTGCCTTATGTTCATAATGCCAATCTTCTTCTGCTTGTGCCCCATAGGTAATTGGTTTACTAAAATCAAGTAAAGGATTCTTTACCTTATATTCACCTATAAACTTATATGCTTCTTCGTCGCTTAATGGGCGGACATTCTGTGCTGTATGTGAACTTAAAAAACCATCTTGGTTAACGATTGTTGGGACACGCACATCATAATCCTCGGCAATTTTAAATGCCATGAGATTAAAATCATAAGCTTCTTGAGGATTGCAAGTTGTGAGTTGAATCCAACCCGCATCACGGCATAAATACATATCGGAATGATCCCCATGTATATTTAACGGAGAAGCAAGAGCACGGTTTACGAGATTCAATACAATAGGTAGACGCATACCGCTTGCTTGGTAAAGTACCTCAACCATTAATGCCAAACCTTGTGAACTTGTTGCAGTTGCCACCCTGCCCCCAGCAGCAGCAGCACCAACACAACCACTCATTGCAGCATGTTCAGATTCTACTAGAACAAACTCACCATCAATATAACCATTTCCAATGAAACTACCATAATCTTGCACGATAGGAGTTGATGGGGTAATAGGATAAGCAGCCATTACATCGATTTGTGCTTGTCGTAAAGCATGACTTGCAGCAACATTACCATCCCACACTTCTACCTCTTGCAGTTCATAAATCTTTGCCATATTTTACTCCTTACTCTTTTTTTCTTTTATTGGCCATTGTGTAATAGCCTCTTGTGTTGTAACAAAATCTTGGAACATAATAAGCGATTTGGGGTTGGTCGGACACACATTTGAACATATACCACAACCCTTGCAATGCTGATAATCAACACCTTTCATTTTCTCATCTCGAACAAGAATAGAACTATCAGGACAATACACCCAACACTGATAACAATTAATGCAATGTTCTGTATTATATACAGGTTTTTCTGTTCTCCAATGTGCAACACTTTGCGTATAAAAGCTACCTTCAGTATATATACGATTTTCCTGATGTATCTCTAAACTTTTTTCACCTTCTGTTTCAAGGGGAAAAACAACTGATCCTGGTAGTAAATCATTCCAACCTTTAGTAATATTTTGCATGTTATATCCTTTTTTTAATCTTAACCATAATAATTCTTAAGACTTTCTATGAATCATCTAGGCTACTTTACTTCATCATATGCTCGTTGAATTGCAAACATATTCGCATCAATAACTTGTTGAGGAAGTTTTTTTCCAAGCACTTTTTTAAATGCAGATTTAAATTCCTCAATACCAAGTATATTTGAAATTTTAATGAATGCACCAAGCATTGGGGCATTTGGGATAGGTTTACCAAGAGTATCAAGGGAAATTTTAATACAATCTACGATATATACCTCTTTTGTCTTTAATTCTGGTTTTTTAGCAATTAATTCATCTTTAGTTAAATGTGTAGTGATGATATATTTTGTCGTGGGTTTCTCATTCTCAAAAATATCTGCAATAAAAGTTAATCCCGGGTCAATTACTAACACATAATCTGGCTCCATATATTTCTCATGATTAAGAATAGGAGAATCATCAAACCTATCAAATGCTGCCATTGTTGCACCGCGTTTAGCTGAACCATAGGTAGCAAATGCTTGAACTTCCTTGCCTATACCAGCAATTACATCGGCTAATCCTTTGGCACCTGTTACAGCTCCTTGTCCAGCCCTGCTATGCCATCTTATTTCTAACATAACTTCTCCTTTGCATTTTTTTGGTTTTATTAGGCAAACCTAATTTACACATTCTCGCAATTAGTCTCCAAAACTTTACAAAAATCACATTATCACTTACGATTTAGTTGGAGTTTCTATGTAGATTCTACTCTACAAATTTGATATTCAAAATAAAGAATTTTCATTAAGAATGTGCTGAATAGTATTGTATCAAATTATTCTCTAAACTTCATATTTTTTGTTCTAGATATATTTTAATCTATATACTTTGTATCAAAAAGAAACATTATGTTTCTTATTTTAATATTAAATATACCATATTGTAATACTAAAAGTAACAAAATAGTGGAATAAAATAAAAAAACAAGAATTTTGATTTACATTGCATTTAATAGAGGATTTTTTTGTAAAAATTATAACAAATCTTTAAAGTAGAATTATTATTCTTTTACGCTTTTAAACATTTCTATAAAAATAAAAATTAATAGAATATATTGCCAATATTATTAGCTATAAAAATAACAATATGTGAGATTGCTATTTCAAAAATATACAATTACATATTCTAGTGTATTTTATAGATCATTTCTATACCGAAAAATTACTCTATCAAAGAAACGAGAACAAAAAATTCCTATTAAGAGATATGAAGTAATAATATAGTTATTTTGCGAAATATAATAAAATAAATGTGAAACACATGTAGATAACAATAGAACCAAAACTCTATGGTTTTTATTTTCAAGAAACCCAAGATACAATATCAATATAATGAGTGTATGGGATTTATATTACAATAAATTAATTTACTTTGACTTTTGAGTTCCCTTCAATTTAGAGATTGCTTTCATATCTTTCGCATCAAGCATAAAGTTAAACACCTCGCTATATTCCTTTATGACGTTTACATCAGCTGAACTAGCAAATGTTATATAACCTTTTTGTAAATTCCATCGTAAAATAACTTGTGAAGCTGTTTTGTTGTATTTCTGTGCAATTTTTGTAATAGTTGGCTCATAGATTAAGTCTTTCCCTGACCCAAATGGAACAAAAGTGGCGACTTGCATTTTACGATTAAAGGAAGTTTCGACTAACCTATCATCATAATTATAAGGATTTAAAACAAGCTGATTTACCATAGGTCGAATCTCGCATTCAGGTAAAAACTGCTCAAATAAATCTCTATTCAAATTTGTTACCCCAATAGCCTTAACTCGTTTTTCTTTATAAAGTTTTTCCAGAGTTTGCCATAAATTTACTTTTTGATTAAAAATATCATTATTAATTGTATCAATTGGAGGGAAAAAAATTGTTAGTAAATCAACATAATTTGTTTTTAATTTTGCCAAACTCTCATTAAATGCAACAATAAAATCATCTTCTGTGGTAATTTTGTTATCTAATTGTAAAGAAAGAAATATTTCATCTCTTGGGATACCGCTTTGCATCAAAGCATTACCTATGACTTCTTCTGTTTCAAAAACACTAATATGTTTATAACCTATTTTTAAAGCTTCTAGCACTGCTTGAGTATTTTTTATTTTATCCTCACCTAAAGCTGTGGAATAAGCTCCAAATCCAAAAATTGGCATTTCAACACCATTATTAAGCCTTTGTGTTGTAAATAAACCTTGAATATCCACACGAGGTGCTGCCACAGCCGTAGTAAATAAACTTGTTCCAAAAAAACATGAACCAATAACTAATGTGCTACTTGTTCCAGCCACTTTTATAAAATCTCTTCTGGTCATCGTTTCTTGCATAAAAACTCCTTCCTTAGTATAAAAACTTCAATTATACAATATATATTTATGTTTTGCAAGTTTTTCTATTGCTTCTCATTGCTTTTGTAGATATTTCTAAAAAGATTTTTTTGTGCATGTAGATAAAATTACTATTTAAATTCCACTCTCACATTTATGTTCTTTTAAAAATTAAAAGTTTCTTTCTATAAAAACAACCATTGCATTATCTCTACAAAATACAATTTCACAACAATGTTGTTCAAGTTTTTCTATCCAAACACATAACCATGAATAAGTTATATACCCCTAAAATTACATTTTTTACACATTGGTGGAATGTTAATATGGTTTTTTTGTGCATATTGAAAATTTAAAAAAAGTTCTGATTCTAAAATCTCTTGTAAAGTTTGTATGCGTAAATCCCCCAACTGCATATATCCTTGTGTATCAATGCAGCATGGCACTACGATTCCATTTGATAAGATTCCCAACTGGCTAATCCCACCTAGACAATATGGTGAATTATGTCGCAGTTGTTCTTGTCTCTGTGCCACAAAGTTTTGAGGATTTGTATATGTCACATTTAGCCCTTGCAATGTATGAGTCTTTTTTGTTGTCTGAAAAAAATGTGTTGCTACATGAGAATCTGATTTCAATTTCCTTAATTTTAACCATTGAAATTGCGTGTGAAAGCGTAAGAAAAAATATTTATCTAAGCGGATTCGTCTCTTTTTTTCTTGGATTTCATAATTTTTATAACGCTGTAAAATATAACTATAATCATAATTTCCAAAAAGTCTAAGATTTATGTATATTTTCAATCGCTGTGCAGAAAGGTACTCATAAAATTCAAATATTTTTTCAAGATATAAAATTTCATATAATTTATTTTTATTATCTAAAGCTTCCATCGTATCATTTGTTGGCGTCTTAAAACTCATGTGGGATAACTCCTTGTTGATTATATCTCTACACAAAGCTTGATTCTTGGTATGATTATTCTCCAAAATGGGTATTAGTTTTTTTTGATTATTTCTATCAAAAAAAGAATCAAGTGAAAAACTAATTTGATGAATATTCTTTCTACAAAGAAGTTTAAAATGTTCTCGCCTTAAAAAGATTCCACTACTTACAATATCAAGTCGAATATTTTTAGATTCCATATTATCGAGATAATCACCTAAATTTGATACACACAAAGGATCTCCTAAAATATGTAGGCTAACCAATGTTGTTTTATGCTTGATTTGACTTGCAATAGAATCAAACAATGCCAAAGGCATAAGCCCTCTTTGTGCTTTTTTTGGCGAACAAAAAGAACATTGAAGATGACAAATATCGCTTAGTTCAAGATAAATCTTATGAAATTTCATCGCTTCCTGTTTCTCTCCAAAATAATATCTCTATACAAGTTTTATATACAACGCATATCTTAAATATCCAAATAATATAAATTTTGTAGAATCTTAATTCTACCCAAAAATTATGGGTTCATAGAAATTGAAAAGATGAGATATAATTAACTTATTCTTGATGATTATGGTTTATAATTTTAATTTCAAAAAATGTAATTATCAGAGGGTATTTTAAAGAATCCCATACATATTGACTTACATAATATAATATAATTTATTTTTAAGGAATAGAATGTTGTGTTCCTATAAGTTTCTTTTGTCTGTCTTTTTGCTTTGTTTTAGCATCATTTTTCATGCTTGTTCAGATGATTTGGATAGTAAAGAGCAAGTTGAGCAGTATACACAAGAGATTTATCTTTTTCAAGATTTAATTTCACACCAAGTTCTTAAACTGCAAATGCAAGATTCTAATAATCTCACACAAATCATATTGCAATCACAACACAATGAAAAATCCAGTATTTTAGAACAAAATAAAATTACACTATTTGCAATATTTCCA
This sequence comes from Helicobacter didelphidarum, assembly GCF_003364195.1. Lineage (GTDB taxonomy): Bacteria > Campylobacterota > Campylobacteria > Campylobacterales > Helicobacteraceae > Helicobacter_A > Helicobacter_A didelphidarum. Next base: position 18,314 of record NZ_NXLQ01000013.1, on the reverse strand, counting down.
CAAAATTGTAACATTTGTTCTATGATACTGCCACATCTTAACAATCTTGGTTCACGTTTTGAAAATCTGCAAATTTTCATTTTACATCAACAAGAAAATAAACAAATAAATATGAAAGACTCTCTCATATCCCAAAATTTGCATTTTCAAAACCTTATTTTCACAACACAAAAAAACGCTTCTAACAAAGATTTTACATTTTTTCTAGATTCTCTTAAACGCAGACTCAATGTTGAAATTAAAAATTTTAATGCCCCACTTTTTTTAATGCTTGATAAAAATAACTTTATTACTCAAAGTTATGAGGGGTCAATCATAGAAGAAATGCTTGAAAATGATATATATATGCTCTTAGATGACAAAGAAAACCATAAATCATCTTGATAAATTTTAAGATTCTGTTGAGAAATATAAGATTTTATGAGATAATAAAAAGTTCTAAATCTATATAATATTATAGAGGAAAAATCCTAAAAAGTATTATCGTAAGGTGATATAAAATGTTGCTATTATCCACAATAACCTTTATGCAATACCATAGTTGCACAAACCAAACAAAGAAAATAGTAATTTTATTAACTGAATTTGCAAGAGAGAACTTATAACTTTATAATTTATTCAGATTTTTATAATACTATTTTACAAGATTCTAAGATTAAAATATATTTTATCAATACTATATTCAATGATACGAAAGGTTTATCATGTTTGCTTTTTTAAAAAAAACTTCTGAAAATATTTCACGATTTTTAGGGCAAAAACAAAAAAAAATTCAAAAAGATATACTTGAAGAGATTCTAATCGAATCTGATATAAGTTATGAAATCATTGAAAAGATGTTAGAAAATCTAGGCGAACAAATTAGTCGAGATGAATTGCGTGTAGCTATCGATCGTTTCTTTCGTGGTGAAAGCTATTATGATAAAGTGAGATTCAATGAAATTGCTAATTCTCCCATAGTGTATCTTATTTTTGGTGTAAATGGTGCAGGCAAGACAACGAGTATTGGGAAACTTGCTAAGCGATTTAAAACACAAGGAAAAAAAGTTATATTGGGTGCTGGCGATACCTTTCGTGCTGCCGCTATTGAACAATTAGAATTATGGAGCAAACGAATTGGTGTTGATATTATCACGACCAAACACGCCCATGATCCAAGTGCATTGGCTTATGATACAATTAATGCTGCGGTTGCACGCAAAATGGATTATGCAATCATTGATACAGCTGGAAGATTACCAAATCAAATAAATTTAAAAAATGAGCTAATAAAAATCTCTAAAACTTGTTCCAAAGCATTAAATAATCAACCATTTCATAAAATCCTTGTGCTTGATGGAACACAAGGAAGCTCAAGCATTGAACAAGCAAAGATTTTTCATGAGTGTTTAGAACTTGATGGCATTATTCTTACTAAAATGGATGGGACAAGTAAAGGTGGGGCAATACTTAGCATTATTCATGAGTTGAAATTGCCCATTATTTTTTTAGGTGTAGGTGAAAAAGAAGATGAACTCATTGAATTTCACGAAAATGAATTTATTAGTGGATTGCTTGATTCGATTTTTATGTAGATTTTAAGAGAATCTAACGCAATAACACATATTTTCATTCATATTTTTTAACAACTCTTTGCTAGAATAAAATTCTATTTTTCAATTAAAAGGATTTATCTTGGCATTCAGCAATCAATTCTCACGACTTTTTGGCAAAATTGCCCATATTAGATTTCCCCAAACAATACAAATTTTTATTAATAGATTCTATATCAACCTCTTTAAAATCGATTTAAGTGAATTTGATTCCTATGAAAAATATTCTACACTTAATGCACTTTTTACGCGTTCCCTTAGAACACCGCGATATATTGACACAAAACCATACAATCTTATAAGTCCCACTGATTCTCTTATTATAGAATCTGGTATCATACATGACAACAAAGCATTGCAAATCAAAGGAAAAAGTTATAGTATTCCACAATTACTGGGGGAATTTAACACAGATTTTAATACTTATAGCTTCATTAATCTCTATCTTTCCCCCAGAGATTACCATCATTATCATGCTCCTTGTGATTTAGAAATACTAGAAGCACATTATTTTTCAGGAAAACTCATGCCTGTTAATATTCCTTCGTTGCATAAAAATGATGAGGTGTATCGCTTCAATGAAAGGGTAGTGCTTAAAATAAGAATGCGATACAACCAACAGATTCTGTATTATGTTGCTGTTGGTGCACTCAATGTAGGTAAGATGAGTTTTCTTTTTGATGATAGAATACAAACGAATGCGCAAAATGGTGATTCTATATGGAAATATGACATACCCATTATACTTAAATCGGGTGAAGAAATTGGCACTTTTGAAATGGGTTCTACGATTGTTCTTATTGCACAAGCAAATTGGGTTGTAAAAACAAATGATTTTGTAAAAATGGGGCAAGAAATCGCAACTCTACCAGATAATCAGTAGAAATAAATTTATTGATTGAAGATTATATTCAGATCAAATAATGTAATAAAAATACAATAATGTATTTGAGGGATATTTACTTTTAAAAGATTCTCTATTAATAAAAATTATTTTAATTATGATATAAATAAATTATTACAATATTTATATTTTCATATACTTAGAACTTCTGCATATTATGCTGTAAGATTACAGAAAGATTACTAAACTCTATGATAGTGATTGTTGTGCTAATTTCTTGATTAAGATTCATAGAAATTGCAATAATACGAAAATTCTTATATATTTCATCGCTTGCTCGTATTTTTTCAATACGAGTGCAGATTCCCTCAAGACTCACAAAAGGCACACAAAGAAAAATAATTTCATGTTCTCTATCTATAAAATCAGCAATATCACTATAAAAAAGAGAAAAGCCCATTGTGAGTAATTCTAAAAAAACCATATTTTCATACGATCGAATAAAGTATTTGGAATCTGAAAATTCACACAGGGAAAAATCATAAAAATAAAGTTTATATTTCTTATTTGGAATGTCCTTTTGAAAATCATGAATATGTTTGCAAAAATGAATAATAAGATTTTGATGCATAGAATCTATACTTGCATAGATTCTATCTTTTGATATTTTGATATATTTTTTGAGATATTTGTATATTCCATAAATACTAACTTTTAAAGATTGTAATGATAACATATAATAAAAAAGTAAAAAATCATCTTGTAGGGCAGATTTCATAATCTCCCACTTCCTTTCTGTCTTCTTAAAATCAGCGAGGAAACTCATTTCAGGATTATTGCCATCTTTAATAAAATTTGAAAGCAAAGATTCAATACTAAGATTTTTTCTATCAAAACTTAAATATTCCTCGAAGCTTAATCCAAGCACTTTTACTTTTGTAAAACCCGTGGGACATTCCTTAAGATTACCAATCAATATGCAGGGTATATTAATCTCTTTATGTAATAAAAAATCTTGGTAAAAATTATCAATAATAAAAAGTTGCGTAGGAGATTTTTGAGTAAAGAGAACTTCTCTTGCATTTTTTTTTGCTGTTTCTGAAATCAACATATCAAGATTTAAATACACAACATCTGAAAAATTTGTTGCATAGCTCAATGCCAATAAAGTCTTCCCACTATGGGGCGACCCATAGATATAAGTCCTATTGTGAAAAATATTTACATTACGAGGTAAAATCTTTTTAATCTTTGGTATTTCTCTTCGCATATTCTATACCTTTTTATGTATTATTCTATATAATTGTACAAAATATTTATAGGATTTTAGGATATAATAAAATTTTTTAAATAGCAATATTTAACCACAAGCTATTCAAACTTTAGTCAAGCAAGACTATTTGTACGCTTTTCTTAATTTATAAGAGATTTTGGAGGATTATATGGCATCAAAAATTATGAGAGAAATAAAAAGACCATTCAAACAATTAGGTCAGTTACTAGGTATTATAAAAAAACCAAAAGCAATGATGACTGATAAAGAGATAGAATCTGATAGGGCAAAGTTCATCTCCCTCCACAAAGATACGCGTTTTAGCGTGGAGCGAAAGTATGATTATATCTGCAAAGATGATAAATACGTGCAAAATGGCGGTATGGATAATCAATATTTTATCCAAGATATTTGGGGTGCACGCAAAGTCTATGAGAATAAGCCAGAAGTGCATTATGATGTTGGCTCATCGGTAGCGGGATTTATCGCCCATTTGCAAGGCTTCAAGCAACAAGTGTGTTTGATTGATATTCGTCCGATGAGAAATCTTGATACGCCATTTTTACGCAGTGGGGGGGGGGGGGGGAAATACACTCAAGCTAATGCGACAAACCTTACAAATATCGCAGATGAAAGCTTAGAATCTCTCTCCGCACTTTGCAGTATTGAGCATTTTGGTTTAGGGCGATATGGCGACCCTATCGAACCAGACGCGTGGGAGAAAGCCCTCAAATCCTTTCAAAGAGTCCTAAAAAGTGGTGGGAAACTCTATATCAGTGTGCCTGTGGGGAAAATCGACAAGGTTTGCTTCAACGCTCATCGCGTCTATCGTCCTCAAACTATCATTGATACACTGAATGAATGTCAGATTATTGAGATGAGCTATATTGATGGCTTTGATACGGCACTATGTATGGAATATAGAGATGATAAGTTGCAAATCTATCAAGATAAACTAGATTCTATCCCTGATGCTGTGAATTGGGGGACAACGGGGCTTTTTGAGTTTGTGAAAAAGTGAATTTATGTCAAAAGTTTCCGATTTTACTACAATAATTTGTATTGTCTTTCTTAAATCTTTTACAACTTGAAATATAAAATTTACTTATTTTGCAAAAAGAAATAATTGAGAATCTCAATTATTGATTCCTGTGAGAAACCAAACTATCTTGTAAGCCTTCTTTAACTTTACCCTTATTATTTACAAACCTATCACTTTTTGTAATAAATTTTGCTTTTTGAGTAAAATATTTGTGTATAGTTTTCATATCTATGCAAAAAAGTATATTTTTAAGATTTATTAAACGATAAATAAAGGGTTTAGGGAGTGAATATAAAGCAAATACTTCATATAAATTTATTAAAACAACATTCTTAAAATTGATAAATTTGATTTTAGAGATTTAACCTTTATTGCTAATATGTGATGAAGATTCTGTATTTTGTAACCACACAAACACATCTACAACAGCCTGATAAAGCTCTGGAGGAACATTGCTATTTACCTCCATTTTCACTAAAGAATCTACAAGTTCAGCATTGCAAAATAATGGAATTTGATATTCATTTGCTTTTTTAATGATAGCTTCAGCAATTTTCCCCTGCCCACTCGCAACAACTTTTGGTGCATAATCCTTGTATTCTTCATAAGCAAGTGCCGCTACTTTTTTTCTCATATAGTTCCTTACCCAATCTTTCTAAAATTATATTAAAGTTTAAAACATCTCTTTATTCTATCATAATAATCAACATATTATTTTGATTTATTCTCATTAGATTCCTTTTATTTTACAAATATTTAATATTCAAATATTATTACTGAATATATCTACTATTATAGAAGATTCGTTAAAACAAATAACAAGTTTTTATTTAATTTTTATTATAAAGTATATCATTATTTTATCAAATTCATTATGTTCCGTTAAAATTATATTCTTAAAAATTCATTTCTCTTAAAAATCTTATATAATAAGCTAAAATAAACCAAAAAACAAAGAGAAAGATATGAATAGGATAATAAAAAACAATCAATTTATTGAGAACCTTAATGAAAACACCGATTATGATACAGCACAATTCCAAATTAATTATCATAAAAATATGGAGTTTTTCCGTACACAGAACCCTAAACTTTTTAAAGCATTAACAAAAGAACCTTTATTATACAATTTACAGGTTGATTCTTATGGAATAAATATTATTCACTTACCAAGTCAAACGCTACAATATCCTTTAGTATTACGCGATTTTCTAGCGAATTTAAAGGAGAATTTGCAAAAAAATACAAACGAGAATATTACCAATAACTCAAAAGAATATAATACAATTACACCGCAAACGCATGTTTCAAGCATGTTCGCTTCACATAAAGACTTAGCGCAAGATCCTATGCGACATCCAAAGTGGCGATTATTCGTAAATTTTAATCCCAATATCACAAGTAATTTTATCAATGAAGAACGACTCCCAATAACAGGAAAAGCTTGCAATGCAATATTGAAAACTAGCATACAGAGTGTATATGATTCTATGGAAGAATGCAGCAAAAACACTACGAGCCAATACTCTCACACATTGCAACATAATCTTACCAATGGAATTAATACATTGCTTGACAATAATCTTTTAGAATCTTTTGAAACTATGAAATTCCTGCCCCAAACAAGCATTTACGGACTTATGGGCGGAATATTTTTGCAAGATCTCTTATTGCAAGGCTATCATTTTCACTCGCTTATGATTTATGAGGAGCATATTGATTTTTTTCGGATTTCACTTTATTTTCTTGATTATGCACAACTTTTTTCACAAGTTTCAAAACAAGCATGTTTTATTATGATAAAAGATATAAGTGAACCGCTTATTAAAGCATTTTTTACAACAAAGAGACTAACAAATAATTTGATTGGTTTGGAGTTACAACATTATGACACACAAAATGTGCAAACAATTAAATCACTTGTTGCAAAAGAGAAAAAGGCTATTATGCGTGGTTGGGGAAGCTTTGAAGATGAACTCATTGGCTTTAAAAACGCTGTGCAGAATCTTCACTCATGTAAGATTCTGCACCAACCAAAGCGAATCAATGCACCAATTTGTGTTGTTGGTAATGGGGCAAGTCTTGATTTATGCCTTGATTTTATCAAAGAATATCAAGATTCTATGATTATTCTAAGTTGTGGAACAGCCTTGAAAGTATTGCGTTACCATAATATTAAACCTGATTTTCAAATTGAAATCGAACGCATTGATTATTTAGCTGATGTATTGCAAGAAGCTGGATTGGAGGATATTCCTTTGATTTTTGCGCAAATGACAGATACAAAGGCAGTTAATCTTAGTAAGGAATCTTATGGGTTTATGCGTGGAGGAAGTGCAAGTGCGTATTTTGAAATGTCATTCCATTTATGCCACAATAAAGAGAAAAATTCTAAAAACTTTGATACATCAACAGAATCAAATCAAACATTCTCTCTTGAACTTAGTGCCCCATTTGTAGGGAATGCCGGTGTAGCATTGGCAGCACTTTTGGGGAGTGATATATTGTTGTGCGGACTTGATTGTGGGTATATTGAAGGGTTTAGCAAACACGCTAAGAATAGTTTTTATGGTAAAGAGAAAGTTGAGATTCCAAAAGATTGCTTCCAAGTATCCGCCAATAAAAATTTAAAAGTGTTCAGCAATGATCTTTTTTATCTTAGTGCAAATAATATAGCTTCTGCAATACAACATTATAACCCCAATACCGCAATTAATCTTGGTTATGGAGCGTATATTGCGAATACGCTGAGTCTTAATGAAGATGATTTTAGTTTGCAAAAAATTGATAAATTACAAGCTATTCATGATTTTAAAAAGAATTTTCAACAAGCTTTTCTTGATATTAATACGAAAGAAATTTTCAATATTGCAAAACAATTTTTAAGAAATTTAGAATCTCTTCTTATTCAAGAAGCAAAAAATATTGGTGATTTATATACAAAAATAGATTCTATCGAATCTTTATTGCAACAAGAAATTAATGATTTCAAAAGGCGTAAAAGTGTCATTCTTTTTGAGGGAAGTAGTCTGCATTTATGTTTTTCACTTTTGCTTGCATATTTATTTGCGGGGAAAAAGGAATGTTATGGTATAATGCAGAATGAAATCAAACAGGTGATACAATCAATGTTACAGGAATTGTGTAGTGCCTTACAAGATTTGTAGCAAGAGAAGCAATTTCTTGCTCGAATCTTATTGAAGGAAAGAAAATAATGGATTTTATCAAAGATCTTTTTTATTTTGGTATAGAGCTGATTGATATTGATACAATACAAATTTTATTGCAAAAGCATCTCTTTGCCTATATCATTGTGATGGCACTTTTTTGTTGTGTTGTTCTCTTGATTAGTGTTTTTTCTCGCTATAAAATTCTTTCTTTACGAATTTTTATTGCATGGATATTTTCTTCTGTTATTTCACTACTTTACTTACTCAAAGCAGATGATGTGGGTATCGAGGTATTGCGTACAAATATTAATTCTCAAATTATCTTAAGTTTTGCAAGTAGTATTCTCTTGCTAATCTTTTGGATTTTTAGTAGCATGAGTACAAAACCAAAAAAGCGTAAGAAGAATTTTGGCTACCATACTTGGTGGATTAGTATTGTAGGCTTTGTTGTGCTATTAGCTTTTTGTTGCTTCCTAAATGTTAGTTTATTTGTAGCAACTGCCCCATTTTATATGAAAGACATGTAGTAAAAATCTATATTCTTTGCTATAATAATAAACTAAATTTATCCGTAATCTTTTTAGGAGACAATAACCTTGATTTTTTCTGTGCCAGCAACAAGTGCAAATCTAGGACCAGGATTTGATTGCTTAGGATTATCTCTCAGTTTTAGAAATTTTTTTAGCATAGTAGAATCTCATAAACAAAGCATTGTTGTTTATGGTGAAGGCACAAATAATCCTCGTTTTGTTCAGGATAATACTTTTGTGAGAATTTTTATGCAAACCTATAAAAAACTTGGTGGTAATGCTGAATTTAGTTTCACATTCCATAATAACATTCCAGTTTCTCGCGGCATGGGTTCATCAAGTGCGATTATAGTAGGTGCAATTTTTAGTGCATATAAAATGGCAAAAAAAATTCCTAATAAACAACAAATCCTTGATTTAGCATTCCATTATGAGAAACATCCTGACAATATCGTTCCCGCAACTTTTGGTGGTTTTAATGCCAGTTTTATAAAAACTCATTGTGGTGATAAGAAATCGATGATTATGCATATTAGACAACGTATGCCACAGAATGTTAGAAGTGTTATGGTTATACCCAACCATGCAATGGCAACTAAAAAAACGCGTACCATTTTGCCAAAGGCTTATAGTATGCAAGATTGCGTATATAATCTTTCTCGTGCCTCTGTCTTAAGTTTAGCATTTAGTATGCAAAAATGGGATTTACTAAGAGAAAGCTCTATGGATAAAATGCACCAAAATGCAAGAATGGATACTTATCCGATATTATTTCAAGTGCAAAAAACTGCCTTAAGCAATGGTGCTTTGATGAGTACCTTATCGGGAAGCGGGTCATCTATTTTTAGCTTATGTTATAGCGACGATGCTTCCATATTATCAAAAAAAATGAGTGAGAGATTTCCAAAATTTCGCGTATTATCATTAGATTTTGATAATGATGGAGTAAAACTTGAAAAAGGATAGTGTGTGATTAAGCAGAAAAAACTTACTCAATATTATTCTGAAAAAAGTATTCGTATGTGTATTACATGTCGCGAACGCAGTTTACAGAAAAATCTTATACGATTTAAGTTTTCAGAATCTAGATTAGAATTATATGATGGGAATGGTAGAAGTTTTTATATGTGTTCTGAATGTTTGCATACTAAAAAAGGCTGTAATAGCTTAAAAAAAATTGTAACAAAAATACAAAATCTACAAGAACAACTTGAGGAGATAGCACAAATATGGGTGATAAAGTAAGTATTCAACAAATCGTAGACGAAGCAGGAAAAGGTGAGAAATCCAAAAAAGAAGTGCTTGAAAAAGCTAAAGAACTAGGTTTAAAAGTAAAAAATGCACAAAGCACAATTAGCCAAGAAGAAGCAGACACTCTTTATAACTATATTACAAGTGGTGTTCTTCCTGATGGATTTGTGCAAAGAAATACAAGAACTCAAGATAAAACAAAAAAAGCTATATCTAAAGATTCTGCGACAAAAATGAGTGCTAAAAAGACAAAAGAACAAAAAGAAGTCAAATCTGCAGAAAAAACTAAAACAGAAACTAAAGATAAAAAAGTAACAATAATTAGTCGTGGAAAAGAAGATGTGGCAAACAAAGCAATAGAGCCTTTCAAAGAGAAAAAAAATGCAATTACAACACCTACAGAAATAGCCCTAGAAACCCAAGAGAAAATCCTTGCTCCTGTTACACAAGAAGCCGATATATTAGAGAATACACAACCAAATATTGAGGTTACTATGAAGCAAGAAGGCAATGATTCTAAATCTGTCCTTCCTAAAGGAATAGACCCAAACCAAATCCAAAAAACAAATAATAAAAACAGAATTAGTGCAATTCGTGTAATTAGTAGAAATGATGAAATTGCCAAACCCACGAGAGATTCTATTGTTACACAAAAAAAATCAGCACAAATGCTTGATGAATTAAAGCATATTGAGCGGAAAGAAAAAAATAGGAAAAAGAAAGAAAAACCTAAAGAAAAACATCATAAACATAATTCCCAAGTTATTGTAATGGAACGAGATGTATGGGGTGGAGGCTATGATGATGAACAAGATGAAATTCTATTAATAGATGCGTATGAAGCTCCACAAGAAAACTATGAAGAAGAACGTGCAAAGAAAAATGAACTTAACGATAAAATTAAAGTAAATCGTTATAGTCCATGGATGAAAGAAGGATCAATAGGGAGACCATCAAAAGGTAAAGGAAAGAAAAATCGAGACCAAAAAATCAAGCGAAACAATGAAGCAGTTACTTCTCTTGTGCTACCAGAGGAAATTCGTGTTTATGAATTTGCAGAGAAAGCAAATTTGGAATTAGGTGGTGTCTTGGGAAAATTATTTTTACTTGGTGTGAAAATGCTCAAAAATGATTTTTTAGACAAAGATACTATTGAGATTCTGGCAAATGAATATAATATTGAAGTAACCATACAACAAGATGCTCCATTAACCCAAGAAGAAGAGATCGCAGAATCTGATTTAGTAGAGCGACCTCCTGTAGTTACAATTATGGGGCATGTTGATCATGGAAAAACTTCATTGCTTGATTATATTCGTAGTTCGCGTATTGCAAGTAGCGAAGCAGGTGGTATTACACAGCATATTGGTGCATATATGGTGCAAAAGAATGGAAAATGGATTAGTTTTATTGATACTCCTGGACATGAAGCTTTTGCACAAATGCGTAGTCGTGGGGCACAAGTTACAGATATTGCTATTATTGTAATCGCTGCAGATGACGGTGTCAAACAACAAAGTATTGAAGCACTTAATCATGCAAAAACAGCCGGTGTTCAAATTATTATAGCGATGAATAAAATGGATAAAGAAGGTGCAAATCCCGATAAACTCAAAGCCGAATGTGCCGAATTAGGTTTTACACCTATGGATTGGGGAGGAGAGTATGAGTTTATCCCTATTAGTGCAAAAACAGGAGATGGCGTAGATGTTTTGCTTGAGACAATTTTATTGCAAGCAGAGATTTTAGAATTAAAAGCAAGTCAAAAAATAAAAGCAAAAGCAATTGTCTTGGAGGGTAGTCAGCAAATTGGAAAAGGATCTGTTGCAACAATCATTGTGCAACAAGGAATCTTAGAGATCGGGCAATGTATAGTTGCTGATACAGCATATGGTAAAGTTCGAACCTTAAAAGATGATACAGGTAAAAACATTACAAGATTAGAGCCAAGTGGCGTAGCACAGATTACCGGATTATCAGAGGTCCCACTCGCAGGAGCATTATTGCAAGTAGTAGAAAATGATTCTATTGCGAGGGAGATTGCAAACAAACGCAGTGCGTATTTGCGACAAAAACAATTAAGTAAAAGCACAAAGGTTACTTTTGATGAACTTAGTTCTATGGTAGCAAAAGGACAGATTAAAAGTCTGCCTGTTATATTGCGTGCTGATACACAAGGTAGCCTTGAGGCGATTAAGTCTAGCCTTGAGAATCTTAATAACCAAGAAGTTGAAATTAATATTATTGGTTTTGGTGTCGGGGGAATTACTCAAAGTGATGTAGATTTAGCAAATGCAAGCAGTAATTGTGTAATTTTAGGATTCAATGTGCGTCCCACAAGCGAAATTAAAAATCTTGCAAAAGATCTTGCCATTACGATTAAAAGCTATTCAATTATCTATGACTTGATTGATGATATGAAAGCTCTTTTGGGTGGATTGATGTCGCCAATTCTTGAAGAAGAAGTTGTTGGTATTGCAGGTGTGCGTGAAACTTTTATTGTCGCAAAACTTGGCACAATAGCAGGTTGCATGGTTGTTGAAGGGAAAATTGAGAAAAACTTGAGTGTTAGAATCTTACGCAGTGGTGTTGTGTTATGGAATGGGAAAATAGCTTCCTTAAAACGTTTTAAAGATGATGTAAAAGAAGTTGTAAAGGGATATGAATGTGGGATTATGCTCGATGGATTTAATGATATACAAGCTCAAGATGAAATTGAAGTCTTTAGGGAAATTGAAAAACAACGCGTGTTATAAGATTTTATAGTGGAAAAATAGTTTTGCAATGCAGATTCTCATCTCTTTGGCATATTTGGATACAATGCTATCTTTATTCACAAAACCTTAGGAGAAAATTATGAGTATAACAAGTAGGCTAAAAAATGCAATGTTAGCATTTAAACAGGGGGGGGGGGGTATGGATAAAACATATCTCCCTATGTATGCAAACCCCACTGAAATAGAACTTTTCGCACGACATATCATCAATGCAAAATCATATTTAGAGTTTGGGTGTGGAGGCAGCACTTTCCTTGTCGCCTATATCACACAAGCGACCATCACTTCCATAGAATCTAGCAAAGACTTCATCGCCCTCCTTTCTCGCAACGAACTTATCGCAAACAATCTCCATAGAATCAACCTTTGCCATATCGATATTGGCGAGACAGGGGCGTGGGGCTTCCCTATCGATGAAAGCAAAAAGGAGAATTATCCACTCTATTCGCGAAGTATTTTTGAAGCAAGGCAGGATTTTGATGTGATTTTTGTCGATGGGAGGTTTCGTGTGGCGTGTATTTTGAATGCGATTTTATATTGCCCTCAAAGCACGATCATTGTGCATGATTTTTTCAATAGAGAAGCGTATCATATCGTGCTAGAATTTTTGGAATGTATTGAGAGAGTAGAGACTTTGGGCGTTTTCAAGGTTGCAAAATATGACGAAGAACGATTAAAGGAGTTATATAAGCAGTATCAATATGATGTAAAATAAATAAAATCTTAAAAAATATATATTATTTCCCTTAATTATTCTTTCTCAAAGTTTTACATCAAACCTTAAAAATGCAAATATACAAGAAGTTAAAGTGGTGTTTCTACAATTATAAATTTGTATAAAAAATACTAAGAATCAACATGAGCAAAAGAGTGCAAAGTAAAAGCACGAAGAAAGTATTGTGTATAAAATGCCTTAAGTTTGAAGTGCCAATGTAATGTTGATGGCATTTTTGATAAATGTGAGAAATATCATTCTTTTATTCATTACTGCAAGGACTTTGTTATTATAGATAAAAGTAGAAATAAAATATACGCAAATTTTGGTGGTATTGTAATAATGTATTGGATTTTTAAGCATTATCTTTTTACTATATTTTAATACCTATACCCCTATATGTATTTATTAAAATATGCTACACTTACATTATCAAATTATTTCCAATTCTTGAAGTATCTCAATAAGATTCCAAGAATTTAAAGAAAGAGAATCCTATGCAAAAATTTCGTATAGATCACATTGATTGTGCATCATGTGCCAATAAAATAGAAAAAGCTTTACAAAAAATGCCAAGTGTTGAATATGCCTGTGTAAATTTTAATACCAATATTCTTGAAGTCCAAACAACTGATATAGAATCTGTAAAGAAAAAAATAAAATCGCTTGAACCAAATAGTCTTTTAACAAAACTTTATTCTCAAGATTTCACACAACAAAGACTCGGGCATGAAGACTTTATTCATGAAACACATTGTGATAATCCAAAGCAAATACACTCTACTCAAAAGTTGCAAACAAAAAAAACTCATCGAGAAAATCCTATACGCTCTGAAGCAATCTTACTTGCATTGCTTTTATCAGGATTCCTCATCGCTATTGTAATTTTATATTCATCATCTTTAGAATCTTTTCTGAATGGTTTGGATATTATATATAATATATCATTTTCATCGCAAATATTTACATTGTTACCAGAATCACTACAAAAAGATATATCATTTAGTAAAGTTATCGCTTATATTTTGATGATTCTGCTTTATATTATTGCGGGTATTCCCATTTTTCAAGCAGTTTATAATAATCTGAAAAATAGAATTATTTTTGATGAAAATCTATTGATGTTTATTGCAACATTTGCAGCATTTTGTATTGGCGAGATTAGCGAAGCAGTGGCTGTTATGCTCTTTTTTAGAATTGGAGAATTTTTAGAATCTCTTGCACTTAATCGTTCAAAAAAATCAATAAGTAATTTACTTGAAATCATGCCTGAAATAGCACATAAAAAACAATTTCTTACTATACAAGATTCACAAAATAATAGAGGATCTGATAATAAACAAACATGGCAGGATATACATCCAAGATTCTTGCAACAAGGAGATGAAGTCCTTGTAAAAGTTGGCGAGAAAATCCCAAGTGATGGGATAATCATTCGGGGACAAAGTCATTTAGATACTCAAATGATAAGCGGTGAAAGCAAACCAATGAGTGTAAAAGAAGGTGATAATGTATTAGCAGGGACAATCAATTTAAGTCAAGCATTAGAAGTTAAAGTGAGTCAAAAATTTACAGATTCTCAAATTGCAAAAATTAAAGAAATAGTTGAAAAAGCAAGTAGTTCAAAATCAAAAACACAGAGAATTATCACACAATTTGCAGAAATCTATACCCCAATTATGTTTTTTGTAGCTCTTGTGGTTGCAATCATTCCACCGATTGTTTTGGGACAAATAGGGCAAGAACCACAATGGCATGAGTGGATTTATCGTGCTCTTGTTGTGTTAATGGTAAGTTGCCCCTGTGCACTCGTCTTATCGGTTCCTCTTGGATATTTTGCTGCACTTGGCGTCGCTAGTCAAAAAGGTGTTTTAATCAAAGGGTCAGAATATCTTGAAGCACTTGCAAAATTGCAAAATATTGTTTTTGATAAAACTGGGACACTTACGCAAGGTGTTTTTACAATACGCGAAATATTGTGTTTCCATAATCTTACACAAGACGAACTCTTACAACTTTGTGTATGTGCAGAAAGATTTTCAAATCACCCAATAGCTACTTCATTGCTTGATGTTGCACAACATATTGATACACATGAATGTGATATACAAAAACATAAAGAATATAAGGGCAAAGGCGTAATGGTAAATTGTTTAGGAAATTCTATATTAGTTGGCAATATTTCTCTTATGGAAGAAAATAAGATTAATTTAGAGGCTTTTTATACATATTCTGAAAGTCAAGATTCCAATCTTTTATTGGAATCTAGTAGCATTGTTCATATAGCAAAGAATGGTATATATGTCGGGGCAATCCTTATCAATGATATATTAAAAGAAGATGCCAAAGAAGCAATAAATCAAATGCGTAATCTTGGTATTAACCCTTTAGCAATTTTAAGCGGCGACAATAAAAACAATGTGGCATATATAGCAAAAGAATTAGGAATTACACAATTTTATGCTCATCTTCTCCCGACTCAAAAAGCACAAGTCTTACAAAATTTAATGGATAATCATGATGCTCAAGCAGAGAAAGTGGGTAAAATAGATTCTAATAAATGTAATAATAAAACAACAGAAACACACGCGAGAGGAATGCCACCACATAAAGTTTGTGCATTTGTGGGTGATGGTATTAATGATTCTGTTGTATTGGCAAGTGCTGACATTGGAATTAGTGTTGGTTCACAAAATTCTCATAATGATATTAGTAAAGAGAGTGCCGATATTATCCTTACAACACCTTCCCTTATGGGTATTATCCGTGTTATTCAAATCGCAAGGAAAATTCGTATGCTCTCATGGCAAAATATTTTCTTTGTACTCACTGTAAAGCTTTTGATTATTTTGCTTGGCATTGTTGGAATTGCAAATATGTGGATTGCTGTATTTGGTGATGTCGGTGTAGCTTTGATTACGCTTCTTAATGCGTTGCGAGTAATGCGTATAAAATAATAGCATTTCAGAAAAAATTAAAATCTAAAGATTTGATTGACTGAAATATATTTATTAAATCATTTAAAAAATAGAATGATATGACTTAATTTTAAAAATCTTAGCATAAGAAGTCTTTAGATAATCTCGATTACAATATTCCAATACATTTAGTATTAAGAAATCATCTTCCCCAACAAAATTATTCCATATTTTAGTTTCATTCACTTCAAAATATGATAGAATCAGCATTTCATAATATTGTAAAGGAACAAAACATGCCACATAAACATAAGGTTAAAAAAGTTGTCTTGGCTTATAGCGGTGGACTTGATACAAGCGTTATTTTAAAATGGTTGGGCGACACTTACGATTGTGAAGTTGTTACTTTCACTGCGGATATTGGACAAGGAGAAGAGGTTGAACCCGCACGCACAAAAGCACTGAAATTAGGGATTAAACCAGAAAATATATTTATAGAAGATTTACGCGAAGAATTTATACGTGATTTCGTTTTCCCTATGTTTCGTGCAAATACAATCTATGAAGGAGAATATTTACTTGGGACAAGTATCGCACGACCGTTGATTGCAAAAAGGCTTGTGGAAATCGCAAAAAATGTCCATGCTGACGCAATTTCTCATGGTGCAACAGGCAAAGGCAACGATCAAGTGCGTTTTGAGCTTGGAGCATATGCACTCAATCCAGACATTAAAGTAATTGCACCATGGCGAGAATGGAATCTCAATAGTCGCGAAAAACTACTCACATATGCAGAATCTGCTGGGATTCCAATAGAAAAAAAGGCTAATAAATCACCATATTCAATGGATGCAAATCTCCTCCACATTAGCTATGAGGGACAAATCTTAGAAGATCCAAATGTAGCTCCTGAAGAAGATATGTGGCGTTGGAGTGTTTCACCACTTAATGCACCAGACGAACAAGAAATTATTACAATTGAATTTAAAAATGGAGATGGTATAGCAATCAATGGAGAAAAACTAAGTCCAGCAAACTTTTGGAGATGTCTCAATGAATTAGGAGGGAAACATGGTATCGGACGACTTGATTTAGTCGAAAATCGTTATGTTGGTATGAAATCTCGAGGGTGTTATGAAACTCCGGGGGGAACAATTTATCTCAAAGCTCATCGTGCAATCGAATCTCTTTGCCTTGATAGAGAAGAGGCACATTTAAAAGATTCTATTATGCCAAAATACGCAGAACTTATTTATAATGGATATTGGTTTAGTAGAGAACGAGAAGCACTGCAAGCATTGATTGATAAAACACAAGCAAGGGTTGAGGGCATTGTGCGTTTAGGACTTTACAAGGGCAATGTGATGGTGCTTGGTAGGACATCTAAACACTCTCTTTTTAATGCTGCATACAGCACATTTGAAGAAGATTCTGTATATAATCAAAGCGATGCTGCTGGCTTTATTAAACTCAACGCATTGCGTTTTATCATAGCAGGTAAAACTAAACAATAAAAATTGATTATTAAGGCTATTCCAAAGGATTAATAATCCTTTGGAAGTATTTAAAAGAATTTATTATATTGCATATTCAACAGGGAAACCAGAGTAAAATATGTTCAATTCTCTAATTATTTATAATTTTGTATCAAATTCCTCTACCATATTAGATTAGATTTTTAAGGCAATTCATGCTCTTTAACTCATTTCAATTTATATTTATCTTTTTACCTCTTACTTTTATTGGATATTTTTACTTTAATCTTAAAAAGAAAACTACATTAGCAAGATTCTATCTTGTTATAGCCAGTGTAGTATTTTATGCTTGGTGGGAATATAAAAATGTATTACTTCTTTTTTCTTCTATTGGTTTTAATTATATCATCTCTGGACTTATAGTAAAAGCTAGGGAATTAAGAATAAAGAACGATTCTCTTCATAATGATTCTACCCTTATAGAATCTCACTCTATTACCCCCCCCCAATGTATATAATGAATTAGTGGAGTTAAAAGAGGGGGGATTCTAAAACAAGTAGTTTTTTGTGATTCTCAGTATAGTGAAAGTGAAAAAACTCTTCATGAAGAAAATAAAAAGATTCTACTATCTTAAGCTCTATGGAGGTTACTCTATCCTTTGTTACTTTTCTACTAGAACCTTTGCCTGTATCTGAATATACATGATAGGCGTTAATTTTACTATCA
>NZ_NXLQ01000139.1 GCF_003364195.1 Helicobacter didelphidarum | reverse complement strand
TGATATTGCAATCAAAGCAAGTAAAGAGAATATCAATCTCCAACTAGGAGATTCTCAAATCACACTAGATAAGAGTGGTATTCATCTCAAAGGGAAAGTAAAGATAGAGAGATAGGGGGATAAGAGAGTTATGAAACCATGATACAATTATGTTATAATCAAAGCTTAAGGATAAGAATTGAGGAATAATAAGAGAAATGGGCAAAAGGATAAAAATAAGTGCTTATAGTATATTTGGCTCTCCTATAAAAGGACTTAAACATAGCATAGTATTAGATTTAGAACTATATGCGAATATAAGAACTCTATCTTGCAGTGAAGAAGAAGAGAATGGAATCTATATATTTGATATACCTGATGATATAGATATATTTGCAAAGGTATTTGTAAGATTATCTTCCCAAGTAGAAATAGATATACCATTTTCACTGAATCATTACAAAAGAGTTGCTTTATGTGATAGACCTCATTTCCTTCACCCTACTTGCTCACAGATTAATCTCCTAGCAGTAATGCTTGATAATAGCAAAGCCGTGCCTTATACCTTTAATATTCAAAGGGAGGCTGATGAAGCTATTGGTATCATCAAAGCCTACAAGGCAAATAAAGATGGGATATTTCCTCATGATACACATGCCCTCTCTTATCCCAATAATGAAATCTATACCATAGACTTAGAGCAAGAGATACAACTCAGGGCATTTATCTATGAGAAGCAAAAAACTTATATGGAGAAAGTAGTAGATGAGACAACACAAGTAGAACCTCCACACAAACTACAACAAGGCAATGTAACCAAAATACTAGACACAGAACAATCATTGCAATCCAATGATAATATACGATGGGCATTTAAGATAGTAAATGGGAGTTATCACTCTAGTGATAAAAAACATACAAGGGGTCATTCTATGCCACCTCTCCAAACACAATTCATCACTGCGAGTAGTATCAACAAAGAATACAAATACACCAAAACAGATATAACAAAAACTAATCTTCCTCAATTAATAGATGAAAGAAATGGATATTATGTCGTGATGAATGAAAAAGGCTTAAGTATCAATATCAAACTCAAAGATTTATTTAGTGATGATGTATTGCAAAGCTTAGTGAATAAAAATATCATATTCTTTGCTTATAATGAGAGTGATGGGATAAAAAAATCAACTGATAGTAAAATTAACGCCTATCATGTATATTCAGATACAGGCAAAGGTTCTAGTAGAAAAGTAACAAAGGATAGAGTAACCTCCATAGAGCTTAAGAT
>NZ_NXLQ01000138.1 GCF_003364195.1 Helicobacter didelphidarum | reverse complement strand
GTTTTGAGTGCGAAGGGAGAGAGTATCGGTAGGGGAGACATTCTTAGGGTCGTTGGCTAGTGTTTTATCTTTACTTGATAAACAAGCTTTTGTGAAAGGAAGGCAATAATCACCCTCTTTACCTATTACTTTATCTTGACAAAATCTTGCTTCAATAGCTCTAGCATAGGCGGTGTTGTCGCCTGCCTTGTGTAAAATATCTCCTTCTTCACTTTTAATATCACTTTGAATCTTAGCATATCGTGTGATATTGTCAGCTTCTTTCCAATCATCATCAAAAAATATATCATTATCATACACATAGTGAAGCATCGCATAGCTTGCATCTGCACAATCGGCATAGTCTCTAAATTTCTTTATCAATTCTCCACTTCTACCCATTTACCATCCTTTGAAATAAATTTTTTTACTACCTTACCATCCTTTAAGACAAATTTCTGGTCTTTATTTCCAAAACTAAATCTTTTTCTATTCTTCAAATAAAATCCTCTCCCTTCATCACCAAGCAACCACAAACCATAGGCTGTATATACAAAAACTCTATAATATGAAATTATATGCTTTTTATTTGAAGAATCTATAAAATACCATGCCCTTACCCAAGATTCTGTTATTCTGCTATCTATTATTTCTTTATCGTCTATATTTTCAACACCTACATAATAGCCATTTGATAGCTTATCGCTAGTTTTAAAGCTTGGTTGTCGCATTTCATCATAAATCTCTGGTTCAAGCACATACCAACCACCCTCTTTATTGCCTAAATGCTTAGTTTTATAAAATTGAGGGTCAGCCCACCAAAACGAACATCCACTAAATACTACCATTACTATTAAGATACCAATCACACTTAAGATACCATAACTCATCTTCACGCTACTTCCTTATATATGAGAATCTTTATTATCTATATAAGATTCTACATTATCTTTGCCAATCTCACCACTAAACCCCAATCTCTATCGTAAGTTTCTTACATTGAGCTGGCATAAGCCATATTTCTTTAGAATATATACTCTCTTGTTTGTATTCTTTGTATGTATCATCTATGAGTGTAAATGCACCATATCCATAGTCTTTGTTCTCTTGTGCTTCTTTATGTTCTTCAAATGCTTTTTGAAGTATCTTAGGTATTCTTGTAGGAATAATGCAAACATACTCTCTTGTATGATTATCAAACACTATAGAGAATGCCTTATAAGTAAAGTCTTTATTCTTATAGTCTTCTTGTATAGAAAGAGGCAAATCACTCTTCTTTATATCTTTGCATTCACTCATATCTAATTCATACTCTTGGAGAATGATATGACTTTT
>NZ_NXLQ01000137.1 GCF_003364195.1 Helicobacter didelphidarum | reverse complement strand
TTTGTAAATGCCAATGAAAATATGACTCTAGAATCTAAAAAACATTTAACCTTACATTCTGATGCTTCTGATATAAGTGTGGCAACAGATATGGCTATCCAAGCAGGCAATAGCCTAAATTTCAACATAGGTGAGACTACTATTACTGCTACTTCAGATTCTGTCATCATAAAAGCAGGTGGAGTAGAAGTAGTGATAGATAGCAAAGGACTTGTAGTCAAAGGTGGAGAGGTGAAAAGTGAATAAAAGAGATAACACCATAATAAACAGAACAAAACATATAAATGTTATAATAGACAAAAACCAAAGAAGCCCAAAGAACATAAAACAATACAAAGGATTCTCATGCAAACTAATGCTTTGTCTCATCAAGACAATATCACACAAGAAAAAGATACTACACTCTATCCACATTCTTTTCTTAATCATGATAATATAAGCTCTGCTTTTATAGAGGAATTAGCAAGTTTGGAATCTATGCAAAATAATATAAACTATAGAGAAAGGATTGCATAATGTTTTTGTATTTTTTAAGGTATCACCCATTGTTTAAAAAAAATAAAAAAATTTTATACATGGTGTATCACATATTCGTAATTTTTTTCTTGGTGGCAATGCTCATAGTAGTCTTTGGCAATCTTGCCCTTACACTCCATGTTAAAAAAAATATAGTCTTACACGCTCAAATTATCCACAATCTCCCTCTTATTGTTAAGATATTACTTATACATTCTTTTTGGTTTGTTGTTGTATATCTTATTTTTGCCATTTTTGCTTTATTTTTTACTCCTACTTTTGCAAGAGCAAAAAACCACAATATAGGTAAGATTCTTATGGAAGTAAAATGGCAAAGGTGGAGATTTGCTGGTTTGATGTATCTCTTTCCTTGTTTTGGTATTCTAGTTTTGATATTGTTTGGTGTGGGACTAAAAATGTATGCTTTTGGTTTGACAATCTTATTGGCATGTCTATGGCGTGCATTAACTTATATAGCTGAAAACTCCCTTAGTATCACAGAGGAGGGCTTACTCATTGGGCGAATCTTTAGCGATGTCTTTATCCCTTATAAGAATCTCTATCCTTTAAGTGAAAAG
Source organism: Helicobacter didelphidarum (assembly GCF_003364195.1). Classification (GTDB taxonomy): domain Bacteria; phylum Campylobacterota; class Campylobacteria; order Campylobacterales; family Helicobacteraceae; genus Helicobacter_A; species Helicobacter_A didelphidarum. The sequence continues at coordinate 225 of NZ_NXLQ01000137.1, read as the reverse complement.
GATATACAAGAAAAAGCAAAATCAGGTATAAAAATCCAATTTGATAAACAAGAAGGGTTTGGAGTAGGTTTTGATTGTATAGTAAGAAATGGCTTTGAAGTAAGCAAAGTATTTATGAATCTCTACAATGAAAAAGTAAAAGAATTTAGACAAAATCACTCTAAGGATTCTCATGCAAACTAATGCTTTGTCTCATCAAGACAATATCACACAAGAAAAAGATAC
>NZ_NXLQ01000136.1 GCF_003364195.1 Helicobacter didelphidarum | reverse complement strand
AAATCAATGAAGCTATCTCTCAATTAGAGACTATTACACAACAGAATGTAGAAATAGCTAATCATTCTAAAGATATAAGCACAGCAGTAGATAATGTAGCAGCACAAATACTAGCAGATGTGAATAAGAAGAAGTTTTAGAAGGGGAGAAGGCAAACAACATTTATTAAGGAGCGTGAAATGGTTAATTGTTGCAATAATCTCAAAATGAGTACAAAGTTGATTTTTGTCGTATTACTTATTGTTGTTACACTGCTTGTAGCTGTTAGCACACTTAATTATCAAAAGACATCAAAAGAAACGATGGAAGTTTATGAAGGTATTCAACAGCTTGCACTGAATGCTGCTTATAATACAACTGATATTACAATGAATATTGAAGCACAGCGATATTTAAAAACGATTGCAGATTCTTTAACACAGGTTGACCAACATGATGTGTTTGCACAAAGGAATATTTTGCGTGAAGCTTCAAAACTTCTTGAGTATCCATCTATTTATGTTGTTTATGATAACGATGGGAGAACTCTTGTGGAAGATTTTAAACACGATAATTATTCGCCCATAATAAATGATTGGGATTATCTTGAGGACTTGAGAAACAAGGTTTGGTATCAAGCTGCAAAAAATGCTAATCAATTAATTATAACACCAACATATGAGTCTAGTGCGGGTGCCAATAAAGGCAAACTCCTCTCTACTGCGGCAATTCCAATAATAAAGAATGGACAATTCATAGGGGTCGTGGGTCTTGATATTTTTGTGCATGAGTTTCAGCAAAGATTTCAAAATCTTAAACGTCCAGAGATTCCAAGCATGAGGATATTTATCACAAAGATCCTGCTATTGTTGCAAGTAAGACTCCGACCTCTGGAGAGATTGCCTTAGCCGAAGCCTTAAAAACTGCCAAAGAAGGAAAAATAACTTATACAGCTACTGCAACAAATAAGTCTTCTATAGCATTCTACAAACAATTTCCATTTGGTTGGACGATTGTTTCTTCCGCAAGTGTAGATGATTATACTAATGCTATAAATGAAGCGTTAATGTTTGCTTTGTTCCTTGCCTTAATTTTAATGGCACTTAGCACTGTTGTTTTATTCTTTATTCTTAAGAAAATGTTAAAACCTTTAACATTAATTGGCAATGGGCTAAATTCATTCTTCCGCTTCCTTAACCATGAAGAAAAGAGTATTGAACTCATCTCGCTCAAATCCAAAGACGAATTTGGTGCTATGGCTATGGCAATTAATGAAAATATTGAAAAAACTCGAAAAGGCTTAGAACAAGATTCTCATGTTGTAAAAGAAGTTGTCTATATTGTTG
>NZ_NXLQ01000135.1 GCF_003364195.1 Helicobacter didelphidarum | reverse complement strand
CCTGCTATCATAGAATCTAAAAGCTTAAATATAGCAGGACATTCACTAGGTGGAGCATTAACGCAAATGCTTGCTTTAAGTCTATGTGATGATAGTAATAGAAAGGATTGTAGCTTATGAAAACATTAAAAATATTATATACTTGTTGGGTTGTGTTTTGGATATTTGTATGGATACTTTTACTTTTAATTGGACATAATCCAGATAGATTTGGGGAATTTCTTATAACGATGGGGTGGATAATTTTGCCTTTGTTGATATTTATACTTTATCGTTTATTTCACACCCGTAAGAGAAAGTTCTTTTATATAGCATTATTATTGCTGTTATATTACCCATTAGCTTATGTTATTTATTCTATTTATTATTTTGGAGCACAAGGATTTTTTATTAAAATATTAAGTATTATTTATTAAATCAAAATTTACAGGAGAAACCTATATGAAACAAGCAATCAATCATCTAAGAGACTATGCAGAACTTGCTCAAGCAAGTTATTTTTACTTTGATTTAGATGAATATGTATTACAAGATGATACTCCAATTACTTTATATGAAATCATAGCCTTAAATTATAAAGATAAAATGGCTGGAAAAAAAGAAAAGATAGGAAAAGAATATCATTTTGTTAGTAAAGATAAACTCAATGGAGAATTTGGAGAAATCCAAGCACAAAGATTTGCAAAACGCTATAAAATCTATTTTCATCAGCCAAACACAAGGTCTGGCTTTAGTGCTACTTTATTCTATGATACTCAAAAAGATATGTTTATAGTGGGATTTAGAGGCACAGAAGAGGGAAGAGATATTATCCAAGATATAGCCCTCTCTCTTAATGGTAATCTCCAATCTTTTGCTCTCCTTGACTTTCTTAAAGAAGTAAATCAATTTATTAAAATCTATAATAAAAGGATTATTTTTGTAGGGCATTCTTTAGGTGGGTATCTCGCACAAATGGCTTTGATATATTGTGATAAAAAATACAAAGATGAGTTATTGTTTAGCCCAAGTGAAGTTTATACCTTTAATGCACCTAGTATTTATGGTTGGAATTTTCCACACATTGCTATAAATCCAAATACTATAAAGATATTATTAGATTTTTTGGATAAAAATATTATTGATATTTCAAGCAAGCTTACTCATATTTATGACAATGGCGGTATTAAAATCATTGCTTCAGCCCAATATGGCTCAAGCAATAGACTACCTATCTATACAGGCAAGGATTCCCACTCCATTATCCCCCTCACTCAAACTCTCTACCTCTACTCCTATCTTTTAGAATTAGATTCTAATCATAACAAAGTCAAAGATAAAAGTTTATATGAGTGTATAGCGTATTGTAAT
>NZ_NXLQ01000134.1 GCF_003364195.1 Helicobacter didelphidarum | reverse complement strand
TATCAAGATATTGATTTTTAGGTAAGATTCCAAAGGCTAAATCCTTATCTGCATCAAAAATATCATTTATTATATCATTTGGGAATTCTGTGCCACGAATAGCGAGAACATATTTAGAATCTTCATCTACCTTTCTTGTATTTGTTTCTTTATCGATAAGCTCCCCTCTATCCTCAAACAAAGTAGCACTAAAGCCCGAATCTGTATTTGGCTGATGATGAAGGAGTTTGTAGCGATTAGTAAATTCTATAGTTTCTTGAGATAAAGGAGCATCTAAAGAAACATTAGCAGGATTGTTATCTAGTGTAGAATTAATAAAACCTAGTGTTGTTTTATAGATTTTATCTTTAGCAAAGCGTGCTTCGATAGCACACGCATAAGCTGTGTTAGTGCCTTTTGGTTTGGTGTATTTTTTATTATTAATTTTGTCTTCAAATTCTATATCGTTTTCTAATTTATCTTTAAAAGTTAAGCCGTCTGCTTTTAATACATTATTCTTTATATCTTGTTCTGTATTTTGGTGTATATGGTGCAATAGAGCATAACTTGAATTAGCAATATTTGCGTAATCAAGAAACTTATTAATCAAATCAAATCTTGCTTCGTGTGTTTGAATGTTTTTCATTTATAATCCTTATTTTCATATGAAATTTTAGGCTTACAATCTAATACTTCATAACCAAAATTTATGTGCCACCCAGCACCTTCATCACCTTTAAGGAATATACCATAATTATCATAAAAGTATGTTTCATATTCATAAAATATCTTATTGCTTAGTTTATGTATATTTTCAAAATACATTTTTGTTATCCTACTTTGAATTTTTTTATTTGGGGGATTAGTTGAATAAAATTCATCTAACCTAGATTTTTCATATAATTCTTTATCAATAATGCTTCTCTTAGCTTTTGTTTCACACAACCTCTTAAATTCATAATACTGCGGGTCTATAGATTTAAATGAGATTCCACCCATAATGAGCGTAAAATAAAAGATAAGTGAAAAACAAGGTAATACAAAAGAAAGATATTGAGAGTATTTTTTATGAAAGATTTTATTGATTAAAAATATTACAATTACGCTAACAAGATATAATCCTACAAAAAGCATCAATGGAATAATAATAAAAAAGAATAAAAACCACATTAGAGATTCTCCATATTAAAATAATCAAATAATCTCTTTCTTGCTAAATCTTGCATTATAGGATAATCATCATTATATTTCTTATAAGCTCTAGCACTAGGGAGGATTACAGATACAAGAGAACAAGGAGTAGGAACACCTGCGATAGTATGAGTGCAACCTATAATACTAGCATTTAATAAATCAGATTCTAATATCATAGGAATGTCTTTAGA
>NZ_NXLQ01000133.1 GCF_003364195.1 Helicobacter didelphidarum | reverse complement strand
GACTCCTCGCTTCAAAATGGAGCAAATCCAGCTTGATAAAAAGACAAGAAAGGCATTGCAAGAGTGCATTACACTTGTGAAAAAGCAACCACTTATATATGATACTTGGGGATTTCGTCAAATTGTGGGAGAGTGAAAAGGGATTCGAGGCATTTAGTATATACTATACAAATCTTACTACGCTTGATAATTATATCTTTCCTCTTACTTTTAAGGAAGAGCATACAAAAGCACTTGGTGATACGAAGCATTTGAGAGACAATCAAATCCCATTTGCCTTTGATAAAGAATTCTTTAATATCAATCAAGAATATACTAACTATCAGCAAACTTGCTCCATAAATGGAGATATACCACTTGCATTAAATGATTTTAAGCTTTATATTAAACAAGATGACTTGGCAAGGAGAGTAAATACAGGGATATATATAGCAAGTGAGCTAGAGACTATAAAAACAAAAATGTATGATGATAAAGATAATAAAATATCTTTGCTTACCTTTAATCACGAAAAAGAAAGATTTTATATAGCTGATGAAGAAAATGACTTTAGCTATCAAGATTTTGACTTATCGTATATAGATTCTAAAGCAGACAAAAGTAAATATGCGTATGTGCTAAAGGGAGATTCTCTCATCATCGCTAATAATCTCAAATATTATGGCAATATAACACAAGAATCCATGCAGACTTATATCAAAGTAATGATAGCTAAAGCAAGTAGAAAATTTGAAAACTTTAATAATGAAATATCTCTAGCAAAAGCTTACTATACACAACAGGAGGAATATAATGCGTAGTCTGTATGTAGGAGAAAACAACCAAACTATTGACGCACAAGAACTAGAAAATCAAGGATATACAGATATACACTTTCAAGGTATCCACCTCACAGGTGGCACAGAATCTAATAAACCTCATAATGAATGCTTCTTTGGGGAATTAGATTCTAATGATAGCAATATGGGATTCAATACAAATAAACCCATATATTACTTGCAAGGTAATGAAGACTTAAGCAACAAAGATTCTAATACTATGGATTGCCACGCCGATAAATCGGCTCGCAATGACAAGAATATATCCACTTCCACCCTCCAAATATTCCTCCACTCCTCTACACTTACAATACTTCATTATTCTCTTATTCATTCTAGCCTACATATCAAACTAGAATGTAATAGCAAAGAATCTCAAGAGATAGAAGAGAAAGAAAAAGCACTCTTAGAATCTAAAGCAAAAGATTCTAAAGAGAATAAAGAAATAATCTCCACTGCCTTCCTCTGTCCTATATTAGAAGATAATGAATTAAAATGTCCTCATAATGGCAGAGTAAAGCTAAAGAGCAAGAAAGGTAAAAGCTTCA
>NZ_NXLQ01000132.1 GCF_003364195.1 Helicobacter didelphidarum | reverse complement strand
TAAAAAACGAGTTACAACAAATCAATGATAATACAAAGGATTCAAATAAAACACAAGACTTTATCACTCTTTTTAAATCTTTAAATATCAAAATCATTGCTACAGGGCATTCACTAGGAGGACATTTAGCACAAGTATTCTGTGTAGGCTATCCTAGTTTGATAAAAGAAGTTTATACTTATAATGCACCAGGTATGGGTGGTATAGTAGCTTCTGCATTAGTTATATTTTTACGAGTGATTAGGATAATATGGAAACTCTTAGTAACATTAGTAAAAAGTATAGCAAAGCTTTTTAATCCAAATGGATTCACAAGAAAGGTGCTTGATAAATCCCTACAAGCTTCAGGCTATGAGGCTCATTTAAGGAATGTGGCGTGAAAATGAGTTATAGTATATTATCAATTATTGGAATCTTAGTTGCGGTAGTGTTGTTTAGTGGGTGTGGAAGCTTTGGCTTTATCCCTTATGAATTACAACCAAGTTATTGGAAGTTTAAGGAGATATGTGAGTTAGATATTACACTACATTCTAAAAAAAGAACAGAAAAAGCATTAAGATTATTTGGGGTTAATCTTAATGATTTACAAAATAATTTAAAACTTGAAAACAATCATTATATTGCAAGAATAAGATATGATACCAAGAGAATAAAAGCTCAGTTAAATATTAAAATGGATTTGGAAAAAAATATAATAGAAATCAATGAATCAGGTTCAATTTGGTATGATTGGAGACCCATAATGCTAGGTAATGAGGCTAATATGGATTTTAGAGTTATGTGGGATAATTATATTACCTGTGGTAATGTTTATATTAGAGAGATGCCAGAATGCTTTAAAGATAATAAGTTTATTTGTAATTTTAAGGAGGCAAAATGACAAATAAAGAAATAATTAAAAAGCTTCGAGATAATGCGGAATTGGCTTGGGCTAGCTATGGGTATTTTCACTATTTTTTAGAAAAACAAAATAAATCTTACTTTATTGTAATGCAAGATGAGCAAGGTAATGAAATTAGAGATACTGACAATAAACTTAAAATTCAAGAAATTTACATTACAGATATTTTGAATGCAAAGTATAAAAATCATAGAGTTGTTGAACTTGTTCAGTTAGGTAAAGAACAAAAAGAAATTACTATCGGCACACTCGATGGCGACTTTGGTAAAGAACAAGCACAAAGATTCTTTTTTCGCTATGAATTAGTCCATCATATCCCAGATATTGCCTCACTAGATACACTCTTAGCATTTCTTACAGGATATAGTGCTACTTTATTTTATGATACAGATACACAAAATTACATCATAGCTTTTAGAGGCACAGAGAATACTGGTGATTATATAGCAGATATATTTTTAGCATT
>NZ_NXLQ01000131.1 GCF_003364195.1 Helicobacter didelphidarum | reverse complement strand
AAATCATCAAATATCGGTGCATCAGGTAGCCATTCTTTGCGTCCTTTATCATCGCTTAAGACTTCTATACCGATAGATTCAAGTTTATTTAAAGCCCAAATAGAACAATCATTTTCAGTAATATCGTATTTCAAATGCTCTCCCATTGGATTATCTGAGCCCTCATAGATATATAAAGTAGCCTGAACATCAGCTTTTATATGTTTGATTAATGTCTCATATTGGAATTGTGATATTTCAAATACACAACGATTTTGGCTAGAGAAAGTAGATGGACTGCGTAAATTTGTTTTTATATATGAATTTGTATCAAATCTTTGCATATATTTATTTGGTTCGTGATTGTATTGATTGTTTTCACAGACTTTGCCTGACCTATAAGGGGGTATCATAGTTAATTTAAATTTTTCTGGTCCAAATCCAAAGAATCCTTCACCTTGAAAATCATCATTTAAGATACTAGGACAAATGTTTTCATACCATTTACCTTTATCTTGCACTAAAAAATCTCTATCAGATAAATGGTCATTTTTATACTTCTGTATCTCAATATATCCTTGCTTATCAAGTTCATCGGGGTGAGTGTGAGTAAGCCCTAAAAAAGCGTGTGGAATTATTGAATTAACTTTCATATCTTTTATATAAAGTGTTACATAATATTTCATTTTCCAAATCCCCCATAACCTAAGATATTTATTCCAAAAGTTAGAATATTGATAATAATAAAATTCCAGATAAATAGAGTGAAGTTTATCCTGCAACTAATCAATAAAATATAAGGCAGTATCATCACCAAAAATCCAAATAGTATCAAAAATGCACCAAATTGAAAATCTATATTAAAATATTTATCAAGTAGCCATATTGATAACCACAATATCAGTAAAACAATAATATATCCTAAGACTCCTATAAAAGATTTTAAGAGTGTTAGCCCTAGAAATAGCATAAATATAAATATACAAATTATAATAATTATAATATTTATATATGCTTCAATAGTAGAATCTAACTTAAAATAATATAGAATATTATCACCAATAAAAAAATATAACCATATTATTATAATAGTAAAAAACATACTAGATATATTCATCAAAATAATATATAGAAACTTATCAGTTTTAGAGTTCAATAGATTGTAGTTTAATGTTTCATTTTTCATTTTATATTATCCTTAACATCGAGGTTAATTATTCTCATAAACTTTACCCCAATGATTAGGTGCAGTTTTTACAGGAGCGAATCCAAAGAAACCATCATTAAATTCATTAGTTTCTAAGCTTTCATACCATTTCTTATCAATATCTCTCCAATCTTTATTCTTAAGTTTTCTATCTCTTAATTCTTTATCCATTGCATCAAGCTCATCAGGAGATTTA
>NZ_NXLQ01000130.1 GCF_003364195.1 Helicobacter didelphidarum | reverse complement strand
TATATAAGTGGTTGCTTTTTCACAAGTGTAATGCACTCTTGCAATGCCTTTCTTGTCTTTTTATCAAGCTGGATTTGCTCCATTTTGAAGCGAGGAGTCTGCGGGGCTAAATCGAGTGTTATTGTAGTATTTTCTTTTTTTTCATTTGGGATGTTAGGTTGTAATTGCTTGATTTCTATTGTAGAATCTTTCTCTTCGTTTGTTTGTGAGTTTTCTTTATTTGCATTATTAGATTCTCTTTCAGATTCTTTACCCCCTAGCTCTTTATAGACATCTTGTATGGATTCATCAAATACAAGGTAAAAATCCGCTTGTATAGAATCTGCATTTTCATGAAGAGATTCTAAAAATTTCTTAATCTTAGGATGAAGGCGGGAGCGTATGAGAGAAATGCTGACTTCTTCTTCATGATGAAAGTTTTTCTTATGTTGTATAAAGACTTCATTTTTTCCATTTTTTCTAAAAATAACAAAAAAAGCAATATGCTTCACATCTCTAAAATCATAATCATCGCGTCCCAAAATATTCTTTATATTATCACGAAATTCCTTGCAGATTTCATTTATAGAATCTGGATTTTTCCCTAAGCGAGAGAATACACCATCATCTACAAATTCTACTTCATATTGTATCTCTTTTTTCATTACATATAATCCTTTCTCTCTTCTTTTCATCATAGATTGTAGAATCTATAATATCCTCAATGCTTTAAATCTTTTGATAGATTCCTCATGTGCTGTATTTAGCATACTTGCCCTACACGAAGTTCTCTTGCTACATCATCACTTACTTCCAAACTTCTAGATATGATAGTTTTACCTTTACTATTACGCAAACCAGCGTCTATTACATTGTAATCTCCCTTCTTCCGCTTCTTGGCAATAATAGCATCCTTTGCTCCCATTTCTTTTTTCATTTCATCTACAGCATCAAAAAAACCTGCTAATGTCGCTATCACACCGAGAGCCAAAAGTCCTCCTCCTAGAGCAAGTAACGCTGGTATCAATGGTAATGGCATAATGCCTCCTTTAAGTTAAAATATATGCCTAAGGCAAATGAAAGACTCTTTTGCTTTATGATTCTCAAAGTCCTTCATTTGCCTTATTGTATATGCACCCTATATTGAGAATGTATATTTGCTTTTTCTTGCATGAGATTGCAAGCATTTGCATTGAGTTCATAAAATCTTTTTTTAGTATATGTTGCACGAAAATAATTTTCATACATTACATCTATCTTACATATTTCAGGTCTAGTCTCATAAATGAGACATTGATTTGTGTGTATATCTAAGAATTTACAGATTCCATTACCCATATCAAAATCACTTAATGCTTCAATATGCGTGATATGTTTGCAGCATTCCCCACAGCTCGTGCAAGGA
>NZ_NXLQ01000012.1 GCF_003364195.1 Helicobacter didelphidarum | reverse complement strand
ATACTTTATGTATTAAAGAATATTTTTTGTTGCAACACAATTCTTGTGTTCATAAGATAATTAAAAGTGGCTATTATTTGTTTATTAATTTTTATGAATAACTAATTAATAAACAAAGGCATTTCTTATTTTTTAATAGAGTACCACGAAAGTTTTGCGTGGTCCATGCACACCAAATACCGTTTGTAGTTCAATATCTGCAGTTCTAGATGGTCCCGCAACAAAAATAAGATTGCTTGGTAAAACATCATTACCTCTTAATTGTTTTTCATATGTTTTCATAAGCTCGATTCCCTCAAACATGTGTTCTACGATATGTTGCTTCTCAAGAAGATAAATGCAAGTATTTGTGATGAGTGAAGAGAGACGAGGAGCATTTGGATTAGCACTTAAGCCGATGACACCAATATTTGCTACTCCGCATCGTGCTTGCACAATTGAAGTGTCTATACTAAATAATTCTCCTCTATGTTCATCAACACTGTAAGTATAAGGGATAAGTTCTACATTGGATAGATTCTCATCATTAAGACTTTTTGTATCAAACGCATTTGCTATTATAATATCAGGATTATAAAGCACTTTTTTTGCACCTTCATTTTTAAGAATCTCTTTTACATCATGTAAAATATTCTCTGTATTTGAATGCACAATTATACTTTTATTATTCGTATGATTGGTAATAAATTCTTCCAAAAGTTCATGTGTTAGCTTCATCGCACCTTTATAGTGAGGTTCAAAATTTGGAATATTTGGATTATGTGCTTTAGAATCTCGTAATCTTTGCAAAATAAATTCTTTTGAATTACTCATAAATCACTCCTTCCATTTTGGATACTTGAGCATATAGTCCACCATTTATTTCAGGAAATTCTCGGTATTTTACCCAATTTTTTAATCCCGGAATAAAGTTTGCAAACATTTTGCCAAGCGGTGCGAATTTACCTACCATAGTAATACCCATTCTCCACTTCGATGGATTTGTTGCAGCACTCGCAAATTGCTTCATTGCAAAAATTTCTTGAGGATTTTTCGTGCTACCATCATTACCTACAATATTTTTGCGTCCTTCTCCAACTCTTTCACTTCGCAAATCTCTAATAAGTTCGGCTAATGGAATCTTCACCGGACAAACTTCACTACACCGCCCACAAAGCGAACATAAATCAAGCATTGGTGAAAATTTATTAATTCCATAAATTTGAGGTGTTATGACTTCACCAATCGGTCCAGGATATGCACTTAAATATGCGTGTCCACCAATTTTATCATATACAGGACAGTGATTGAGGCAAGTTCCACAACGAATGCAACTCATTGAACGATAGTAATGAGGATCTTTTAGCATATTGGAGCGATTATTATCGAGTAAAATAATATGGACTTCTTTTGGTCCATCTTTCTCGTTATCTTGTCTTGGGGAGGTAATAATGTTATTATAGCAGGTTACTGGTGCACCAGTAGCGGATGGAATAAGTAACGCATTAAGTGTGGCAGCATCTTCAAAAGACTCCACTACTTTTTCAATACCACAAATTGCGACATGAATATCAGGTGCAGCAGTACTCATTCGTCCATTTCCCTCATTTTCTAAAAGCCAGATTGCACCTTCATTTGCAATGGCAAAATTTACACCACTAAGTCCCATTTTAAATTCTTCAAATTCTTTACGCATATAAATTCTTGCGATTTCATTGAGTTTTTCTGGTTCAGATTCTAAAGGAGCATTTAATTTTTCGTGGAAAATCTCACCGATTTGATACCTATTCTTATGAATAGCTGGAGTAACTATATGAACAGGTGGCTCATCAAGCAATTGGATAATAACTTCACCTAAATCTGTCTCGATTGCTTGAAATCCTTTTTGTGTTAAAAAATGATTTAAATGCATTTCCTCGCTCGCCATTGACTTGCCTTTGAGAATCTTTTTAACATTTTTCTTAACCATAAGATTATAAATGATTTCATTTGCTTCGTCACCGTCTTTTGCCCAATGAACTTTAATTTCATTTCTTACAGCATTTGCCTCAAATTGTTCAAGTAAAATATCAAGTTGTCGGAGATTTTTTTGTTTTATCTCCTTGCCTTTATTGCGCAGACTTTCCCAATCATAGAATCTTGCATTGATAAGATTCTTACGATTATTTTTGAGTGTATCCATTGCATTTTTGAGATTTGCCCTTAATTGCTTATCGTTAAGATTTCCATTGATTGCATGATGAAACTCATCTTTAGTCTTTATTCCTATATCACTCATATTATCCCCCTTACAATCCAATTCTTGTTGCTAGAAAGTCATACAGATGCATGTATTTAACATTTACACCTTGTTTTCTCATTGCACCACTTATATTTAGCAAACAACCTGCATCTCCAGCAATCAGATATTCAACATTGCGAGATTTAATATCTTCAATTTTTTGACTTACCATTGCATTTGAGATTTCAGGTTCTTTAATACTAAATGTTCCACCAAAACCACAACATTCTTCTTCTCTCTCTAATTCAATGAGTTCAACATTTTTAAGACTTCTAATTAGTTTTTTTGCAGAATCAACGCATTTTGCTACGCGTAAGGCATGGCAGTTACTATGCCAAGTAACCTTTACTTTTTCACCCTTATCTTCATACACTACGTTCAATTCTTTATCAAGATATTCGCTTAGTTCATAGATTCGAGAACAAAACTTTTTTGCTTGTTCATGATATTGTGTCCCCTCAAAAAGCTCTATATAATCTACCTTAAACATACCCGCACAAGAACCACTTGGAAGCACAATTGGAATATCTTCACTAAAGAGATTCATGTTGTAAAGTGCGACTTGTTTTGTCTCTTCATAATAACCAGAGTTATAGCTTGGTTGCCCACAACAAGTCTGATCTTGTTTAAAGATTACTTCGATGCCTTCTCTTTGTAAAAGTTTGATACCATTGATACATGTATCAGCACATGCTGTGCTTCCAATACAAGTTGAGAAATAATATACTCGTTTTTTTTCCATATTGTTATGTATTCCTTTCTCTAAATAAACAAATAAAGTGAAGATTTTAAATCATGCAAATATAAACATCGTTTAGAATAGAAATATTATGATAACATATTTTTTTCTTACATTTTCTTAAAACGACTATAAAATATTATATTTTATGTTGTATTTCTTAAATTATCTGTATATTTTTTTTACTCAAATTCAAAAAATATTCAAAAATGTTTCTTTGATTAATAGAATGCCAAATTGAATTTTATAAGTTAGTAAATTAACCATGAAACAAGATATATTGTAGCTACTTTAGTCGCAGTGTTAGTCATTTATGGGATATATCTTTTACTTATATTTGTTATATTATTTATTAAGAATATTAATGTGAAGTTATGCCCTAAGTTTTACATAGATAATGCCTAAGAAACATATGGGGTTAATATTAAATTTATATTCAGTGGTAAAATGATAGGGAACATATAATATATAGGGCTTTTGATTGCAGGGAATTATACAAATTTTGAAGTTCAATTAAAATATTGATTAACAAGATGCAATATTTCATAAGTTAGCATTTTTTATGGCTAATATATGACAAATAAATGCTTGATAAGTTAGAAAGACAAGTAACTTGAGACAGCAACTAATCGGCTTTAATTTATATAATATGAGAATCTTTTTCTAAATATGAAGTAACATTTTACCACATGCTGTCATTGGTGCTATCTGTGATACTCTATTACTTTGATTGATATTTAAAAGCTTAAGGCATAGAATCTTGTATTGATAAAGATTTAAAATTTCTTTTTTTAATTTTTTTGATGTCTGGTTTATTTTGTAAGAGAGGATATTTAAACTAAAAGCATTTTGATTGATAATTGAATCAATATTTTATGGTGTGCTCGGAGGGATTCAAACCCCCGACCTACAGGACCGCAACCTGTTGCTCTATTCAGCTGAGCTACGAACACATTCAAGAGAACTATTATACTAGAATATTTATTAAAACTTACTTAAATTTATATTAATTAAACAAATATTTGTTTTACTTAATGATAATGAAAAATCAGAATACTAGCGACTACCAGGTTTATATGCAACAGAATCTTTACATAAAGGGCAATCTTGAGAATCATAAATTTCAAATTCAAAATCTGCTAAAGCAAATAATGGAATATTTTGAGTAAGTTTGCATTCTTTTTTACTTTGTGGCATTGAGAATTGCTTCCAGGATTCTGTTTTTATTTCTTGTGTACTGTGTGTTGTGTGTGGTAATATTCTCCTGCAAAACCCGCGATTTGCGAGTCCTGCAAATGCAACAATTTTTCCCCCTGCATTCTTTATACATTCTGCACTTTCCATTGCACTTCCACCTGTTGTAATTATGTCCTCACAGATTAATATGTTTTCATTTGTCTTAACTTCAAAACCACGTCGTAAAGCCATAATACCATTTACTCGTTCCGTGAATATGAATCGCACACCAAGTGAACGTGCAAGCTCATAACCAGCCAAAATCCCACCTAATGCAGGAGAACAAACACAATCAATTTGAATTGTTGATTCAATAATTTGTTTTGCTAACTCCGTGGCAAGTAACTCTGCTGTTTTTGGATTTTCTAAAACTTTTGCTGATTGCAAATAAAATTTCGTGTGATTACCACTACTAAGGAGAAAGTGACCTTGCAATAAAGCATTATTTTGACGATAAATAGATTCTATATCTAGGCTCATTTTTTCTCCTCCTGTTATACTTTTATAATCTCTTCCTCTTTATGCTTTACCATGTTGTCAATTTTTCTAATATATTCATCAGTAATTTTCTGAATCTCATCCATCCCCTTTTTACTTTCATCGGTTGTAATTTCTTTATTTTTTTCTGACTTTTTAATCATATTATTAGAATCTTGACGAATATTACGAATTGCAACTTTTGCTTTTTCTCCCATTGCTTTTGCATGTTTGGCAATTTCTTTGCGTTGATCTGAAGTCATTGGAGGAAAGAAAAGCTTGATAGAATCTCCATCTGTATTTGGATTCACACCAATATTTGCTTCTTGAATTGCTTTTTCAATATCTTTCAATAATGGTTTTTCCCATGGGGTAATGATAATTGTTGTAGCATCTTGTGCGATTATACTTCCTATTTGTTCCAATGGTGTTGGCGTACCATAATATTCGATGCGGATATTATCTAAAATACTCACATTGACACGTCCGCTACGAAGAGTTGTAAAATCTTTTTGTAGAGAATTGATACTTTTATCCATATGTTCTTTTGTATTTTTGTAAAGACTATGTAACATTATTTGCTCCCTTGCGATTGCTACTGTGTTGTGGATTCTAAAGAATTTTGGGTTGGCAATGTTGTGTTTTGCAATGGAGAATCTCCACCTTGCATTAGGGGAATAGTATTAGATTGATTGCCTCCGTTCAAAAGAGGACTTGATAATGGCACAGAATTATCTGTTGGAGTAAGTGGCAGAGCTTTTGGTATATTCATGCCATCAATAACACTTTTATTTTTTGCTGTCTTTGTGTTATATAGATACCCAAGTGCAATAGTATTGATTAAAAATATTACACCTAAAAGCATTGTAATCTTTGCCATAAAATTTGCTGGTCCTTTTGCACCAAAAAGACTTTCATTGCTCCCGCTATATGCTCCAAGCCCAATGCTAGAACTTTTTTGCAGTAAAACTACAATAACGATGCTAATTGATAAAATCACTTGCAAAACAATCAAAATTGTTGTCATACAAACTCCATGTAATAATTAAAGATGTAAAATGTAAATTTGAAATTGTATCAAAAGATTACTAATAATATTTTAATTCTAAAAAATATTAAAAATTTTTCCTATTGTAGTTTTATAGTATCATTAAATATATAAATCTATTGATAAGAAACTTTATTTATGCAATGTGGTTTTAATCTTCCTAAGATTAATCATAAAATTAAGTAATTTGATAGCATCATGCTTTTCTTGTAAAATTTTTAATGTTTGCTATAATTTTACCACAATAATTATAAAACTAAGTCAAGGATAGGAACATGGATACGCTCAATATTACACAAGAGGCAAAAATACTTATACAACAGCTTAAAAATGAATATCATGATTTTATTATTCATATTTCTGGAGGTTGTTGCGATGGAAGTGCTGCATTATGTTATGAGAAGGGTGATTTTAAAATTGGGGAAAATGATATTTTGCTTGGTAGCGTAGAACAAATCGAAGTTTTTGTCCATAGAAGCCATTATTCCTATCTTGAAAAAAGTAAATTAACACTTCATGCCTTACAAGGAAACGGTAGTGAATATTCCATAGAATATGGAAGTGGTAAATATTTTGTGCTTGAGAGTGAAATTTGCACAACTCTATCAGACGATTCAAAATAATTTTATTGAGACTTCATCAAAAATACCATAAATTATACAAATGTAGAAAAATAAAGTTCAAAAAGAATTTGAATAATATAATAGTGTATGTAGTAGAAAAAAATCCTAAAATTTGAATAAAGATTATTATTTTAATATATTATAGAATTTTTTTGATTTTTAGAATCTAAATTATCATACTACTTGCAATAATACACCGCAATTATGGATTTATATTATTATTTTTTAGCTATAATGACGCACAGCTCAATTGTAAATATATTTTTATTATTGTTTTATTCAAAGTTTATAATATAATTTAAATTGAAATAAGTAAAAGACATACTTTATTTTGTGATGTCATAGACAATAAATTTTAGGATATTTTAATGAATAATATTACTGACCATACTTTCCATCCACAATCAACAACTTTTAATGTTGAAAAACCTGTGCTACTTGATGATCGTATCGCGGTAGGAAATGCTTTTGATGAAATCGTGATAGCACCATTACTATCTGGAAAAGCTTATAATGTAAATATTAAGGAATTTAAGGCTTTTGATTCAAGTTCATTTGCTCAAAGATTTGAAGATTTTGGTTTAGATAGAAGTATTAAAAATGGACATTATAGTGAATACAATATAGAATATAAACCATTCCTTGTGCATTTTGAATTTCAATATAATCCAGATTTTCTTCACAATGCAAAAGATCTTTTTGAGAAAATTAGTAGCACAAGATATTGCGATAAGTCTATTCGAGATGCTAAAGATATACGAAATCTTGATATTCCTTGTGCTATTTTTGGTGATTTTAATCTTGAATATATCGAGAGAGAAGGTTGGTTTGGGATTAAGAATTTTTATTTGGAAACATTTCAAGGCATTAGACTGGAATATGCAAGTTTGCTTGCAAATAAACTTAATAAA
Organism: Helicobacter didelphidarum; assembly: GCF_003364195.1. Taxonomy (GTDB): domain Bacteria; phylum Campylobacterota; class Campylobacteria; order Campylobacterales; family Helicobacteraceae; genus Helicobacter_A; species Helicobacter_A didelphidarum. Next base: position 52,397 of record NZ_NXLQ01000012.1, on the reverse strand, counting down.
ATTTCATCAAATCTTTATTTTTCCTTTTGTGATTCAGACAATAATCATTTGGTTGGTGTATATTCAGATTTTCGTGATTATAGTTTAACATTCTATAATACAGAAGCCTTACGGAAAGTTAGTAAGATTTTGGTTAATACGACACGACCAACTTATGTTACCTATCAGGTTGAGCCATTAAGCTCAATGGCTCTTTCTTATCGATTACGAACTTTTTTTCTTGTGCGTGAAAAACCTGAAGAAAATTATTACGCCTTTATTATTTACCTTAGTGAAGAAGAAGTGAATCGAATCAGTAAAGTTCGTGCATGGGCACATGCTGATAGATAATATTGAGTTATGTTGCAACAGGACAAATAATTTTTATCAGATTTTTAGTAAGAGTGATGTTTAAATCATCTAATAATTAGTAATTTTTCTCACTCTATGTTTTCTAGTTATGTCATATTGAGTTTTTAATTGCTTAAATATTAAAGTTTGTATGAAAATTATGGATAATTGTGGAATAAAATATATTCAATATTGCAAGAAAAAAATTACTTAACAAAATAGTATTTAAGGAATAAAAAGATAAACAATTTGCATATAACGAACTAATATTTTCTTTTCAAGTATATAAGCAATATTAAGTAACCTTTTATTTCAATATCAAAATATATCTCTTATAGATTGCAATATAGAGAGTTATTTGCAAGAAGTGATTCCTGCATAAAGCTGATTTGCCATTCTTTATAAGATTTTTTTTCTTATGAAATAAAATACTTACAAAAAGAATGCAATATTATATATTTTACAAGAGAAAAAAGAAAATTATGGTAGAATCTGTTTTATAGCATTATTATTGTGTGTTTGTAGTGAGGGAAAGTAATTTATCAAGCTTATATTATATTGTTATATAAATAAAATTTTAATGAATAGATTTTTAGCAAGATTTTAAAGAATTCAAGGAGAATTTATGAAAATTAGCCCGAGGTATGTTTTACCGAATCTTTTTACTGCAGCAAGCATTTTTATGGGAATATTGGCTATCTTTATGGCATACAAAGGCTTAGTATATGATGACTCAAAATCTTTTACTACTGCTTGTTGGTATATTCTCTTTTCTATGGTATTAGATGGACTAGATGGGCGAGTTGCTAGGCTTACAAATACTGCAAGTAAATTTGGTGTCGAATTCGATTCGCTTGCTGATATAGTTGCATTTGGTGTTGCACCTGCTGTTGTGCTTTATTTTTATGTTGGACATGATTATGGTCGTTATGGAATGGCGATTAGTGGGCTTTTTGTTGTCCTTGGTGCGATTAGATTGGCAAGATTCAATATAACAACAAGTGTTGAAAATTCCTTTATTGGTTTGCCTATTCCATCTGCAGCAGCTATTATATGTTTGTGGATTCTTGTTGTAGAATACCATAAACTTGATATTTTTGGTATTTCAAACTTTATCACTGAACATTCTTATGTTTTTCTTATTCTTGCGTTTGTTACTTCAATTCTTATGGTAAGCAATATTCGTTATCCAAGTTTTAAAAAGGTAAAATGGAATTTAAAATATTTTATACTTCTTCTTATGCTTTTAACATGTGTTATTGTGCAACCTTCATTAACCTTATGTATTCTTTTTAGTCTTTATATTCTCTATGGAATTCTACGTTGGTTTTTTGTTGTTACCTTTAAGATTATTTTTAGAAAGAAATTTGATACACATGACAAACAGTCTGTCGCTACACCTACTAAAGATTTATTATCTTAAGCGAAAATAAATATGACAAAAACACAGTCAAATATCGATCTTGCAAAAGATAGTATCCCTAAACTTTTTATCAACTATTTTATTCCCATGTTGCTTACCATGCTTGCAATGGCAAGTTATTCAACCGTCGATGGAATCTTTGTTAATAAAAAATTGGGTGATGAGGCGATGAAAGCTATTGCTGCGACATGGCCCATTTTTCCGATTTTAATGGCTTGTTCCTTGATGTTTTCACTCGGTGGTGCAAGCCTTATTGGTTATTATTTGGCAAAAGGAAAAAAAGAATTTGCGAGAACTATTTTTAGTAGTATTTTTTATGTTCTTTTTCCTTTGTCTTTTGTTTTGGGAATGTTTTTTTATTACAATGCAGACATAATTGTCCATTATTTTATTAAAGGGCTTTCTACGCATGTTGAAATCATGGCTATTGAATATTTAAAAGGGATTTTTATTGGACTTTTTGGAGTCATTATTCATCCAGTTTTAGATATTTGTGTGGTAAATGATAAGCGACCAAGATTTGCCATGTTTGCAATGTTCTTAGGAGCAATTTGCAATATAATTTTTAATTATCTTTTTTTGTTTGTATGGGAATTTGGCATTATTGGAAGTGCGTATGCTACAACTTTGGGACATATCATTGGCTCTTTAGTGCTATTGTGGCATTATATTTCTACTGATATGAGAAAAGCTTTTTTTGGTTTCTTTAGTCAATCATTATTATGCTTTATGAGTAAAAAATGTAGTTTTTTACTCCAGAAAAAAGGAGATTTATATTTTGTTCGTGCAATAAGCTTTAAGGCTATTTTACGAGTAATGAAATTGGGAGTGCCTTATGCCTCAAGTGAAGCAAGTGTTGGTTTTGTAATGTGGCTTTATAATAGTGTTTTAAAAGATGTTGGTGGAGAAAACTCTCTTGCAATTTATAGTGCTTTGATGTATGCTGGATTCAATTTTTTTACAATTCTCCTTGCACTTGCAGAATCTATCCAACCACTTGCAAGTTTTAATTATGGTATGAAAGATTTTTCACGACTTAAGAAGATTCTAAAATTTTATATATGTGTTGAGATTATTTTAGCAATTAGTATTTATATAATATTTTTTCTTTTTGATACTTTTATAGCGTCCTTATTTCTAAAAGATTTAAGCCTTAAAGCACAAAGTGCGGAAGCAATGAAAATTTATTTTTTAGGATTCATTATTTTAGGAATCAATATTATTATTGCACTTTATTTACAATCTTTACAAAGAGCATTTAGTTCATTTCTTATAATAATGTCTTATACACTTATATTTATTGCAATTTTTTTACCAGTCATTGCATATCGGTATGGTTTAAATGGTGCATGGATTGCTTATCCAATTGCACAAATATGTGCATTGTGTGTGAGCATATTTATTCTTCGGTATGAGATTCGAATTGGACTTTATAACAATAAAAGAAAATGAGTATATTTTGATGTTATATTCTTTCTTTTTCTTTTTTTTGATATATAGTATCAGATTCTGAAGCTTGAGTAAAAATTCATGTGCAAATAGAGGATAAGGATTCCATGCCAATGAAGATATTATTATAGAATCTTTTATTATAATTTTATGTGATTATACAAAAGGCATACAATGGCACGAAAACAACAATATATTCAAATTAAAGACTTGTTTTTAAAAAAATATGCAAATGCACAAACAGAATTACACTACAACAATATTTACGAGTTGCTGATTGCTGTGATACTTTCTGCACAATGCACGGATAAACGCGTTAATATCGTAACCCCATTACTTTTTACAAAATATCCAAGCACAAAAGAATTAAGTAAGGCAAATATTGATGATTTAAAAGAAATAATAAAATCTGTTTCCTTTTTTAATAATAAAGCAAAAAATCTTATTCTTATGGCACAAAGTGTAGAGAGTGACTTTAATGGGGTGATTCCAACCAATCAGCAGGATCTTATGAAACTGCATGGTGTTGGACAAAAAACTGCCAATGTCGTGTTGGGTGAATTTTTTGATATGAATTATATGGCAGTTGATACGCATGTTTTTCGGGTTTCTCATAGGCTTGGACTAAGCAAAAGTAAAACTGCATTGCAAACTGAAACAGATTTAACAAAAATTTTTAAAGATAATTTAAATCTCCTACATCAGGCTTTTGTATTGTTTGGTCGCTACGAGTGCAAGGCTGTTCGACCTCAATGTGAAAATTGCTTTGTAAAGCAATATTGTAAAGATTCTAAAAACTTTAAACCACAATAATTATGATTTGAAGAATATTTGTAAAATCTTAGTAAGATAAAGAGGGTTTTATTAAGATACTTAGCCTACTAAGTGGTAAAACAAATGTAAGTTTAAGGGTATCAATAAAAAGCAATTATGTGTATTTATCATCTTATAATAGTTTATTATTCTGTTTTCATTTATTTTATAAAAGAAAATAATGAGATATATCTATAATATTAGACTTTATAGTAAATACAAACTTGTAGGGCTATATTGTTGTTTTTTATTTTTCTTTTTCAGTTTGTATGTTTTGTATATTGTCATTAAGAGTTGTTGTTTGCATAATTTTTGTATCAACAAGCCAAACATAACTTAAATGATTATTGAAATTTTGCAATTTGAGTTCCGCACGCAAATAACCATTATCTGACTTAATAGCACCAATAGTGCCTACTTTTATATCCTCAAAGAAAATACCATCTAAACCACTTGTAATAACACTATCCCCACTTTTAATACTTTGCCATGCAGGAATATAGTCTATCACAATACTGCCATCTTCTATTGTCCTTAATGTTCCAGGAACATGGTTCTCACCAATGTATACACTATAACTACATTCTGGATCACCAATCAAGATTCCAAGTAAATGATTATCAACCCATTTTGCAATACCAATGGCATAACCATCTTTGATAATTCCCAAAATTTTTGTATTATTTGGTAATGCTGGATAGCGAATCCAAATTTTTGTATATGATCCAAGTGTAGCATATGAGAGAATTTTTGCCAGATGAACATCAGGATCATCATAATGCCTTTCAACTTCAAGAGAGTATGAGAGATTTTCAAATTCTGCTTTGAGGGCTTCGTATTGAATTGTTTCTGCCTCTAGATTTTGAATTTTTGTTCGCATATTTTGAATTTGATTTGCTTGATTGATATAGTCTTGGATAAAGAAAGTAATATCCTCTTTTTTATCCAAATAAAAGATTTTAATATGAAATGACATATCAAGAACATATTGTCGCAATGTAGGTGTAAAACCAAACACGGTAACTAAGATACCTAGAATTATAACAAAAAAGGTAAATAATTTCACTCTATAATCCTAGTATTGTAGTTTTTAACTTCTCGCAGCAATTCTTTCAAGCATGTCCATATCTTCCATTGCTTTACCAGTCCCTTTTGCAACCGCAAGCAATGGTTCTTCACCAACATAAACTGGTAATTTTACAATATCTGAAAAATATTTATCAAGGTTTCGTATAAGAGCTCCACCACCTGTTAAAACGATACCATTCTCTACTATATCACCTGCAAGATCTGGTGGCACTTCTTGCAATACACCATGCAGTGCATTTCCCATTTCTTTAATTTGATCTTTGATTGCTTCACGAATATCCTCACTTGTTAGTTCTATTGAATTTAACAATCCACTCACTTGATCTCGTCCTTTAATAAGCTTGATTAGGGGAGTTTCAAGGGGAGCTGCACAACCTATATCAATTTTGATTTCTTCTGCTGTTCTATCCCCTATTAAGAGATTAAATTTTTTACGAACATAATCCATAATTGCGAGATCTAGTTTATCACCTGCAATACGAATCGATTTTGATATTACTAATCCACCAAGAGATAGCACTCCTATTTCTGTTGTGCCACCGCCAATATCAACAACAAGACTTCCTTGAGGTTCTTGTATAGGTAATCCTGCCCCAATGGCTGCGGCTAATGGTTCTTCAATAAGGAATACTTCTCTTGCACCAGCACTCATAGCCGATTCTTTGACTGCTTTACGTTCTACGGATGTTAATCCATAAGGCACACAAACCATTATTCTTGGTCGCATAAACGATTTTCTTTTATGTGCTCTCTCAATAAAGTAGCGAATCATTTTTTCTGTAATCTCAAAATCAGCAATAACTCCATCTCGTAAAGGACGTATAGCCCGAATATTATCAGGAGTTTTTCCTATCATTTCTTTGGCTTCTTTACCAACAGCAAGGATCTCTCCATCATGATGGTATTTATCAACTTTGACAGCGACAATAGAGGGTTCATTAATGAGAATCTCATGCCCTTTAATCATAACAATAGTATTTGCAGTTCCTAAATCGATTGCTATATCATGTGAAAACCAACCTACAAATTTATTTAAAAACACTTTAAAAATCTCCTTATTTTTTATTCTTTTATTAAACTACTTTACTCTTCTTTTTTTTGATTAAAATAGGTTTTTCAATTTTATCAACGCATTTGCGAGTGATGATTACTTCATATCCATTGAGGTTTGGTAAATCAAACATTACATCAAGGCTAAAGTCCTCAACAATTGCACGCAGACCTCTTGCACCCGTTTTTCTTTCCATTGCAAGTTCCGCAATACGCTCAATTGCATCGTTTTCAAATATAAGCCTTGCACCATCAATATCAAAAAGTTTTTGGTATTGTTTAATTAAGGCATTTTTTGGTTTTGTAAGAATAGAAATCATTGCTTCTTTACTTATGGAATCAAGAGTTGCGATAACATGCAGACGCCCAATAAGCTCTGGTATTAATCCAAAACTCACTAAATCATCTGTTTCGACTTGATGTATAGTATTGTCTTTTGTGACTTCAGACTTAGGATTAGAATCAAACCCTAGAACATTTTTACCTAGCCTTCGTTTTATGATTTCTTCTAATCCATCAAATGCACCTCCACAAATAAAAAGGATATTGCTTGTATCAATTTTAACAAATTCTTGATTTGGGTGTTTTCTTCCACCCTTTGGAGGAATATTTACTATGCTTCCCTCAATAATTTTAAGGAGAGCTTGTTGTACACCCTCTCCTGATACATCACGTGTAATTGATCGATTTTCAGAAAGTCTTGATATTTTATCAATCTCATCAATAAAAACAATTCCCATTTCAGCACGTTTTAAATCGTAGTTTGCTGCCTGCAAGAGTCTTGTGAGGATATTTTCAACATCTTCTCCAACATAACCAGCTTCAGTGAGTGAGGTTGCGTCTGAAATAGCTATTGGAATGTCAAGAAATTTTGCTAAAGTTTGCGCCATAAGTGTTTTTCCACTACCTGTGGGACCAATAAGTAATATATTAGATTTTGATAATTCTACATTTTCTTCTAAATCTGTTACATTTACAATATTGTCGAGAGATTCTGTTGCTTTTTGTTGGTGTAGTAATCTTTTATAGTGATTATAAATGGCAACACTAAAAACTTTCTTTGCCTGATCTTGTCCGACAACATATTGATCCAAATATTCTTTTAATTCTTTTGGAGATGGGACATCTTCAAGGCTATTAGATTGAATGCTTGCAAGAGATTTTTCATCATAAAATGATTTATAAATAAATACGGTGCATGCTTTGCAAATATAGGCTTTTGTGCCTGTGATCTTTTCATTACTTGATACGATAGGATTTGGTTTAGATTTTGTTTTACCACAGAAACTACATATTTCACTCATTTAATTCGCCTCTCTTATAGGGTATCCCTCTTTCTGATTGTAAAATAAATTCACAAATTTTAATAACACTTTTATTGATATCTGGAGAATTTTTTGCTACTTCTAGCTCCATTGTTGCAAGATCTTTTAAGTTTTGCGTTCCTGAAAATAAACGGCGATAGAGGGTATTGATTCTATCAATCTCATCTCTTTCCATAATTTTTCTCATACGAAAACGATTAAGTCCAATAATTTTTGCACGATTACCTTCTGCCATACAATACGGTGGAATGTCTTGTGAAAGTGCAGATGCACCAGCAACCATAGCACCTTCTCCTATTTTAACAAATTGGTGAATGGGCGTCATACCACCAATATTCACAAAGTTTTCAATGTGAATATGTCCTCCTAAAGTTGCATTATTTGCAAGAATATTATTGTCGCCAACTAAACAATCATGTGCAATATGCACATATGCCATAAATAAATTATTATTGCCAATCTCTGTAATCCCACCTCCACCTTCAGTGCCGGGATTAAACATGCAAGATTCACGGATAAGATTTTTATCTCCAATTTTCAAGATTGTATCTTCACCATTATACTTTAAATCTTGTGGTGGTGTTCCTAACACTGCATTAGGAAAAATTTTGTTATCTTTTCCAATTTTTGTATGTCCCATGATTGTTACATTATTATAAAGAAATGTTCCATCTCCAATCGTGATATTGCCCTTAATGACACTATAATCACCAATGATAACATTTGCACCAATTTCTACATTCCCTTCAATAATGGCTGTTTTTGCAATTTTTGCACTTGAATCAATCGTTATGGAATCATTCATTACATTTTACCCCTATAATTTTTATCTATCTTTATTATTTTGAATTTGAATGCAATATCGAAAATAATATAATACTCATTATTTATTATGTGAATCTGTAACCATGGCTTTGAGTTCTGCCTCACTGACTAATACATCATCAACAAAAGCTTTTCCTTCAAGTTGCCAAACATTACTGCGTTGCTTTAAAACGTTCATTTTATAGGTTAGGCGATCACCTGGACGAACAGGAACTCTAAATTTTACCTTATCAATTGTCATAAAATATACAATTTTATTCTGACTTGCATCAAATTCTAAACCCCAAGTGCTAACAAAAGCTAAAATTCCACCAGCTTGTGCCATGCCCTCAATAATCATGACACCGGGATAAATCGGTTCTTTAGGAAAATGCCCCATAAAAACTTGCTCATTAATTGTTACATTTTTGTAAGCAATAATAGTTTTGTGTGCTTGTAATTCTAAAACTCTATCTACCAATAGCATTGGATAACGATGTGGTAAAACTTGCATAATCTTATCGATATTTATATTTTGTTGGTCACTCATTAGAAATCCATGTATAAAGAAAATTTTTTGCTAATTGTAACACAATTTATTTTTAAAGTAGTGTATTTTTTGCAATTCATGTGACTTTTTTATGAGTTTTATTGAATCTTGGGAAAAATTATGTCGATATATTCTCTATAATTTTTTTATTGTTCGATTTTAAAAATCTTTTGGATACTTTTAATAAAGAAATTATAATAATACAATATAGTATTATTTTTGGTGTTTTTTAGCTTAAATATTCTTAAATTCTATAAAGATAAGATATTATAGATAGAAAATTGTAACTTTATAATTTTTATTTAATGAGACTATTTTGTATATGCTTTTGAATGAGGGAACAATGATACAACCAGCACATTTGCAGAATCTTCTTAGTCAAATGGCAACAACCAAAGGAAATAAGGAATTAAATGCAACTTTACCTATGTTATTACGCATTCTTGATAAAAAGGGTGTGGATAAATATCTAGTTCAGCTTGGTAAGCTTGTAATAGAAACGCAGAGTAATAAAGAATTAAGTGTTGGTGCAAATTATTGGGCAAGTGTAAAACAAGGGAAAGATGGGCTTGTTATCTCTGACCTCATTAAACAACCAAAAATGCTTGAGAATCTCCATAATGCAAGGCTTAAATTAAATCCAAGTGATTTAAAGGATCTTTTGAATGAGACACAAAATGGAGGTAAGCAACTCGAAAGTGTATTTAAAGACTTTTTATTAGAAAGATTACCATTAGCAAGTAGTAAGCAAGAATTTATAGAATTATCAAATTTATTAATTGCCCTGCAAAATGGTGTTTTTAGTATGGTTATACAAGATAGTAATGGAAAAGATAACCTTGTGCAGATGAAAAAACAGGTAGATTTTTTAGAGTTTTATAGTATCTTTCCTCATCTTGGTGAAATTAGTGGGATTGTTTCACGCGATAGTCAAGGAGATATAAATTTGCGACTACAAGTAATGAGTGAAAAGATTCAAAGATTTTTAATCAATTCACTGCATGAATTAAAAGGTTTTTCCGATATTCAAATTGATGTAGGACAAAATATACCTTTATGGGATCTTAGTAGTTTTGAGCCTTCATATATTCTGAATCTAAAAGGTTGAGGGTGTATTTTCTTATATAAAACCAGAAAGAAAATATAAAAACTTATGTTACAATGTTAGAACTATTCCACAATAGAATATTGATAAAAGAATGAATTTTGATTTGTTTGAATCTTGCAAAGCTATGAATAAGGGGATAAAATGAAAATTACACGATTTTTTTATATTATCGTATTTTTTTCTTATAGTGTGATGTTATTGGCAAAAGAAAGTGTATATGAATATGCTATTACACAAACGCAAGAGATTTCTCCTGCTATAAAGTGTCAAGGTGATAATGTCAAAGCAATGTGTAATGTTCAAAATGTGGAATGGATTGAGGGTGTGCTTGTTAAAAATTTTGAATTTAATGTTCTATTAAATAAGAATGTTCTTAAGAAAACTCGTTCCTATACTCTGGAAACAAAAGATTTAAACTTTGAGGGATATAATCTCTCTTCACTCATGCCACAATCAATTCTTTGCACTGATTTTTCAGAATTAAAAAAGTCAAAAGATATAAAACAAAATGTTTTATTAGTGAATCTTTCGTGTAATTTACATTCAAATGTATATGAAATTGAAATAGACGCTGATTTTAAAACCTTTCATACACTTTATAATCAAGTAAATACAACACTTGAAGCACTTAATAGAGAACATGAATTATTTATTCAACCATTGGCAGAAAAACAAGAAGATTGGAAAAATAAATATTTTATACAAATTAAAAAAGCAACTTTGAGATTAAAAAGTTATTCTTTACATACAATTCTTTTTGATCTTTATAAAAGAGAACAACGCATTGCACAAAATGAAAATTCACAAAATGATAAAAATTATCGCACAATACAAGATTCTGCATTATTTGAAGATTATTTATCATTTTTGCAAAATTCTTATCAAATTTCTGGAAATATTAAAACAGATTCTAAAATCACAAAAGATAATGAACAAGCTTTGTCTAAGCTAGTTTCTACATTCATTGATATTGCCACAAAGCCAGATCAAAGCCTTTTTTTACAGATTGTGGGGAATAATACTTTTAAACTCTCTTTGGATGAGATTGAAGATATTATGGATATTAATGAATTATTTGTGAATGTCATCATAAAAATTTTAGAAAATACTCAAATGCAAGTCATACAAAATTATGATTCTAAAGCTTAGGACTTTGATTCATGTTGTATAATGTATTTTATTTCTCTACTTAAACAAATGTTGCATTTTAGGGTATTTTTGTATAATTAAGGTTTTTGATTTATTTTGATAATAATTGTAAAGTCAATGGAATAAACACATAAGTTATTTTTATTAAATGTATATTTTTATATGCTTAAAATCATAATTTTCATAATTTTCATAATATTAGTATCGTAACAAATAGTAACTTTTATATATTTTTTCAGACTTATTGAATATACATTTTTTGTTTTAAGGTAGAAATAACTTACCAAAGAGTAAAATTTTTAAAATAATAGTTTTTGTTTAGAAAGGATTCTCTATGGTAATTTTTACTCCCTTTATAAAAAAGACAATAACAATAGTAAATGTTTTTTCAATCATAGCTTCTCAAGCTCTTTTTGCAAGTCAAATCGTGATTGATACAACTCAAACCAATATTAACCCAACTCTCACTCAATCAGATAATAATATCGATATAGTAAATATCGCTAAGCCAAATCAAGCGGGTATCTCTAATAATTTCTATCATGAATTTAATGTCGGTCAAGATGGTGCTATCTTAAATAATATCTTAGCACAAGAAGCACTAGGTAATACGCAACTCGCAGGATTTATTAACTCCAATCCAAATTTAGATTCCGCAACTGCAAGACTTATACTCAATCAAGTAACAGGAGGAAATCTCTCCCAATTACTTGGTTATTTAGAGATAGCTGGGAGCAAAGCAGACATGCTTTTAGCAAATCCAAATGGTATTACTTGTCAAGGATGTGGTTTCATCAATGCAGGGAATGTAACCCTAAGCACTGGTAGTTTGAGTAAAGAAGAGTTAGAGCGATTAAATTCGCTCAAGGAATATACAAATTCTACTCCCATTTTTCTTAATATAAAACGAGGTGATATTATCGTAGAAGCACTTGATGCAAAAAATGTCGCAAGTCTTACTCTCCTTGCAAAAAGCATGAGTGTAAAAGATTCACTTCAAGCACAGAATCTAAGGATATTACTTGGATCAAATCAAGTCAGTTTTTCTCCTGTTGCATTACTTTATAAACCTATCAAGCTTGATAATAATGAGACAGAAAACGCACTAGCCCTTGATGTCGCATATCTTGGTAGTATTTTATCAAATAAGATATTTATTGTAGCAACAGATGAGGGTGTAGGGATTAGGAACTCTGGTATGATAGCAAGCACCGCTTCACAAAATAATGGTGATAATGGATTTGTCTTGCGTGCAGATGGAAAGATAGAGATTTCAAAGCCTATTGACATTACAACTATTTCACAAGTGCAAAATGGACAAAATACAGATATTCTCCTTGATACAGAGAATGCAGACAAAGAGGATACAAAAAAACAATTTGCACCTCTTATTTATTCGGAATCGAATATTGACATACAAGCAGGAAGCATTGAGAATAACTCTATTATCCATGCGCAAAACGATATATATCTCAAGGCAGATACAATCCTCAATAAAGGTTTCGCTGATATTGAGAAAAAAGTTATTACAACAGAGAAATTTAATTCATGGCATCCTACTATTAATAATGTTCAAAAGCCTTCAGATTCTCAATATAAATATACTATTGTTACTTCACAAGAATATATCAATGAGGCGACCTATTCCCCAAGTATCCTTTTAGGGAGAAATATCACTATTGAGGCAGAGGATTTTACCAATGATACAGGCATTATCCATGCAAAAGATTCTTTTAAAAACTATGCGACGAATTTTACTAATATCGCTCCGGAATTACGAGAGATTGTAAGCTATGAAAATGGCAAGGCTACAACATATAATCGATATGGTAAATGCGTATGGTTGCTAGAACATATAAGTCAAGATTGGTTTTGTAGTAGCACTTATACTACTTCTAAGTTCACTCGTGCAAATGAATATACACTACTTGATTTTGTCGCACCAAATCCTAGCCTTAATACAATAGAGATAAACTCGATCAATTCTCTCCTCACAGCCCTTGATAGCTCAAGCTCTTTGCAAGCTCCATTGTATCAAAATCACTATGGGAAATTTATTCTATCAGAGGGATTCCAAAACCATTTAAAAAGCCTTCATTTTACAACCATAGATGAGATACAAGATTATCTCTATATCACACCCAAAAATTCCTTAGCAGAAATCAACGATAAATCTTTATTCTCTCAAACCAAATATAAAGAAAAATTACAGAATCTTAACTCCAAAGACATTGCATTGCAAAGTGGTATTTCTGCAAATAATATACATATAGATTCTCAAAATATATTGAATTCATCAAAGCTTAGCTCTGATAAAAATATGATGGTAAACGCAGACTTTATCATCAATGAAAATGGTAAGATAGTCTCGATGGAGGGACTCAATCTCAATGCAGAATCTTTTACACAAAATGGTGGGAAACTCAAAGGAAATGAAGTCAATATCACTGCAAAAGATGTCAATATCTCCTCTAGCACGATAAGCAATAGTGCAAATCAAGTAGGATATAGATCTGATATATGGAGTTACTTAACGGGTAAATCGCAATCACCATTAGCACAATATACAGAAAGCACTTCAAGCAATACTACACTTGGATCGCTTGCGAGCATTGAGGGGAATGCCATCTCAATCAATGCAAACAATACGCATATCACAGGTGCAAACCTCAATGCACAAGAGAGTGTTTTACTCAAAAGCGATACGCTTACAATCGATACGCTTGCTACACATAATAACTATAGTGATTCTGTCGCAACATACAAGAGTACAACAAATATTGGAAGCTCAATCAAAGGGAACAATGTCTTACTTGAGACAACAGGAGATATGAATCTCATCTCTACAAATATAGAAGCAAAAGATACCCTTGCATTAAATGCTGGGCAAAATATCACGATAGATACAGCAAAAGATACAAGCTTTTCACAAACACAAACAACTACGACTACTAGTGAGTTTTTATCCAAAACCACTACGACAGAGGTTACAAAAGATTCTCAAAGCACAAATCTTGCCTCTAACTTCAGCGGGAATGCTATCTCAATCAATGCAAACAATGATATAAACGCCTATAATCTCAATGCAAATGCGGATTCTGTTACTATGAATGCAGATGGAGATCTCTTGCTAAGTAATCGTGCAGATACGCACAATATCATAACTGATACAAAGATAGAGACAAGCGGGCTAAAGTTTAGCAAAGACGATGGATATTATCGCATGAGTGTAGGTAAGGATACGACAAAGATACATGAGAATCAAACAGCAAATACTCATAATAACGCCTCTATCAATGCAAACAATATCACTATGAATGCAGGTGAGAGTCTCGCTATCCAATCAAGTGATCTCAATGCAGACTCTACAAATGGAACCCTTGCACTCTCTGGGAAAGATGTCTCTATAGAGTCTTTAGATAACGAGATAACAACAAAAACAACGACAGATTTTACCTCCAATCGATTTGGGATAGGGTTTGAAGTTAAGGGCGTAGATAAAGCAGTAGAAACTATTAAAGAAAATCTTGGTAAAGCAGCAGTAGGTAGTATAGATTTGGCTTCTGAACTAAAATCTCAAGATATTTCTATCGGACTAAAAGCAGGCTTTACTCATATTAATCGCACAACAACAGAAAATATATTTGATACGACCGCATCTAGCCCAAATCTCACAGGAGGTAATATCACTATTGCTTCAAACAATGACACTAACATCATAGGCTCAAATCTCAAAGGAAATGATATAGCCCTAAGTGGCGAGAATGTGAATATCTCCGCAAAAGAGCAAAAAAATCAGAATAATACTCAAGAATCAGAGCATACAGTAGAAGTAAGTATAGGAATTGGTGCTGGAACAAAAGCTCAAGATACAGGTGTTAGCCTCACTGCAGGATATGGATATAAAAATGAGAATAAGGATACCAACACTACTGCTAATAAAAGTTCCCATATAGAATCTAATAATTTATCAATAAATGCTAAAAATAATGCTAGTATAAAAGGCTCAAATATCGATACGAATAATGCGGAAATTACAGCGACAAGCTTTGAGCTAGCAGATGCTACAAATACAAGTGAAACTGATATAGATAAACATAACTTTGATATAGGAGCAAAGCTAACATATAATGGCGGATATGATTTTGGCATGGATACTAGCTATAAATATAATGGCACAAATGAAACAAATGCAAGTTCGCATAGCTCTAACTTTAATGCTAATAATCTCAAGCTAACTACCACAGGAGATACAACTATAACAGGATCTAATCTATCAGTAAAAGACACAGCAGATATACAAACAAATAATTTTAATGTTGCAAGTGCTACACATGAACAAACTAAAAACAATCATAGTGGCGGTGCAAATGCTGGATTTGGTATAGGTGCTAGTGGATTCTCTATGTCTTTGGGCGGGAATTATGATTTATTAATCTCAAAAGATACTACCAACACACAATCTAATCTCCAATTAGGATCATTAAATTTAACTACCACAGGAGATACAACTATAACAGGCTCTAACTTTATAGTAAAAAATGATGCTAATATACATACAAATAATTTTACTTTAAAAAATGAGACAGATACAATCAATAGCCATACAGGCAGTATCAAGGCTAACATTGGCTATGATGGCTCTGAAACCTCTCTTGGTGGTAGTCTTAAGTATGATGGTTTAGATGCTAAAAGCAATGTCGCTTCAAATATGTATGCAAATAATTTAAATCTTGTAGCAAAAGGCGACACTACTATCATAGGCTCAAACTTAGTTGCAAAAGATAATGCTACGATACAAACAGATAATATGAAAATACTTAGTGTAAAATATTCTGGTTATGATATTGGAATTGATTCAAGTGGAGAAATGGTTGTCCCTTGGGATGGGAGTAAAGCACATGGTCTTACTCATGCAAATTATCATTGGACTCCAAAATATGTAGGCTCTAGCGTAAGTGCGAACAATTTGACGCTTAATGTAAATAATGATACCACATTGCAAGGCTCAAGTATCAATGCAAACAATGCAAGTATTACGACAAATACCTTAAATATCGAATCAACACAAGATAAATCTGTGGCAATCGGTTTTAAACCTGACTTTGATTCTGTTACATTACATGATACAGAACGTGATACATATATAAGTCTTGATGCTTCATATAAAGCAACCAACAATAATGCAGCGATAAATTCAAATAATTTATCCATTAATACAAAAAGCGATGTCAATATAAATGGTGGTAATATCAACTCTTATACACTAAATGCTAATATAGGAGGAAATCTCAATATTACAAGTAAAAAAGATTCTCGATATGGTGCTGGTTTTGATATAGCTGTCGGCACGACAGAGAATTTAAAAAGTTATCAGAATATGACGGGTAGTGGATATTTTGGACACGAAAATGGTGTGAATAGTCAAAGTGGCATTGCTTCAAATTTTATAAATATGATAGCAGGCAATATTAACTTAAAAGGGGCATATATAGAAGGTAATAGTGGAAATATCACTGCTAATTCTGTATCTAGCAGTGATACAGTGAATTCATCATCACATACTTTATTTACACAAGATACCATAATCTTACCAGAGCCTAATTTGAGCGTTACACACTCTAGTATATCTAAGAATATAAATCTTGATACTAAAATAGATAGTTATGTAAATAGAAGTGACAGAGATCACACTGAAATTGCCAATATAGAGACTCTAGGTAAATGGAATGATTTTAAATACGATCCTGAAAAAACCATTAAAAAAGAAATAAAAGACTTCACACAACGAACAATTGATAATGCTGTAGATACTGCAGTAAATAAAGTAGTGGAACATTTACCACAAGATTCTAATCAATAGAATCATATAAATAGGGCAATGCAATGAAAAAGATTTTGGCATGTATCATTTTATCATTCGTCTTTGCTGATAGTGCATATGCCTTTTTGGGACGTTTTTTTGAATCTAGTCGCAAAAGTAGCAATAGGAGCAATGGTGGAGGATATGCTCCTTTAAAAAAATGGGATGGTTTCTTAGGCGTGAGTGTTGGATATTTTTTTGGTGGGGATTATGTTATTTATCAACAAAATGACTATTTAGCAGAACCAAAAACCTCTGATTATGTAGGTAGTAGTGCCTTTAGAGGTGTGAAATCTCATGGCGTTATGGTAGAGTTTAGTGGTGGTGGTGGAACTAGTATCAATGATTATTTCTCATGGAGATTTAGCACTCCTGTTATGGTTGCCTCGATAATTAAACCCAATCACATGTATAGCTATTATTTAGGGACTAATATAACTTTTGATTTGATTTGGAATGTTGTAGAAATCAATGGCTATTCTTTTCACTTCTATATAGGTGCAGGTGCAGAACTACTTCTAACTTTTGGTAACAGCGTTAAACCAGCTTTATTAAGTCTATCCAGCAGAGCTGGTATGATGTTTGGTATAGATGAGCATAATAGAATAGATATTTTTGTTACCATACCCATTGTTACAATGGAGGGTATAATATCTCGCACAGAATTTGAATACAATCATGAAAGGACTTATGATGATACAGCTTATTACACACCAATGCGACTTATGATAGGTTATAAGTATATGTTTTAATATTTTCTAATCAATAGAATCATATAAATAGGACAATGCAATGAAAAAGATTCTAATATGTGTTTTTACATTCTTTATATTTATTCAAAGTGCTTATAGCTTCGCTTTTAGAGGCACTAAGGATGGGTATGCTTTTGTCGGTGCTGATATTGGATACACTATTGGTAGGGGGCTTTATGTTGGCGATTCTCGATTCTATCCCTTAGGTGGCATTATTGATTCTGCAAAAACTCATGGTATGGCATTGCAGATTAATGCTGGCAATGAATTTAATTGGGGTGATTATTTTGCATTTAGATTCTTTTTTAATGTCATATATAACTTTACATTTAATCTCGATGCAAGGTATCAGCAACATATTGGTTTTGGTTTATATCTTGATTTTATATGGAAAGCTTATCAGACATATAATTTCTCTTTTCAGATATATGTTGGTCTAGCTCCGGGTGAAATGATGTTTTCATTATATCGCTTTGGTGAAAATATGATGAATTTCGCATCCCCTAGGGTTGGTATGATGTTTGCCTTTGATGAGAACAATAGGATAGATTTTTCTATTCTCATGCCTATAGCTACAATGTCATTTGTTACTGATAGATATAAGATAGAAAATCCTCCGAGCCCGGGAGCTCTTGACACTGGAGAAAGACACATGGCTCACTCTCCTATGCGAATCATGATTGGATATAAATATTATTTCTAAGGATAGAAACAGATAAAGTCATGTCAGATATTCCTGCGAACTCTCCATCTCTAAGGTAGATACATAATGAAAAAATTAGTAATAATCTTACTTTTCTTTTTTGTTACAAGTGAATGTATGCAGGCTTTTGGAATGAGAACAAATACAAGTAGTAGTCGTAGTGGTTTTAGCAACAATTTTGGTAGTCTTGGGAGGTTTATTGGCGGTCTTCATTCAGATATATCTTTTTTTATGGGAATAAATATGATATATGCTTTTAATTTATCCTCAAATTACCCAAGAGATCATTCGTCATCATGGGGAAGTGGGGCATTTAGCGAACCCATAACCTCACATTCTCTATTACCCGGCTGGAATATAGGTGGTGAGAAAAGTATCAATGACTATTTCGCTTGGCGAATCTATTTAGAGCAAAACTTTATACCATCTTTTGGATCGCAGGGAAGTGGGCTTTATATTCAAGTTGGGATTGGTTCTGATGGTATCTTGAGTATGATTAATGAGAGTGATTTTTCCTTTTCAGTCTTTGCTGGAGCTTCATTTGATGTCTATACGGGGTTTGGTGCAAGAAATGCTACACGCAGTCCCGATGTGAGCATTGGTTTTCTTGGGAAATTTGGAGTGATATTTGGATTCAAAGAAAACGAGAGAATAGAAATCGCAACACATCTTCCTATTGTGCATTTTAGTGTTCGCTCTGATAGAAATGCAGTATATACTCCCATTCGTTTAGTGTTTGGATACAAGCATATATTTTAAATCATAACTCACTCTTACACGGGAATTAGGCAAAGTAATTGTGAAAGATCAGTAAAGAAGCAAAAAGCGTATTTATTTTGAGAGAAAGAATGAAAAAGAGATAAAATGGGGATAAGAGTAACATATGAATCCTAAAAGACTTTATTTTTAGAATTTACTTTTATTATTATTGAATAAATATTACTATAAGTTATTATATATAGTTGCAAGAAAGGTTATAGAATCTCATGGATTTATCTAATTTATATCAAATAAATTTAAAATTTATTATGATTTGACGATTTCTTTGATATAAATTAAGGGTTATGATAGTCTTTAAATTATAAATTTGAAGAAATCTTATGTAACTTGTTAATTTATACATTTTTACATAAAGGAATATCAATGAAAAAGATATTAGCATTGGGTTTAGTTAGTTTAAGTTTAAGTGCCACTCTTGCACAAGCGAGGACTTTTGTAGGTATTGATGCAGGATATGATAGAGGATCGTTTGAATCTACAAATGGTCTTGCAAAAAAATCTTATACAGGCTTTATTAATGCTCCTGCTGAAGGATGGAATGTTGGTATCAATGTTGGTGGTGAGTGGTTCTTTGGTGAGTATGTAGGGTTAAGGACATTTTTAGGACTTGGCTATGGTCAAGCTTTTGCTCAAGCAAATACAAACCTTCATGTGCTTGATGTAAATCTCAACTTTGATATTATGGCAAATGTTGTCAATACAGGCTCTTTCTCTACCGGTCTCTTTGTGGGTGTTGGAGCAGGTTTTGGTATAGCAGCACAAAAGTTAAGTGCTGAAGCATTAGTCAGTATGAATATTCCAATCTATGGGAGGGCAGGTATTACTTTCGGGCTTGGTGAGCATAGCAGGATTGATGTAACTGCAATTTTACCTATTTTATCATACAATATGATTGGATTTATGGGAACGGATGCTGAAACAGCAGCAGATATGGTGGCAGCTGGTGTTCCTGGTGCATACAATCCACTTCGCTTTAATGTCGGATATAAATTCTTATTTTAATCCATATCTTTAAGAAGAGGGGAGGCTATGCTATATCACTATGGAGAATCTCTCTATGGTAGAGTATTCAAGACCCTTTTTCTTGTCTGTTTGTGTAGTTTTTTTCATGAGATATTTGCAAGAGATGGGGAACAGCAAAAAGTATGTTTCCCCATTGATACAATCTCATTCTCTTCACTCAATAGCTATCTCTATCATACAGATGATGAGAGAGATATTATTGCTAAAACTTTCCCATTTACACAGAGACTCGCTACAAATTATTTAGATCAATGTTTGAGTGTAAAAGACATTGCTTCATTATTACAATCCCTCAACGAAACTGCTTTACGAAATGGCTATATCACTACTCGCTTTGGCATAGGAGAGCAGGATCTAAACTCTGGTGAGCTTCAGATACGTACACAGATAGGTAGAATAGGGGAGATAGACTATCAAAGCAATGGACATGCCTTTTTCTTTAAAAAGGACTTTGCTCTAAAGTCCGGCGATATACTCAATCTCAAGAAACTAGAACAAGGTGTGAGTAACCTAACAAGGATAAAATCTCTTGATACAACAATGCAGATTCTCCCTGCGTATAGTGAGGATTTGAGTAATATTAGGATTGCGATTAAGAGAAAATCACTGCCAATTTCTGGGCAATTTATCTTTGATAATGGTGGTACACTCTTTGATAAATACCAAAGCACACTTTTATTGAGCTATGAGAATCCACTGCGTTTAGCTGATATTATCACACTTTATTTTTTAGGCTCTATCCCTTTTAATGGACAAGCAATCACAAGAAATTATAATTTCTATTCGTCTTTGAGCTATTCTGTCCCCATTCGTCGCTTTCTGATTGAGACAAACTTTGCCTATGCACTCAATGCTATGGAGATTCCATTAGAGAACTTTTCTGTTTTGTATGAGGGGAGAAGTTTTAATTTTGATTCTAAACTAAGCTATGCACTTTTAGCAAATCCAAAGCATAATATCTCTGTTGGTGTTGGCTTTGGTGCGAGGACTTCAGATAGTTTCATAGGAGAAGCAGAGCTTATCGTGCAACGACAAAGAATCTTACAATATTCACTTTTTGCACAATATACATTTACACTTAATCAATATAAATTCTCTACAAATCTTAGTATGTTGCAAGGATTTTCTTTGTCAAATCCAGCTATGCAGGGGTTTAATTATATCGTCCCGGTTGTAAATCTCTATGCGTATGTCCCATTTAATGTATGGAAATTTATAGGTGTTTATACAACAAGCATCAAAACTCAAGTTGCACAAAATAGACTTTATGCAAATGATCAAATGTTGATTGGTGGGCGATATGCTGTGAGAGGGTTTCAAGGACTAAATCTCTCTGGGCAATTTGGCGTATTATGGAGGAATGATGTCTCTTTGTATTTCCCCGCATTTGGTAAAGATCCTTGGAGATTGACTTTTGCTCCAAGTATAGGATTTGATATGGGATACATTCGCGATCTCTACAAAACGGCTAATTCATTCCTCCCTGAGAATGGCGTATTCTTAATGGGAGGAGGAGTGGGACTGCAAGCATTTGTGAGGTATTGCAATGTGCAAACATGGTATTATTTCCCCCTTTATAGTCCATATCCAATGAATACGCAAAGTTTCTTTTTCTCTGTTGCTGCAAATTGGTAATGCTACTTTGTTGTGATGATTGTTATGAGTGTGGTTTCAATCCTCTATACTTTAAGGATTTAATATCATAGATTATTCCAAGTAAAAGGCTTACTTCTAGCAAAATGAGGGTAGGAATCTTAGATTCTCTTTGCTTGAGATAAAATATTTTTATGCTTACCCTTTTGTATCCTCTTTTTATGATTATCCTTTCTTTTTGAGTTTTTCTCTGTGTTGTTTGTCTTTGTGTTTGACATAAAAAATCATACCAACAGGCATGAAGCAAACAACAACAAACATAATGACTGAAAACATTTGAACACCATTCATAGTAACCTCCTTAATCTCTAAGATTTTCTGCCATATCGAAATACCAAATGATTAAAAACAATAAAATCACCGCATTAATAAATATTGTTATACCAACAATATAATCACTTGTATTATAAGTATATCCTATAAGCCCTAACTCCGCTACAAACAAAGCAGTAATGATATTTTTTATAATATCTAAGACCGCTTTATAGTAGTCTTTGTCTCTTTTATCCACACATTTAACCTTTATCTTTGAGTTTTTCTCTGTGTTGTTTGTCTTTGTGTTTGACATAAAACCAAGCTACAATAGGTAAAGCACCAACAATAGCCAACATAATCAATGCTAAAATTTCATGTGCCATAGTAACCTCCTTAATCTCTAAGATTTTCTGCCATATCGAAAAAATAACATTCCAAGCTATCATATTATCCATTACTTATGTTCTTTCTTAAATTTCTTTCCTCTGTATAATCCATATATTGCAACTGCCACAGGAAGGCATAAAGTCGTTATAGTAGCAAAAATTACTAAAATTGTCATTGTTACTCCTCATCAATAAGGTTTTCTAAAAATATTAAATACATTACAAACAAAACTAACATTAAGACTAAATTTATCATGATTCCATAAAACACGATTTTAGTATTATTTGGATGTGTAAAGAAATATCCAATCATACCCAACTCTGCTACAAACAAAGCTGTAATGATATTTTTGATAAAATCTGTAAGAGATTTATAATATTCTTTCATGCCTTTAATCTATTATCCTTTCTTTTTGAGTTTTTTATCTTTTAAGACATCATATAGAAGCTTTATTACCATGCAAGTGGCTAAAATTCCAGATAAAACAGCTGCGACATTCCAAGCTATCATATTGTCCATTACTTTCTCCTTTGATAAAATATCGCTATACCCATAACTATCACACTAAATCCTAAAACAACAAAAACAGGTGTTTCAAAATTTAAGTTTAGCAAAAAATATGTAGCATTTACAAACAATCCTAAGCCTATGTTTTCTAACAATTTCCACATGTTAAAAACCCTTTAGTTAAACTCATAATAACTAACTGATACATACAATTATACAATACTTTTTTAGAAATTACCCAATAACTAAAAAATCAGAAAAGAGATTATATCATTTGCGAATTTCTCAAACTTATGTTAGAATATTGCCATAAGCAAATAGATTCTAAAGGAAATATATGCAAAGTGATAAAATCAAACCTCGTTACCCTACAAAACAAATCTTTGTTGGAAAAATAGCTATTGGTGGGGACGCACCAATTAGTGTGCAAAGTATGACTTTTAGTAAAACTCACAATATCGAAGCAACAAAAGCACAACTTGATAGATTACAACTTGCAGGTGCTGATATTGTGCGTCTTGCTGTGCTTACAGAAGAGGACGCAAAGGCACTAAAGATTCTTAAAACAATGACAAACATGCCACTTATTGCTGATATTCATTTTAAATATAAACTTGCTTTGATTGCCGCAAAATATGTTGATTGCATACGTATAAATCCGGGTAATATCGGCTCAAAAGAGAAAATTAGAGAAGTCGTGAAAGCATGTAATGAGAGAAATATTCCAATTAGGATTGGTGTAAATGGCGGGAGTTTAGAGAAAGAGTTTGAGCAAAAATATGGAGCGACTCCAAAAGGAATGGTAGAATCTGCGTTATATAATGTGAAATTACTTGAAGATTTTGGTTTCACAAATATTAAGATTTCTCTCAAAGCAAGCGATGCACCACGTACAATTGAGGCTTATGAAACACTGCGTCCTTTAGTCATATATCCTTTTCATTTGGGCGTTACAGAAGCAGGGACGCTGTATCATTCTATGATTAAAAGCTCTATTGCATTAGGGAATCTCCTCATGCAAGGTATTGGCGATACTATGCGTTGCTCTATCACAGGTGAATTAGAAGAGGAAATTAAACTTGCAAAATCTATCTTGCGTTATTCTGGTAGGCAAAAAGAAGGTATTACGATTGTTTCATGTCCCACATGCGGACGCATACAAGCTGACTTAGTAAGTGCGATTAAGAAAGTCGAGCAAAGCCTAACACATATTAAAACCCCTTTGCAAGTAAGCGTTATGGGCTGTGCAGTAAATGCACTTGGAGAAGCAAAACATGCGGATATAGCCATAGCATTTGGAAATAAAATCGGGCATATCATAAAAGGTGGGAAAGTATTGGCAAAATATAATGAAAATGAGATTGTAGAAAAATTTGTCTATGAAGTAGAAAAACTTGCGAAAGAAAGAGAGAAAGAATTGTAAAATATTTATGAGATATTTATTGTTCTATAATGTTATTTATATCATAGAGAAATTAGAGTTTTGTGAAACAAGGGAGATTTTACAAGAAAATTCCAAAAACGAGGTAGATTGTTAAAAATAGATTCTTAAAATCATCAATAAGGGGCAATAATGATTACATTTAATTTACATTTTAACACAACGGAATCAAGCAAACAAGATAAACATGATTCGCATTTTATACAAGAAAAAGATTCCGTATTTCATAAAATCTTAGAGGAAAAAGAAAGTCATAAAAGTGGTTATTATGATTTGCCATATGATACAAAAGCTTTGCAAGATTGTAGCACATATATGCAAGACAATGCAGAAATATTAAAGGATCTTACTCATATTATAATTATTGGTATTGGAGGGAGTTCTTTAGGGTTAAAAGCGATTGATACAATGTTGTATCATTTACCACATAGAAATGATATTGCATTAAAATTTCTCGAACACACAGACCCAATTAAAATCCAAAAGTCACTGAAACGCATTCGCATACAAACAAGCCTCTTTATTGTCATTTCAAAATCTGGAATGACAATTGAAACGACCTCCCTTATGAAATATTGTTTGTGGCGATATAATCTTTTAGAACCTAATCTTAAAAAACGACTTTTAATTATAACTGATAAATCTTCAATTTTAGAATCTTGGGCAAATGAGAATCATATTAAAACAATTACAATTAATAAAAATATTGGCGGAAGATTTAGTGTTTTAAGTGCCGTGGGTGTTGTTCCTTTAAAAATTCTAGGATATAAAGTAGAGGAAATCCTTGATGGAGCAAAAATCTTGCAAGATTCCTTTTTAGCAAGAAAGGAAGAACATATCTTAGAAAAAGCAATTTTTATGGCAAACAATCATAATACACTACCGATAAATATTCTCTTTTCCTACTCTAGTTCTTTTCGAGATTTCAATCTTTGGTATGTGCAACTATGGGGTGAAAGTCTGGGTAAGATTAATGAGAAGGGGAAAAAGGTTGGACTTACACCAATTAGCCTTATTGGCAGTATTGACCAGCATTCATTTTTACAGCTTATTATCGAGGGAAAAAATGATAAAACAATCACATTTCTAGGCATTAATCATAATAATTATCATGAGATTGTAATACCAGATATAAAAATGAAAGGTTTAGAATCTACGGATTTTGTGAATGACATTCCTTTTGCAAAACTCCTTTCAGCACAAGAAAAAGCTACTATGCGTGTTTTAGATGAGGATAATTTACCTGTGGATTCTATACAAATAGATTCTCTTAATGAACACAATATTGGTGCACTTATTATGTATTATGAGTTACTGACTTCCGCTGTTGGTTGTATCTTTGAAATCAATACTTACGACCAACCAGCAGTAGAACGAGGAAAGAAAATATTAAGTCAAATGTTAAGATAATATTGTGAATATGTAGGTATTCATTCTTTTTAGTAAGAGTTCTATTGTATATTTTTTATGATATTCAATATTTCTTGGATACTTAATGTATAATCAAGCTGCGTAATACATGTAAATTGTGTGCGATTGAAAGTCATCTGCCGTTTTGCAAGTTGTTTTGTGTGTGTTGCAATAAGCGATTCTAATATGTTTTTATTGATTTCACCATTTAAAAATAAAAGGCATTCTTTTAATCCTATGGATTTAAAAGGCTGAATATCTTTTCCATAGTGTTGCAATAGAGATTTAGCTTCATCGATAATCCCAGATTCTATCATTGCATGTGTGCGTTCATCAATATTATCTCGTAGGAGTTCTCTTGGCATATTAAGATTAAAGATATGAATTGGTTTGTGGAATGGGGTAGGTGGATTGTTTGTGAAAAACTCACTTGGAGATAAACCTGTTTGTATAAATATTTCAATACCTTTTTGGATTCTATAACTATCATTGGGAGAAATTTTTGTTGCATAATCTTTATCAATTTCATAGAGAAGTTCGTAGGTATATTGCTTGGGAGATTCTAAAGATTTATGTGTATTATTTGAATCTTGCTGATTGTGTGGGTTATTTTTGTGAAAATCTTTAGGATTTGGGCTAAGACCTGTGAGAATTGATTTCAGATAAAAGCTTGTCCCTCCAACAATAATGAGATTTTTAGAATCTTGTTTACAAATTTCTAATGCTTCATTTAAAAGGTTGATAAAAATACCTGCATGCACACATTCATGGGGTTGTAATACATTGATAGCAAAATGCTTTACTTTTGATAGCTCCTCATGACTAGGTTTTGCTGAAGCAATATCAATTTCTTTATAAATGCTAAGTGAATCAAGAGAGAAAATATAGCTTTGCAAAAGAGGTGCGAGTTGTAAGGCTAATGCACTTTTCCCACTGCAAGTAGCACCAATAATTGCAATGATTTGTGGTGTAAATATAGAGTCTGCAATGTGTGTTTGTGACATGTTACTTCTCGCCATATATTTCCTATTGGGACTTAGATTTTTCATATAAAGTAATGACTCAAATTGGCATTCTTTCATCATTGCATGTGTTTATATAAATGATTTTTTACTCATCTTTTTATATTTTTCATTCCACATTACTTATACACTTGTTCTAAAAGCACATCAATACCTTGATAATTTTGTAACCCCACATCATGCTTTGTTGGTGATCGATCTTTGCTTACAGAATCTTGCAACAAACTAAAAATGAGGTAAGAGTTTGGTAAAAGCGAAATAAGATTTGGCGGACATAATACACAATCAATAGGATTTTTGAGAGATAAAAGCATTTTTACATCATTTTTATCTTGTAATTGAATAATTGGCACAAGCCCTAGATTGTTTCCAAAAGCTATAAGATTATTAAAGAGTGTTGAAAGCATTTTTTTAGAATCTTTTTTATGTTTTGTTTGTTGTAAATGCTCAAAAAAAGATTCTGTATTGATTGAATCTAGAGGCAGTTTTTCTGTTTGTGCATAACTCAATATATCTATAAAGAGTCGTAAGGCATTGCAATCAAGCACAAACATATCTGCACCACTAATTGCTAATTCCAAGATTTGATATGTATCAATAATAACACCTTTGTAACCAATAAAGACAGGCATCAATCGTCGCAAGGCACTAATTGAGTCAATGAGATTATCTTGATTGGTTCCTTTGTCATCAATAAAAATACAGAGAATCTCTTTTTCTAAGTGAGAATTATCTCCTATTGTGGCTTGTTGCAATATTGTGGTAAGATTATCAAGCTGGATAGATACCCCTTTATGCGTCGAAACAGGGGTATGGTTATTGTTGATTTGAGAAGTTTTTAAGCTTTGTTTTTCATATTGTAGAGAATTTTTATCTGATGGACTTTTATCATATACGCGGAAATTTTGATATAAGTATTCTACATCAGAGAGACGCGGTAAAAAGCTATTATATGCTAAAGTCCTGCCTAAAATATCTAAGGGTAATATATTTTTTCTTTCTTCAATTGTATATATTTGTTTCAAAATAGGTTTGTATTCTTCTAATTCTTTCATACATCTACCTTTTTATGATTTTACAGAATCTTTTTTACTTTTACATACTTTCAAATTATGTGATTTTTTAATCGAATATAATTTTATTCTTTTTGATTAGCGTTACTCCAAATAAGCACAGATTCTATAAGAGAATCAATATCGCCATCAAGCACACCCGCACTATCACTCGTTGCATATTGACTGCGTAAATCTTTGACTTGCTGATAGGGAGAAAGCACATAGCTTCGGATTTGATGCCCCCAGCTATTACTTCCTTTATCATTGTTTCCTGTATTTTGTTTTTCTTTTTCAAGGGTATAAAGTTTGGAAGTAAGCATTTTCATCGCAGTTGCTTTGTTTTTGTGCTGACTTCTATCATTTTGACATTGCACGACAATGCCTGTTGGTAAATGTGTGATGCGAATGGCAGATTCTGTTTTATTAACATGTTGCCCACCGGCACCACTCGCACGATAGGTATCAATACGAATATCTTTTTCTTCAATCACAATGTCAATATTATCTTCTAATTCTGGGCTGACTTGCACACTTGAAAAGCTTGTGTGGCGGTTATTTTTAGAATCAAAAGGTGAGTTTCTGACAAGTCTATGGACACCATTTTTACATTTTAGATAACCATAGGCATTTTTACCTTTTTTAATAAATTCAACACCTTTAATTCCTGCCTCTTCACCATCTTGATAATCAAGCAATTCAACCTTATAGCCCTTTCTATCAGCATAACGTAAATACATGCGATAAAGCATACTGCTCCAATCTTGTGATTCTGTTCCACCTGCTCCGGGCTGAATGGTAATAATAGCATTTGTATTGTCGTTTTCTCCATGCAACATAACTTCTAGTTCAGCTTGAGAAATCAGTTTTTGAAGATTGTTTGATTCTGTGAGGAGAGATTCTAAGCATTCATTATCAGAATCTGCCTTTGCGATTTCATAGAGTTCAATAGTATCATTGAGATTTTGCACTGCATTGCTATATTTTTCAATACTTGATTCTATTTTTCTTTTTTCTTTTAACACCTTACTTGCTGTATCTTGGTTATTCCAAAAATCCTGTTCTAAACTTTGCTTTTCGAGCTCTTCTAAACGTTTTTGTAATGCGTCCGGATTAATAATTTTCTTAATATTTTCACATTTTATTTGTAGCTCTCTAAGGAGTTCGTTATATTCATATAAATCCATTCTAGTGCCTTTAAAAATTGAAATTATAATAAGATTTTGAGAATTTTTCATTTGAAGTAGAATAAACTTTGCAAAAAAATTCAATTTTATTATTCATACAATATTTCTTCATTTTAATATTGAGGAACAATTGAATAAATATTATATATTTGTTACTTATCTACAAATTTTAAAAATTTATAAGATATTTTTTAGTAATTTAAACTTAAGGGAGGGGGAGTATAATAAGCACATATCTTTTATCTCTTAAAGGAGCTAGAATGAAATTACTCAAAAAAATATGTATTTTGGCAGGGATTTTTGTATGCAGTGTAATTGCCGATGAATTGCACCAAACAGAAACAACCCAAAAATCAAACAATAGATTTGTGATTGGTGTGTATGGTGGCGGAAGTTATCTCTCCATGTCATCAGATTATGAATACTTCACAACCGCTAATAGCATTAGCTTTTTACAAGATATTCCAGGTGAATATGATAGTAGCATTGGGGGTTATAGCTGGGGTGCAAAACTCGGCTATGATATGTATTTCTTGCCTCGTCGTGGTGTGAGATTGTATGTAGATTATATGAATAGTGTGCTAGATTCCAAAGAAGGGACACTTGGCAAGATGAATCTCCATACGATAGGATTAAACGCTGATTATAAATTTGAGATTGCTGGTGGATTTGGTGTATTTGCTGGGCTTGGTTTAACATACAATATCATTAATACTCAGTATTTAGGAAATGATAATCGTTTTGGTGGGAGTTTCAATGTCGGTTTAGCTTATCAGATCTCTATTGTTGAAATAGAGCTTCGTTTTCGCTATCTCCTCTATGATGTAAATGAGAAACGTTCAGCATATATTCCTAATGCTGTTCAAAACATCATTCCTGGTGTTGATAAAAATAATATTTGGCATTATGTTGATATGGATACTCCGCTAAGCATTCATCTTGGGATCAATTTAAGATTCTAAAATATGTGGGATTTTAAAGATTGTAATGCAAGTATGTTCCATGAGTATTTTTCAGGATACTTCTCCTAATGTCTGAATAAGCTTGAGTAAAATCTCGCTCAAGCTTAGAGAATCTTATTGAAATCATCATTTGCTTTCGCACTTGCATCCTTGTTTGCAAAACTTTTCAAAATATCTTTTATAGATTCTCAAGCGAAAGATACTTTTATAAAAATTTTACTTTATACAAATGGCAAAGGGGCAAAGAGAATCTTAAGAGCGATTTCTTGCTCGTTGGTAGGGGCTTGATTTGTATCATAAAATTTCACAAGCTTACTTGCCTTGAAAATAAAATGAGAATCTTTATCTTCTGCTTCCTTTTGCAAAACCTCTTGCAATGCCTTGCTTCTTTCACAAAGTGGATATATGAGCCAAACCTCATTTGTCTGATATTTGCTAACATACGCCCACATTTGATACAAATCAGCCTGCGAGATTCCAAACTTTTTGGTATCATTTAGAGAATCTAAGATTTTCCATTTTGTATCAGCGATGATGCTTTTGTTGTCTTTAACAATCACAATATCTGGCTTGAGTTGAAAACAATCTTCCCCCTTGTGATTTATCATAAAATATTTTTGACTATTTTGTGTTTTTATATCACACTTCGGATTATGTCTTGTGAGCATTGTGGCGACATAATCTTCAAAAAGTTTCTCCATAGAAAAGAGCAGGGCAAAGGCTTCATTGCCCCCTTGATATGGGCTGAAAGTATGGTGATTAAGAAATATTTTGCACCATATCATAATATGTTTGTAATGATGAAAATATCGCGTGAAGTGGCATTGCGAAAAATCGTGCCGATAATTGTGTGAAAGATTGATGGTATCAAACCTCTCTAAGGCTTGAAGAATCTTAAATTGATGATATTTTGTTTTCTCTTTGAGGAGATGAAGTGTTGATTTTATCAAGCGATTTGGGGCAATATCCGCGATAAACTCATCACTTGCAGTGAAAAATCGCTCCTTATGAATGAGATTATACTTGATTTGCTTATCAAAAAGGAGTTTGCCTTTGAGAAATGTCCTATTTTCCTCCTTGCTGATATAATTCATCTTAAGCCCTTTGCTAAGGAGTTTGTGAAGCTCATCGACAAACATTGCGATAAAAATCTCAAATAAAGGCATTTTTGCAATCTCAAGTGATGAAATATAACTTTCTTTGAATGGAGAATCTTTGAGTGTTTTGAGGAGATTAATGAGGAGGATTTTGGGGTTTTCTCTTATTGTTTTGCCATCATCTTGAGTGGGAATTTTGCAAAAATTATTGTCAATGTTATAAGAATTTTGTAAAAAATCTTTGTATTGTTGTCTCTTATCTTGAGAATTTTTTGAGTTATGTTGTGCTAAATCCTGCTTAGAATCTTGCAGATAAGATTCTAGGTTTTTATCTGTATATTCTCTTAAATTCGTGCATTTAGGATAAATCTCTAAAACTCCGCTTTTGGTTTGAATAAGCCCGACGAAATTACGAGCTTTGAGGTGATTTGTGCCATCAAAATTTAAGAAAATGTGATTACCTTTTCCTTTGGCAAAGTCTTGGAGTTCGCAAAAGATTTTTTGAGCTTTTTCCTTTATTTTATCCTCATTTTTTTCGACACTATTTTTTATACAAGATTCTATATCACTAATCCCGAATCGTTGCCACTCAATAATATGAAGTGTGATATTTGTAGGCATTTTATTACTTTCATTTTAAGAGTAAATTTTGATATAAGTTTCTACATAATTCCATATTTTATCATTAGAATCCTTTATACGATACACTTTCTTGTCGTTATCTACCAGCTCATCACTTAGATTTATTTTTAAATCTTGCATAGTTTGAGATTCTATCATACCATTACCATTCAGCACCGCATCAATCTTAGCATAATCCTCATAGAAATATTCTTGCAAAAGTGGGATAATTTTGTGCTGAAAAATGGATTTGAGAGAATCAAGTGAGAGTTCATACCAATAATCTTCTTTATTTTCATAATAAATAGTCTTTTCAAAGAAAAACGCATGTCCTATCGTATGTTCCCTATCGAGCAAAAACTCTATGCGATTGTTGATAGATTCTAGTAATTTGTCAAGCTGAATACTTAGTTCAGCCTCTTGCACTTTAACTTTAATTTCATTGCCATATTCATCTATAATCTTAATTTTTTCTAGCAATGTAGCCTTTGGCATCATCTCTATAAACTCAAATCTCCTACGCAGTGCCGTATCAAGCAGGGCGATACTCCTATCTGCCGTATTCATCGTGCCGATGATATAGAGATTGCTCGGCACACCAAAACTTTCATTACTATAAGGGAGCTTCACATTGAGGGCTTCGTCTCTAATACCTCGCTTTTTCTCCTCCTCACTCACACTTATCCGCTTACTAGGCTCGATAAGCGTGATAAGCTCACCTAGAATCTTGCTGATATTACCACGATTGATTTCATCAATGATGAGGATATAGGGCTTTAACTCTACATTTTTTTGTAATTTGTTTTGTGGCTTATAATCATTGCTTTCAAATTCGCGTAATTTTTCAAACAATGTAAAATAATATGGTGCATTGCCATGATAAGCCGACATAGATGTTTCTCTAGGTTCTATATCTTGAAAAGTTTTGATTTCTCCATTTTTAAATTTAAGATAATCCCTCAATACAATTTGACTACTTAAACTTTGAGACGAGTTGCTATTATCTGTGCTAATTTCTATGCTAATTCTATTATTAGCTATGCTCACTCTCCTAATTTTCATACGATTTTTAAAATTTAGGCTCTCTTTTTCATCTAACTGCCCTTGGAGATGTTGTGCATATTGCGATAAAAGTTCAAGTATGTTTGTTTCTTTCCTCAAAACTTCTATTGATTTTTGAGAATCTCGATAATTTTCTTTTGCCTTTTTGCAAATCTCCTTAAAGATTCCATTTTTGACTTCATAAATCATATTTTGAGAATTATCAGAATCTACAATAGGCTTAATCCCCTCGACAAACTCTTCATAAGAATAGTTTTGATGAAAGGTAATAAACTCGATTTGCCCTTGTTCTTTGTAGTGGTCAAAGAGAGCTTTAGCAGAGACTCTATCACTCATAGAATCTACCTCACTAGATTCTATCAAATGTAACTCCTCGAGCCTCCTTTTTATCTTGTCATAGTCGAGATTATCTTTTTCCGTTGGCGTTTTTTTGGCTTCGTTCTCTTTTGTAGTTTCTGTTTTGGATTCTTCGCTACGCTCATGACGATACCCTAGTATCTCCAACGCCTTATTAATTGTGCAATAAGTTTTGCCTGTGCCGGGCGGTCCATAGAGGATTTGATTGAGAGGTTGAGCGGTTTGCATTGTGTTTCCTTGTTTTTGTGGTTTTTGTTGATTGTAGCTTTTGTTTGTATCTGATTTTGATATATCTTGTATTTCTTCTAAGGGGAGTTTTGCAAACCATTCCATTTTATCAAATATTGCTTGAATTATTTTATCTAAATCTGATTCTAAATATTCAAAGCTGCTTATATTATCCTTATTGTATTCATCAACCTTACTTTGTGCATTATATAGAATTTTATTGTCATCACTCTCACCTATTTTAACTCGAATTTTTTTCGTATCTCTGTTTATATCACAATAAACATATACCCCTTTAGAGGAGGAAGTATAGTCGCTATCGATTCTCAAGAAAGCTATATGAGGAGAGTTTGCTAGTTTTCCTTGTCCAAACCTCACATTTGCTCGATACCCATAAGACTCAAGCAACTTAGTGATAGCGTTTTTTAAGTCCGCATAGCCTTGGTCTTGAGTTTCTGTTGCTTGTTTAAAAAACTCTTCAAGCAAATCTCGAAACTTAGATTTTTCATTTTCGCTTATTTCTTTTATAGATTTCATTCAACTTCTCCTAATTTCAAATTTTTGAAAATCATATATTATACCATACAAAAGCTTTTATGTGCCTAAATAGCGGCTTCAAGCACGATAAATCAAAGTATTATGAGATGATGATTTAAGTGCGAATATGTATTAACAATATTTTATTCCAGCTAAAACTAGAAACGCATATTTTTATACATTTTAGAATCTAAAATACAAAAAACATGCTAGAATCAACTTTTGTTTTACAACATTTATAGATTTTATCATCATACATAAAGTGTGATTCTGTATTTTGAAGAAATATTGAAATTGTATAGAATCTCATGAATGGTTTCCATTTATTTCTAATAACTTTCATAGATTCTAAAAGTGTTTTCTTGTAAAGATACAAAGGATTAGGAAGCAATATTTAACTTTTATGAAAATAGAAGTGCAAGAAATCAAGTTGAGATTCTATTTCTATTGAGAGTGTTAAAAGACTCCATGTAATTCATCTCATTATTAAGGAAAAATATGAAACTTATTGATATTAACGAAATTAAAAAAGCACAAAACCGATTGCAACATATCATCGCACAGAATCCACTTGCATATGCCCCGCGTCTCAGCAAGGTTGCGAATACACAAGTTTTTTTGAAAAAAGAGAATCTCCAGCTTACAGGTGCGTTTAAGATACGCGGAGCATTTAATAAACTCGCAAGTCTTAAAGAAGAAGATGAAAAAAATAAAACAACAATTCTTGAACAAGGTGTAATCTGTGCAAGTGCGGGTAATCACGCACAGGGTGTAGCATTTTCTGCACAACATTTTAGGACGAAAGCTGTGATTGTGATGCCAGAGGCTACACCACTTTTAAAAGTTACAGGCACAAAGGCTATGGGTGCAGAAGTCATCTTAGCAGGAAATAATTATGATGAAGCCTACACACATGCCCTCAATCTTGCAAAAGAACGGAATCTGACTTTTATTCACCCTTTTGCCGATAGAGAAGTTATTGCAGGGCAGGGAAGTATCGCATTAGAAATGATAAATGAAGAATGTCTTGATAAAATTGTTGTGCCAATTGGTGGTGGTGGTTTGATTAGCGGGATTGCAAGTGCCTATAAAGCATTATATCCAACAACAAAAGTTATTGGTGTGAATGCAAAAGGTGCAAATGCGATGAAGAAAAGTTATGAACAAAAAAAGATTCAAAACTCGCAATTCGTGAAAACAATTGCTGATGGTATTGCTGTGCGTGATGTCAATGAGGGTGTATTTGAATGTATTTTAGCTGGAGTTGATGAGATTGTTGAAGTTGATGATGAGGAAATTGCAAGTGCGATTTTGTTTCTTTTAGAATCTCAGAAACTTGTTGTAGAGGGTGCTGGTGCTGCTGGGGTTGCTGCACTTATGCATCACAAGATTGATGTTGAGCCACGACATAAAGTCGGTGTTGTGTTGAGTGGGGGCAATATTGATGTAACTATGTTAAATATTATCATTGAGAAAGCATTACTAAAAAGCGATAGAAAAATGAAATTTCAAGTAATTCTTGTTGATAAACCAGGAAGTTTGCAAAAACTTACAGAATTACTAACAAAAGAGGGGGCAAATATCGTTTTTATTAATTATTCTCGTGTAAGCACAAAACTTGAATATGGTGATGCGATTGTTGAGCTTGCACTTGAGATTAAAGGGAGAGAACATAAAGAATCTGTCCAAAAAATTTTACTTCAAAATGGTTATAAATTTAATGAGATATTATAGATTCTCTATCATAGTCTAATATTTTCGCAATAGATGTCTTCTCAAGAATTTATTTGTTTTATGGAATACAACACAAATTACTGGTAGTAAATAGTAAAATATTCGCAGATTCCAAATAGTATAAGAGTAGTTTTAGAATAGTTTTTACAGAAAAGTAAATTTTGGCATTGATAGAAATTAAATTCTTTATTATTTTATGCTTCAAACAGAAATATAAGCTTAGATTTAGATTGCTATTATAAAAGGCAATCTGTAAATTATATTACAATATACAAGAGATTTTGAGATTTCATTTTATCCAATTTATTTTATGTAATATATTCTTCAAGTAGCGGTATCCCACCTTGATAATCGGAACGAAATGTCTTGCCAAGTATAGAATCTAATTGTAAGGGTGAAAGACCGGATGATGGACGCACACACGCAATATTTTCAAGACTTAATACTTCCCCTTTTTTGACATTTTTTGCGATAAAGAGACTTCTTGCAAATTGTCTGCCTTTTCTTGCTCTATTTTCTTTCATTTGAGAATCTTGCATTATATTTTGTTGTATAGTTGGTTTATCAAGATTTATAGAATCTGATGAATTTTCTTTGGGTGGATTCATAAGGGTATTAAAAGATAATGGTTGTTGTTTCGCACTTTTCGCATGTCGCATATCAAGTATATCTAGCTTTTCATCGATAAAATCTTGTGCTAAAGTGCAGATTTCTTGCACACCTTTTACCATTTCCCTAAATTCAGAAATATCAAGACTAAAGGCACTATCAACACCTCCAAGTTTCTTATCTAAGATAAAATGTTTTTCAATCATACTTGCTCCACAAAGTGTCGCCATAATGGGGACACTAATCCCTAAAGTATGGTCAGATAAGCCTATGCTGACATTGTATTGTTGCCATTTTTGCTTCATTTTTCTTATATTCGTAAGTTTAGCTTCAGAGATATTTGCAGGATATTCAGAAATGCAATAGAGTAGGGTAATTTGGCTATTATCGCGTAAAATCTCCAGGGCATATTCAATTTCATGCTCATTTGCTACGCCTAAAGACATAATAACAGGTTTTTTTGTTTGTGCGATTGCACGAAGAAGTATAGGGTGCATAACTTCAAAACTTGCAATTTTATAGATTGGGCAATTAAGGCTTTCTAATAATTCAACACCTTGAGTGCTAAATGGGGAACTAAAGGCAATAAGTCCTAATGATTTAGCGAGAGTAAAAATTTCTTTATGCCACTCCCATGGCATTTGGGCATTTTCATAGAGATTCCATAGATATGAATCTTTCCATAGTCCATCTTGTATCCGAAAATATTCATTACGATAGGGCAGAGTAAGGCAACTTGGTTTATAAGTTTGCACTTTTATTGCATTTGCTCCTGTTGTTGCAATAGCCTCAATACTTTTTAAGGCTATATCAAGACTTTGATTGTGATTGGCACTAAGTTCAGCGATAATAAATGGTGGAGTAAGTGATTGTGATTGCATGAAGAGATTCCTATACTAAATTTATGTTATAATAGCAAAAAAATGAGGATATTGCATGATTGTGCACAATTTAGAAAGAGTTTTACATTCTATTGAAGAGGCAAAAAATCGTTATAATCGCAATGATGAAATTAAACTTATTGCTGTGAGTAAATATAGCCAAAGTAGCCATATATTACAAGCATTTCAAGCTGGACAAATAGCTTTTGGTGAAAATAAAGTGCAAGATTTATCAAGAAAATCTCAAGAATTAAAACCTTTGGATATTGAATGGCATTTTATTGGCACATTACAAGAAAATAAAATTAATATGTTGTTGCATTTAAAACCACAACTTTTGCATTCTTTACATTCAATGAATTTGGCAAATGCTTTACAAAAACGATTGGAGAGAGAGAATCTTTTTTTAGATACACTTTTGCAGATTAATAGTGCAAATGAAGATACAAAGCATGGATTTTCTATTGAAAGTGCATATGAATCCTATAAACAAATTGCAGAAACTTGTTCAAATATTCGATTACAAGGAATTATGTGTATGGGGGCACATAGTAATTCTATAAAACTCATTGAAAAAAGTTTTGTTATTGCAAAAAATCTTTACGACAAATTACAAGTAGATGGTGCAAAAATTCTTTCGATGGGTATGAGTAGTGATTATGAAATAGCTATTGCAAATGGAAGTAATTGTTTGCGAATCGGGTCACAAATCTTTTGTTAAATTATTGATATAAGATATTCTTTGAGAGTTGAATGGAATATTAAAAAATAAATTTTCAAGATAATTTATAGATGAAAAGATTTATAAATTGCAGGATTCTTTACTCATGCAAAGTGTTTTTAATACTATGATTGAAGGATTTGTAAAGATATTAAATTTATTTTCAAAGATATTCATTTTCTTATAATAATTACGAAATTTTAAGATATAATTAAGCCATAATTTACTTATTTAGGAGTTTTATATGAAAAAAGTTTTAAGGTCAATAGTGTTATCAAGTATAGCATTTACATCAATTTCTTTTACAAATATTGCAAATGCAGCAGATTTAAAAGTCGGGGCAACACCGGTTCCACATGCAAAGATTCTTGAAGTTATAGCCCCAACACTCAAAAAACAGGGAATTACGCTTAAAATTGTTGAGTTTAGCGATTATGTTATGCCCAATCTTGCTCTTGCAGATAAATCACTTGATGCAAATTTTATGCAACATTTACCATATTTGGAAAAAATTAATAAAGATAAGAGTCTAAATCTTGTAGGTATTGCACAAATTCATATTGAACCACTTGGGGTATATTCAAAAAAGATTCAAAATATTAATGAATTGAAAAAAGGTGCGATGATTGCAATTCCTGCAGATCCAAGTAATGGTGCTCGTGCATTAATTTTGCTTCATAATAATGGTATTATTACCCTAAAAGACCCTAAAAATCTCAATGCAACAATTTATGATATAAAGGCAAATCCTAAGAAGCTCAAAATTAAACCAATTGAGGCAGGATTACTTACAAAAGCTCTTGATGATGTTTCAATAGCTGTAATTAATGGGAACTTTGCTTTGCAAGCAGGATTGTATTCAAAAGATGCTATTTTACTAGAAGATTCCCGATCTCCTTATGCAAATATCCTTGTTATCCGCACAGGTGATGAGAATAGAAAGGATATTGTAGAACTAAAAAAAGCATTGCAAAGTCCAGAAGTTAAAAAGTTTATTGAAGAGACTTATAAGGGTGAGATTATACCTGCATTTTAATCGAATCTTAACTTAATGGGATTTCATAAAGATTACAAGGATTATGAGATTCCTAGCTTTATGGGAAATTAACTTTGGTTTTCTTACTCTTTTTGACTCTTATGTTTTACTATGAATTTTTCTACCCCAAAATATCTTGCATAATCTGTATTTGGCCATACATCTGGATCTTTTCCTGGATTTCCCCAATCTCCATAACGTTTATATAATGGGTGAAAAGGGTGTGAATCTACAATAATTATTTTTTGATTCAATGCTTTTTGTGCAGCAATAGAACCAAGCATATATTCCCATTTAAAACGCATATCAAGAGAGACATAAAGGAAAAAGATTGCGAAACCAATACTAAGAGCTATAAAAATACATTTTAACCAATAGATAAAATATGTATGTTGCCAATATTGCAATAATACAATAACCATTGCTATATCAATTAAAGCTAGATTCAATCTTGATCTACCTGGTGCAAAATCAATCTGAATTCTTGTCCCAATGTAAAGACTAATAAGACAAATAAAACTAGCTATTAATAATAGTAACAAACTGAATCTCTTATCTCTTTCTCTAAAATAATAACTACCAACAAAGCATAGGGTAAATCCAACGATTAATAACACTAAATTGAGTTTCAATACAATACATAAGACAATAAATAATATACCAAAAATGATATAAACAACTTTTGCAAATTTATTTATGAATATCTTGTTGGAGGAAATAATCAATATAATACATAATGCTAAAATAACAAATCTGATTTCATTAGCTACATAAATTCTTCTAAGAATCGCTATTTTTTCTTCTATACTTAATGCAAGAAAAGTGCTAAGCGTACGTGCATCGCCCGATTCAATAAACAACATTAATCTTTTTGCACTTCCTGGACTGACATACAAAATAATCCAACCAATGATAAAACCAATAACACCCATATAATACCATAATGGCAGTGTAACTTTCTTTTTTATAGCATAGAGAATAAAAGCAATATGAACGAGTATTAAAACAATATTTGCCTCGATACACCAGCCAGCAAATATCCCAAGAAAAAAGATTCCAAATGTGTGTAATCCATTTTTTATGATGGAATTTTGTTGTATTAATCTGGATTTATTGCCATTAAAATAATCTTCCCAAAATAAACGATATGGAATCAAGAAAGAAAGGATTAAAAAATATGCCCACAAATAATTAAAACTACCAGCAGCCCAATAAAATATTGAGCCAAATTTTATAACAGCACTCATTAAGAAAAAGAGAATAAAACACAATATGCTTATATCATTAAAATTCGTTATGGGAAATCTTGCAAAAATAAGAAAAAAGAATAAGTAAATAACACATACTCCAATAAATGCATTAACAAAAGAAAATGAAATGTGTGTAGAAAATGCACTACCAAAAGCAACGCGCATCATGTCTCCAAAGCGACCATTCCATAAATTATAACTATTAATAGCATTTTGAATGCTTGTATGTATGTCAATAAAAGTATATCCAAGATCATCACTTTGTGTTGGGAAAAGTGCATTGAGGCAAAATAAAAAGAGATAAATACAAATAAAAGGAATTAAGTTATATATATATATATATATCGTGTAGTTATATTCATTATAATAAACTCCCAAATCAAGTTAAGAGAATTATATATTTTTTGTAACAAAAAAATTAAATAATACAGCTTTTTGCTGATAATAAAAAGAATACTATAATCCGAGTAAAATTGTATTATAAATCTTTGTACACTCAGAATCACTTATGTTTATAAGGCTTTTTGTCTCATAAAAATCTAAAATATCTTTTTTATTCATAATAACAGGTGCAGTAACACAATTCAGACATGCAAGAAGCAAGCCTTGTGTGATTGCTACTTTATCTTGAAATGTATTTCCACATATAAAACAAATATTTTCATGATACAATCTCCCTTCAAATTCCAAAAGCTTTACATACGCAGATGATACAAGACGTTTTGGATTCTGTTTTTCAAGGATTTTTGAATGTTGATTGAGTAAGTTATAGTAAAATTGATCAATTTCTTTAGTGTCTTGCAAATGTCTATCAAGTAAGTTGCAAAATTGTTGCCATACATATACTCGTTCGAGTTGCTTTTCATAGTTACGTGCAAGATGCATGATATTGCGTAATTTTGGAAGATGGATACCTTGATGCTCAATCTCAAAATCAATTTTACGTCCCGTATAAAGAATATTGTGCCTCGCACCATAGAATCTATAAAGTGTATAATAATGTTTTGTGGTAAGAATTTTTACTATCATATCTTCTTTAATGCTTTTTGTAAGCTTAAGGATAAATCCCTGCATTATTGCTCTTTTGTTGCAGAAATACAATCTTGTTTTTGTGCAATAATAAGTGATGATATGTTTGCACTATAATCTTTTGAGAAAATTATTGGCATATTGTGTAATTGGAGTTCGGCTTCTAGTGATTCTCTTGTTATAAAATTATCAATAGAATTTGGTAAATATTTATAAGCTTTAAAGTTGCGTGAAATAACACCACCAACAATTGGTAAAAGTGCTTTTGTATAAAATTGCATGAGTGAAGCAAGGATTCCTGTGTTTTTATGTGTCATAAACTCAAGTATCATTAGAACACCATTTGGACGCAATACGCGGTAAAATTCTTTAAGGGCTTCTTTACGATTGATAACATTACGCAATCCATAGGCAATTGAAACAATATCTTGACTACTAGATTCTAATGGTAAGTTATTCGCTTGAGCTACATGAAATACACCATTTTGAACCTTTTTGCGTGCAATTGAAAGCATACCATCAGATGGATCAATACCTATGATATTAGCGATATGAATTTTTGCATTTTTACTTTCATTTTGCCAGTGTAATATCATATCGCCGGTTCCACATGCAACATCCGCTATATTTAAATTTTGTTTTTGCAGTATTGCAAATGCTTCCTTACAGGCTTCTTGCCTCCAACTGACATCAATCCCCATACTCATAACGCGATTAGCAGTATCATAAGTTGGTGCGATGTTATTAAACATATCAATTATATCATCTTGTTTTTGCTGATCATACATATTTTGATTCATATTTGGACTCTTGGGAGAGGTATATTAATGTTTAGACTCAAGCGTAATTTTAGCATGTTTTTTTAATTTTTATCAAAGTTTTTAGGATTTTTATGTTTTACATCTCATTTCTATTTTACCTTGTAACAAAAAAAGTTTTGATTTTAAATTTTTTCATCACACAACGAAGAAAAGGATGCTCGAAATACTATTGAGGATATTTTTAACAATAAATTATTTTTTAAAATGTGGAAGAATATTGTGATGAATTAACACTAAAAATATCGTTTAAAAATACTCATTTTCTCTAAAAATTGTTTTACTCTTTCATGTTTTGGTTGGTTAAAAAAATCTTGCGGTGGTTTTTGCTCAATGATTTCTCCATTTGTCATAAAAACAATTCTATCTGCAACAGCCCTTGCAAAATTAAGTTCGTGCGTAACAATCAACATTGTTTTATCTTGTATTACTTTAATTGATTCTAAGACTTCTCCAACGAGTTCAGGATCAAGTGCAGAAGTTGGTTCATCAAATAGCATAACACTAGGATTAAGTGCTAATGCACGAGCGATACCTACTCTTTGTGCTTGCCCACCACTTAATTCATGTGTATAATAGAATGCTTTGTCTTCAAGTCCAACTTTTTTAAGGTTTTCTAATGCAATATCAAAGGCTTCCTTTTTTGGAATCTTTTGAACAATAATCAATGCTTCTGCAACATTTTCTAAGCAATTTTTATTTGTAAAAAGATTATGTTGTTGAAATACCATTGCACTTTTTTGTCGTAATTGTAGAATAGATTTATTGGGAAATAGAGCCAGTCTTTGTGAGATTTTTGCATAATCCAGTGTGATATTATCAATGCGAATACTCCCTTTGTGTGGATATTCAAGGAGGTTGATGCTTCGTAGAAATGTGCTTTTACCCGCACCACTTGGACCTATAATGGCAATAATTTCACCACTTTTTACTTCTAAACTAATATTTTTGAGAATATTAGTATTACCAAATTTTTTACAAAGATTATGTATTTCAATCATCAATAACCTTTATGCGTGACTTTTTCTAAACACTTGCAATCTCTTTTCTATGTATGAAGAGAGAGATTCTAAAACCACACATATCCCCCAATACATTAATGCTGCCATAAAATATACTTCTAAAAATCTAGAACTTCTACCAGATTCTATGTCAGCTAATCCCATGAGTTCTGGCACAGTAATCACAGATGCAAGTGAAGTATTTTTGAGTTGCATAATAAAAAAATTGAGGAGATTTGGTAAGGTAACCATAAAAGCTTGTGGTAAAATAATATGCACCAATGCCTGTGTATAAGTCATACCAACAGATAGTGCAGCTTCTGTTTGTCCTTTATCAACAGCTAAAAGTGCAGATCGAAAAATTTCACTTAAGTAACTACTAGCATATAATGAAAATATTACAAAAGCATAATAA
This sequence comes from Helicobacter didelphidarum, assembly GCF_003364195.1. Classification (GTDB taxonomy): domain Bacteria; phylum Campylobacterota; class Campylobacteria; order Campylobacterales; family Helicobacteraceae; genus Helicobacter_A; species Helicobacter_A didelphidarum. The sequence continues at coordinate 8,914 of NZ_NXLQ01000012.1, read as the reverse complement.
ATCGCATCAATTGATCCAAAATCAAATTGGATTCCTAAGTATTTCAAATAAATCGGAATCCCATAATAAAACATAAAGAGTTGCACAAGTAAGGGGGTTCCGCGAAAAAAAGAAATATAAACAATGACACAAGTGCTAAGAACTGGAATTTTATAAAGTCGTATAAGAGCTAAGAAAAACCCAAAGATTCCACCAACAATAAAGGAAACGATTGTGAGAAAAAAGGTAATTGGAATAGCAGGAGCAAGTTTATATGCTACTTCAAAGAAATATTTTACATCAAACATTATTTCGTCAGATCCTTCTGAAAATATTTTTTACTTAAATCACTTAATTTTCCATCATCAATAGCTTTTTTTAAAGCTTGAGAGATTCTCGTTTTTAATTCCATATTATCCTTATGGAAGACAAAAAATACAGGAGTTTTATCAATAATAATATCTGTTGCTTGCAACTCTATACCTTGTGCCTTTGCAATATTGACAGAACTGATTGGTTCCCCGATGATTGCTTGTATACGATTGTTGCCCAAATCTGCAATAAGTGCCGGCGGATTTTTATAATATTTAATTCGTATTGAAAGTTCGGGATGGTTTTTAAGATATTTTTCAAGATTAAGGGCATAGTTTGAACCCAAACTTACTCCAATTACTTGTCCATTGAGCTCATTGAAACTTTTAATGTGTTGATTTTTTCTTGTGATAACCGCACTCACATCATTAAAGTATGGATAATCGGAGAATATATACTTTTTTTCTCTTTCAGGAGTTTTTGTGATTTGAAATGCCAAAATATTAAATTTTCCACTTTCCAAACCAACAAAAATAGCATTCCATGGAACACCATGAAAATGAAAATTTAATCCTTTATCATATAATGTTAATAAACGCAATACATCAACATCATAGCCCTGTAAAGTTTCGTCATTCATATAGGCAAATGGGCGATAGGAATTTCCTGTGCCAACTTGTATATCAATATTTGGTAAATCAAGTGCATAAAGATTGATGGATATTAGGTTGATTGTAAATAAAATGCTTAAAATCTTTTTCATTGAATCTCCTTTAATAATTTTACATATTCTTCCCCAAAATATTGTTTAATGATTGCTTCAATTTTCCCTGCTTTTGATGCCTTGATGTATGCCTCATCAAATGTTCTTGCTAATTCTTGTGAATCTTTTCTGAAAATGAAATAAATTGGTGTTTTATCAAGATAAAAATTCGTTACTTGAATTTTAATTCTTTGTGCTTTTGCATAATCTATTGCTGAAATAGGGTCATTAATCATGCCTTTAATTCTCCCATTTGCTAACTCTGCAATCAATGTAGGGGAAGTTTTATAATAATGAATTGTAAAACGAGCATTTGGATGTTCTTTAAGATATTTTTCAAGATTTAATGCGTGATTTGAACCAACAGTTACTCCAATTTTATCTCCATTATGAAAGTCATTTAAATCTTTAATTGTAGAATTTTCTCCAACAATCAAGCCACTAATGCCATAAAAATATGGTTGCGTAGAAAATATATACTTTTTTTCTCTTTCAAGAGTTTTTGTGATTTGGTTGGCAACAACATCAAATTTTTGAGAGTCTAATCCGCTAAAGATTGTATTCCAAGGCACGGAAATAATTGAAATTTTACAACATGGCATATATTCTGCAACAGCGTTTGCTATATCGTTATCAAATCCTGTTGCTTTGCCCTTTGAATCGATATAAGCAAATGGCTTATAGGTATTTTCACTACCTATACGAATTTCTATTAAAGATTCTTGTGCGAATACGAATTTAAAAAATAAAGTAAATAAACTGATAACAATGAAATACAATGGCAAAAAAGATTTATTGACTTTTATAGTCTTTATGTGTGTTGCAAATCCTTTATTGGATTGTAACAAATTGTATATATACATGATGATATTTGGAATCTTTGGTTGTAAAATTCTTTTCATAACAAATCCTTGATTATATTTTGGCAGATGTTAAAATCTCTTATTTTTAAGATTCTATGTATTATTTGTAATGATATAATTATGTTGAATACATAAGTATGATTTGAAATTTATCCGAGTTAATTTATTAATATTGAACGATTTTTAATACCAAATAATAGCAAATTTTAAATAATATTTTGTAAAAATACATTTTATTGTTGTTAATTTTAGGCTGAAAGTTTTATTTAGAACTCTTATATTTTAAGAAATTCAATGAAAGTATTTTTATATATTTTCAAGAAAACAAATATCTATTTTTAAAATTCGTGTTTAAAGTTTATGTTGTAATAAACGATGAATATTAATATTATTTGAAATGTTCTGGATTTTTATTAATAAACTTGCAATAAAATTTGACATTATTTTTTTAACCATAACTTCTTAAATGGGATTTTTACAATTTTATTATGAATTTTACACTAAAGATTTGCCCAGAAAATAATAGTTTCAATGAAATGGTAAAAAAATCAAAATAAGAAGTCAAGAATATTATTTTAGTGGAGCAATATATGGAATCCTTACTATCATTTTGCTGAGTTAAAAATGGTGAAATTATTGCAGGTGTTTGCAAGAAGAAAGGCGTGCAACGATCATTAATATAATCTTATGACTCATATGCAAGAAGTTTATACTTAATTTGAAAATTCTAGAAGAAAAGATTTTAATGGAATTGAAACTTGCAATACTCCAAAAAATTACAAGCATGTTTTATATGTTTGTAAATACAAAAAATTGTAATGTTGACATTAACAAATGAGATGTGAGTAGTATAAAAGATATGGAGAAAATGTTTTATCAAACACAATCTTTTTATCAAGATTTAGAACTTTGGGGTAAAAAATCCAAAAAGATTGTGTGCAAAACGATATATTCAAAGAATCTTCTATGCAATCTCATCTACGAAAATGGTATAAGAAAGAATCTTGATAAAATCTTTTTACTTTTAGGATATTATGGTAAGATTCTGGAACAAAAAATCAAAAATATTCCACATAATACAGGAATATTTTTTATAAAAAAAGTAAGTTTCATTTTAAAATTTTATAGGGATAAACATGCACTACATAACACATTACAATGATGTTTTGACGCTTAAACAATATCTAGTGGATTTTCGACATACAAGAAAGCTACCTTCATCGCTTCTTATGCTTGCACCATTAGCGGGATTTAGTGATTTACCATTTCGACAAATGGTAAAAAGTTTTGGTGTTGATATAACTGTGAGTGAAATGATAAGTTCCCATGCACTCGTTTATGATAATGCAAAAACTTTGAAAATGGCTTTAAAAAGTCCGATTGAAGTCCCTTTTTCTTTGCAAATTTCTGGTAGTAAAGAAGATATTTTACGACAAGCGGTAGAAAAAATTAATCATCTTGAATGGGTGGATATTATTGATTTTAATTGCGGTTGTCCTGCACCAAAAGTATCAAATCATGGAAATGGTAGTGCATTACTTAAAGATTTGGATAAATTTTGTCATCTCTTGCAAACCATTCGCAAATATGGTAATAAAGAAATTTATAGCGTAAAGGTTCGTTTAGGTTTTGATAAAAAAATTCCAATTGAACTAGCACATGCAATTAATGAATCTGGAGTAGATTATTGTGCTGTCCATGCAAGAACAAAGACTGATGCATATAAGAAAGATAGAATTGATTATGAAAGTTTAGCATTGATGAAAGAGATTTTAAAAATTCCCCTTATTGCAAATGGCGAAATTGATAATTTTAAAACCTATACAAAAGTTATGCAATATACCAACGCAGATGGTGCGATGATAGGGAGAGCAGCACTTAAATCTCCATGGATTTTTTGGCAAATTAAGCAACAAACAGATTCTATGCCAAATACTTTAAAGAGAGATCTTGTATTGCAACATTTAGATTCTATGTATGAATTTTATGGTGAAAGAGGTGTTGTAATGTTTCGAAAAAATTTGCATGCTTATGCAAAAGGTAAAAAAGATTCAAGTAAATATCGTGATTTTGTGAATAATGAAAAAAACTATACGAGAATACGGGAATCCATATATTCTTTTTTTGGAAATATGCAGATAGATTCTGATGGGATTCAACCAATTTTCAACAAAAAGAGTATATAATATTATCTATTGTTGTCAGCAGATTTTGGGGTATTTTTGCTTTGGAAACAACAAAATAGAGCAAAAGGAGGGTAAGCTATGCATAAAAACAATTATATACTAAGTAATGTAATGTTGTTAGATTTAATCAATAGCACAATGCAGAGATTTATCGATAAGAATCTTCAACTTTATTCAAGATTGAGAAGAGTGGTAAAATCTCTTATATTTTTCTATTATTTACAGAGTATTTTTTCACAAAATAGAAAAGAACAAAATAAAAATATATGCAGGTTGTCATTATTTGTATTGATATTTTGTTTGAGTAATATAAGCTATGCAGCAAAATATCAATTCTTTTTAGGATTAGGACAAAGTTTTGGCACAAGTAAGCTTACCACAGATGCAACAAATCAGATGACGAAAAATACAGGCACGGTAAATGAAAAAGGTGGATATTTTTATACAAATACACAACATGGTAGTTATGAAGGAAGTGTAAAAAATATTACGAGTGCATATACTGGAGTTGAGGTAACTTTTGACAAATATGGGATATTTACTGCAAGAGGTTATATTACCGCAAGTTATTCTAATAATGTTAATTTTGGAAATCTTGATAAAAACTCAATACGAGATGGTAATTTAGAAAAATGCCGTCCTGATAGCAATCCCGGACTTCCTTCTGATAGTAATCCAAATGGCATTGGTAGAGAATGTTGGCGAGATGAATTTTCTACTTCTGGGGAACAAAATTCTGTAACATTTAATCCAAATCCCGGTTTTAGTGATACAATCGCAAAAAATGCCTTTATGCTCACTTATGGAATTGGTGCTGATATTGGTGTAAATCTTCCGGTAAGCTTTTTTATAAAAAATTATATGCACTACAAGATAGTTACATTGCGTATTGGTGCGTATGGTGGTATCGGATATGAATTTATTACTTATAGTCTAGGGAAATTTGATAATCGTAGCTATAATAATACAACTTCGGGTGCCACAACTTATGATCCAAGCAATCCAGGCACACCAACAAATGCCGCCCCAGCAGTTTTAAATACTCAAGATTCACTCTATATTGCTGGAGCTGGAATGTTTGCTAGAGTAGGGGGGAGTATTTATATTACTAATCATTTGCGTTTAGATATAGGAGTGAAGATCCCAATAACTTTTGCAGGTGTCCCAAATGCACGTAGTCAAAAATGGTATCTACAAGAATCAATTTATGGTACACAGAATACATTTACACAGCAAATGTTAAAACAAAATCTTACTACGCAAGTTGATATGCAGTGGCATTGTAATGTTAATGTATTGTTTTAGGGGAAGTAGCTATGTCGCTTCAAATAAATAATATTGTAATCAAAATTTTTCTTTTTAATATACGGATGGGGGATATTTCATTGATTTCTGATAAGTATCACTCTTTTTTAAGTTTGCTGATTTATGCAAAAAATATTTTAGGCGATAGGCAGAATTTTTATATTCAATATAATAAGATTTTAAAACTTTTTTGGTTACTAGTTTATATTGTTATTATATTTTTTACTTCTCTTATTGCGAACTCTTTAGAAAAAAATAATGCTATTTATACAACATGGAATCACGCACTTTCTATGGATGGCAAACCAAAGCATATTTATGCCACACATTTCCCTTATGCAAATCCACGAGCAATAAAAGGTGGGGTTTTTAAAATTATGGGTTTAGGTGGATTTGATAGTCTTGATTTATTTGTCCTTAAGGGAAGTAAAGCAGATTCTCTTAATCTCATTTATGATACACTTATGGTGCAAAGCCTTGATGAGCCATATGCAATTTATCCATTGATTGCTGACAAAATAAGTATCGCAAATAATAAAAGTGGAGTGAGATTTCATATAAATCCTTTAGCAAAATTTCATGATGGATCTAAAATTCTTGCAGAAGATGTAAAATTTAGTTTTGATATGTTGATTGAGAGAGGAGATCCAACACAGGCACGTTATTATGCAGATGTGAAAGAAGCTATTGTGATTAATGATTCTGTTATTGAGTTTCGTTTTAAAACGAGTGAAAATAAAGAATTACCTTTTATTCTTACGCAACTTTTTATTTTCCCAAAAAGTTTTTATATGCAAGGTGATGTTAATACTTTTGGAACACAACCATTGCGAGTTCCTATGGGAAGTGGTCCTTATAAAATTTATTCATTTGATATTAATACACAAATTACTTATGAACGCAATCCAAGTTATTGGGCACAAGATTTGATGGTTAATCAAGGTGTATATAATTTTGATAAGGTTATTGTTGAATACTATAAAGATGAAAATGTTGCATTGCGTGGATTTTTAGCAGGAAACTATGATTATCGTTTTGAACCACAAGCAAAATCATGGGCGAATGACTACAAAGGAAAAGCATATCAAGAAGGTAATTTTAATATGTTTGAATTTAAGCATGGACTACCTGCAGGTATGCAAGGATTCTATTTGAACACACGCAAAAAACATTTACAAGATAAACGCGTTCGAGAGGCAATAACACAAGCTTTTGATTTTGAATGGAGCAATCAATATCTCTTTTACTCACAATATAAAAGAACAACGAGTTATTATGAAAATTCTAAATATGCTTCTCGTGGATTTTTGCAAGATAAAGAGAATGCAATGGAAATTATTATATTAGAATCTCTTGGAATATTAGAAAAAAATCCAACAACAAAACAGCTTGAAATAGCACCGCAATATAGGCAAGATATAGATTCGAGAATCTTAACTCAAATTTATACCCCACCAAGTACAAAATATCCCCATTCTAAGAGAGAAAATTTGAAATATGCAAAAAAGCTTTTAGAAGATGCTGGTTATTATGTTTTCAAGAATCAGTTGATAAATAAAAATAATGAACCGTTGAAGCTTACAATTTTATTAAATTCCACACTTTTTGAACGCATTGTTTTACCTTTTAAAAAGAATCTTGCAATTTTGGGAATCATGCTTGATGTCCATATTGTAGATTCGGCACAATATGAAAATCGTGTAAAATCATTTGATTATGATATAATTGTGGGTGTTATTCCTCAAAGTCTTTTTCCGGGCAATGAGCAAGATTTCTTTTTTTCAAGTTTGAGTGCTGATATGGAAGGTTCAAGGAATTTTTCTGGGATAAAAAATAAAGCAATTGATTTTTTGATTACTCAACTCAATCAAACTGAAGATATGCGAAAAAGAGAGGCTATCTTGCATGTAATGGATAGAATCTTGCTTTGGGGATTCTATGTTATCCCACATTTTTATAGTCCAAATTTTCGTATTGCGATTCAAAACAATATAAATATTCCAAAGACCTTTCCTATTTATGGTTCACCATTTAGTATGTATTATTATTGGTGGAAAGAATAAAAATTGTATGTAAATCTTATAGTTTTTTAAGAATACATAATAAATCTGTGAGAATAGAGTATTAAATGAGGGCAAAATATTATGGAGGTAATTTATGCGTATCCAAATCAATACATGTGTGAAAAACATTCAATTTTCTATCATTTTGCTATTTGATATTTATTCTTATTGGAGTTTTATCAATAAAAGATTTCTATCAAAGATTGTTTTATTGATCTGTATGTGTAATCCATATATTCATGCTGTTACACAAGATACGCAAGAAATCACTAAACAAGAAGTGGTAAAAGATAATAATCAACCTCTTACGGTAATACAGAAAGAAGAGTTTGATGATATTTTCACAACAATAGACAACCCGATTTTTATGAATCTTAAACCATATTTAGGTGCTGGTTATTATAATATTTTAGGTTTAGGGGATACACAAACTCTCTCATTTAATGGAGGGTATATTGAGGCAATGTATCCATTGAAGCATAAAAATATTACAACAAACTTTTTTTCTAGTATGTCATTTGGCAGTGCAAACAATACATCTCAAAATGCTGCAATTATACAGACTTATATTGGATTGCTTGGTGGGGTAGAGGTTAACATACCTTTTTCTACTAGTGGCGTTGTTGCACACGGTGTATTTGGGGTAGATGTTGGTGTTGGTTTTCTTTTATCCAAAACAATGAATGTTATTGCTGATACATTTTTTGGTGTAGATTTTATTTACCAACGCTTTGCATTTCGCCCATTTGTTGGTATAAATACTTATGTATCTTTTGGACAGGGAATAGGACTTAATCTTCATATGGGGCTTAAAATATTTTATCATTTTAATAATGCACGGAGTTTTTTGTCTGTTATGGTTACGCGTGATTTTATTCGTAATGGAGATGCAACTTTTACGATATTACCAAATTATAGAGCAGCATATTTTGGTCCAATTGCTACAAGTTTTGAATTCAATGCCGGAGTTGATCTTTTTAGTGTAAAGCATTTATTGATACGAGGCGTTATAAATGCACTTTATACTTCAAATTACTATAATGTTAATGTGGGGGTCAATGCATTTATGAGCTATCGATTTTAATATAGATTAAGTTGCAACAAAGCGATAATTTAAGTAAAAAACTTTTATAACTTTGTTATTTTTGTAAATTCAATTTATTAAAATTTGAGTTATAATAATTCATTATATATGAAAGGGATTTATATGCGACTTGATAAATTTTTAAACGCAACAAATATTACAAAACGTAGAGCCATAGCACAAGATATGTGTGAAAATAATGTTGTATTGGTAAATGATATTATTTCGAAAAGCTCAAAAGAAGTTAAGATAGGTGATATTATTACGATTAAGTTTTTAGAACAAGATAAAAAATATCAAGTTTTGCAAATCCCTACATTAAAAACTATACCAAAGAATATCAAGGATCAGTATATAAA
>NZ_NXLQ01000129.1 GCF_003364195.1 Helicobacter didelphidarum | reverse complement strand
GGACTAAAATCGATTGTAAAAATATTATGGTTTCTTTCCTCGTTAAATATGATTTCTATATGTTCATAATATTTTAAAAATAGAGCAACTCGAGATTTTGTATCCATAGCTTTAATAGCGGTTTCAGTTTGTTGTTTGCAAATTTTGCTAAAAGTAACAATATCTCCCAAGATATTTCCATGCAACACATTTGAATTAATCGGTCTCGGTATAGGCATAATAAAATATTTTTTTGCATATTCAGATTCTATAGCTATGACTTCTTGTGGAATCCTAAAATGATTCTCTTCATACATTATAAATTGACCATATTTATATAGAATGTCGCCACTAAATCGAGTCTGTAATATTAAACCATTTTTGGTTAAAAACATTTTTTTAAAATCTATTGTAGAATAGATGAATCCACCCACAAAAATATATACAAAGCCTGTTAATAAAGTAAGCATTCCTAGTGTATATTCGTAAATTACATTGGATTGAAAAAGTCTAAAACTAGCAGAAAATATCCAATAAAACATATATAAAATAGCAACTTTAACAATAATAAAGAAAAATATACGATACTTAGAGGTAGCATAAAGATTTATTTTGCTTTCCCATAAAATTTGAGAGCGGTCTATTTGGATTTTGTTTTTCCATTTAAGTGTAAGAATATCCCTTAAATATGGATACATTAGATAGCATATATAAATATTGACTACAACAATAGCAAAGTTACTCATAGGTATATCTCATTTTATATTTGTATCTTATATTAGTGTTTGTTTCTGCTACTTCATTTAATTCTCTTAGCCCTATATAGTAATTGCGTATAAGATAATCTATTATTCTATTAATCTTTAGTTTGTATTCTTTTTCTAACCTCTCTATTCTTTCATTTTCTGCTTTGTCTTTTGCTAGTTGGGCGTCTTCGTCTGCAAATATTGCATCATTAATCATTCCAGCTATTAATGCTCCTGCAATAGCCCCTATGATAGTCCCAGCGATAGGAAATGATGAGCCTATTGCCGCTCCAGCTGCTGCCCCTGTGCCTATACGAGTGAGTATGGATACACCTGTTTTTATGGCAGTTTGTGCAATTTTAGTTTCCATAGCATATCCAATCCCAATACCAACCCCCACTTCTTTCAATGCTCTTTCATTTGATTTATTTTCCATCTTTGCTTGTAAAAAACTTAGCACCCCAAAATTCATTTTTATTTTTAACTTAGTAATTTCTGTCGCAGTATGACCAACATTCATATTTTTTGAATACTTATCTAATCCATATATAGCAAATCCTTCAGTAATTGCCACTCCATAAGTTACTACACCTCCAGCCATTCCTAGCTCTCGCCTATGAATTGGTATCTTTTCAAACTCACTGCAATGGCATTCTAAGCCTTTA
>NZ_NXLQ01000128.1 GCF_003364195.1 Helicobacter didelphidarum | reverse complement strand
TATGAGATGTGCTTATATGGTATTTGATATAACTGATGACAATATAGATAAACATATAAGCAATATCACTATTGAGAATAGAGCAGTATCAGGACTAAAGAATCTGGGGAATGGGGGAAAGGAGGTAATTAAATGAAAGAGAAAGAAAATATAAATGAAAACAAGCAAGAATTAGAATCTAAAGACTTGGAATCTAGCACTAATCCTAAAGAAATAAAGCTAGATTCTAAGAACAATACAGAAACTAAAAATCAAAATTCTAAAAATAACACAGAATCTTATATCAAACTAGATTCTAATGGTGATGAGATTATATGGGAGTTGGAGAAAAATAGAAATCTAACTACAAAACTCGGACAATTTTGGTTCTATGGATTACGCATTGTATTTGCTATATTTATTATAAAAATCATAGATAAATATTTACTTGGCAGATATGATATACAAGCTTTTATAGCTACAATCATCCTTTTACTATGCCTTTTATATCTTTTGTCGGGCGTGGTTAAATCTATTAACTTTAAGAAATTATACATTACTAATAATACGCTAGTAATAAAAAAGTATTTAGGACAAGATATTGTGTTGCCTTTAGGGAGTTTTTGTATATATGAAAGCAACGATTATATCGGTGTAATATTTTTTAATGACACTATAGACTTTTTAGGTTTTGATAAAAAGATTAAATATTCTCTCTTTCAAATTGAGTTTGCAGATGATACTTGCAAAAAAATAAGTGAAATATTGAAGCCACATATTATAAGCTATCTTTCGAGTTTGAAAGATAAAGATTATTTAAATATTAAAAGTCCTAAAAATATCTTTGGAAGTATTCCATATTTTGATGAAATAGATTCCCTGCGAAAAGAGGCAAATAATGGCTGATGATAAGGTGATTTATAAAGGCTTAGAATGCCATTGTAATAAATTTGAGAATATTGCTTATGAGATAAAAAGATCTTTTTCTGTGCAAGCCAAAATATATCGCTTTTATTTTATTGCAATAAGTATTGTAGTGTGTTCTATTATTACCCATACAATATTTTGGACAGCATCTCCGCTTAATGGATTTCGTGGGCTATTTTTAATTTTATTTTGGTTAGTTATATGTTATATTTTTTTATCAGGAATCTTAAAATTATTCAATTTTAAAAGATTGTATATTACTGATAACTATCTTATTATTGAAAAATATATTGGTAAAAAAATAATACTTCAATTAGGGAGTTTTTATATACATTCTATGAGATTCAGCAACCCTAAAAGTCCAAAATTAACAAACAATCTGTGCTTTACTCTCTTTTTAGAGAAAAAGGAATTTGTAATTGATGAATCAAACCTATATTATGTTAATGATATACAAAACATACACGAGTTAATTGATAAATTAAACGCACTTTTAAAACCACATATCACACAATA
>NZ_NXLQ01000127.1 GCF_003364195.1 Helicobacter didelphidarum | reverse complement strand
TTTAAGGGCTGTATGGGAATGTTTTATTATGGCACTGGTTATGGTTCAGGCTATAATACACAAGTCGAGCGCATAGTGAAAAAATACTGCAAGGAATGTAAGTGAAAATCCCTAAAGTCTATGATAAAGCATATAAAGAATATGAATATAAAGATTATGGGGTGGGGAGATACACACAACTCTTAGAATACTCTAAGGATATACAAGATGATAGAGAGTATGTAGGAGGTGGGGAGACTTCTTTACAATCTATGTTTATTACATATAATAAGAAACTTATCAATCATAATATAAAATCTCATTTATTAGAATCTAAAAAGGTGGCGTAGATGAATAAATTAAAAAAGTTTCTAAACTTTATTATATTATTTAGCATTATAGTATTCTTTAGTGGATGTAGTGGTTGGGGGTGGTTCGTGCCTTATAGCCTACAACCTAGCTATCACGAATTTAAAAAGATATGTAAGCTTAATGAATTACCAAATAATGAAGAGAAATATAATAAGATTCTAAGTTACTTTGGATTGAGTTTAGATACGCTAGACTATGATAAACTTGATTATGATATGAAAAATCCTATATCTATTCATCCTATTGACAAAGTTTTTTTGACTAAACCAAATGAAGTGAAGGTTGCGGAATTAAGTAAAAATAGATACTATATCAAAGCAATTTTTTCATCTAAAAATTATCATGACTTTTCGCGTCGCAACATAATAAAGGCTAAGCTAGTTGGGCATTGGAATACAAGACGCTATGATTTAGGAACAAAAGGTATGGCTAGTTATGAACTAGAATGGCAAGAAAGAACAATACATTGTGGATATTTTGAAGGAGTAACATATTATGAATATGAAACACAAAGAAATAATTAAAAAACTTCGAGATAATGCAGAATTGGCGTGGGCGAGTTATGGGTATTATGATTTGATTGGTAAAACTATAAAAAAAGACAATGAAGTAGTTAAAGATGCCATTACCCCCACCGACATTTTAGACAATACTTACAATAAATATATCGCAGTAAAGCCAAATCCACACAAACAAGATGATGAGATACAAGTAGGCACACTCAAAGGCGACTTCTCCCCTAATCAAGCTAAACGCTTCTTTGAAAGATATGATTTACTTATCCATCAGTCTAACACTTCAAGTGGCTTTTCCGCTACCCTCTTTGGAGAAAAACGCAAACAAAAGAATATAGAATCTAAAGAGATAAGCTATACTGCTGAATATGGATATATCAATTATATCTTAGCCTTTAGAGGCACAGAGTTTAGCAATATGGGCGATATAGGAGCTGATATAAAACTTATAGTAGCAAGTATCCCTAAAAATCAATACTTTGATATGATATTATTCTATCTTCAATGCAAAGGCGATATGCCTTTTCATATTGATATAGAATCTAAAGAGTTTGTAGAATCTAAAAACACCACAAAATA
>NZ_NXLQ01000126.1 GCF_003364195.1 Helicobacter didelphidarum | reverse complement strand
GAAAGGTGCTTGATAAATCCCTACAAGCTTCAGGCTATGAGGCTCATTTAAGGAATGTGGCGTGAAAATGAGTTATAGTATATTATCAATCATTGGAATCTTAGTTGTGGTAGTGATGTTTAGTGGGTGTGGATTTAGATACTTTGACCCACAATATTATGAGTTTAAGGGGTTAGCAGAAAAAGAGAGTGGTTTTTATATAGTTGAAGCAGAATTTTTTGATGAATTTCAACAAGAAAATTTTAAAAATCTTTCAAATGGCTATCGTGTAAAATCTGAAGAAATCACTGACATGACAATAATAAATAGCAGAATATGCGAGTATCGTTTTTCCATGTTGTATTTTATAGATTCTTCAAATAAAAAGCATATAATTTCATATTATAGAGTTTTTAGATATAAAGAACATGGCTTATGGCTAAGAGGTGATGAAGGTAGAGGATTTTGGTGGCAAAACACACAAAACATAGATCACACCTCATGGAATAATGTTTTTTATTATAATAAAGAAAATGGTAGTTTTATTAAAGGAGAATGGTAATGCTAACAAATAGAGAAATGATACAGAAATTTAGAGATTACGCAGATTGTGCTGATGCTAGTTATGCGATGTTACATTATGTGTTTAATGATATAGATTCTATATTCAAATCTATGGAATGCGTATGAGAATGATTTATTTAATCTTTGGAATCTTAGTCGTAATACTTGTATTTAGTGGGTGTGTAAGCACAAGGTTTTTTGACCCCCAATATTATAAGTTTAAGAGGCTAGTAGAAAAAGAGAGTGGTTTGTATATAGTTGATCCAGAGCTTAATAATGAAATGCGACAACCAAGCTTTAAAAGTAGCGATAAGCTATCAAATGGCTATTATGTGGATGCTGAAGATATACAAGCTAAAGAAAGAATAGATAGCAGAATAACAGCATCTTGGATACAGGCGTGGTATTTTATAGATTCTCAAGGCAAAAAGCATATAATTTCATATTGGAGACTTTTTACATATAAAGAACATGGCTTATGGCTAGATGGTGATGAGGGTAGAGGATTTCATTGGGACACTGAAAGAAAATGTAGTTTGCTAGATAGAAGTAAAAAGTTTGTCTTAAAGGATGGTAAGGTAGTGGAAAAATTTATTTCGAATGCGAAGGGTGATAAATGGGTAAAAATAGAGAATTAATTACAAGAATACTTGATTATGCAAATTGTGCTGATGCTTCGTATGCTATGTTGCATTATGTATATGAGAATATAGATTCTGCAAATCCAAATAAAGAATGGTTAGCTGATAATATCACACGATATGATAAGATTCAAAGTGATATTAAAGATGAAAAAGGAGAAGTTTTGCACAAAGCAGGCAACAACACCGCCTATGCTAGAGCCATTGAAGCAAGATTTTGTCAAGATTTAAAAATATATTCTCCAAATGATAACAAGTATATTGAAATAAATAATGACCCT
>NZ_NXLQ01000125.1 GCF_003364195.1 Helicobacter didelphidarum | reverse complement strand
TTAAGCATAAATACCGATGAAAAAACTAGACAATTTATCAAAGCACTCAATACCATAGGAGAGAATAACATTAAAGCATTGTATGTGGGGATAAATGATGAGAAAAACACAAGCAATACACCGCCACCATCTATTGTGGGAACAGATATAAACGAAGACAACAACAAAAAGAAACGCCCTAAATTCATAGGCAGACTAGCCACTACGATAATAATGGAGGACGGGTTATGGATAGGATAGTTTAAAGATATTTGTCAAACTTGATATAGTGAGGAGAAAATATGTATTATGAGTATAAAGATGTTCCATCTAATGAACTTCATACAATAAATGGATTTATTTTACAAATAGATGAGCAGACAAATCTTGTAAAACTTACAAAAAGAAAAAATGATAATGGAGAAATCGGTGGTGGCGGTAAATATAATGAGCAACATTCTAAAGCTCTTATAAAAGCATGGGAAATAATGAAAAATACTCATAAAAATTACAAACCCAAATACCTAGACCCTAACTACTACACAGGGCAAAAGTCTCATCTCTCAGAGTTTAAAGCAATCCAAAAGCTTTATTATAAAGACCCTATAAAAGGAGCGATAGCTCCATGGACAAAAGCAGAAAAAGCATATTATGAATCTCTAAAGACAAAAAGAGAAAGATATAAATACCTAGTCATTAGAAGTGGTATAAGAAGCTCTGTGATAGATATACCACTAGATGCTATAGCAAATGTAGATGAAAATGGTAATCTCATCAATGAAAAGTATAGAGAACTCTATGAAATAGTAGAAGCAAATAGAGGTTTAGCTCATCTAAGTGATGGACATTTAGCAATGGCTGAATGGGAAATAGCAGCAGGTATGCTAGGAGATATAAAGGGATTTAGTGGAGGACAAACTGCTGGTTTTACAGCAAGAACCTATCAAAAAGATGTTTTATCTATTCAATTAGGTAATATGTGGGAAAGAGCTTATTATGGTGATGGTTATTTTTTTTATGGCACATATCAAAACCCTTTACGATTAGCACAAGTGATGAATCTCGTTAAAAAAATCAAACCCGATAAATTTGGTATGTATCCTTATATAGATGAGATATTAGGGGTAGATTGGGTGATGGATTTTAGTGAATATTTAGATGATAGAAATATGTTACACATCCTTAATGATGAAATCCAAGCAGGCAAACTCTTAGATCCTAGAGACCCTAGAGCCACAGAGCAAACAAGAAGGGAGTTTAATAATCAAGGATTTAATTTAAAGAGATATGATTTAGAATTTTCTAATGATTGGACACAAGAGCAAGTAGATTTGTATATAGATACAATGCTTCTTATAGCCAAAGTCATGGCAGTAACTCCCCCACAAGGCTATCCTAATGCTCCCACTTACTATATCCCAGAGTATTTAGAAGAACTTTATAGAGAGGGGAAGTTTGATATTAAGCTAGATCCAACAATCCCAGCAATGTATAGAGAATCTTTC
>NZ_NXLQ01000124.1 GCF_003364195.1 Helicobacter didelphidarum | reverse complement strand
ACTTTCCCTTTGAGATGAATACCACTCTTATCTAGTGTGATTTGAGAATCTCCTAGTTGGAGATTGATATTCTCTTTGCTTGCTTTGATTGAAATATCATCGCTTAATGTTATATCTATATTTTTATTAGTGGCTATGTGAATAGCATTTTCTGCATTGATAATATATTCATCTTCACTTTTATGGAGGATTCTATTGGCATTGATTGCTAATGATTTATTACTTAAGATACCTAAAGATTCTTTACTTGATATATGTAAGAGATTAGAACTTGCGAGAGTAAGCTCTCCATTAGAGCTAAGATTAAGACTTTGTTTGGTATGGATATTAGCACTTGTATGGCTTGATATATCAAGATTGCCTTTTGTGATTTGAGTAAGTTTCCCACTTACCTCTACATTCTTATCCCCACCTACATACTCACTACTATTCTTTGCTACTCTTAGTTTATTATCTATCCCTATATTAAGAGTATGACTTCCTCCTACTATGGTATCCTTAGAGAGTGCTACATTAGTTAAGTATTCTGCTCCTACTCTTACATCTTTTACTCCTAATATTTCTTGTCTATGATATTTGTTGATAGATTCTGTGTAGTTGCCTTTGACTTGAGAGTCTTTATTATGTTTAATCCTTTGAGTAAAGTTATACTCTATTATCTCATCATAATCTCTTTGTGCATGAAGATAGATTTGTTCTTTGTCTTTTAAGTGAGAGTATAACATTTATTCTATATCTCGTATATAATTACTAATCGCTAAGAATAATTTATTAGTAATACTCGCTCTATATGATTGTTGCTTAAAGTTTTCTCTATCTTTATGATTACTTATAAAACCAAGCGTAATAAGCACAGAAGGCATATTAGCAAATTTATTAATATACATATTGCCTTTATGTGCAAAATTATCATTATTCAAAGTCTGATTAACCTGCTTTAATCTCTCTATAAACCTCTCTTCTTCCTTTTTATATGCCTTATCATTATAAAAACATCTCATTCCACTTATTTGCTCGCTAGATTCACTATCTATATGCAATGATAGAAATAAGATTCTTTTACTCTGTGTATTGTGTTTAATCGTATTAGCGATTTGTGTTCTTTGCTCTAGGCTCATATTGATTTTAGCATTTTCTTGTAATTGCACGAGATAGACATTAGCAGTAATCATTCTTTTTAGTCCTTGTATAATATCAAAGATTATATCTATGCGTTTATACTCTCTTTCGTATTGCAATGGGATTGCTCCACTATTGCCAGCATCGATTATTAATATGGGCTTTGTTATAAACGATACTTTAAAGTAAGGTGTTTTTTCTTGTTTATCAAAGTAAGCAAAGAATACGACTATTTTATCTCTCCATTCTTTTTTTATTTTGTATTTGCCTATTTGGGAATAACCCAAATTATTTAGTCCTGATACTGCTCTATTCTCAATAGTGATATTGCTTATATGTTTATCTATATTGTCATCAGTTATATCAAATACCATATAAGCACATCTCATA
>NZ_NXLQ01000123.1 GCF_003364195.1 Helicobacter didelphidarum | reverse complement strand
TCATACGCCTCTATATATACTTTTTCTTTTGGTCTCTCATATTCACGCATAGCATTTGGTGGTAAGGTGATTATAGCACTTCTTATCCCACTTCTTGTAACAAGATAATTATATCTCCCCCGACCATCTAGGCTTTTATAATAAGCTTTTTCACTCTTCGTCCATGGGGCTACTTTGATACCTTTCATATTTCCCTTAAGATAGAGATTTTTCCAATTTAGCACATAGAGATTTGCATTTCTATATCCTCTAAACCCATGCATATCAGAATCTTTTTTAAATATCATAGGCTTATAATTGATATATGGCGAAGCATCCATTGCAGCTTTTGCATCAAGTATCATTTTAGATTTTATATCTATTGCTTTTGTAAGATTAGGATACTTTTCATTTGGATATTTACTATTTGGCATAATAAGATGTGTCTTTGCGTCAAATACTACTTCTAATCCATTTGGTGCTTGTATGTTGTATGTTTTCACTTCTCTATCAAATAAGAACATAATCTTTCCCCTAATGTGATGTCTCTATTTTGTTCTATTTCTTGTTTTACTTGTTCTTTTCCAGCACAATAATCACCAGTAAAGCTAGAAAAGCCACATATAGGAAATAGCCTAAAGGCTGCTTGTCTATTTATATCATCTTGTATGGTTTTAAGACTTTCCTTGCAATTCTTTTTCAACTGAGGATAATTTTGATACAATCCTATTGATATGCCGAGCAATAACCCTATTGCACATTGTATGAATAGCTGTTTCTTGCTTTTTGGTTTTTTTGCAAACAAATATTGTTTGATTTGTTGTATCTTATTCATTTGTTTATGCTCCTATCCCAAATGCAATCCATCGTTTTGTATAATCGTTGTCGCTATGCGTCCAAATATTTTTGGTGCATTGTTTGTTTCAGCCACTCCCTCATAGATTGCTAGGATATTATTCTTTGCGATATTTCTAAGGGATTCTACAAATTTCCTTGTATCTGTAGGCTTTGGTTTATTATCAAGTATATTTGCTAAATAATCAATACAAATATTATATGAATCTACAATAATATTTTTCTTTGAATCAAATGCTATGCTTTGTTTTTTGCATTGTTTTTCATTAAGATTATAAGATTGTATTATCTCATCAATATTAATATTGTCTTTTTTTAATCTTGCATTATGATTATCCAATCTATATTCAAGCTTGAGTGTGTTAGCGCTAATCTCTCTTGTAAGTATGGCTTGATAAAAATCCTTATCTTCTAATCCACCTCTTAGCTCATCTGGGATAATAAAAGCAAGAATCTGCTTTACTACACCATGTCTTGTCAATGCACTTTGATTAGCTATTTTGCCTGTGGCTGTGAGCTTTTGTAGTGCTGCGTATAATAATATATTTGGTGCGACTTCTAACCCACCTGTGTCTAGACTCCCACCGAATAATCCATAGGCAAAATTATACACAATCATTCTTGAGTGAATTGGTATAGGATAGGTAAGAAATGTGTCATTATCCATAAATAATGGTGCATT
>NZ_NXLQ01000122.1 GCF_003364195.1 Helicobacter didelphidarum | reverse complement strand
GTTAAATATGATTTCTATATGTTCATAATATTTTAAAAATAGAGCAACTCGAGATTTTGTATCCATAGTTTCTAAAGCATTTTGTGTATATTTGGCACATAATTCTTTAAATTCTTGGTTATTTTTAAAGCTACCAAGAGAGTCATAGCCACAAGGGAAAAGAAAAATTTTATTGCGGTGATTTACACCATATATTTCAATTCGTTCAAAAAATCTTATACCTGTTGCAAGAGAATAGCATATAGCAAAACTTCCATACGGATAAAAAACATTACCACTAAATCGCGTTTGTATAAACAACCCCTTATTATTCAAAAACATAGATTTAAAGTTAAGTGCTTTGTAGATTTCAAAACAAAAAACTAAAGCCAATAAACCATACCATAAAGATTCGTGAAGCAGCACAAACAGACAAAACCAACACATAAAAATCCCCAAAATAATGTAAAGTGCGTATTGAAACACCCCAATAACATGATATTGTCTTTGACTTTGCCATATGATATTATTGTGAGAATCTATCATATTCTGTCCTTTAAAAAGATAGGAAATATTCCAAAATTTCCCATTAGCTTGTATTTATAAAAAGTATTTATGCCACCTGAAGCTCCTTGCTTTTGCATATATCGCCCTAATACCTCGCTAGAATAAGCTCCTAACACAGTCATGCTATATGTTGTAGTTTTTCCCCCTAATCCAAAATCATTTAAAGGTGTAGGCAATTCCTTAAAATTTGGTGGTGTGCATACCTGTAATCCTGTATAAATATCCAAAATTGTTTTATATTGTTCGTTATTTTCCACAATCGGTTTCCTTTCTTAATCGCAAGATATTCTCCATATTCAATAACATAATGCTCCCAGAACCTCCGTAAATATACTGATAATCAAACGATAGAAAATCTTGAAAATATTTTTCTTCCAAAGTTATAAGATATTTTTCAATTTTTGGTTTTAGAATCTTTTCTAGTTCTTCAATGTTTTTTATGCCGTGTGCCCTAAAATTTTTGTGATTTTTGGCTATTCCAAAGATAAAAGATGTAGAACCATCGAAGGTCCGAATTATTGCATATTCTGTTTCAAAAGCACAATAAATTGTTTTAAATACAACATAAAAACTTCCAAATGGCAATGCCACATTTTTACCAAAATACTTTTGGATAATCAAATTGTCATTTGTGGCATAAATAGTTTTAAGATTCAAAGTTTGTAAAATAACAATTAAGAGATTCCATATTAGTATTGCAAACACGATTCCAAGCCCAATAATTACAGCTTGTTTATACCACTCCATTTTGCTATATTGCTCATATTGTTCCATATATTTCATTAAGCCCAAGATGAAAAAATAACAAAGCAATGTAACCCAGCCAATCCTAAGTCCCCAAGAAGTAATATTGTTGAGAATTGGAATATCATATTGTATTTGCCAAATAATCTCATCATCATTAGAATCTAATTTTTTAGATTCTATATTATTTAATTGTTTCTCACTCATTTACGCTACCCTCTCATCAAAATT
>NZ_NXLQ01000121.1 GCF_003364195.1 Helicobacter didelphidarum | reverse complement strand
TTCGTGGCACAGAATTCCCAAATGATATAATAAATGATATTTTTGATGCAGATAAGGATTTAGCCTTTGGAATCTTACCTAAAAATCAATATCTTGATATGCTGAAGTTTTATTGTGATTGTATCAACAAAGGACATATTACAGATTCTACCCCTCTAATCATTATCGGGCATTCACTAGGAGGTGCATTAGCACAATTACTTACATTAAGCCTTGCTACTCCAGAATCAAGTGCTAATGTAAAAGAAATCTATACTTTTAATGCTCCGGGAGCTAGAGATTTAAAGATTGTAGATTTAGGTAATATATATAGCATAGATTCTATGATACTTAATGCCAAAGATAAAGAAAGGGCATTGTTTAAAAAGATAAAAGGATATGAATATGATGAAAATGGTAATCTCTTAAGAGATACTATACTTATTGGGCGTGAAAGTGGATTATTTCATCAAATTCAAAAGTATTTTTCAAAAGATGAAAATCTAAAAGAACATACTATATTTTTAAAGACATCTACTTCAACAAATATGAGATATGTAGGAAATGGTGCTGTATTGAATAGCACCTTATATACCTATGAAATCTTTAGTGTAAATGAGGCTTTTATCAAATGTATCAAAACTCTTAAAGAAAACAACGCATTAAAGCAACCTTTAGCTTGTCAAAATTCTATTCACCATATAGAAACAGATGGGGATTCTAATCCAGATAATAATAAAAAATCAAAAGAAATCATACAAAGCTTAGGCACAGATATAGCAGGGAAGTATTATTTGATAAATTTAGGAGGACAATTTTGGGATTCTCATTTTCTAGCTCCTACTATTATAGAGCTAAAAACAATCGTTATGTATATGCAAAGCGGAAATATAGATAATCTCTTAGAATACAATAGGATTAAAGATGAAAATAATCCAGAAATGTTTATAAGACATATGAGAGATAACAAAATGATAGAAAGAGATTTTTATAACAATCCAGATTGGTTTAGTGGTCTCTCCTACTATCTCCCTCCTGTCCCCACTATCTCAAACGATATGCAAAAAGCTATAGCCTATCTTGATACACACTCTCTCCCACAAGAACCAAAAGGAGTAATGCTCGCCTCTAATGATAGCTTTGCTACTGATATAGGGATAGAGAAGCAACCCTTAGCAAATGCAGTAGAACAAACACAAGCACAATATGAACAATATAAAGAAGAGTTAAAAGAATACAATACAAATCTCAATATCTATAATGACAATATCAAAGACTACAACAAAGAGCTAGAATCTTATCTCAAATCCTATAAAATCTATCAAAATAATCTTTTTCAAGAATACCTTATAAACAACACTCTCCTTGCAAATGATATAGCTTTACAACTCGACCTCACAAATCAATCACAAACTACTACAAAATCTCCCAAAGAAACATATAATAAACTACAAAAGCCCTACAACCTCTATGATATACTTAGCCTCCTTTATTCTTCAAACTCCTACTATACTTATATAGTATCTAGTGATATAGAAAATCTAAGTGTAGCTGATA
>NZ_NXLQ01000120.1 GCF_003364195.1 Helicobacter didelphidarum | reverse complement strand
CCCCCCCCAATGTATATAATGAATTAGTGGAGTTAAAAGAGGGGGATTCTAAAACAAGTAGTTTTTGTGATTCTCAGTATAGTGAAAGTGAAAAAACTCTTCATGAAGAAAATAAAAAGATTCTAGAATCTCTAAAGAATATACAAAGCAGAGATTCTCACAACACAAATACACATCAAACAACTCATTACTCTCTTCATAATGATAAGAACACTCTCACTGCATTACAAGATACAATAGCTTCCAAGTTGAATCCTAAAACTTTACTCATCATAGCTCTTGTATTTAATATCTCTCTTTTGTTCTATTTCAAATACATGGATTTCTTTATAGAATCTCTTTGTATGATTCTTGCTTCTTTACATATAGAATCTCATCTTGCATTATTGCATATTGCTTTACCTCTTGGTATTAGCTTTTTTACTATTACACAGATTGCTTATTTAGTAGATTGTTATGAAGGAAAAGCAGTTGAAAGAAATCTTATTAATTATGCTTTATTTGTTACATTTTTCCCACACTTAATAGCTGGTCCAATCCTTCATCATAAAGATATGATGCCTCAATTTGCAAAATTAAAAAATAAGATTCTTCGATATGATAATGTCGCAAGAGGATTATTTATCTTTTCTCTTGGATTATTTAAGAAAGTCTTTATTGCTGATACTTTTGCTAAATGGGCGAATGCAGGATATTCTGCAATAGATTCTGGAATCACACTCAATATCTTTGAAGCATGGGCTACTTCATTAAGCTATACCTTTCAGCTCTATTTTGATTTTAGTGGATATTGCGATATGGCTATTGGGTTAGGATTACTCTTTAATATTGCTTTGCCTGTCAATTTTGCTTCACCTTATAAGTCTTTAAATATATCAGAGTTTTGGAGGAGATGGCATATTACTTTAGGGAGATTCTTAAAAGATTATCTCTATATTCCATTAGGAGGAAGTAGGAATACTAATAATATAGAATCAAAAAACAAACTCTTTAATCTGAATAGAATCTTAACACTAAGAAATCTTTTTATAGTAGTCTTTATAAGTGGTGTATGGCATGGGGCTGGAATAGGTTTCATTATCTGGGGGATATTACATGGATTAGCAATGTGTGTGCATAGAATGTATAGATATTTTATACAATGGGCATTTGATTATAAGTTCAAAGATTCTCAGATAGATTTAGATTATATGGGAGAAGTGAAGAAGGACAAAGAGAATGTGGATACTAAGCAAGCAGATTCGAATTTAAATATCTCTATCAATACATCATCTATTACTCAATCATATTCACAGATAAAACAAGGAGAAATAAGCTCTATAAGAAATACGGAATCAATAGATTCTCATTGTATTCAAAAAGATAAAGAAACAAATAGGAGAGAAATACAAAGTATAAGAGATTATAGACATTCACAAATAATAGCATTTTTAGAATCTAAAACTTATAAGATTCTCTGTTGGATTCTTACTTTTAATTTTGTCAATATTGCTTGGATATTTTTTAGAGCTGAAAACTTAGATACTGCTATAAGCTTGCTGAAGAGTATGTTTGGGATT
>NZ_NXLQ01000011.1 GCF_003364195.1 Helicobacter didelphidarum | reverse complement strand
CTCATGAATGAAACTATACACAAAACTATACACAAATACAAATTTAGCTTATTTTTTAGGGCGTATGAAATAGCGTTAGGTTGGTAGTTTTAAAGGGTTAGGTTGGGTGTTAAGGTTATCTTTTTAATAAAGTGAGACCTTCAAATAACTATTTTTAATTTTAAACCTTATACTCATTTAAAACCCTTTTATAAAAAATACTCCGTTTTTAATAAAAATTACGGAAACTCTATCCTACAAAAAAACGAGTCAAGGGCATTTTAATAATTTGTCAAAAAAATAAATAAGTAGTGAAGAATTGTAATATTTTAGTAGATTTTAAGATTATCATAGACACAATATAATATCGCAAAAACAATATCCATATTGTTTGACTTTTTGTTCCTCTGTTTTTGATGAAAAACCACACCATTTACCCTTATCTATGATAGCTTGTAAAGCAACAGCAATAAAAAGCATAATACACATCACCTTATAAATAGAATCTTATAATGATACCTTACCCTAAAACGCACATAAGTTCCACGTAGAAAGCCTATCCTTTTCATTTTAGCTTTAAAAGTGTATCAATTTCATCACTGAGCCAATCATTCACTATTTTATTACCTAAATATCCCCCCCCCCCCCAGAATATCCCAACGAATGCACACATATAAAATCACTGGAACACAAACTAGCCCAGCCCACCTATACTTCCCAATAATACCCACTGCCAATAGTCGCACTATTTAAAATAATAGCTTTAGCTTTATTTTCAGTAATATATATATATCCTATACTAAAAACAACCACCCCTCTACCAAATCCTTTAAATATAGATACAAATTTATTTACTTTAGTATTTGAACTACCAGCCACTTTAATAATATTTTTATAAATGTTTAATTGTTGAGGTTGGGATAACTTATTAAATTCTTCTTTTATGCCCAACTTACTTGATTGCTTTTTCATAGATTCCTCAAATGTTTGTCCTTTTGATTTTAATGCTTTTGCAATGGCTTTTCTAATGCGCTAGTTCTTTTACACATATCCCCCATGATTTCGTTGCGAAATTTATTTGCTCCTGTTACTAAAGATTTTGCTAAGCTTTCTTGTTGTGTTTGTGTCATGATTGTCTCTTTTTATTAAGGTATGTTTCAATACAAATATTCTGAGATAAGATTCTTCATTGGTGTATCTTACTTCTTATACATTTTATGTAAAAAATAAATTTCTAAATGATAGTGTAGTATTTATTGGTATGGAAAGATAATAACTAGGAAATATACTCTCTTATTGATTCTAAAGTCAAATGCTAGATTCTAGGATAAATTGAATTGTCGAACCTATATTATATGGCATAAATCACAATACCAACAATGGCAACATTATTTTTTGAATATGAAGATTGCAAGACATCACCACATGGAAGAATCATTCTAACTTCATATCCACTATATTTCCTACAAAGCCTTACATCATCGTTACATATTATAAAAATTAGAACTACAATTTAATATTGGGATTATTCTGTTTATTTGTCTAACAATGCGTGATTTATACAAAGACTTAAAATATCAACAATATTCATTTCTTTCTTATGTAATAACACCCCCATATGAACAATAAAGTTACATTATTCTTCGCTCGATATATGTGATATGTAGCGATGAAATATACATACAAGTTTTAGAATCTCATTTTATTTCTTTTTTGCATTTCTCATAAGTTTTGATATTTATTTGCTTTCTCATAGCTTTAATATATTTCTGTGCTTTGTCTATATTCCTTACTTAAGTTCTTTTTTCTCATACCTTTCTCTATTCTCTCCCCCTAAGGTTTACAGAGCAAAAAAATGTAAAATATGATAAGAACAGACTTTACATTTTTTTCATTTCTTAGATTCTCTTTCAGGCAATATAGTTCGTAAGCATATACTTTATATCAGATTATTTATAAAAGTAGTGATTCATAATTTCAATTAATATGATTAGTTGTTGATTGTGTGTTTTGGCAGAAAGAAAGTTTTCCCTTATCCTTGCATCGACCTACATTCCCACACTTGCAAAGTGCAGTATCATCGGCTGATGGAAGCTTAACTGCTAGGTTCGGAATGGAGCTAGGTGTTTCCTCCCATCACATAAACACAAGAAAAAGGGAAATAAAAGCAAAGACTATTTGCTTTTATTTCCATTTTTACTTCAGTGTATTATAACATAACATTTCTTTTTTCTCACTTCTTTGACTTCATCTCTCTATCTCTACTCAAAGATATAAAGATATATCAAGGTAGAGAATCTATTGATACTCTTATTGATATGAGGATATACAGATTCTATAATTCCTCTTCGGTATAGAGAGATAAGAAATACTCATAGAGATTCTATGATTTATAGAATCTCTCCTTAATCCTTTATCTCTAAAGTCTAAAGTTTCAGAGAAATTGTTAAAGCCTTCATGTAATGAACTTTTCATAAAGAATGTTGAATAGAGAGATACAAAGACAATCTAAAGAGAATTACAATTCATCTTAGAGATTCTCTATCCTATCACCCTAAACATTCTTTATCTACAATTACACTTTCTATAATAGATGATACATTATCACTATTATAAGACATACTTGTATGGAAACTTTATTCTTTATTCCTTCATCTTATCGTCATATTCTTAGAATCTTAGAATACAGATAAAATAATAAGAATCTCAATTCCCATAACATAACTTATTGAATGGATACACTCAATAAGGCAGTAATCCTTATAAAAAAAGCCAATCGGTCTATTAGTAGTAGTCAGCTAAACATATTACTATGCTTACACATCTACCCTATCAAGCAGGTAGTCTTCCTGCGACCTTCAGGGAGAGTTCATCTTGGAGTTGGCTTCCCGCTTAGATGCTTTCAGCGGTTATCACAACCATGCGTAGCTACTCTGCGATGCTCTTGGCAGAACAACAGATACACCAGTGGCATGTCCATCCCGGTCCTCTCGTACTAGGGACAGCTCTCCTCAACTCTCCTACGCCCACGGCAGATAGGGACCGAACTGTCTCACGACGTTCTGAACCCAGCTCGCGTACCGCTTTAAATGGCGAACAGCCATACCCTTGGGACCTGCTCCAGCCCCAGGATGCGATGAGCCGACATCGAGGTGCCAAACCTCCCCGTCGATGTGAGCTCTTGGGGGAGATCAGCCTGTTATCCCCGGGGTACCTTTTATCCTTTGAGCGATGACCCTTCCACACAGAATCACCGGATCACTATGACCGACTTTCGTCTCTGCTCGACTTGTTTGTCTTACAGTCAGGCTGGCTTATGCCATTACACTCTCCTTGCGATTTCCAACCGCAATGAGCCAACCTTTGCAAGCCTCCGTTACTTTTTAGGAGGCGACCGCCCCAGTCAAACTACCCACCAGGCATTGTCCTGCTTATGGATAACATAAGCCAGTTAGCAGACAGAAACATTAAGGGTGGTATCTCAACGATGGCTCCATCTCCACCAGAGTGAAGATTTCAAAGCCTCCCACCTATCCTGCGCATAATGCTCCCATCGGCAGTGCCAAGCTGTAGTAAAGGTCCACGGGGTCTTTCCGTCTTGCCGCGGGTAGGAGGAATTTTCACCTCCACTACAATTTCACTGAATCACTCTTTGAGACAGCTCCCATCTCGTTACGCCATTCATGCAGGTCGGTATTTAACCGACAAGGAATTTCGCTACCTTAGGACCGTTATAGTTACGGCCGCCGTTTACTCGGGCTTCAATTCAAAGCTTCGCATTGCTGCTGACTAATCCTCTTAACCTTCGAGCACCGGGCAGGCGTCACACCTTATACTTCCTCTTACGAGTTTGCAAAGTGCTGTGTTTTTGGTAAACAGTCGGGAGGGACTCTTTGCTGAGACCTACTTGCGTAGGCACACCTTATCGCGAACTTACGGTGCTAGTTTGCAGAGTTCCTTAAAGAGAGTTCTTTCACGCGCCTTAGAATACTCATCTCATCTACCTGTGTCGGTTTGCGGTACGGGCAACATAAGCTAAACTTAGAGGCTTTTCTTGGCACGACGGCATCAATGGCACTCATCTTGACCCGAAGGTCGCAACAAGCTATTCAAGTTTCGCATACAAGAGTGGATTTGCCTACCTCTCAAGCTACACTTTTAAATTAGCTATTCCATCAGCTAACGCCATTTAGCCCTATGCGTCCCCCCATCGCACACTTATGTTGGTATGGGAATATTAACCCATTTTCCATCGACTACCCCTTTCGGACTTGTCTTAGGACCCGACTAACCCTACGATGACGAGCATCGCGTAGGAAACCTTAGATTTTCGGCGAAGTGGATTCTCACCACTTTTATCGCTACTCATTCCTGCATGCTCACTTCGCATCGCTCCAGCACTCCTTACCGGTATGCCTTCGACGCAATACGAACGCTCTTCTACCACGCTACATCAGTAGCATCTACAACTTCGGTGTCTATCTTAGCCCCGTTATATTTTCTGCGCAAAATCACTAGACCAGTGAGCTGTTACGCTTTCTTTAAAGGATGGCTGCTTCTAAGCCAACCTCCTGGTTGTCTAAGTAACTTCACATCATTTTCCACTTAGAATAGAACTTTGGGACCTTAGTTGGTAGTCTGGGTTGTTCCCCTTTCGACGATTGATTTTATCACCCACCGCCTGACTCCCAAGATACGGTAATAGGTATTCGCAGTTTGACAGGGGTTGGTACCACGGTGAGTAGCCCTAGCCCAATCAGAGCTCTACCCCCTATTACTATCACTTGAGGCTATACCTAAATATATTTCGAAGAGAACCAGCTATCACCAAGTTTGTTTGGCCTTTCACCCCTATCCACAGCTCATCCCAACCCGTTTCAATGGGTACGAGTTCAGTCCTCCATAAGCTATTACACTTACTTCAACTTGGCCATGGATAGATCACTTGGCTTCGGGTCTGCAGCATCTGACTAAACGCCCTTTCAGACTCGCTTTCGCTACGGCTTCGCGTTTGCTTAACCTTGCCAGATACCACAACTCGCAGGATCATTATGCAAAAGGCAGTCCATCACCCTGATAAATCATAGGGCTCTGAATGATTGTAGGCAAATGGTTTCAGGTTCTATTTCACTCCGCTCACTGCGGTTCTTTTCACCTTTCCCTCACGGTACTTGTGCGCTATCGGTGTGATAGGAGTATTTAGGGTTGGAGAGTGGTCTCCCCGGCTTCAGTCTGGATTTCACGTGTCCTGACCTACTCTGGATACTGCTACCTATGTATCATTTTTCGCATACGGGGCTATCACCCTCTATGACTTAGTTTTCCAAATAATTCTGCTAAATGATACAAGTGGATGTTGCAGTCCACAACCCCGAATGCAAGCATTCGGTTTGCCCTCTTCCCCGTTCGCTCGCCGCTACTAAGAGAATCTCTATTGATTTCTTTTCCTCTAGCTACTGAGATGTTTCACTTCGCTAGGTTCGCTCCATAATTGGTAATACATATCTCTATGTATTGGGTTGCCCCATTCGGAAATCTATGGCTCAAAGCTTCTTGACAGCTCCCCATAGCTTATCGCAGTCTAGTACGTCCTTCATCGCCTCTATCACCCAAGGCATCCACCATTTGCCCTTATAAGCTTTTTGTATATAAGGATACTGCCTTATTGAGTGTATCTTGCTCATTCTCTTTGACGCTTTTAGGGGGGTTTGTTTTTTGCTTTGTCGATAGATACTTCCATCTATCTCCTTACTCAAAACTCTACAACCCCTAAAATTATCAAAAAAACTTCGCCATAGCTTTATGAAACTCTCTATTACTATAGAACCTCACTTCAGCTTCATACAACAATAAGCAGTATGTCGCGTAATTGTAGTTAATTACTATTTAGGCTATTAACAATAACATTTCAAATAACATTAGAACTATAAAGTCTAATGAAAAGATTTCTTTCTATCACTCTTTCAAGCCTTTTTTATATATTAAGTATGTATAGAATGAAGATTCTATACATGACTTTCAAAACATGGCTTTCAAAGTTTTTCTATTTGAGAGAATCTCTTTTTAGGAGTATTGCTTCTCTCTCTAAATCCTTACATTAAACTTTAAAAAACTTTAAACTTTTAAGGAGCTTTCGAACTCTTATTTCTCTAAAAGCAAGAATACTTCTTTATGACTTAAGAGTGGTGGAGAATAGCGGGATCGAACCGCTGACCTCCTGCGTGCAAAGCAGGCGCTCTCCCAGCTGAGCTAATTCCCCTTTATTCTTTTATTTTCTTTCTACACTCTTAATACACTCTCGTATGGAAACCCATATTTAAAGTCTTAAAAGCTAAGTGATAAAAGATGGTGGGCTTAGGAGGACTTGAACCTCCGACCTCACCCTTATCAGGGGTGCGCTCTAACCACCTGAGCTATAAGCCCCTAAGCACTTTTATATGTGATTATCCTTGATTAATTTCTAAATATTCTCTGATTTTACCTTTCATTTAAAAACAGAAATAAGAAAATTATATCTCTACAACATTAAATCGAATTCTTTTAAAAGAAAAATCTAATAATTCAGTAAAAGAACTTACCTCACATTATAAAATAAAAATTAATCAGTAAAGAAAAATACTCTCAATCAAATATAAAATTGATAAAGAATTCCCTTTAAATATAAAAAACAAAATAATCTCTGAAAACTAAGCAAGAGCTTGAACATTCTTTCATTTCTATAAAACTTCATAACTCATACAAATTCTATAATTATTTATTAAGATAAATGAATATCTTAACATTCTCTAGAAAGGAGGTGATCCAACCGCAGGTTCACCTACGGTTACCTTGTTACGACTTCACCCCAGTCGCTGCATCCGCCGTGGGCGGTAACCAATTTAGTATCCCGACTTAAGGCGAATACAACTCCCATGGTGTGACGGGCGGTGAGTACAAGACCCGGGAACGTATTCACCGTGACATGGCTGATTCACGATTACTAGCGATTCCAGCTTCATGTAGTCGAGTTGCAGACTACAATCCGAACTGAGAGATGTTTTTGAGATTAGCTCCACCTTGCGATATTGCATCTCTTTGTGCATCCCATTGTAGCACGTGTGTAGCCCTAGGCGTAAGGGCCATGATGACTTGACGTCGTCCTCACCTTCCTCCTCCTTACGAAGGCAGTCTCCTTAGAGTGCTCAGCCAAACTGCTAGCAACTAAGGACGAGGGTTGCGCTCGTTGCGGGACTTAACCCAACATCTCACGACACGAGCTGACGACAGCCGTGCAGCACCTGTTTTCAAGCTCCCTAAAAGGGCACTCCACTATCTCTAGTAGATTCTATCAATGTCAAGCCTAGGTAAGGTTCTTCGCGTATCTTCGAATTAAACCACATGCTCCACCGCTTGTGCGGGTCCCCGTCTATTCCTTTGAGTTTTAATCTTGCGACCGTACTCCCCAGGCGGAATGCTTAATGCGTTAGCTGCATTACTGCCCTGACAAGCAGGGCAACAACTAGCATTCATCGTTTAGGGCGTGGACTACCAGGGTATCTAATCCTGTTTGCTCCCCACGCTTTCGTGCATGAGCGTCAGTAATGTTCCAGTAGGTCGCCTTCGCAATGAGTATTCCTCTTGATCTCTACGGATTTTACCCCTACACCAAGAATTCCACCTACCTCTCCCATACTCTAGAGTAACAGTTTCAAATGCAGTTCTATGGTTAAGCCATAGGATTTCACATCTGACTTGCTACCCCGCCTGCGCACTCTTTACGCCCAGTGATTCCGAGTAACGCTTGCACCCTCCGTATTACCGCGGCTGCTGGCACGGAGTTAGCCGGTGCTTATTCGTTAGATACCGTCATAATCTTCTCTAACAAAAGGAGTTTACAATCCTAAAACCTTCATCCTCCACGCGGCGTTGCTGCTTCAGGGTTTCCCCCATTGAGCAATATTCCCTACTGCTGCCTCCCGTAGGAGTCTGGACCGTGTCTCAGTTCCAGTGTGTCCGTTCACCCTCTCAGGCCGGATACCCGTCATAGCCTTGGTGAGCCATTACCTCACCAACAAGCTGATAGGACATAGACCAATCCTTTAGCGAAAAACTTTCCCCCGTAGGGAGTATCCAGTATTAATCACCGTTTCCAGTGGCTATCCTAGACTAAAGGGCATGTTATCTATGCGTTACTCACCCGTGCGCCACTAATCCACTTCTAGCAAGCTAGAAGCTTCATCGTTCGACTTGCATGTATTAGGCACGCCGCCAGCGTTCACTCTGAGCCAGGATCAAACTCTCCATAAAAAATAAGAAGTTTTAACAGAAAATACATCTGATAAAACTCCATTAATAATTTGGAAAATTATCCTAGTCTCTAAATGTCTTCAATAATAAAAACAAAAAAATAACTTTATATTTAAATATAAGTATTCACAATACAAACTTAAAGTTATAGTCGAGTTGTTATAGATATAAACAATTAAAGATAGTTTTATAATAGGGTTTTTATAGAATAAAAAATTTATTATAAATTTTATAAAAACTTAAATAATTATTCAAAACTATCTTGCTTAGATTTCAAAGATCATTTTGCTTTAAATATATCCAAAAAAAGTATAAATTCAAAGTCAAATAACACAAGTTCAATAATAATATCTAAAAATAAAGAATAAAATATCAGAGATAATTCTAAAGCTATCTTAATAAAGTAAAAATATATAAACACTTAAATCATATGAAAATATAATTTTCGTAAAATATTTAGCACACAAGCACTAGCTACTTTAATTCATAACACAAATCTACCATATAAAATATGTTTTAGCTATAATATAATATTTACTTTTTACTTGCTAAATCTAAATTTAGTAAAAATAAAAAGAATACTCATTGAACAATCTACATCAATGTAGGAATGATTAATATATATATTAAAGATATTAAGTTTATAGAATAAAACCTTAAACTTTAAATTATGATAAATTAAAATTTTATTATCTCAACTCTATTTCTAAAAAGATTACAAAACTTGAGAAACAGAATTATAAACTATTTAACCTTAAATTAAGCTTAATGATTTATAATATTTAGGAAAATTCTAAAAAATATTGAGGGAATATGTGGTTATAATGTTTTTAGGGGGTATTTTTCAGTAAAACAGACAATGACAATACATATTTGAAAGACAAACATTTATTCACATCTAAAGAAAAAGTTATGGCATGATGTAATCTAAATTAGAACAATATTGCAACAAATGCTTGTAGTTATCAACAATATAACATAGGACTTTGCATCATTGCTATATTATTATTGAGAAATAATAATAATTGAATATTGCAACAAAATGATATGAAATTAATATAATTATTATATCATTTTAAGATTTTGAAACTTAAAATATATCAAGGAGGTGGTCTGTGAAATTTTTAAAAAATAAAATTCTTGTTCTTTTAATAGTTTCATTTTATAGCACACATCTATCCGCAAACAATAAAATTCACAAATTAGATTCTGTAATTTCAACAGGTAGCACTCTTGAAACGGCAGTTGCAAAGATTCCTGGCAACCTTGATGTTGTTAGTGAAAAAACTATTCACAAATATACAAATAGTAAAATCACAGACATTATAAAAAAACTCCCAAGTATTAGAATCGATAATGATGTTGGATTCAATCCGCGTCCAAAAATTAAGATTCGTGGAATTAATTATGGAACACTTATTATGCTTGATAATGTGATTCTAAGTGATTTAGAAGGTGAAAATCGATTGCTTAATCAAATTTCACTTTATGATGTTAAAAGAGTAGAAGTTGCACGCGGTGCATTCTCTAGCCTCTATGGAACAAGTGCAATTGGTGGTGTTGTAAATTTTATTACTTCTATGCCAACAAACTTTGAGATTGAATCTCTTACTGGATATGGTAATGAAATCGTGCAAAATAATGCAGAAAAAAATCTTACAAAACTCTACTTTAGTATAGGCAACGCATTTTTTGAGAAAAATCTTAAAGTTAAATTTAGTGCAGGAATGACAAATTCTCAAGGATATGTGAGCCACCCAGCATATTTAGATGTAGCTCCAACAGGTGATATAAATGGTGGATACTATGATAAGGAAGGCAAATATATTATAGGCGATGAAGGCAGGAGAGAATATCAAATATGGGATACTCGCTTAAAACTTGAATATAATATTTCAGATTCTGACACAATCTCTAGTATGTTTAGCCTCTCAAATCATAATTATGAATTTGTAAATCCCACAACCTTGCTCAAAGATCCTGCTGGGAATCCGACTTTTCTTATTCCAACTTCCACCCCCACCAATACAATGTATGACCCCTTTATAGGTTCAAGTTATGCTGGTTATGGCTCTTATACACACTTCTTGGGAAATGTTTCCTACACTCATTTCTTTGAAGATTCTGAATTAAGATTCCAAATCTCAAGTGTCAATCTCTTTAGTCGTTGGATTGATGCTGTGCAAAAAGAAGCCACACAAGCAGGTGGAGCAGGATGGACACAGGATATTAATACCTCAAATAATTATCTTGATATAATATACCATGCTCATTTGGGTGATAAACACAATCTAACTACTTCTATGCAATTTCGCTATTTAAATTTTGATAATCTTAATAGAAATGTCACAAACTGGCGTGATAAAACAAGTGTAATAGATGGTGCATACAAGGGATATGGTGGCATGGCTTTTGTAGCTTCTGCTTTTATAAATTGGGAAGCACAATGGCTTGATAGCCTCTCAAGTGCAATAGGAATTCGATATGATTATTGGTTAAATTTTAATGGTTATGTGTTTGGAGATGTTGCAAATCTTAGCCTAAAAAATCAACATACTTCACAGGTTAGTCCAAAAGTATCTTTAAACTATCAACCATTTTCATGGTGGATTCTCAAAACGAGTATTGGTTCTGGATTTAGAACACCAACAATGCGAGAAAAATATCAATCCCCACATGGTAATACCGTATGGGATTCAAATTCAAATCTCAAACCTGAAACAGGCATTAGCTTTGAGGTAGGAACAGAATTTAATCTTAATTACCTGCAAGCAAAATTATATTATTTTCATACAGAACTTTTTGATATGATATATAGACAAGGGGCAGGAAATAAAAACAGTCCGTTTATGTATGCCAATGCTGGGAAAGGGCGAGTAAATGGGATAGAGTTTAGTCTTATTTTACCAATTTGGCAGTCTCTACGCATTGAAGGGAACTACACGTTTACTATGGCAAAAGTGCTAGAAAATAATGCTCGTCCAGAATCCATTGGCAAACAGCTCATTGATACACCAGAACACATGGGAAATGTAAGTTTAAGTTATGGAGAAGATTTTGGATTCTATGCATCGTTATGGGCATATTTTACTTCGGCATTTTTCAACGATGATATTAATTCCCCTGTTCTAGCAAGAACATTTGGTTATTATGATGCACAATTTAGTCTCAATGCAAAATTAGGCTATATTTTTAAAAACAACCTTGATATATCTGTAAGTTTTTTGAATATGACAAACAACCGCTACTATGATTTCTACCAAGTTGCGGGAGCAAGTTTTTATTTACAAACACGATATAAGTTTGGAAAATAAGCAATATTTACCACTAAAAATATATTTTATTTAAAATTTATAACAAAAAATTTAAGAATAAAAATATGATATAAAATCAGCATAAAAATTTACAAATATTCCAAAACTTTTATTATTTGCTTAAAAATGGAATATATATTGCTTTGTATGAAATGTAAGTTGCATTAACTTGCTTCTTATGTGCCTTTGTTGTTCCTTGTTAGTTGTCTTGGTAAGAACGAGCGTATTTGCATTTTGGCTTTTGCATACAATCGCTTCGTAACCAAAAATTTATGTTAGTATTTTCTCCTTGTGAATCTAGTTTAGGAAAGCACTAGATTCCAAGCTCCATTTTATAGCTTCAAGTTTAGTATATTCCGCAATTCATTCTAACATTACTATTCTTATTTATCTTAATCTTTGTCAAAGAAATTAGTATATTTTACAAACAAATTTAACAGATTCCAATAACAAAAGATTGTCCCTCAATCTCTTTCCAAACAAAACTAGAATCTCCAACAATATGATATAAGATAATTCACTATTCCATGAATTTCCAGATACATCCATATTGTCCCTGTGGTATCTATATGATTAGCAATGCCATAATATATTTTATCAAAAGCTATAAAAATACAAATGAAAATGTTATAATATATTTTATTTTCAAACAAAAAGGAAAATATATGAAAAGGATACTACTTGGATTATGTTTGATAAATGCTATATGGGCAAATGAAGCAGATTCTATTCATAATATAGAATCAAGCCAACCTCAAGCACAACAAAAAAAATCAAAAGATTTAATGGCAATCAATGCTCTCTCTGTGGGTGTGAATCTCATTACAGGCTCGACAATGGGAGCTAATGTCGAATTTGGATTTCCGTTATTAAAGAAAGGATTGTTTCAGTGGAGGAATTATCTTAGCGTTGGTGGCGGGGCTTTGAAACTCAATGCTGATAGCGATATGGATACAAATTTTTTACTTTTTAGCGAAAAGATGACTTTTGGCGTTTTGTCGGGGAGTTCTCTTGGCTCTCATGCTGGGTTTTCATATTTTCACCCATATTTATTTATTGGCGGAGGCTTTGGATTATTAAATAATGCAAAAAATGCGATGAGCTTTGGTTCGGCACCTTATTATTATGAAGTTGTTGCAGGCATAGGACATGATTTTATGACTGCAAATGGACATTCAATATTTTTTGAATTTGGCGGCGGATATGCTTCTTTGACACAAAAGGGAGCTTCAGGCATTTTGGGCGGATTTACGAGAGTATTGCTTGGATATAGATTCTATTTTTGATAGTATCCAAGAGCTTCTTTTGTTTAAGTCGCAAAACACAAGAACCATAAGAAACTAAAGTGCAACAAACTTAACATACCTGTTGCAATACTTGAGCAAAAACATGAAATGTTTGATTCCCTAACCCACCCATAAGTCGGACTACCATAATTTTTTTTGCATAAATATTTTTATATTTTAACTTTCGTTGGAATCAAAATTACCCTAAACATTCCTGCTTTAACGCAGATTAAAAATCCCTCAAACGCAGTCCAATCCCTATACGATTGACAGGCAAACTATATTCATAGAGACTATCACCATGTCCATAGAGATATTGCAAATAAATGGCAAGTTGTTTTGTAATACCATAGCTATATCCTAATTCTACTTGTCCTTTCCACTGTGTCCAATAATCTTTTGTAAAATAATTATTAAAAATATTGTTTATATAAAGTTCAAAAAGATTGTTTTTATAGACATAAGACAATCGTAAATCCCCATATCCCATATATTTCCAAATATCCCCATTTGTTTCCACACCATCAAATGCAACAATCGGGGGAGTCACCCATGCACGAAGCCTCGCATTAAAATCTTTATATCTATAATTTGTTTCAATGAAGATTCTATCATAAGATTTACTACGCACCCTATTTTTCTTTTCTTGCCATTGTGCTGTGTTATTTCGTATATCAAACTCATTAATATTTTCCTTCTCTCCATTGCTGACATGTATGTAGCCAATCCCTAGCCAAGTAATGTATCCTCCCTTTCCACCAGCAATAGCTAATGGTCTCTTATAATAAAAACTTAGGGCAGGAGATAAATCAAAATCTCTTAAAGGGGAACTTTCTTTACCATTATAACTTTGCAAATAAATCTTAAATGTTAAATCAAAACTAAAAGTGCAGTATTGACATATAACATCACTTAATAAATCTAATCGCGAACTCACTTGACTTTTAATTTCCACTCGAGTTAAATGTCCATCATCATACATTGGGCTAAAACTATAATATGCAGGCATAAAATACCATGGCTCATAAAATCTAAAGCTCATTGGTAGAGCTTTTTTGTCTAGATTTTTTGATGCAGTTGGAGGAAGTTTTATATTGTCATATTCTTTCTGTGTTTCCTCATCAATTTCCATAAATTGTGGTAATTTTTTGGGAAACTTTTTCTTTCTTTTGGTATCCTTAAAATTTTCTTGATTAGTGTTGATCGCCGCTCCAATTGGCATTGTTTGTGTCTGCTCTGCGGAGATTTTATCATCTTTTGGCTTTATAGATTCCATAGAATCTTGACTGGTATTATCGGCAATAGACTGCATATCTGGATAAGCAATATATGTCCAAAAACATAATAATAATAGGGTTTTTTTCATATTATTCCTTGATTTTTATCTTATTTAAAATATAAGGTAAAATTTTAAAAAATCTTATAAAAATTCAAGTGCCGATTATAACACAAGATTATCGCTGAAAGTTATATACAGAAAATTTTATTATTGAGGAATATTATATTTATGATAAATTATAAAATGCCTAAAACTTGAATCTCAAACACATTATTCTTGTGTAGATTCTGTTTTTTATTTTATCGCAATTACAGAGAGGTTATTATATACTTTTTGTGCCTATCTCTATATCATTCATCATCATGACTCTCTGTTTGATTAGAAAGTGATTCCTTAATCATCATATAGGAGCTACTATTCAAATTTGTATTTGCGAGAAATCCTTCCATTTCGTTAAGAGCAATCTTAACGAAATCTTTAAACGCCTCTTTCTCTTTACCACTTAATTCATTTCTTGTGGTTCGTATTTGCCCGAGCGGATTAATGGGTGTATTATTCTTGTATACACCAAAATGCAAATGTGGTCCTGTGCTAAGTCCCGTGCTTCCAACATTACCAATATAAGTTCCTTGTCGCACATACGAACCAACTCTTGAACCACGACCAATTTTGCTAAGATGTGCGTAAAGTGTGCGGATACCGCTTGAGTGATTAATCTCAATCACCTTACCATAGCCACCTTTAACTCCTGCGAATGTGATTTTTCCCTCACCTGCCGCATACACTGGTGTACCTGTAAAAGCAGCAAAATCTACACCATAATGTGGTCTAACATAACCCAAAACTGGATGCCTACGCCCACTTGAGAATTTAGAGCTAATGCGACGATATTTTACTGGGGTAATCAGAAAGAAATTTGCCATTTCTTTACCATCACTATCATAATAGCGGTTTTTATATCCAAAGAGATAATAGAATTTTTTATTAGATTCTATCGCTATTGACTGAACATTAGGAATCCCAATAGGTATTCCTAAGCGATATTTTCGTGAATATATAATTGCCACCCTATCACCTTTGTGCATAATGTGCTTGAGTTTGTATGCCATAATAAATTCTTGATTCAACCGAGAATCTTGTGTTGCACTATACAAGGCGCTTGAAGGACCACCACCATCTTGAACCTTTGCTACAACTTTTTGTTTAAATTGCAATGAGATGATTGGGATAATTTCAAGTGCATATTGTTCTTTTATAAAGTCATAATATACTCTTACCTGTGTCTCTGCATTGAGAGGCAAAAATGCTTGCAACAATGCACCTTGGGAATCTCGCAAAATATAAATATTTGAATCTGTTTTTACATCAGCCACCAACTCCTTGTCCTCTGCTGAAATGTTATAGTAAGTTTTCTCGGGAATATTATTTTTTGCTAAAAACCCTAAAAAGGTTGAACCATATTCCCATTTATATTGTTCTGCATAAGTAGCAAAAAATTTCCCTTTTTTTTGTGGCGTTGGTGGCATTTTGGGGTCTTTAGAAGAGGTAGTTATCAACGATTGTTTTTCTTCTGTGTTATTATCTGATATAGTGCTTTGATGTGGTGTATCATCGGTTATTTCCTTTTGCAAGTGTATATCCAATTTTTTTTTGCTCCCTTGTATTTGTTTTGAATCTTGCTGGATAGATGCAAATAAAGTATATATAAAAACATTTGAGCAAAAAAAACAAAATAAAATATGAGAAAAAAGCTTCATAATATTTGGATTCCTTGTATAAAATATGGTAGAATATTGGAATTAAAATTGCTATGCAATGTAATACCTTTTAACAAAAGGATTGTGGTATTAAATTGGAATTAAAGAAATAATTATATCTTTTTTTGATATAAAAATTCTTAATTTCTTAAAGAATAGAGGCTAAATTATGCGAGATTGGATTTATCCGAGTGTGGTTTTTGTCATTTTTTTATACGCCATGGCATTTATTCTCTTTTATACTTATAAAGGGCAAAGTTCCTATGGTGGTGCAAAGGTTAAGGGCGGAACAACAAGCATAGAGAATTTTCAATCTGAATTAAATAAGAAAATAAAATAAGTCCTAAATTATTTTCTAATATAGCCGATTTCTTTAAAGGTATCAAAATGTAAGGAGACATTATGAGAATTGCAAGTAGTGTAACAGCTTCTATACAACAAGCTCAAACAAGAGAAAGAAATGATATAAATCGAAACGATGAAAAAAGATTACAAGAAAAAGATATATTCAATATGTTTTCTGATAAATCACATGCTGATAGAGTTGCAAGGATTAAAGAAGAAATAAGAAGTGGAACATATAAAATTGATTTAATGGCTACTTCTGATAAAATGGCACAAAGTTTGCTTAATGTTTAACAAAAGACAGACTTCATTATTGTTTCTTTAGGATTTATAGTTGCACTTTTTTGTTACTTTAGCTTAATATTCTATAATTATGGTGTAATCTTAGAATAATGCAAAGAAAACATAAGTCAAATAACTTGAACTTTCTTAAAAAATGACTAAATGCTTGATCTGTCTATTTTTATGTGACAACATAATATAGAGAGGTTTAAGCATGATTAATACAGAATTACTGCATACTTATCTACAAGATGCCATAAACAAACTGCAATCATTAATTACCTTTACTAAAGACGATATAGAGGATATAAAACAAGCAAAACATGAAGCAGTATTTCATCGCAGTATATTAAAAACTTCTGCCATTAAAGAATTTGAACTTGCAAAAGGTATGATTGACCAAGAGATTCTTAGTCTAACACAAAAACACCCTCATTTAAAATTAGCAGAAATCCTTGATGAAAAAGCAAATGTGCTTTTGGGAGATATGCGTTCTATGCTTGAAGAATTAAAATCATCTAACACACATTATGCACGTATCGTATTTGCTGTAAGTGAATTTTATACTTCTATGGCAGATAAGCTCATTCCGCGAGAAAAAGCGGATTACAAAAGTCGTGTAGAACAGAGTCAACTTTTGAGAGTGCAAGCATAAATTCTTGTAAAATATTAATTGCAATATTTTCTATAACTCCAATTTTAGTGAAAGTTATTTGTTTGCATATAATTCACTAACTTTGCAATAAAATCTTAATGAGTTTTTGATATAATCATTCA
This sequence comes from Helicobacter didelphidarum, assembly GCF_003364195.1. GTDB lineage: Bacteria > Campylobacterota > Campylobacteria > Campylobacterales > Helicobacteraceae > Helicobacter_A > Helicobacter_A didelphidarum. Next base: position 48,331 of record NZ_NXLQ01000011.1, on the reverse strand, counting down.
TTATGGTATTTTAACTGAAAGGTAAAAAATGAATTATATTCCCTATGTCATCGAGAAAACAGGTCGTGGTGAGCGGAGTTATGACATTTATTCGCGGCTTTTAAAAGATAGAATTATTATGCTAAGCGGAGAAATTGATGATTCTGTATCAAGTTCAATTGTTGCACAATTACTATTTCTTGAAGCAGAGGACCCACAAAAAGATGTATTTTTATACATTAATTCTCCAGGTGGAAGTGTTACGAGTGGTTTTAGTATCTATGATACCATGAATTATATTAAGCCTGATATTTGCACGATTTGTGTAGGACAAGCAGCTTCAATGGGGGCTTTTTTGTTAAGTTGTGGCACAAAAGGAAAAAGGTATGCCTTACCAAATTCTCGGATTATGATTCACCAGCCTTTAGGCGGTGCGAGAGGACAAGCAACCGATATTGAGATTCAGGCAAAAGAAATTTTACGATTAAAAAATATCATAAATGAAATTTTAGCAAAAAACACTGGACAAAATATGAAAAAAATTATACAAGATTGTGAGCGAGATTTTTATATGAGTGCAGATGAGGCAAAAAATTATGGACTTATTGATAGTGTTATGATAAGGTCCATAGAGACAACACACACCAAGAGCTAAATCCTGCAAAAGTTTAGAAATACTTTAAATTATAAATTGTGATAATTTTTGGAGCAAAGCTACATGTCTTTTCCGACAATCAAGATGATATTACTCATTGGCACTATATGGTCTATTGTTGCCTCAAGTATTGAATTGGTTTTTGCTGGTCATTCTGTGGGGAGAGCATTTTTCTTTTTATCATTGGTTGGTCAATTTATTTTTCTTGCTGGATTATTTTTACTTGACAGAAAAACAAAGAGTTTTTTGTCTGGATATTACGCTACAATGACTTGCATTTGTATATTACTTTATATGATTCCAAAAAGTAGTCAAAATACACTACTAATTTTATTTATAGTATTTTTTTTCTTTTTTCTCCTCTTTCGCTATTTACAGATTTTTACACGTATAAGTGGGCAGATTTTATTTATTCGTAGCTTCTATACTTTAGTGGTGTGCATCATTCTTGGAATTATACTTCTAAAATACAGCAATTTTATCGAGAAACGCGTTATTGTTGCATTTGTTGTTGGATTTATGATTTTTCCATCACTCATTATGTATATAAGTGCTATTTTTTCATTACAAAAAGTGGGGTTAGAAAAAATCAACAAAGTGATTTTATAAATATAAAGACTTTAGAATCTTATATTTATAATTTCTTGTTACATAATATATTAAGGCAGAAATATGAAAATTTTTATTATTAATCTAGAGCGATCGCGTGACAGAAGGCGTCGTATGCAAGAAAAAATACAAAAACTTACCCCCCCCCCCCTCAGTCAATGTCAGCAATCTAAAAATTATGAATTTATATTCTTTAAAGCCACAGATTCTAAAAATGAAGAATTAGAAAAGTATAAAAAACATTTTAAACCAATGCTTTGCTACTTATTGCACGGCAGGATTCTTGCTAATAGCGAAATTGCCTGTTATGCCTCACACTTTAGACTTTGGGAAGAATGTGTGAAGTTAAATGAACCAATCATCGTGCTAGAAGATGACATTTATTTTGAGGATAATTTTTTTAGTGTACTTGATGAAATAAGAGAATCTAAAATTGGATTTGTGCGACTATATTATTTAGACAAGAGACGTGCAAAATATACCTATCAAATCAGAAATACACATTTTTATTGGACACTAAAAAACACAAATGGCATACAAGGATATTACATTACTCCACACACAGCAAGTAAATTCTTAGCACAAAAATGGGATAGTCCTGTGGATATTCAAATGGAGTTTGTTGCGAGACATAAGGTAGATAACATAATTTATTGCCCATTTTGTATAGGGGAAGATTCTACTGCGAGTAGCTCAACAATAACAAGCGAAAGACTTACAACACTCAACACTGGCAACAACTCTTACATCACCCTAAAATATAAAATTGCAAGACCATTTTATCGCTTTTATGTTCAAATGCAACGAGCAATTTTTAAACTTTTTTATACTCCCCCAAAAATGCCATAAGATTTTGTATGCAGTATCTCTACATACAAAAACAATCTGATTAAATCTTGTGAAAGCATTAATAAAAAATTAATGCTCTTATTATGCTATATTATAATGAATCAATTTCTTGCATATATCGCATGAGCTTCTCTCTAGCTTCCTCAATTTCCATATTTTGCGATAATATCAAAGGTTCTGCGATATAATAATCAATACGACTAAAGGGTTTAGGAATACAGAATCTATCCCATGTTTTCAGTTCCCAAAAATCTTTTGGCTTAACTCGACACCCACAAATTGCCACACCACTTTTCATTGCCATAGACAAGATTCCACTTGCGATGCTTTTATATGGTCCTTTTGGTCCATCTGGAGTTACAGCAATGTCTTTTCCCATCCTAAGCTCTCTAATTGCTTGAATAAGTGCTTTCGCTCCACCTTTATGTATGCCTGTGCTTCCACGAATACTTGTTAAACCAAATTTTGCGAAATACCTTTCTACAATAATTCCATCTTCATGTGCTGAAGTTACAAGGCTCATATTAGGAATATTTCTTATTTTACGATATAAATAGGGCATCATAAGAAAATTTCCATGCCATAGGCACGCGATAAATGGATTTTGTTTCGCGTGTTCTGAAATATGAAATTTGTTACAACAAGTATAATATGCTAAAGCTGCAATAATATGCATGACATTATCTCCATACTTGATTCTAATCTCTTTTTGTTTGTTCCTATCTAAAAATTTATCAAACACTGAACCCATTGTCGTCCTAATCAAAATAGCTAAGCAATAGCAATAATCTTTACCCAAAATTCCATATTATTTTGTGAAGATAATTATATCATATTATAGGATTATATATTTGTGCTTTATTTTTAATACAAATTTTATAGCTAAGCTATTGACAAAAATGGTAAATTTCTGCTCAATAAAATATCTTTGAACAATAAAATCATATAAAGAAATAGAAAGCTTTTTTGTATAATAAATTAAATACTAGACATCTTAAGCCCAACAAAGCTCATTACCATATTCTTTGCTTAATATAACCCTACAAATATCACAAAGTATTATTCCCCATAGCCATAATTTTCTACCACAAAATCAATATCTTTGTCACCCCTCCCACTAAGATTCACTAGAATTTTTTTGCCTTTTAAATCCGGAGCGATTTTTAGTGCATAAGCAAGTGCATGACTTGATTCAATAGCTGGAATAATTCCCTCAATACGACTAAGCTCAAAAAAGGCACGAATCGCTTCTTTATCGCTAATTGTAGTAACATCTGTGCGAGAGATAGAATGTAAAAATGCATGTTCAGGACCCACACTTGGATAATCAAGTCCACTTGCAACACTATGCACACTAGCTGGCTCTCCTTTAGAATCTTTTAACATTATTGAGTTAAAACCATGTATAATGCCCTCACTTCCATAGGTAAGACTTGCTGCATGTTCGCCAAGCTTACTACCTCTTCCGAGAGGTTCAACACCAACAAGCTTAACACAATCATCAATAAAACCACTAAAGATTCCCATCGCATTACTCCCGCCACCTACACATGCACACACAATATCGGGAAGCTCTCCTGTCATTTCTAAAAATTGTTCGTGAGATTCTATTCCCACAATTGCCTGAAAGTCACGCACCATTTTTGGAAACGGATGAGGTCCAACAACACTGCCAATAGCATACATAGAATTTATTGGATCTTTAAGGTAAGCCTCAAAAGCAGAATCTACCGCCTCTTTTAGTGTCTTTGCTCCAAAACTTACTGGGATAACTTTTGCCCCTAAAAGTTTCATCCGCACAACATTTGGATGCTCTTTTGCAATATCGACTTCACCCATGTGAATCTCACACTCTAAACCAAAATATGCTGCGGCTGTTGCCAATGCAACTCCATGCTGTCCCGCACCTGTTTCAGCAATAAGCTTTTTCTTTCCCATAAATTTAGCAAGTAAACCTTCCCCCATACAATGATTAAGTTTATGAGCTCCAGTATGATTTAAATCCTCGCGTTTAAGATAGATTCCAGCCCCCTTATATTTTTGTGTAAGATTATGTGCAAAATAAATTGGTGTTGGACGTCCTTGAAAATGCTTACGAATTTTCCGTAACTCTGCAATGAAATCGCTATTTTGTGCAATAAGATTATATGCTTCATTAATTTCTTGCATTTGTTTCGCAATCTCTTCAGGCACAAAACTACCGCCAAATTTACCAAAATATCCTTGAGAGTTTGGAAACTCTTTAAGATATGGGAGCTTATTTGTATTCATGTTGTTCCTTTATAAATAAAAATATGAAAAACAAGGCATTATAGCATAAAAAAATATTGCTCTTAAGGAAATGAAATAGAGAAATATTATTTCGGTGTTATAGAGCAAAAAAAGAATTATTTGATTATTATGAAATCTGAAAAATTTTGTCAAAAGATGGTTGTTTGTGTTTGAATACAATATTTTTGAAAAAGGATTCTATGAAGAATGGTGGGGGTTAAAACATAACAAAAATATGGGAAAGTTGCACTCTAGATATTTGTTTCTCTCTCAATTTATAAAGAGAGAAAATATTAAGGAAGTAAGAGGCAAACCTAAAGTAACATCACCCATATCGGTGAAAGATAGACTATAAACTATTGAAGCAATCTAATGATATGTTGTTGCACAGCATTTGCTTGACTCATAGCAAAGCTACCAGATTGTGCCAAGATGTTAAGCTTGTTAAAGTTTGCTGATTCTTGAGCAAAATCCACTTCACGAATTTGAGATTCAGCTGCTTTCACATTGACTTGAGTTACAGAAATGTTATTTACAGTTGAAATCATTTGTCCTTGAACAGAACCTAAGTCTGCACGAATTCTATCAAGAATCTTTGTTGCAGATTCAGCAATATCCATAACTACCATAGCACCTCTTAGTGTCATAACACCCGCACCCAAATCCGCTCCACCACTTGCCACAACTGCATTAAAGTTTGCACCAGAAGCAGATTTTACATCCTTATTGAATGCTCCCATAGTATCACGCAAATTCACAACTGTTTTTGCAACTTTGTCATTTGTGAAACCTAATTCTTTATAAAGCCCTTTTGCGTTTGCTCCAGACATTACTACAATATCGCGTGCATCTAATCTATTGAGTGATAAACGTCCATAGTTTTCAGAACCTTTACCTTCTAGCTTTTGACCACCATTCATTGATTCTACTGCGACTGCAGGCACTTTGCCATTTTGACCTTTTTCATTTTTACCAGCAGAAATTTTGATACCACGACCATCCACGCTTCTTAGGTTTAATCTCCCTCTTTCATCAGTATAAGCTTCAACACCTGTTTGATTTGTAACAGCATTGAAAGCTTGCACTAAACGCCCATCAGAATCACCAGCTTTAACGTCATTAATATCACCCAATGTTAAACCATTGATAACAACATTTGCCATTGAACCAGACTTGATAGCCTTATCAGAAGTTGAGATAACATTTGCTACCGCACGAATACCTGTTTTATCTGAACTCTTGTTGATAACTTCAGCTAAAACGCCAAGGCCTGTTCCTACTGTTGTAGAAATTTTTACAGATTGTAAATGAACATCATTAATACCATCAACATTTTTAAATGTTATTGCCACTGTATTTGCCGCTGTAATCATACCACCTGTTGCAATGCGAACCTGTCCGATTTTATCGCTTGTAGTAGAACCAATTGAAGCTTTAATAGATTCATTTGAATACGCACCAACTTGGAACTCTTTGTTTGTAAATGCACCTGAAAGCAACTTTTGACCATTGAATGAAGTTGTGTTACCAATCATATCAAGACCTTGAATAAGTCTTGTAATGTCTGATTGAATAGCTCTTCTTGATTCTGAAGTCTGCCCATCTTGAGCTGCTTGAACCGCCTTAACTTTTACCGTATCAAGAATTTTAAGTTGTTCATCCATTGCTTTATCAGCAATTTGAATAATCCCCATAGCATCATTTGTGTTGCTAATAGCTTGACCCAACGCACTTGCTTGACTTCTCAAACTATCTGCGATAATCATACCTGAAGCATCATCTGCTGCTTTGTTGATTCTCAAACCTGAACTTAACTTTTCCAAAGAATCTTTAAGACCTCTTTGGGTAACAACTGAATTCACATGTGCATTTAACGCATTTATGTTAGTATTTGCTTGGAAAGCCATCTTACGCTCCTTTAAATTTTGTTGTCTCTAAGTTTTCTTGTCTTGTTGAAAACTAAATCGGCAATTTTATTTGAATGCTTTAAAAATTTTTTATTTTTTCACATTTTTTTGAATAGGGGCTTAAAAATCCATGTCTTAATATCTTCCAACATAATAACAAGACATAGGTTGGGATATTGGGATAATATAATGGGGACTGAATTCCACAGATGCAAGAAAAGACTATTTGTTGACTTTATATGGTTTATGTTTAGATGCAAAATGTTGTGATACCTGTAAAACAATTTCATATTAAATTGTTAAAGCTATTAATTGATCTTAAATAACCTTAAACACTTTGAATAATATAAAATTTCTTAATGTTCAAGTTTATTAATAACATTACATACATATAGAAATATTTTTCGTTTGTATATCGATATGCTATCTAAATTTATTAATCATGCTACGATTCTCTATTTACCACACATTTAAGACTTTTTAAAACAAAAAGATAAGTTTCTTATTCGCAAATTCATATTGTAGAATAATTTATTAAGAATTTAAACTTCTTATCAATTTCGCCGATTATTATTCTAAACATAATAAGACTAATTACAAAGTAAAGAATGCTAGTTATATTCTAAGAGGTTAAAGATGAAGCAACTCTATAAAAACAATAAATATGGGATTTTATATAAGAGAATCTCTTCGGGGAGTTTAAGCAAAAAGATTCTATTTTATCCTCAATTAACACATCTTACACAAAACCAGTTAGCAAAATATATACTCCTATTTTTTACTTTATTTTTCCCTTATGTTTTATATGCGGGAAAGCCCTACAACCCGGACTTTACACTTTCGACACAAATGATGTTTGAGCCACCGCCATTGCCACAAGTTTATGGGGTAGAATTACCAGATGCGTGGGAATATTATCCTAATCCAAATCTTAAAGAAACTCCAAATCCATTTTTACCAAATACACCCGTGCTTATGGAAGTTTGTGCTATAACAGGCACTGTTGTGTATTCTTATGCAACACAAGAAGAACTCTTGGATGGTTGTTATCGCAATGATATTGGTTTGAGCTTTTTTGTATTGCAGCCCTACCAATATTGGGGTGTCCTTACCCCACTTAAAGAAGTGCGATTAATGCCACGAAATTTTAATGCACCAATGAATATTCATGCAATAATTTATTATAGAGTTTCACAAACACAAATGCCAATTATGACAATTGAACTCGGGGAATTTGATAGTCCAATAAGCTATATTTCCATTAATGGACAAATATTTCAGCATAATTTGGAAGTTATGCGTACACTTTTTGGGCTAATTGCAAATATCGAAGAGCAGACATATCTCAAAGAGAGACCACAACATAATTCACTCTATACAAATTATACATTTCCTCCAAACAACCAAACACAATACATAAATTATCCACAACCATAACAAAATGTTTTTTGATTCAAACACGAGCTTTCTTGAAACAAGAAAGAAATTTTAAAAGATATCCCAAATAAAAGTGGGATTATTGCCCATCTGAGAATTCGGCATTATATATCAATAAAAAGTTGCTATATTTACAAAATGTATGTATAATTAAAATGTTTTTCATTGTAAGCATGACTTTGGAATCGATTTTGCTTAACTTTTGTATGTAAAATCTATGGATATTAGGGAGAATACTATGGAAAATCTTTCAAAGACATTGGGAACTTCGTTTGAAACCTCAAAAGCCTATAATCTTGTTTATAGTGCTTTAGATTATCGTTCCTTGCGACAGGACATTATCGCAAGTAATATGGCGAATGTGGATACACCATCTTATCGCCCTAAAGATGTTCATTTTGAAGATATGCTTGCTGAAAAAACCGCTCAAGTTTTCGATGGTAAGTCAAAAAGCAAAGTATTAAAATTAGCACAGGTATTGCCACAACATTTACCCGGACTACAACCAGATAGGCTTACAGGATCATTGTTCTTTAGAGATGGACATCTAGCTAGGAATGATGGAAACAGCGTAGATTTGGATGTAGAAACAAGTGAAATGGGTAAGAATTCGGTTATGTATCAAGCTCTTACATCTGCTTTGAAAAAGCACAAGGGTATTTTTGCCTATGCTTTAGATTCTGGTAAAAACTTATAATAGCAATATTTAAAATATTTACATAAGGATACAAAATGTTTTTAAGCACTTTTGATATTAGCGGTTATGGCTTATCAGCACAACGAGTTCGTGTGAATGTTGTGTCAGCAAATATCGCAAATGCAAACACAACAAGAACCGATGAAGGTGGTCCATATAGACGACAGGAAGTTGTCTTTCGTGCATTTGACTTTAATAAGGAGTTAAACAAAAAACTTGCAAAAGACAATAACCTTATAGAGTATAAAGATCCTATTGATGAGGGTGATTATGGTAAAAAGCCTGTTCCTTCAATAATGGGGGTATATATTGACAAAATCGTGAGAGATGACAATAAACCTTTGATGAAATACGATCCAACTCATCCGGATGCAAATGCTCAGGGGTATGTTGCATACCCAAATGTTAATCCTGTTGTCGAAATGGCCGATTTAGTAGAAGCCACAAGAGCTTACCAAGCAAATGTAGCTGCATTTCAAAGTGCAAAGAATATGGCGAGCAATGCAATTACCATGTTCCAAGCATAGTTTAATTAAGGAGAAATAATATGGCACAAGTTACACATATTTCAGCACCTGGCCTTACAGATATTTCTCTAACAGATATAAATAGTGAAGTTAGGGGAAAACAAGGCGATTTTTCTTCATTGCTGAAACAATCTTTGGCAGAGCTTAATGCATCTCAAGAAGTATCAGATAGAGCTTTAGCAGATATGGCAAGCGGACAAGTAAAAGATTTACATCAAGCTGCCATTACTATTGGTAAAGCAGAGACCAGCATGAAACTCATGCTAGAAGTACGCAACAAGGCAATTAGTGCGTATAAAGAAATCTTAAGGACACAAGTCTAATCCAAGAAAAATATTAGACTTGTGTTTGGGTTTATTGGATAATGTCATTTTATGCAAGGAAATAAAAAAAGCTTTCAAGAAGATTTTACGCGATACAACCAAACACAAGAATATACCAATGGAGATAATGGATCAGAACAAAAAAGTCAACACGAAGATTCTGTGTCCATACTCAACAACACCCACTCATATAATCATACAGAATCTTCGTATATAAATACACAAAGCCAAAAGCAATCACAGCATAAAACATCTCAAAATCTCCTCAATAACTCAAATGGTCCATACCTCTTTCACTTAGATGACAAAGATGATAATCTCGCCGATGATGTATCATCACATATTCGTCTGAAAACATCAGATAATCGCAATAATGTAAAACAGACGATAAAAGAAGATTCTAAAACCTTAAATTCTATTGACTCCATTATGCTTGATAATGCCAATGAGGGTAAAATATTCTATTCGGAAGGAACAGATGAGAACTTTATTATTAGACCATTTTCTAGGCTAGAGAACAAAAAAAGACAACTATATAGTGAACAACAAAATATTCATCAAGTAAAGGTTACCCAAGAAGAGAATGAAATGGTAAGTGAGGAGGCAAAAAAAAATCGAGCATGGCGACTTTTTGTTATATTAACCATTTTTGCTATATGCTTTATTATTTTAATGCTTGCTGTATATGCAAAAATTATTGTAAAGCCACCAAATATGGATCCATACAACAAAAAGTCGCGAAACTATCCATGGTCTCAAAAAGTTGATGTGGATATTGCATTGCGTGGAAAAATTACAAGTCGTGATGATTATGTGCTTGCTTCAAGTAAAAAACTTTATAAAATTGGAATCTATGTTCCATCAATCCGTGAAGAAAAACGAGAAGTTGTTCTCAATCTCCTACACCTCTATGCAAATTTTAGCAAACAAAATATACAAAGTGCATTTGTAAGAGGGGGAAATGTGGCAATCTCTGAACGCGTTAGTGCGATTGACGCTGCGAATCTCATTTTATTAAACCAAAAATTAGCACGACTCGGTGTATATAAAAAATGTGTTTTCACATATATAAATAAAACGAACTTGGAAGATTCGGAATTTAAAACTATGATTGCACGAGCACAAATTACTTCAGAGAAAGGACGCCAAACAACGCGGGATAAACATGTTTTACAAATTCTTGAAGACATACAAAATAATAAAATCACCGAATCTGAAGCTCTTGAAAAAATGAATATGGCATTAGTTGAATATAAAAACAAAGAAATTGATTTATCAAAAGAATGTTATACGCCAATTTTTACTTATAATCCCGATGTTCGAGATAAAGCAAGCACAAAAATTGATCGTGGTTTAGACATTGGGGTAAATCAAGTGGAACGCAATTATCCTTTTGATAATCTTATGCAACCGCTATTAGGCTTTACAAATTATGGCAAACGCATGATTGATGGTGTCATCTATGATGATAAAATGAAATTTGTAGCACAATCTGGTGTTGAAAAATATCGCGATGGAATATTATCCGCAAAACGTGACGGTAAGACAATTGGACAGGCAGATAGAAGTGGTAACATTATTTTAAACAAACACTCCAAGCTCATCAAAAGAGAAAATGGTTTTGATATTAAACTTACCATACCTCTCAACCTGCAAGCCAAAATTCAAAAAATTCTTGAAGAATCAAATTTAAAATACAAAGCACAAGAAATTATAGCGGGTATAATGGATCCAAATACAGGAGAGATTTTAGCACTTGCTTCATCGTCTTCGTTTAATCCAAATATTGGAAAAAGAGATAAGAACATAACCAATAAAATGCGTGTTGTGGCAACAGAACGATCCTTTGAGCCTGGTAGCACCATTAAACCGCTTGTGTTCTCATATCTTGTTAATCGCAAAATGATAAATTTTCAAGAGGTTATTGATTTGCATGATGGAATCTATAAGTTGAGAACTTTTACAATACGAGATTCCTCTCCAATGAAAAATGCCACACCTGAACAGATTCTCATTAAATCAAGTAATATAGGTATGACGAAACTCACACGGAAACTACAAGGATCACAGATGAGAGATCTTTTTAAAACATTTGGGGTTGGTGAAAACACTGGTATAGATATTGCAAACGAAGCAACCGGGCTTTTACCAAAGGTTTCGATTCTTAATCGTGAAGTAGAAAAAGGCACCACTAGTTATGGCTATGGTTTGCGTATGACTTTTATGCAACTTTTGCGAAGTTATGCCGTATTTAATAATGGAGGTTTTCTTGTAACTCCTCATGTAACGAAAAATCTTATTTCGCCAAACGAAAAAATATTTTACCCTAACCTTGAACAACCACAACAAATCATAAGCAAAGAAAGTGCGGATTATATGAAACGATTATTACATCGCGTTGTGAAAGAAGGAACAGCAAAAAGGGCTGATGTAGCGGGGTTAGTTATTGGTGGGAAAACAGGCACGGCAAGAGAAAGAAATAATGGTGAAACAATTTATAATGGATCGTTCTTTGGCTATGCAAGTGATAAAAAAAGAACATATACTATTGGTGTTGTTACTTATGGATCACAGGCAAATGAGGACTATTATGCAGCACAAACTGCCGCACCAGTCTTTGCAAGAATCACAGAATTGCTTGTCCAAGAAGGATATTTGGAACGAAAAATCACAGAATAATGAGCAAGATTTTAATTTATAAGCCACAATGCTTCTCCTAGTTAACATGCAACCTCAACAAAATATTCCCTTATATCACTTCAAGAGTTTTTTTACCCCTTTTTTAAAAAAACTTCAACTACATCTATACAATCCTCCATTTTTTGGTTATAAAAACATACCAATAAGATTAAAAGCTTATATAAACTAACAAGAAACTTGAAAGAGAAATAAGCAATAAAACTTTTATTGAAAAAATGATCAATAATTAAAAGTACAGGGATTCTGCTCAAAGAAATTTAATAAAAACCCTAAGTTTTTTTAATTGATATAAGCAAAAGATCCTTTATAGATAAAACAACATTACTTCTTATAGTAATGTTCTTGTTTTCTTTGCCTCAGCTTATTTCCCTGCAAACAAATAAATAATATTTTGATTGATTCTCATATTAAGATTCTGTATCTCTTTTATAGCCCTCGACACTCTCTTACTTTTAATGGACATATTTTTATCATTCAATATGTCTATATCTTTTAGAATCTTTTGTTAATGTGTGTTAGATTCTAAAAGATAGTATATTCATGCAAAGTCTTGGATTTTCTTTAGAGCAATATACATACAAGAAAACTAAGATTCTACAACAAAATAAAGAGTTCTTGTTTAATAGAACAAATACAAAGTATTATCAAATGATAGGTTGTTTCAAAATTAGACTCAGTAACTTTAAATATTGCTTTCAATTTTTTAATAATAAAATATTTTATTTACACAACAATCTCTTCACTACCTATATTGCCACTTCCAGCAATTTCCACATGGGACTTACCACGCTAAAAGCAAGCCATGAAACAAAAAGTCCCATAATAATTGTAGCAATGGGTTCTACAAGTATATTAAGAGTTTGAAGTGTTTGTTTATAACGTTTTTTATAAAATTCTGCATTGATAAAGAGAGCCTTATCAAGTGAGCCACTCTTTTCGCCACTTTTAAGTAGGGCAAGATTGGCGATATTAAGATTAATTTCTTGCAAAGCATAACTCAATGGGTATCCATTGTGGAGAATATGGAATACGCTTGAAAATTTATCTTTTATATACATATTTCCCATAAAATTATTACAATATACCACACTCTTATCAAATGGAACACGGCTTTGTAAAAAATAATGCAATCCTAAAAAATAACGATAAAGTTCATAGTCTAAAACAATTTGATTAAGAATTGGTATTTGAAGGATTATTTTATCTTGAATTGCTTTTTTAGCAAATAGCATTTTTATAACAAAAGTTATCATGAAAATTGATATAAAGATTTCGATGTAATAATTATTAATGAAGCTACTTATTATAAGAATACCCTGTGTGCTTAGAGGAAGTTCTGCGTCAAGCTCCATGTAAATTTGTGCAAATTCTGGAATCACAAATACAGCAATGATAACAAACACACAAAGTAGTGCGAATCCCAAAATACTTGGATATATCAATGCTTTTCTCATAGTATGAGTGAAATCATTTTTTTGTTGCAATTCTGTTGTGCAGAGTTCACAAATTTCTTGCATTTTCCCACTTTTTTCCCCAATCTCAAACAATGCAACAATTAAATCTCCACAAAGATTTGCATGTTGCTTTAATGCTTTAGAGATTGGATCTCCTCCATTAAGTGCGACAAGCATAGAATCAAGAAGCGTAATATTCTCTTTATAATGCAATCCCGATTTAATAGATTCTAAAATAACGAGAATATTTAGTCCCGAGCCAAAACCAAACCCAAGTTGCCAAAAGATATTCATTAGTTCATAATCTCTGCTGTAATTTAAACGCATAAAAATATTAACTTCTTCCACTCTTACAGGCAAAAGATTTTTTGCTTGTAATTTTTTTTCTGCTTCATTGGTATTAGAAGCAAAGAGATATTTGACCCCCTCCCTTTCTATTGACTGGTAAGTGCATTTATATAATTTCATTTTTCTTATCCTAAGAGGCAGTATAATGAATGTAATTTCTTGGAATCTTTATTTGCGACTTTTGAGTCTCCAGATTTTGTATTAATATCTATGGAGTCTCTATTATAGTATCTTTGGGGATTAGAGTTTTTGAGAAATTCTTTATAGATTCTGCAGTAAAGCCTACATAATTACCTATTTTGATAATTGTCGAGAATAAGTTACAATAAATTAATATTGTATAAACTTGTTATTATATGGAACTACATTCAATATAATAATATAGCTCTGGCGGAAGAATTTATCTATACATCTACACAAAAAATATTGCAAAAATTATTTATAAAATATTATCAGCTTTTCCATTCTAGTGGTAAACGTAATACTATGCTAGATTCTGTATTTGGGAAGTCATGACTTGCACGTTGCAATGTTTTTTGGACTTCGCTAACAATCACATCATCTGTTAATCCCTGTGTTTTATTCACAATCTTTACATCTTGTAACATTGCGTTTTGACTATGTATTGCCACACTTGCCACAACGCTTGCACCAGCCTTATTTTCTATCCATTCCTTTGGATAACGAAGGGAATTATTGACAAGATAACGATAAAGTGCAAAATTTTTTATATTTTGACTCACTTCCAAGTTTTTTTGTATGTTGTATGGGAATTTTCCCCATTTTTTCTCTTCAAATTTTGGTGCATCATTACTTGCCAACATTGCTAATATAATATCCATACATTACTCCTTTAATTAAACTATATCAAACTACTGCTTCAAGCTCAAAAGAGTGTTGAGAATCTGATCTGAAGTTGTAATGGCTTTTGAGTTTGCTTGGAAACCTCTTTGCACAACAATAAGCTGTGTCAAAGCACGACTTAAATCCACATTGCTCATCTCAAGCTTAGAGCCACTTACACCGCCTCTTCGTCCTGTGTTTGCAGCACCAACAATTGGTTCACCACTATTTCCTGTTTCAGAGAAAATATTGTTCCCTTCTGCTTGTAATCCCGCACTATTAGCGAAGTTCGCCAATCCAACTTGAGCAAGTGCAAGAGTTTTTCCATTACTAAATGCACCCAATAACGCACCATTAGAATCAAACCTCACATCCATTAAATCACCCGCATTATAACCATTTTGTGCAATATTATAGGTTTCGGAACGTTTATCAACACTTGTTAATCCATCAAAAGTTTTATTTTTACCAAAATTTAACTCTAATCGTTGTGGAGATTCTGATCCATTTTTTGGATCAAATTGCAACATAGGAGGATTCATTCCACCCAAGCTACCATCATTATTGAATGAAACCCTTCCTCCTTCAAAAATATTTGGATTATCGGGGCTTCCACCAATAAATTGTGCTGGTTCCGGAACAATTGCACGGAATACCCACTCTTTTCCACCACTCTTAGTAAATTCAAACCGAATGGTATGTTTAGTGCCTAAGCTATCAAACAAATCTATGCTTGTTGCATGTCTTGCATGGGTAAGCTTACCACTTGCAGTGCTTGAGCCACCTTCAATCAATGAGGCAGTATTTAAAGCACGCATAGCATCTCTTAAGAGAATATTTGTTGTAACTTGTCCTGACCCATACGCACTTGCAGTAATTTGGAGATTATTCACCACACCATCATCATCATCTTTATTCGCTATTTCAAACATACCATAACGATTGAGAGTTACGCTTACACTAGCTGTGCTATCTTTATATTCTTTACCTGGATTTTTAATCATATTTGCATCATATTGCATTAATGCACGCAAATCTTCTGTTGTTTTAAATTGCCCTGTCGTAGAATCTGGATCGTTTGATTTTGTATATCGATAACGGAAAGCAGTAATATCTTTATCGCCTTCTACAAAGTTTGCGAACGCTCCTGTTCCACTTTTTGTAATAACAATATTTTTTGTATTTACATCGCCATCCATTTCATTACGATTTTCAAGTCTTAATTGCCCATTATCAACATATGCTTCAATTCCTGTTTTATCTCTAACGGCATTAATAGCAGAGACTGCTGCAGCGAGTGTGCTTGTGCCTGATAACCCAGAGTCGTTTGTAAAACTTACTTTTTCTCCATTTACAAATACTACACTGGGTTCTTTTGTCGCTACTACGGTGTTAGTAAGCTTGGCGGTGCGATAGCTCATCCAAAAACCTTGATTCTCGCTAAGTGCAAAAGAGTCGCCATCAGCATTAAACAATGCTCCAAAATCTTCTGCCATTTGAGTCAGATTTCCCTTAGAATCATATCTTGGATTCACTCCATCAGCAGCAGTATAAGTTGTAGAATCTAATGCCGACACATTTACTACATCATCAACATGTCTTCCCGCACTAAGATTTGCACGGAGTGTAACCTTACTTGTTGGACGAGCGGGCATAACCATACCAGGATCTACTTGAATGCTTTCAAGTGGTCCTGTATTATCAACTTTGAAAAACTCATTATCTGTCATCATAGAACCAGAACCCTGATCAAGTGGTGGTCTATTCCAACCCTGCACAACATAACCTCCATTTGTTACAAGATTACCTTTTGCATCAAACAAAAATTCACCATCTCTTGTATAGTTTTTTGTTTCACCTCTATCGCGACTAATGATAAAAAACCCATCGCCCTCGATAGCCAAATCTGTTTTTACATCTGTATTCTGTGTATTTCCTTGTGAAAAAACCTTGGTTGTGGCATTAATGCCTACCCCCATACCAACAGAAAAATCATTTTGTCCCCCAAGTCCATTTTTATATGGGGAAGTTGCTATTTGCTTAACTTGCGAAAGCATATCTACAAAAGAAGCTCTCGAGTATTTAAAACCAACAGTATTAACATTGGCAATGTTATTACTCTCAACATCTAATGCAACTTGGTGAGCTTGAAGCCCACTTACACCTGACCATAATGAGCGTAGCATAGAAATCCTTTACAATACAATATTTTACAGCTGTAAAAGCAAATATGATTCCAAAAATACCTTTACAACACATTTCATGAGTTATTTTTTATTCAATTAAAGTAAATATTTAGAAGTATTGCGTAGTAAAAATAATTTTAGGTATAATATATTAAAAATCTGCAATTATAAAAAAATTAAAAAAGGTACAATATGATATTACAAATACTCTATATTGTTGCCATCGTGTCAGAAGCAATCACAGGCACACTTGCTGCTGGTCGCTATCGCATGGATTTATTTGGAGTGTTGCTAATTGCATTAGTAACAGCCATTGGTGGCGGAACGATACGCGATATTATACTTGATATGCATCCAATGACTTGGGTAACTCACCCGGAGTATGTGATTATGTTATGTTTTTGTAGTATGCTTACAACGAAGATTCCATATTTTTTTGCGAGCCTTAATCGTTTATTCTTAATGCTTGATGCCTTAGGCTTAATAGCTTTTAGTATCATTGGAGTAAACAAGGCAATTGAACATATTGAACATGAATTTGGATTTATCATCTGTGTAATATCTGGTGTAATTACTGGGATATCTGGAGGAATAGTGCGTGATATTTTATGCAATAAAATTCCTCTTGTTTTTCAAAAAGAACTTTATGCAAGCGTATCTATTGTTGCATGTATATTATATTATTGCCTTTACTTTTATACGCCCCTGCCAAATGATATTTCCGTAATTATTACGCTTATTTTTGGCTTTGGATTCCGCATGGTTGCCATTCATTACAAACTAAGTCTGCCTGTATTTATTTTTGATGAAAACACAAAGAAAAAAAATGAAAAATGAAAGAAAAAATATTTATGTAATATAATACAAAATAAGATTAATTTTATATTTAGTAAAATATCTTGACAATCAACATCTCTTCATCTAGAAATTTATCAAGTCTTGTCTTTTATAGCACCATAAAGACTATATGTTCTCAATATTTTTAATTTTGACTATTTCGTAAAGCTTCTTCAATCTTTTTGTCGGTTTTGTAATTAGATAAAGCATACACTGCCCATATAGCAGCAGGGACCCAACCTATCAATGTAAGCTGCAAAATCAAACAAAATATTCCTTGAAATGGCTTACCGATAGTAAAAAACACAAACCATGGAATGAAAATAGCCAATATCAAACGCATAAAAACTCCTTGAATTTTAAGTAAGTAGGCTGAGAATAATAGCATAAAATAATAAATATCAATAAAAAAATATTTATCCACTTAATCCCTAATTTATAGTTTTTCCTGGGTTTATACTTAAGGGATATTTTTGCCAACTAAGAATTTCGGAGTTCAGCCAACAAGAACACCAGCAATCATACCAAATACAAATGAGAATTGACAATAAAATACCATTATTTCTTTATATTGCGAATATCTCTTTTGACATTTGGTTAATTTTCGATTAAACCCTCTAAGAATTTGTTATTATACATGTTCATCTAAGATATTACCAACCACATCTCGCATTTTACGCATAAGTTCTATTGCTTCTTGAGATGGAATCTCACGAATAACCCGTTGCCCCGTTGCTTCACGCACTGTTACAACCAATGCCTTAATCTCATCATTATAAGAAAATTGGATATTTGTGCTTGCTTTTTCCATTTCTGCTTGGAGTTTCCGGGACAATGCAATCATTTCCTCGTGCATCTGTCTATCATTTAATTGTTGTTCTTGTTTATTATTTTCTCTATTTTCAGCAGCTTGAGATTGTACAGCCAATCGAGCCTGTGTCTCCCCAGAACCCGAAGCATTGATTAGTGTCATGAGTTGGTTTTGCAATGATGATGACATTGCACTTCCTTGTGTTTCCATCATAGCCTCCTTATAGAATCTAGACTTTATTGAATCTCCAAAATAAAATTTTTGGTAATAATCAAAATATCGACAAAAAACCATTCATTTTTTAGAATATATTTCAAATTTCAATTTTATATTAAAAACCCAACAATGTTTGGTTAAGTTTTTTAAATTTATAAACGATATTTTGAGAAAAAGATTCTATAATTGCGTAAAGCAAATAGTTAAGGACAACAATGTTATATCAAGCAGAGATTGAAGTTTGCACAAGAAATGGTGTATTAAATCCTGAGTCTAAAGCAATTTTGCATGCATTACGGGGGCATGATTTTGCAGTTTTGGACGTCACAATGAATAAAAAATTTTACCTTACTTTAGAATCTGATTCGAAAGATCATGCTTTAAAGGTGCTTAACAAAATTTGTGAGGATTTTTTAGCAAATCCAATTATTCAAGATTATACAATTCACATAAAATCTCAAGTGTCTAATTCATTGCATCAAGATTCTAAAAGCACATTGATAAATGAAAAAACACAATCAGATAAAGCCTCGTATACCACAATCTCTCGTGCAAAGAAAGTACATAAAAAAAGGTAATATATGGTCTCAATACTCTATTTTCCCGGCACAAACTGCCATGAAGATATAGCATATATTTATCAAAAATTGGGCTATACAACACAATTTATATGGCATACACAAACAACATTGCCAGAATCCACGAAATTAGCTATTATTGCTGGTGGCTTCAGCTATGGAGACTATTTGCGTTGTGGGGCTATCGCAGCACAATCAAAGAGTATGGGAGCACTGAAAAAATATGCACAAAATGGTGGTCGTGTGCTTGGTATTTGCAATGGATTTCAAATACTTTGTGAAACAAAATTACTACCAGGTGTATTAATGAGAAACAAAAATCTAAAATTTATTGCCAAAAATACATCGCTCGAGATTATCAACACCGATAATGTCATGCTACAAAACTATACATATAATCAACATATTAAGATTCCAATAGCACATGCTGAAGGCAACTATCAAATAGATAAGAAAGGTTTAGAGTCACTCTATACAAACAATCAAATTTTATTAAAATATAAAAATGATATAAATGGTAGTATAGATAAAATTGCAGGAATATGCAACCAAGAAAAAAATATTTTTGCCCTTATGCCACACCCGGAACGGGCAACTAATTTTAAATCAATCAATACCGTAACCCAAGATAATTCTATGGAAAATATTGTCGGTATAGAAATGCTGAAAACATTGTATAATACATAAGAATTATTTGGCATGTATTTTGCTTGATTTTTATAGAAATTTTATCAAGGAACATAAGTATGAAAAAAAGGATATTTGCAATACTCATTCTTGGATTGTCGCTTGGACTCCATGCGGCTGAAGATGAAGATACTGCTACAAATCAAGGAAGCCCTCAAGGAAAAGCAAGTCAAAATAGTAATCAACAGGGTGCTGGAAATATCGCTAGGGGTCCTATAACCAATGTCCCATCAAATGGTGGATATGATGTAAGAGATCCGCGTTATTATGTTCCGAATCGTGGTGGATATTATCAAAATGTCCCACCTAGTTATTATGTGCCATATCAACCCTATCGCTATGATCCATATGATCCACGAAATTATGAAAGATATTACGATCCATATGATCCACGAAATTATGAGCGGTATTATTATGGAGGTGGATATTATCAGCCTAGACCACAGGTTGCACCTAATTATAATCAAGGTTATGAACCACCAGCATATAATCCACCACCCAACAATCAAGGAGCAAACCATCCAAATCAGAATCAAATGCCAGATTATAACCAATGGTATGATGATAGAAGATCACAAATTCAAATAGCACCAATGCCACCACAAGATGTAGCCATCAGCTATGCACCTAGGATACCTCCTATGCCGTATGCACCGACAAATGTTAATGTAATTCCTCCGAGTTACAATTTCCCGCGTTCTGATAATAGTCCGACGGAAAATGCACTTGCCGACCCAAAAAGCTCTGGAGCAACGCTTAATGCTGGTGTTGAGGCTGCGAGAAAAGGAGACTATAAACAAGCTCTCAGTATGTTTAACACAGCATGCGATCAGGGTAATCCTGCGGGATGCTTTGGTGTTGGTGTCATGTTTATGTATGGGGCGGGAGTGCAAAGCGATACACAGAAAGCAATAAAATATTATCAAAAAGGTTGTGCAGGTGGTGATCCTACTGCATGTGCAAATCTTGGCATGATTTATGATGAGGCCCCAAATATGGGGAATAATAAACAAAAAGCGGCAGAAATGTATATGACTGGTTGTGCAGGTGGTGATGTTGATGCATGCAATAATGTTGGTTGGGCGTATGCAAATGGATCTGGTGTCCCAAAAGATTTAAATAAAGCCCTGCAATACTATCGTTTTGCTTGTGATGCCGGTAGTCAACTTGGTTGTTATAATCTAGGACTACTCAATAATGCAGGAAATGTATATGGAATTAATACTGCGGATATGAATCCTGTTGATTTGAATTTTGTTGCATGTAATGCGGGAGATGTTGTTGGATGTGCAAATCTTGGTTGGATTTATGCACAAGGAGCTGAAGGAGCACCACGCAATTATGGGTTAGCGGCACAATACTTCAATACAGCCTGTATTGGAGGTGTTGCGAGTAGTTGTAACAATTTGGGAGTTCTTTATGAAGAAGGGAAAGGGATTACCCAAAATGCTGGACAAGCACTTGAGATGTATAGTTTGGCATGTGAATCTGGCTTATACAATGGTTGCGACAATTATAAAAATCTAAAGGCAAAACTAGGAAAATAATCCCATAAATGGCTTACAATCACACAAAATTTTTATCGTTGTAACATTTCTTAATATGACTTCAAACATTCTTCTTGAGATCCTCTATTCTAAAAATATCTCTTAAACACAACACAAACAGAGAATCTCCAAGTTTGCAATATTAAATGAATCAATAAAAGGGAAAAATTATGGAAAATGTAATAATTCAAATTGAACGTGTAGTCTTATCGGCTATTCTTTTTAGCCCAGATAAATTCGATGAAGCGTGCAATGTTCTTACACATAGTGATTTTATCCTGCCTCTACATGCTTGCATGTTTCGTGCATGTGAAACGATGATAAAAACAAATATACCAATTACCGTTGAAAGTCTATGTATGGAAATGGGCAAGCACATGCAAGTAAGTCTTGATGATATTGCAATCATTGCAGCAGAATCTCCGATTGCA
This sequence comes from Helicobacter didelphidarum, assembly GCF_003364195.1. GTDB lineage: Bacteria > Campylobacterota > Campylobacteria > Campylobacterales > Helicobacteraceae > Helicobacter_A > Helicobacter_A didelphidarum. Next base: position 26,439 of record NZ_NXLQ01000011.1, on the reverse strand, counting down.
AACATTGATTTTTATATAAAACAAATAAAAAATGCTGCGATTAACCGTGCATTATTTTCACTAGCAAGCTTTATCCGAGATGAAAGCCTAAAACATGGATCAAGTGCAAAAGAGACATTAGAGCTTGTAGAAAAAAAAATTTATTCTCTTAGTTTACAGGATTATCAAAGTGATTTTAGGGATGCAAAAGAAATTGTATTATCCACCCTACACTTCATAAAAGAAAATAAAGCAAAGGAGGGTGCACTAAAAGGCATTGATACGGGATTTAAAGAACTCAACAATGCAACAACAGGTTTTAATCCCGGAGAACTTATTATTGTAGGAGCAAGACCATCAATGGGAAAAACTGCATTGGCTTTAAGTATGGCACTCAAGATTCTAAGTGGAGATAGGGGCGTTGCACTTTTTAGCCTTGAAATGCCAGCTGAACAACTTATGTTAAGAATGTTTGCGGCAAGAAGTCTTATTCCATTGCAAATTTTGCGTTCAGGAGATTTAGATGATAACGGATTGGAGAAATTGACACAATGTGCTGATGAATTATGCTCTAAATCGCTTTATATTGATGACAATCCAGACCTTACACTTGCAGGGCTTCGATCAAAACTTCGCAAACTTAAGACAAAAGATGATAGTGTAAGTATCGTTATGATTGATTATTTACAACTCATGAGTGGTGTTACCAATAAAGGTATAAATGCACGACATGAGATTATTGCAGAAATTAGTCGTGGGTTAAAAAACCTTGCACGCGAATTAAATATACCCATTGTTGCACTTTCGCAACTTAATCGCACACTTGAAGCAAGAGACGATAAAAGACCAATTTTGTCAGACCTTCGCGAAAGTGGCTCAATTGAACAAGATGCTGATATGATACTTTTTCTATATCGTGATGAAGTATATAAAGAAAGAGAATCAAAACAAGAAGCTAAACGCAAACAAAAACAAGGTGAAGCTATACAAGAAGAAATTTACAAGGCACCAGCAATAGAAGAGGCTGAAATTATTCTCGCAAAAAATAGAAATGGTGAAACCCGCACAATTAAAATAAAATATAATAAAAAATACACTCTATTCCAAGACGAAACAGAAGAAAGAGAAATAAAAATGAGTTTGCAAAATGCTCCGACCTATACTATTAGCGATACAATTGACATAAGCGGTATGCCACTTTAAACTACACCAAAATTCATATGAATGAAAGATTCTCTTTTAAGCTTCATCAAAAAGAATTAAATTTTTATAAGGAATGAAATGCACTCTTATGTCCTTTCATTAAAAATACCAGAGATTCTTAAAGAAATCTTGGTGATATTGGAACAACAAAAATTTGAAGCCTTTATAATTGGAGGTTGTGTACGCGATAGCCTTTTGGGATTAGAACCAAAAGACTGGGACATTACCACAAATGCAACACCATCTCAAATAAGAGAAATTTTTATACACAAAGATTTTTATATATACGAAATTGCACCACAACATGGCACATTAGGACTTTCAAAGATTGGCACTCATCTTGTATTTGAAATTACAACTTATAGAATCGATGGCAAATATAGTGATTGTAGGAGACCAAATGAAATTTTTTTTGCAACTAATCTTAAGATAGATGTGTCACGACGAGATTTTAGTATAAATGCTCTTGCTTGCAATCTTATACATACTAAAATAAAAAAAGAGAAATTAGAATCGCTCGACACATACATACTTCCGAAGAATACACAAGAAGAACAAACACATTCTTGTCCTCAACGCCTTATCCAATTTATAGAATCTATAAACTCAAGATATATTGACACTATGAAATCTACACAAATATATAAAAAATATAAGAACATCAACTTTGTTGAATGTGAAATGTGCCTACATGATTATTTTGGTGGGATAGAAGATCTGGCAAATAAAACTATTGCATGTGTTGGCAATCCATATATACGTTTTCAAGAAGATGCTCTAAGAATTATGCGTTGCATTCGTTTTCACTCAACACTTCCATTTGGATTCTCCATTCATAAAAAAACGTATAATGCTCTTTTTGCCCTTACTCCGTTCCTTAAAAATATTTCTAAGGAGCGTATTTGTGAGGAATTTTCGCGATTAATACTTGGGAGGTATGCCTTTCATACAATGATATATTATCGAAAAATTATTGATTATATTTTTCCTCTTTTTGATTCTTTTGATAAACAAAGATTCTGTCATGTTAGTTTAGCATTACAATATGCACCAAAGATTCTAAGTGTTCGTTTAGCAATTTTGCTTTATCCTTTTTTTAAAGAGAATTTTATAGATAATAAAAGTGTAAAACAATATTATAAAACTTGTGAAATATATTTAAAAACATTACGATTTAGCAAAAAAACCATAAAAGAAACTCTTGACATTATTGCTGTTCCAAATATCTTACCGCACAATAAAATTAAATTAAAAACATTACTTTTTCATCATGGTATAAATACAATAAATAGCTGGTTAGCCTTGCGTATGGCTTTATTTTATGCCAACAAAGATTTAGATGAATCTCTCTTGCAACACCACGAAGAATATGAATTATTTCTGCTTGAATCTATAAATGAATGGATTAGTGTTATTCTTGAAAAAAAAGAGTGTTATTGTTTACATACACTTTTACTTAATGGTAAAGATTTGCTTATGCTTTGCAAAGAAAATGGTGTTACACTCAAGGGAGAAGAAATTGGAAAAATGCTAGAAATTCTTGTATTGCGTGTTATTCATGATAAATGTAAAAATGAAAAAAACCAACTATTACATGAGGCTCAAAAACTTTTGGCAATAAAATCATAAATAATGCATATCTAACACAATCTGTTTTAAGATAAGTTACATAAAGCAGGATTCTGTAATAATATCATTTGTATTTTATACATTCAAACAACCTTTCTATTTCTTATAGAATTTCATATTTCACAAAGTGCATGAATATCTTTAGGAAGAATGGTTTTTGTTGTTATACATTCCTGTAACAAATCAATAGTTTTTTGTATTGCTTCTTCTGTCTCCTCTATGCTAGGTTGTATTTTCTTTAAAACAACATATCGTCTATCCCATGTTGCCCATTTTTTCGTATCATGTTCAGAATAAATACCAATTGTGGGAATACATAAATTTGAAGCGATATGGATTGGACCAGAGCTTGGACTAATGAGACAACTCACTCGTGAAATTATTTCAACAAGATTTAAAATATCATGGTTGTTTTGAAAAATAAGTAAATTTGGTATTGAATCCATTTTTGCTTCTTTGAGATTACACATGAAATTATCATACCCAGATCCATAAGTTACAACTAAAACAAGACATTGGGGCAAATTGCTTATTTTCTTTATAAGCATTAACCACTCCAATGCTCTAAAGGATCGCTGTGCAGAATGACTAAAGGGATTAACCATGATAAGATAAGATTTTGACAAATTAATATTTTCGCTTTTTTGTTCCAATACCTTTATATAATGTTGAAAAAAATCTGAAATAATGCGCTTATTTTCTTTGCCTGTTTTTACACGAGACTTTGTTAGATCTATGGTGTTGATTTTAGAATCATAAAGCTTTGGATTAATCTTTCGCACTAATGCACATAAATTTTCTACTCCATCTTGATTGCGATAATGTGGTAAAAGATATATGGGAACAGTTTTACATTTTTTTGAAAATAAACTTGGTATCTTAGTGCCTGTAATAATACACTTTGCGTTTGTAGATTCTAAAGCTTTAATGGGTTTTCTTCTTGGGTTTGTTAAGATAATATAATCACAACAATATTTATCGATAATCGCTTTCGCCCCCCCCCCCCATCATTTGCAAGATCTCCAATAATTACACTCTCATCAACAAAATCAACATATTGCAAAAAATTGTGCATGAGGGTATTACCAAAAACAATGACTTTACATTGATAGATTGTTTTTAAGAGATAAAGAGATTTGAAAATTCTTATATTATCACCAACAGCATAAAAATGTGCATATCCTACAACCATACTAATATCCTTATTCTACTATATAAAATCATTGAAAAATTTAGTTTCTATACATAATTTTTTGTTCGTTTCATATCGGTTGCAAGATAAGGGTTATCATCTTGCATACGATAAATAAGCTCTTGAATCTTTTTTGTATTTTCTTCTGTTTCTTGATATTGCATAATCCACTCAAGTTCTTTCTGTGTTATCCCAACTAATTGCAAAAATTCAAGTCTGCCATGTGGCGTATCTACACCCGATATTTCGGTGTCATGAGTAACAATAAGTCCAGTGATTGCAGATTCTGTTGTGCGGTCAAGAGATTTCCCATCACCTACAATAAATTGTAATTTCTCCAAATAACTCTCTTGAGTATTTGTAAAAAAAGCAAGATTTGCAAGCATATTAAGTGTCCAAAGAGAATTTTGCAAATTTTCAGCAACAAGCTTAAATGTCATTTCATATCCCCATCCACTCCACTTACCACCAAAAGATTCTTCATTGCAATATAACTCGCTCATACCATAAGTAACGACATGTTGATAACCATATTCTGACATGTAAATGCTATAACCATCAAGATATTGATCTCCCCCTAAATTTGCACGTGTTTTTAAATTTGTAGCATAATGTCGTGGTTTTTGATGAGGGTAAATAATCTTAAAAGCATTATCAATTGCTTCCCATCCAGGAGACCAATCTTCTTGTTCTTGTGCCTTTTTTTTGTATGCTTCTAAATCCACTTTTTATCCTTATATTTTCTAAATGATTTAGTAATTTACACAAAATTATACATTAATTTTACAATTTTTCCCCATAATCTTATATGGTTAATATGCTCGAAAATTCATGATTTATTGAAATATAAGTTTTTAATGATAGAAGATTTTTAACAATAACTCTAATAAATATCTATTATCTATATGTTTAAAATAATAAAAAACAACACCATACATTAAAGAGAATAAATTTATATACAAGAGAAAAAATAATAAATAAATGACTTAATAATTAAGTTTTTTATCCGTAGATTCTAAAATTGTCAAACTTAAAATCTACTGCAAATCCAAACGACACTCATAAATATACCGTAAAATAGAATTATTAATTTCTCTTTTTATTATGTTTGCAAGATTCCCATACCCTTCAATCCTCCAATTATCATACGAGTACCCATAGCAATAATAAAAACTAGTGCGATACGAGAAAAAATATACAACACCAACTTACCTAAAATCATCTCAATCGTTGCTGCATAATGAAAAAGTGCAAACATAAATAAAAAAGCAAGTGTAACAGCACCAATAGCTATCATCATGCTTTTATCTTCTGTAATCACAATAACTGTAGCGAGTGTCCCTGGTCCAACAAGCATAGGAAATGCCATAGGAATAATTGTTTTTCGAAATAAATCTTCAAATCTCAAGCTTTTATAGTTTGAATAGTCCTGCGAAGCTGACGAAAAAAGAAGGTTTTTCATACTCATTACAATGAGTATTAATCCACCTGCTACACGCATATCATCAAGACTTACACGAAATAAATATTTCATAATAAAAGAACCAGAAAGTAAAAATGCCAATACTATACAAAAAGCTGTAAAGACAATATTCCGAAAAAGTTTTTTTCGGAATGGCATTTTTACACCATTTGTCATAGCTATAAACTGTGGGAGATTCCCAAAAGGATTAAGAACAGCAATCACAGCTATTGCCCCAAGTAAAAGGGCGTGTATATCTGATTCTATCTCACTAAACATATAAAATCCTTATTATTTTGTAACACAAAAGCTAAGATATGTAGAAATAAAAGATATAAAAATTCTACATAAATGCCATAATCAAATTATACTTCATTTTCATTATAAAAATATAAAAAGATTTTAGAATCCTGAATGTATTTTATTTTTAGTTTTATCTCCATAAAATACTATAACTTAGAGTAAGAAGTTTTGATAGATTCTAAACATTATTGCATCAACATTAATAAATTACCTTATATAATCAAATATTGCTAAACATAGTCTTAATATCTTAGTTTATTGCAATACAACCACACTTTCACAACAAAACAGCAAACAATTCTAAAACCTATTAAGAACACAACTTAGAATTATTTTTTTATAGTTTATATTTATACACTAAATGTCTAAAAATCATAGGCTTTTAATACCCTTTTAATTCTTAAAGATGAAACTTAAAAAACTTTATTTTTCTAGAGAAACTTACAGAGATTTTAATCTATAAAAATTTATCATTTTTTTCTAAAAATGTATTTTTGTAAAGTATCTTTTCTTGATTTTTCTTGATTTTTCTTGATTTTTCTTGATTTTTCTTGATTTTTTTGATAGCATAACGACAGAAAAAACTTAAGGGGTATATTCTCTAAAGTGTTTTTAATTTCTATATTGTAAGGTGTAAAAGATGTTGAACTACAAACAAGTCTTAAATCAATCAGTAAAAATTGGTTTAGTGGCAGGTTCCGTTTTAATGTTAGTTGCTTGCGGTGGTCCAAAGAAGAATAAAAACAGCAAGTATATGTCAGAAGAGTTAGAACCAAATGCAAGGCAACTTGCTGTATATAAAGCTGTTGGATATGCTATTGATCCACAACTTCCTGTTTATGAGCCAAAAACTCTTAATGAAGCTGCACGAGGGATTGCTGTTGCGTATAGTGTTCCTTATAACTGCAAAGTTTTAGGCGAAGTAGAAGGGAAAGATGAAGCTGGAGGAAAAGCTGGACCTACTTTTGAAAAAATTAGAGAAGGTGCAACAAATGATTTAAGAAATCAAGCTGCGGATCTTGTAAGAGGCGGACAAAGATTAATGTTATCTGTTACAAAAGAAGCAATGATTTGTCAAATGAGAACCAAAAAAGATCAGTATCAAGAAGAAGATTGCACACTTTGGGATAAACTTCCTACAAATGGACAGATTCTTTCTTACAGGATTCATGCAAATGTGTTTGAGTGTGGTGAAAAATAATTTTATTTTAATAATATTACAATAATATATATTTAAGGATGGATCATGTTAAGTAAAAATTTTACAAAGTTTTTAAAAGTTAGTTTAGTTGCCGGAGTTACTTCTTTTGCCTTATTACACACAGCTATTGCTGATGAGATTACTGTTGAAGAAGATCAATCTTATTCTGCTCAAACCGTAGATAACAAGTCTCTTAGGGAAAGAAATGAAAATATTGATGTGGCTCGTGAATTAGTAATTACAAAATCCGCCATGGATTCTCTTTATAAATTACCAAGATTACCACAATATACTCCTATTCCACTTATAGAAGAAGCTAAAGGAATTGCTGTGTTAAATGGTATTCCATTAAATTGTAAGCTACTTGGTGAAGCAGAAGGTATGGATAATTCAGATGGTAAGGCGGCTCCATCGTTTGAACAAATTAGAGAAGGTGCATTAAATAATTTAAGAAATCGCACTATGGATCTTGTTGATTCAAGAGATAGAATTGTACTTACTCCCGTAAAAGAGGCTATGACTTGTGAACTTCGCTCTGAAGATAATCAATTTGACGAGAAAGACTGCACAACATGGACACAAATACCAAACAATGGAAAGATTCTATTCTATAGAATCCATGCAAATGTATTTGATTGTGGTGCAAGATAAAGTAGAGACAATAGATTTATTTTATAATAATATTATGTTGAAGGTGGAAAAATGTTAAAAATATTAAATGGAAATATAGTTAAAAACATAGCAACAATAGCAATAGTTGTTGGTGCTGTTCCTTTGTTGGTTGCTTGCAATAAAGAACCAAAAAAACAACAAAGTAAAGGTGGCAATTATAGTAATTCAAAGGGTAAAGTAAGTTATAGTAAGGAAGTTGAAGTAACTGTAGATGCTGCAAGAGAAATAACAGTAACCAAGGTTGCTCCTTACATTAAAGTTCCACAATTACCTGCTTATGAACCAAAAAGATTGAACGAAGAAGCAAGAGGAATAGCTGTTGCATATAGTGTTCCTTACACTTGTAAATTACTTGGTGAGGTAGAAGGGAAAGATAACTCTGATGGTAAAGTTCCTCCTTCTTTTGAAGATATTCGTGAAGGTGCAACAAATGATTTAAGAAATCATGCAGCTGAGCTTGTAAATGAGGATAGCAGAATCTTAGTGAAATTAACAAAAGAAGCTATGATTTGTGAGATGAGAGTAAATGATGGTAAATATGAAGAGAAAGATTGCACTGCTTGGGAAAAAATTCCTCAAAATGGTAAAATTTTGTCTTATAGAATCCATGCCAATGTATTTGAATGCGGAACAAAATAAACCTCTTTTCTCCTTTCTTAGAGCTTTAAATTACAACACACTATAGAGAGTGCGGTTAGAGCATAAGTGCTTTAACCATATTCTTATTTTTATTTTCTTCCTTAATCTTTTATATATTATTCTGTTTGATTCTTTCTTAAGAGTTTTGTAAGAATTCTACAATAAATATTGTTTATTGCTCCCTAATTTATATTTCTTTTAAATTTATTTACTATATATTACCATATAAATAATATTCTTATGTACTTTTTATATAAAGAATATGTTTTGATAGAAACCTGACATAAATATCACAAATATAAAATTCTATTAAATATTATATTGATGGATTCCGTTGCACACAACATTAAACCCTCATAAGAATCTACCATTACCTTTCTCAATAATCTATTATAGTAAAATTCACAACATAGCTAATATATACTTGTGGTATAAGTGAGTAATTAAAATATTTTTATATTTTTCTAAAAATTATCCAAAGCATAGGAGAATCAAAACAAACAATACGAGAAGTTTAAAAATCCCCTAAAAATTACAAAATAAGCCGCATTTAACAAGCGTATATCATAACTATAATGTGTTGCTTATACAAACCATTATATATAATATTTTTATATTACAGAATCTCTTTATAAATAATATAAACTATGTATTACGCCAAATCAATAATTTTATAGAATAATATATTAAAAAACAACAAGACACTGTTGCTTATGATAGAATTCGAGTTACGCTGTTATAAAGGAAAAAACATTGCATAGAAAATTGATTTACAGAAATTCATTATATGCATCGCATGCATCAGAATTACCCAAATCACAAGATTTACTATAAAGTTCTTTTGCCTTTTTTAGGTTAAGCTCAGCACCAACACCTGTGCGATAATATCCTGCAAGTTGATAGCATGCTTGTGCATTTTTAAAATCACAAGAACGTCCAAGTAACCAAAAACCTTGTTTTGGATTTTTCTTAATACCTCTTCCGGTTTCATAGAGATTCCATGCTTCAAAACATGCTGTTGCATTATCTCCATTACATGCAATTTGTCGTGCATTAAGAGCTTTTTGTCGTTGATTATGGATAAGAAAAATCGTTGCATAAGCACGACACACTTCTGTGCTATTAAGATTGCATTGTTTTGAATTTTTATCAGCAAACGCGAGAGCTTGGGAACATGCACCTTTATTCCCACCATTACATTGTGTAAGTAATTGTTGAAATGTATCATTAATCTCATATGTTGGTTGCTGACTTTTTTTAATCTGAAAACTTCCACTTGTAGTTGTTGAAGTTTCTTGCACTCCCTTTATTTCATCAACGCTCAACTCATCGAGTGTATCCCAACTCTTTTTATTGTTTTTGTTTGTTATATTTACACCGCTTGATTCGGTATCTGGACCTATTCGAATAACTTCTACCGGAGCATTTATATCTTGAGCATACATATAAGCAAGATGTATTACACAAATAACAGTGCAATAAAGCAATATCTTTTTCAATCCTAATCCTTGAAAAACAAAATATATTCAATTATAGCAGAAAATAATTGTAAAAGAGAATTCTAAATTATATTTTAAAAATATACTCAACGCTTTTTATGGGGAACAAAATATAATTTTTGATAAGTATTTTATATAATAAAATCTATTTTGAAATCTAATTTAGATTTTCTTTTATGATATATTTAATTAAATTTTTCTAAAATTAAATCTTGCTCTTGAGGAAAAATTTCTAGCACTATTGTATATAATGAATTATTTTTATTCTGAAGAATAATTTCATTCTTTAGAATCTTTTTTATAATAAATTGCTGGTTATTATAATATATTGTATCACTTAAATTATACCATTTTTCATTAATCAATACACTCTGATTGAGAATTGCTAGGAGAGTGAGTATTTCTTGCGGTTGGTCTTTTTCTTTCTTATTAATTGCAGCCGTAGGCAATTGCTTTGATGTGATTGAAATATTTTCATCATTTTCTTCACTTTTTGGTAATAAAGATTCCAAAAGTATGTAAAAGTCTTTTGATACAATATGTTTTGGTTCAGAAAGTATTAAAAGTTTTTCTTCTGTATTATAAAGAGGTATTTTAAAAAAAGACATAAAAAAGAATCCAATTAGAATAAATAATGCTAAAAGCAAAAGTATATATCCATTAATGATTTTCATCGAATCTCTTTTAAGTCATTCACTAAGATTTTTTATATTTTTATTCTTTCTATTTCAAATACAACCTTTAATTCTTGTCTCCATTTAATTGGAAGCGACATTGTTTTTGTATTATCAACCTCGATTGTATTTAATGCTGTTTGTAATCGTTGCAACATATTTGGCTCTTGAATATGGTTGCTTAAATCATCTCCTTTATTTATAGGTTGCTGTGCATGCGTTATGTCAAGTATCTCAACATTAAACCCATGTATTTCTGTAATAAAAACAAGAGGTAGATTCTCTAGCTCACGAATAAACTCATAACATGCTATACCTATGCAAGAAACATACATATAATATTTATTTATAGAATCAAGTTTTTTGCTTTCGATATTTTTATGATGTAAGTTTGTTTGGATAATATTATTATATGAATTTCTTACATATCCTTGATCATTTGTATTTTGAAAAAACTCCTCATAAGCACAAAACAATCTTGCACATCTATTTTGAATTTCATACTTTTCAGTCAAATTAAAAATATCTTTATGAATTTCACCAATATTACCAACATACTGCTTTACTATTATTTCCCTTTCATGTTTAAGATTATCTGTAATAATGTAAATAATACAAAGAAAAATTCCTAAAAATATAACACGTTCTAAAAGAGATTTTTTTAGTAAATATTGTGTTAAGATATTAAAGATTCTGTTCAAAATATCACCAATAATAGTTATATCAATTAAACCCATTTGCTAGGATTCTCAAGAATCAAAGTCATCAGCATTTTTTATATCTAAAATGTTATATTACAAATCATTTTCAAAAATTAAGAATTTGTTTTACATTTACTACAAAGCACAAATAATCGCATATCATGGCTAATTAGCTGTGTACCAAATTTTTCTGCAATATCAATTTGTAATCGTTCAATATCTGAATCTACAAATTCAATAATTGTGCCACAATTTAAACATATAATATGATCATGGTGTGCTTTTGCAGCAATTTCATATCTTTTTCCCGTTTTGTCTGCTTCAAGTGCAGTTATAAAATTCTCTTTTTCTAAAAAGCTTAAAATTCTATAAACAGATGAGATGCTTGTATTTTTATCTTTCATTCTTAATTGATTTGCAATTTCTTCTGGACTTAAGTGCATACCACTTTTATTGTATAAAACAGCAATGATTTCTTCTCGCTGTTTGGAATTTTTTAATCCATTTTTCTTAATTGAAGCTCGTAACCTATCCAGAATAGAATCTAATGTTTCAAGTCGTTTGGTAATAGTTTTTTCTACAGCCATATATTCTCCTTGCAAGTTTATTAAAATAAAAACTACTATTATATTATAACATAAAAAAATGAAAATACTAGATATTTTCTCAAAATATTGCAAAAATAATAATGAAAAAAGAGAGATTCTTGCTTTTAATAAAAACCGAGTATAAATTAAAAAAGAGAGATGACTTTGATATTTTACTTTTTATTATCATTTATGCTACTTAGAAACAGAAAAATCTTAATTGTCTTTAACATTTTTCTTTAAATTGTGTTGTAAAAATGATATAATATTTTATAGACTTTTAAAAAGGATTATAATGTTTGCATCAAATTCACTTAAACAAGAACTGCAGGCAAAAGAGTTGGAGATACAAAAAATGCAAAAGGAAATTGATCTCTACAAACAATTATGTGCCTTTTCATCTGAAGATATTATTATTGTGTTTTCTGAGAACAAAGATATATTTTTTTGTAATGGTTGTGCGAAAGAGATATTTGCAGACAATATAAATAAAATTTCTAGTCAGCTTTTCAGTGGTAATAATGTAATTAAGATTAATGCTCAAATGTTTTTAGTAAAACATAAAAAAATTGATAATCTTGATATTTTTATATTAAACTTGTCGCATTTTGGTGATAAAAATTTAGGGGGTATAGATATTATTAATTACCATCATACTACATTAAGAAATGGGCTTAGCATTGCTCAAAATTCTTTTCAAAAAATCTTTAACGATCTTACGCAAATTCTACAAAACTCAGAAGATATTGCAAAAACTTCGCATGAAGGATTAAAAGATAGTGAAAAATCTCTTGAAGATATTAGCGAACTTTATGAGAAGGTGCAACATGCACAGCAATTAGCACAATCTTTAAGTAGTCGCAGTAATGATATTACAAGTGTTATTTCCTTAATTGATGATATTGCAGAACAAACAAATCTCTTAGCGTTGAACGCAGCAATAGAGGCAGCAAGAGCAGGAGAACATGGGAGAGGATTTGCTGTTGTTGCTGATGAAGTCAGAAAACTCGCAGAAAAAACTCAAAAAGCTACAAAAGATATTGCTATTGTAGTTAAAGCAATGCAACAAGAGAGTGGTGATATTCATGCCAATACAGAAGAAATCAATGTTGTCACAGAATCTATGCGAGAGAATGTTAATAATATAGTTGAAATGATACATAGTGTTTCATCATCATCTATATATTCAAAATATATGTTAAAAATGATTAATAATTTAGTATTTTGCTCTCTTGCAAAAATTGATCATACTATATATAAAAATAATCTTTACTCCTTTATACTCGGTATTATTAATGATTTTGGTATTATAGATCATAAAAACTGTCGTCTTGGAAAATGGTATTATGAAGGCGATGGATATAAAAACTTCAGAGATACTCAAGGCTATAGGAATTTAGAAAAATATCACTCCAATGTTCACTCTCATGCAAATTCAATTGCAGTTCCATTAAAAGAACAACAAAATATCACAAAAGATTCTATTGATAAGAATATTATAGGTGTTGAAGATTGTGCAAGGGGTATTGCAAGTGAAATCGATAATATGCTTGCAGAAAGCAATGAAAAGTTATTGAAAGAAAAAGATGTTGAGTGTCAAAAGATAGCCCAATAAAATAATAATATTGGTAACTGAAATATAGTAATTAGAAATTAAGGTTGCTATATGTAATCACAATAACTATATTCGTTTATTACTCTTTAATTCTAAAATAATTAAGATTCTATATTGTGAATATAAAAATTTCTTGGGTAACCAAGCAAGAATTTCTATTATAAGTAAAATTGTAGTATGTAATAATGCCAAATTTTTAAAAACTTTAAGTTTTTGAAATATTTCACAATCAATGAATTTAGAGAATCTGTCCCTAAATATTCTCAATGTTAAGATTCCTTACATAAAAAACTCAACTATTATGGAGCTAAAAATGGCAAAAAAACTCAAAAATACACTAAAAAAGCTTATTCCGCGTTTTATAATAAACTTTATAAAACGAAAAAAACAAAAAAGAGCGCAGAGATTCTCTCACAAAGTCATAGCTATCATCAGAGAACAGAATCAACAGCACCTTGATAGACTTATTGAAAGCTTCTTATATTCCTATGAGCTTCATACACAAAAAGCCTCACAAATACGGGGGGGGGGGGTAAATCTATCCCATATCAATAGACAATCACATGACACAAATCAAATCCCTCAAGGCAATGCAAATCCCACACTAGAATCAAAAAATACAGACCTAGAATCCAATACAATACAACAAGATTCTAAAGCTCCCCTCAAACCTACAAACATTACCGATGACTTTACAAAGTATCTCGCAGATTCTAACAACTCTACCCATAATCCCATAGAATCACTCACAATATCTCACAATCTCAAAACAACGAGTAATCCCACTCAATCCTCCTCGCCCGAGCTTATCATCTCGCTTACCAGCTACCCCAAACGAATGGGGCAGATTCACTACACGCTTTATTCACTTTTCACACAAAGTTTGCGTCCTCATCGTATCGTGCTATGGCTTAGTGAAGAGGAATTCCCACATAAAGAGGTGGATTTGCCCCAAAGTGTGCTTGGATTCCAAGACAAAGGCTTACAAGTCGCGTGGTGTAAGGAAAATCTCAAATCCTACAAAAAACTTATCCCAAGCCTCCAAGCATTTCCCAATGCCCTTATCGTTACTGCCGATGATGATGCGTTCTACCCATACTTTTGGTTACAAAGGCTCTATGAAGCGTATTTGCAAGCCCCGCAGTATATCCACGCTCATCGCGCCCATAGAATCTGCTTTGATAAGAAGGGGGCGATTCTCCCCTATAATGCGTGGCAGGGCGAGATAGAATCTAAACAAACTATGCCTTCATATTTGAATTTCTTTACGGGCTTAGGTGGGGTGCTCTATCCACCAAACTCACTCTATAAAGATATTTGCGATTCTAGCCTATTTATGCGACTTGCGCCAAGTAATGATGACATATGGTTTTGGGCTATGGCGCTCCTGCAAGGGAGCAAAATCAATGTTGTGCATGATAATCACGCGAACTTAGAGACCATAGATGAGGGCAGTCAGGAGAATGCACTATGGAAAATAAATGTCGAACAAAATCAAAACGATGTGCAAATCCAAAATGTATTGAGACATTATCCCAAACTGCGTGAAATGGTGAAGTTTAACTCAAATGAGTATTGAGATTCCCTATGCGACACACACAAAACAAGATTCTAATGGGGGGGGGGAATCCTTAAGGAAAAAGCAAAATAATATCGGTGCGAGCGGAGCAGGGAGCTATAATCATCTAGCAGTTTTTAAGGCTGAAGTGCTAAATAATTTTGTCGCTCACAATCACATAAACTGCGTGCTTGAGTGGGGCTGTGGCGATGGTAATCAGCTTTCACTCTTCACTTTTCCGCATTATATCGGGCTTGATGTCTCGGCCACGACAATAGCAAACCTCAAACAGAGATTTGGCAATGACTTCACTCATAATAAGCGGGGCGATTGTGGGAGCAGAGAATTTTATCTTGTGAGCGAATATTTGCGTGATAGAGATTCTAAGATTCTGTGTTGCGATACGAAGCGAAGTCCTGTTGTGAATCTTAAAGGGCAAAGTGAGATTCTATATCGTGATATGAAGCCCGATAGTATCGAGCGAAGCGAGATTGATAACAAATGTTTGGAGAAAAACGAGCGAGGTAACATCAATGAGAGTTTCGCTCGTTTGCACAATCAAAGTGTGGATTTGGCAATTTCGCTTGATGTGATATATCATCTCATCGATAATAGGGTGTTTGAGGAATATATGGCAAATCTTTTTGCGTCATCGGCGAAATTTGTCATCATTTATGCGTCAAACAAAGATGAAATCCACGCGGAGCATGTGCGACATAGGAAGTTTAGTGCGTGGATTGAGGCAAATGCGAGTGAATGGCGACTAAGGGAGCATATCCCAAACAAATATCCATTCAACCCTAAGAAGCTCAATAGCACCTCATTTGCAGATTTTTATGTGTATGAAAAGACTGTGTGATAATGAAGGAGTTTATTGCGTATTTGGGCTTCAAATTTTTATCAATTCTTTTTCACTCATGTAGGCTTTTATCCTATTTATAGCCTTTTTACATAAAATATTTGTATAAAGTTTCGCACTACAAAAGCATATTTATAGATTCTATTGCAGTGAGGAATAGGATTTTCTGCTTGTAACTCAACAACAAAATAAGAGAAGGGAGATTTATACATACTTTATTGAATAAGATTTATGATGGATAAAAGATAATATGAATTTATATGAGATTCTAAAAATAAATAAAAATTCTACGGCGAATTGTTAAATCTAAATCTCTAAGAATACTATAAAATATGGAAAGTGTTTTGATGAATTTCTACTTCTCAAAAAGTTTATTTATATCATTAATAAACCTCATTGCATCAATTTGCACTCCATTCACAAGCATACCAAAGTGTAAATGTGGGGCACTCACACGCCCTGTATCCCCGCTTAGTGCTATTAATTCCCCTTGTTTTACTTTTTGTCCTACTCTTACTTTTATATCACTACAATGATAATACATACTAAAAATGCCTTGTCCATGACTGATTACAACTGATTTCCCAGCTAAAAAACGATCCTTTGCAATCACTACAACACCATCATTGATTGCATAAATAGAAGTGCCAATACTCGCACGCAAATCAGTTCCTCCATGATAACTTTTTACCTCATCATTAAAAACTCGTGCAGAACCATAAGGACTTGTAATATTCATATTTTTTAATGGATATCCAAATGGCTTATTCCAATATCTATTTTTTTCATAAGTTGTGTAAATTCTATTTACTTCTTTTAATTCACTTGCAATCCTATCACTCGTTGCTTTGTTTGGCTTTGTTTTACTTGTATCTTTAATAGTAATTTTTTCTCGACGATAATTCCCTTGAATAATACGAATCTGTATTGTATTATTCAAAAAAATCACATTTGGTTTTGCATAGTAATTAATTCCAACAAAAGCAATCTTCTTTGTAGAATCTACTGGATGTTTTAGCCATTCAAAAGTTTTTTTACCAATATGTAATTTCTCTGGATTTTTCTCATTTGTAATAGCAATAAATACTGTTCCATTTGGTATGATTGGTATCTGTGATGTAGTAACAACAGAATCTTTTATATCTTTTTGTATTGTTGATTCTACGGTAGTAGGTCCTATTTGCTGTGCTTTTGTTTGATAAATAGAGGAATCTATATTTATTTGAAATTGTGATTCAAAATTATCTTTTTTTATTGCTGAAAAATCTTGCGGAAAATAAATAGAATCTGCTTGTAAATAATGATAAAATAAACAATAAAACAAGAATATTTTTCTATAAAACATAACTTAAACCTTATTATCGTTAAAAAATTTCTAGTTCTTTTAATATAGCTTTATAGTGTAATTTTTACATTATTTATTTCAACATATTATAACCATTAAAGTTATATGAAAAAACTTAATAATATTGTTTTATCTCATTTCTTGATTCTCAGAATCTTGTTTCTAAACATTTTAAAGAACCCAAAAACCCATACTTCCAAACCATATCTCAATCCAATTTTAAAATGAAACCACATATTTAAATTTATATCATGTGTAAATTCTAATTTTTCTTGCGGATTTGCAAACTCAAAATTAACGATATTTTCATCAAAATTAAACTTATGAACACCACTTCCATCAAAGCCAAAATTACGCGTATATGAGAGTTGGCTAGGCCAGACACAAACCTTTTGTTGTTTATAAGCCACAGAAGATAAATATATATCCCATAATTCTGTTACTTGCCTATCTTTTTGAGAATTTCTAATTGCTAATAAATGTAACCATGAAAGTATGTTTCCATAAAACCAATGTTTTGGATTATATAAAAACCAGTTTATATCCGGTTTTTCCCAATCAATATGCTCCCATCTATCAGCCCACATTCCCCAACCCCAACTATGAAAAGCATAAGAAAATAAAACTTTATGAGGATATTTTTTTAGTGTTTTACTCTTAAGATTTGCCTCTTGATGTGTAAAAGCAGTAATAGCAATAACTTGTTGATTATCTTTATAGAATGTTAAAGCATCGTTCATATATTGTAAAAAAAAATTGTGTGTTTCAATATCATCTTCCAAACCAATAAATCTATCATATCCTTTTTCTTTAAAAATAAAATTGCCTTGCTTCACAACAGAATTTTTAATCCCAAGATTCTGTTGTGCTTCTATAATCTCTAAAGATTTAAAACCATGTTTTTTCTGTTGCAAAGAATAAATATAATCACGAACCTCTTGCACACCTTGCTTAGCACCCTCATTTTTTGGTGCATCTGAAAAAATATAAACCTCAGAATCTTTTGCCAAAGTATTTCTACTTAAACACTCAATGACTTTTTGAATTTTATCAACTCGATTATAAACAATAATACAAATTGGTGCATAAATCATATCCCCTTGTTCAAACTCCCATTGATATGATTCCTTTTCTATAATATTATCTCTGTGTTCTAACATATACACCGACTTTCATTTATTTAAATTTAGTTTTAGATTATAATGAATAAAAAAATAAAATTATACTATACAATCAAAAAAGTTTCAAGTTCATTCTAATTAATATAAAGGCATTTTAGCATTCTTTAAATATACACAAACTATCCTTAATAAAATAAAATCCACATTCACTCTTAATTCACTCTTAATTCACTCTTAATTCACTCTTAATTCACTCTTAATTCACTCTTAATTCACTCTTAATTCACTCTTAATTCACTAAAAATAAGATATACTTTTATAAAATATGTGAATTAAAAAGGTATTATTGAATGGATAGCTTATTTGACAACCAAAAAGAACATAAAACGATTAATAGAACTGAAATTCTTGCTACCCTTAAAAATCAAATTTCACCACAAGAATATAATCAATATCTTAGTAAAATTTCTTTTGATGAACAACATTCAAGTGAATCTAAAATCATCTTTTTAGCAGATAATCTTTTCTTACTAAATTGGGTAAAACGAAATTACAAAGAGAATATTCAAAATATTCTTGGGAAAGATTCTAAAGTAGAAATTATCTTTAGACTTAAATCAGAATCCAACTTAACTGAAGAATCTAAAAATAATTCACAAAAAAAATATATTATGAAAAACAATCAATCTATGACAAATACTGAATGTCGCTTTGATAATTTCATTGTAGGGGAATGTAATCGCTTTGCATACGAAACAGCAAGGGAGGTTGTTCAATATCGTGCAAGATATAATCCACTTCTTATACATGGGAACACAGGATTAGGAAAAACACATTTACTCAACGCTATATGTAATGCAGTATATCGCAAAAATCCAAATGCTATGATCGTTTATATTACAGCTGAAACAATGTTTAATGAATATCGCCATAGACTACATAATAGAACAATGGATCAATTTCGAGAAAGATTTAGAAAGTGTGATTACCTCCTTATTGATGATGTCCAATTCTTAGCAAAAACTGAAAAATTTCAAGAAGAGTTTTTCAATACTTTCAATGAAATTATTAATGTTAATGGACAAATTGTTATGACAAGCGATAAACCACCAAAACTAATTGAAAAATTAGAAAAAAGACTAAAATCAAGATTCAGTGGTGGTATGACAGCAAAAATAGAATCTCCAGAACTTGAAACAAAAATTAACATAGTAAAACAGAAATGTCAGCAAAACGATATTATGCTAGATTCTGAAATTATCAATCTCCTTGCAACACAAATCCACGATAACATACGCGAAATAGAAGGTATAATTGTAAACCTCTACGCACACATGTCAATCTTAAAAATGCCAATCACACTAGAAACAGTAAAACATGTCTTAAAAGATAGAGAAATAGAAAAACATGAAATAACTTTCGATGATATAGTAAAAATAGTCGCAATTGAATATAATATAAAACCAAGCGAAATAAAAACAAAAGTTCGCGGAAAGAAAAACACAGCAAAAGCAAGAAAAATTGTTACTTATATTGCAAGAAACCAAATCCACGCAACTTTCCCTAGCATTGCAGCTGAACTAAATCTTAAAGATCATAGTGCAGTAAGCAAACAAATTAAATCTATCACAGATGAACTACAACAAGACCCACATTTAAAAATGGAAATTGAAAACATGATATCTAAGCTAAAATTATCAAACCCTTAATATCTAAAATATCTACAATTTCAACCAATAATCTTACCTTAAAAACACATTAAAACAACGAAATTTTAACAATATTTACATTATATTCAGAATTTATAAAGAATAGATATGCTATACTTACCGTTTTTAAAAAATAATACTGTGAATGGATGTGAAAATAACGTGAATAAAATCAATTCCTTTCCAAATATTGAAAATAACGTGAATAACGAACTTTTCAAACAACAATTTTTTTTAATCACGTTATTCACTTATACTACTATCACTACTAAATTATTTATTATACTCCAAACATAAAAATCAAATCAGAAGGATAAAATGTGAAAAAAACACTCACAATTGATAAAAATACTATTGAACAAGCAATCTCAAATATGCAAAATGCAATTAACAAAAAATATACCATTGACATTACTTCAAACATAATGTTTGAAACTATTGATAATAAACTCATCTTAAAAGCAACAGATCATGAACTCTATATAAAATCAACCCTTACACCAAAATCATTAAATGGCAATATCAGTTGTGCAATTAACGGAGAATTAATTATTAATGTCATGAAATCGTTAAATGATTCTGAAATTATTTTAGAAGAAACAGAAGAATTCCTTTATATTAAACAAAATAAATCATCTTTTAAATTACCAATTTTTGAAATCAACGATTTTCCATTCAATGAGAGCTATACAAAGATGGAAAAAATCAATCTTGATAATGATATGCTCTTGCAATCCATTAAAAAAATTTCACATTGCTGTAGCGATAAAGATACTTTAAATATTGCCATGCAAGGAATCCTACTTGAAATTAAAAATTCATCTTTAAATATTGTGGCAACAGATTCTAAACGATTAGGTTTCATAAGAAAAGAATATAACGAAAATATCCAACCACTAAGTTGTATTATTCCCAAAAAAGCAATTAACGAATTATTAAAACTTTTCAATAATTCATTTGAATTTTATATCAAACGATTTGAAGAAGATAACAAAATAGAAACTATTGGTATCATTCATGAAAATTTAGAGTTTTACTCAAAACTCATTAATGCAAATTATCCTAATTACGAAAATCTTATTAACACAAAACCACAAGTAACACCGATTCAAATTGAAAAAGATAAACTTCTAAGAGCTTTAAATCAAATGAATTCAATTTGTACTCGAGTAAAAGTAACTTTTAATCCAAATGAAATCATTTTGGAAACGTTAGAGGGATTAAATGGAGCAAGTGCTTCCAATAGTATTGAAAATATACAAACACACATTACAGAATCTAAACAAACAGGTTTAGTCAATAGACATATCTTAGAATGTATCTCAAATATCAAATTTGATGATATTGAAATCTTTATTGATGATCCAAATAGACCAATTTTTATTGTTTCGAAAGATTTTGAAGAAATTATTATGCCTCAAATTATTTAATTCTATTGAATCAATAAGTTTAATAATATTAAGGAAAATTATGAATGATATAAAAAATACTAAAGAATACCATGCTGGAAATATAAAAGTTCTCAAAGGACTAGAAGCTGTTCGCAAACGACCAGGTATGTATATTGGGGATACTAATATTAATGGTTTGCATCACATGGTATATGAAGTTGTAGATAACTCTATTGATGAAGCAATGGCAGGATTCTGTAACATTATTGATATTACTCTTACAGACAGAGGAAGTGCAATTATTGAAGATAATGGAAGAGGAATCCCCGTTGATATGCACCCAACAGAAAATATTCCTGCCGCAACAGTTGTTTTAACTGTATTACACGCAGGAGGAAAATTTGACCAAGATACTTATAAAGTATCTGGTGGTTTGCATGGCGTTGGTGTAAGTGTTGTAAATGCTCTCTCTTCAAAACTTATTATGACAATTCATAAAAATAATAAAATTTATAGACAAAAATTTGAAAAAGGAATCCCTACAACAGAATTAGAAATTATAGGGGAAACAAAAAAACATGGAACAATAATAGAATTTTTTCCAGATTCTGAAATTATGGAAGAAATAAACTTCAATTCCGAAACGCTCATAAAACGTTTTAAAGAAATGGCATATCTTACACATGGAATCACAATTCATTTTAAAGATGAACGTAGTGGAATAAAAGAGACATTTCATTTTGAAGGCGGATTAACACAATTTATAAAAGATATCAACAAAGGACATTTTGTTACACAAATTATTGATTTTGAAGCAAAAGAAAATGATACAGAAGTAGAAATAGCTTTAGCTTACAATGAAGGATATGAAGAAAAAGTTTTAAGTTTTGTAAATAATATTCGCACACCAGATGGTGGAACGCATGAGGCGGGATTCCGTGCGGGATTAAGCAAAGCAATCTTAAATTACATTAAAGAAAATAGTGGTTCTAAAAAAGTAAATGCAGTAGCTGAAGATGTAAAAGAAGGGCTTATTGCAATTATTTCAACAAAAGTTATTGACCCACAATTCGAAGGACAAACAAAAGGTAAATTAGGAACTTCTTTTGTAAAAGGAATAGTTCAAAAACTTACTTATGAAAAAATCAGCAAATTTTTTGAAGAAAACCCTAATCAAGCTAAAATTATTATGGAAAAAATTATTTTGGCAGCAAATGCAAGAGAAGCAGCAAGAAGTGCTAGAGAAACTATACGAGATAAAAATAAAGTTTCACTTTCAACATTACCAGGTAAATTTGCTGATTGCCAAAGTAAAGATCCAACGATTTCTGAAATTTACCTTGTAGAAGGAGATTCTGCTGGAGGCTCTGCAAAGGGTGGTAGAGATAGAAAAAATCAAGCAATATTGCCACTCAAAGGAAAGATTTTGAATGTTGAGAAATCTCGTTTGGGTGTAATTCTTAAAAGTGAAGAAATACGAAATATGATTATTGCTTTTGGTTGTGGGATTGGAGATGAATTTAATTTGGAAAAGTTGCGTTATCATAAAATTATTATTATGACAGATGCTGATGTTGATGGAAGTCATATTCAGACACTTTTAATGACCTTCTTCTATCGATATTTAAAAGACCTTATTAAGCATGGATATGTTTATATAGCACAACCTCCGCTGTATTGCTTTGAAAAAAGTAAAGGAAAAAACAAAAAAGAGAAAACTTATCTCAAAGATGATAAAGCAATGAGCGAATTTCTCATAGAAAAAGGTATTGAAAATTTTACATTTAGAGGAATTGGTAATGCAGAATTATTGCAGATTCTAAAAATGATAGCTCATTATAGAAATTTAATACGAGATTTAGAAAGAAGATTTTCTGTTCAAGGCATTATTCGTTTTTTAATAGAAGATAATGCTATTGATGCTCATGACTTATATTCTTTGAGCAACAAAATAGAATCTTATTTACGAAATAAGAAATTTAATATTCTTAAGAAAAGTATTGAAGAGTTTCTTATTAAGTTTAATGTTCAAACAAATCTTGGTTTATCAGAAATAACTATTGTTAAAAATCTTTTTTATGATAAAGTATTTCAAGAATGTAAAAGTATTTATGGCAAAATCAAAGAAAGAGAATTGGAATTTTTAGAAGGTAAAGATATAATAGCATGTCTTGAAGAAATTGAGGAATCTGCTAAAAAAGGAGCAGAGTTAAAACGTTATAAAGGTTTAGGGGAGATGAATGCAAATGAATTATGGGAAACAACAATGTCGCCTCAAAATCGCACACTTATTCAAGTCAAAATAGAGAATGACGAACAAGCTGATGAGATATTTAATATATTTATGGGTGATGAAGTTGAACCACGAAGACAATATATTCAAAAACATGCAAGAGATGTAAAAAATCTTGATGTGTAATATAAATGACATACTTTTTTAATCAATTTACTTAGTTTGTATTAAACAATCATAAATCTAGATTCTATAAGAAAACATTTATTTGTTTATATGCCTAATCAAAGAAATATTTTTCAATCTTACAATTCTCATTTTGCTATACTTTGAAAATGAGTTATCATGTATTAATATTTATAGAATCTTTTACTAAATGGATATAATTTTTTTGATTTCATATAATTTTATATTTAATTTTCTTATTTAGGAACACACTTTGCTTTAATCTTTTCGTATTCAAATTTTTCGCAAAGGATGCAAAGATGAGTTTTAGGATAAATACAAATATCGCCGCACTCAATTCGCATACTATAGGTGTGCAAAACAATAGATTCATAGCGAATTCGCTAGAGAAGCTAAGTTCTGGTTTAAGGATTAACAAAGCAGCAGATGACGCCTCTGGTATGTCAATAGCTGATAGTTTAAGGAGTCAAGCAAGTTCATTGGGACAAGCGATTGGAAATGCTAATGATGCTATTGGTATGATACAAATTGCTGATAAAGCTATGGATGAGCAATTAAAGATTCTTGATACTGTTAAGGTAAAAGCAATTCAAGCTGCCCAAGATGGACAAACTACTGAAAGTAGAAGAGCGTTGCAAAATGATATTGTTCGACTCTTAGAAGAGCTTGACAATATTGCTAATACAACAAGCTATAATGGACAACAAATGTTGTCTGGTGCTTTTTCCAATAAAGAGTTTCAAATTGGGGCATATTCTAATACAACAGTAAAAGCTTCGATAGGACCAACAAGCTCCGATAAAATTGGACATGTAAGACTTGAAAGTTCTTCTGTAACAGGTATTGGTATGCTTGCTAGTGCTGGTGCTAAAAATTTAAAAGAGGTTGCCTTAAAATTCCGCCAAGTTGATGGGAAAAAGAATTATAAGTTAGAAACAGCTGTAATTTCCACAAGTGCAGGAACAGGCATTGGCTTATTAGCTGATACTATTAATAAGTTTTCAGATACTTTGGGTGTCCGTGCGTATGCAACTGTATTGGGAACAGGTGAGTTACCGGTGCAATCTGGAACCGTAAATGGTTTGGTTGTAAATGGGACTACTATTGGAACTATTAATGATGTTCGTAAGAATGATTCTGATGGTAGGCTTATTAATGCTTTTAATTCAATTAAAGAAAGAACAGGTGTTGAAGCGTATGTTGATATTGAAGGGAGATTAAATGTAAGAAGCCTTGATGGTCGAGCAATCTCTATACATACAGAAGGTAAAACAGGAGCTGTTTTAGGGGGTGGTAGTTTTAATGGTGTAGATGGCAAGAATCATGCGATCATTGGACGATTAAGCCTTGTTAGAACAGATGCTAGAGATATTATTGTGAGTGGGACGAATTTCAGTAGTGTAGGATTCCATTCTGCACAAGGCATCGCTCAATATACCGTAAATCTTCGTTCTGTGCGTGGTAATATGGATAGAAATATTGCAAGTGCTTCTGGTGCTAATGCAAATGCGGCTCAAGCACAACAAAATATCGATGGTATTGGTGCTGGTGTAACTTCACTAAGAGGTGCTATGGTTGTTATGGATATGGCAGAATCTGCTACAAGGCAACTTGATAAAATTCGTGCCGATATGGGTTCTGTTCAAATGCAACTTGTTGCAACGATTAATAACATTTCTATTACACAAGTCAATGTTAAAGCAGCTGAATCTCAAATTAGAGATGTGGATTTTGCTCAAGAGTCTGCAACATTCTCGAAACATAATATTCTAGCACAATCAGGTAGCTTTGCTATGGCTCAAGCAAATGCTGTGCAGCAAAATGTTTTAAGATTATTACAATAATCTTAAAATTCCTCAAATATCTTTTGTTTTCCATAAAACAAAAGATATTTGTCAAAAGTCAAACACTGATTTTATAATGAGTGTTTGATTCTCTATTTTCTTGCTTTTCAAAATTATTTTTTTTAATAACATTAACATCTAATATTAGTCCTATATGTGATTTTATATCTAAAAAAAGTATTTTTTTAGATATAATACGAAGTATTTAAGGTTTTAGGTGGTTAATGTGGATACAGACTCAAGATCTAATTTAAAAGATACAAAATATCTTGCAAGTTGCATAGCTGACATGGCTAAAGACTTGGGAGAGGCAATATATGAGAAAAAAAAGGACGAGAAATTATCCAAGCAAAAAATTACTACTCTTACACAAAGCTATCCGTCACGTATTGCAGATTATCGACAAAAAATTAAACTTTTACGAACAGCTGTTAATGAAAATAATGAATTACATACAATGTTGATTGCTAAAGATATAGAATCTATGTTGGTCCATGATACAAAAACATTATCACCGAGTGATTATTTTAATATTAAAACCGCCTTAACAAACTTAGTTGGTGATCGCCTTAATCATCTGTAATTTGTATTTGAAAGGAAATAAGACATCATGTTTCACATCGTATTTAACGCCGATGATAACTATATCAAATACACAGCAACACTCATCAATAGCATTATCATCAATGTCGATACAAGCAAGTCATTCGCCGATTTTTTTATGCAAGATACTATCAGCACTCCCACACCAAGCAAAATATTACAAGACTATTGGCATACACAAAATCCCAGCACAGCCTCAAATATAACCCAAATAGCCTTAGCTAGGGTGGGTGG
>NZ_NXLQ01000119.1 GCF_003364195.1 Helicobacter didelphidarum | reverse complement strand
AATGCTAAAAATATATCTGCTATATAATCACCAGTATTCTCTGTGCCTCTAAAAGCTATGATGTAATTTTGTGTATCTGTATCATAAAATAAAGTAGCAGAGAATCCCGTATCATTATCTTGACTAAAAGCTAAGACTTCAAATCGTGTAATGAAGTGATTGGCTTGAGAATCGCTAAAGCCAACATTGTATTTTTCAAAGATAAGATATTGAGATTCACTAAGGGCTTGGTGGTAGGTGGGAAGTTCAATATTTTTATCTTTTTTTAAACGCTTTATTTCATCATCTGTATAATATTCCCCTCGCTCATTAAAGCCCCATTTCTTTTCTTTATCACCATACATACCACTATTTAGCCCCTCACTATAAGAAGCCCAACACAACTCGGCATATTTAACTAACTGCATATATTTATACATTTTATTCATTTTTTACCCTTGTATTATGTCAATATTGTCTTCAGCGTTCTTTACAACATCTTGCTTGTGTTTAACTCTCGTGCAACTCCATACCAAACAAATAACAAGCACAGGTATAAAAGTGCCTAGCAAGAGATTGAGTAAAAGTATTTTGTAGCGTGATTGATGATTACGCACAAAAGCAATGATTATAGGTAAAAAATATACAAACAATATCAAAAGCCATATCGGCGATAACATAATTATTTCATTTCCTCTTTTCTTAAATTTATAATTTCGTATATCTCCGCAAGTCATTGTTCTTGTTCTTGATGATTGGGCGACCAATGCTGAATCTAGCCATTCATAATTTACTATTTTTCTAATCAAGCGTTCTGTCCCATCGTCGTTAATGTAGTATGTATAATCAACATTTCGTGTTATAAAAGCCCATACGAGAAAACTGCTGATTTTTTCTCTACCAATCTTTGCTTTATCTTGCTCATATTGCTCATCTAGTTTGCGGTCTTGCTCTAAACGCAAGGTGCTTGCCTCATCAAACCACACTTGCCCCAATGGATATTTTTGCTTTATTTCCTCATATTTTGGTTTATACGCTTTGTCTAACTCTGCAATTTTATCATAGTATAGCTTTATGTAAGCCTCATCACTTATGCTGCTTTTATCCATTTGACAGAGTGTGTCAGCAATCAAAAAGTCAAGCCTATATTCATAAGGCACAAGAGAAAAAATAAACCAAGTCCCCATAATAACGGGATATGGCAAGGCTAGGTAAAGCTTATTAACTCTTAGATTCTTTTTAAAGATTTTATTAAAGCTATATACACAGAATCGTAAAAAAAGATATGCCCATATACAAGAGAGAATAAAAAGTGTAATCCAACCAAAAAATGGGAAAGGAATAAAAGTAAGAATATAAAAGAATTGTATATTTAAAAGAGTTAAAAAGAAAAGTAGGGAATATTTAATGGAGGTTTTCATTTTTTATCTCCATTATTTCTTTTTAACCCTGTGCTGTAATTAGCCCAAGCGAGTTCCGCATATCGCAATAACTTTAATTTCTGCTCTTTTATGTATTGTCCCATCTACACCACCTCTTTAATCTTGATTATATAAGATTCTACATTATCTTTGCCAATCTCACCACTAAACCCCAATCTCTATCGTAAGTTTCTTACATTGA
>NZ_NXLQ01000118.1 GCF_003364195.1 Helicobacter didelphidarum | reverse complement strand
ATAATATTCCCCCTCTGGAATAGCTCCTTTATCTTTCTCCTTTTGCCAATCTTTATCAAGACAGAAATAATATGTTGTATTATTTAATAATCCTTTCTCCATCATCAAAAGCATTAAGACTTATAGTTACTTCATTTTTATTTTTCCATTGCACATCAAAGTTTCTATAGCCATAAATCTCACTTTCTTCATTATCAATAGTTTGTGAAATATTTTTCATAGATTCTATGTTTTGTGGGAGATGATAACTCTCAGAAAAACTATTTTTCATTTGTTTATATGCCTCTATGATATTTGTATTTGTAAAATTCTCTTCTATTTCTATTTGTGCAAACAAACTACCATAGCAAAATAATATAATTACTATATAACGCATATATTCTCCTTTATTTTCCATTAAATATATACATTAATTACCATGTTTAATATTCCTATTTGCAATATACTTATCATCAAAAATGATTAAAAAACCAAATTAAATATAATTTTCAGTTATGACCTCTATACCATCTTTTGTTTTTCTATAAGTTTTTTCATAAATACTAAATATTGCATATATTAATTTTATTTCATTCTCATCCATTTTTTCTATAGTTAAATCATAAGATTCTATACAACTACCTAAACGACATTCATCAATACCATGATCTACTTTTACTGAAACATTGTAGTCTTTTTGCCCGTTGAATAAATCTAGTTGCAACATAGCTTGATAAGCCATAGATATACCAATAGAATTTTCTCTGTTTTTTTCTACTTCTCTTTTTATATCATAGAGCAATGCCTCTTTTAGATTTTTTGCATTTTTAATAAGACATTTTTCTATATTGCATTCATAGTCATCATCACAAGTCATGCTTTTACTGCATTCTATTTCTATGCTGTTTGCATGTAATTGCACATAAAAGCAAAATATAAGACCAATAGTTAATGCCAACTTTTTCATTTATTGCCTCCAAAAGTATTATTATATCATTTCTTCTTTGAAATGGCAACTTGCTTTTATCTGTTAATTTTCCGATGACATTAGTATCATTACCATTTGTAAAGTATTCAAAATGAAGCATCATCACTTGCCTATTAGGAACAATATTTGGGTGAACACCATTCTCCAACATCAAACCAGCATAGCCAAGCACCTGCCCTTGTTTCACCTTATCTCCTATATTAACTTTTATAGAGTTTTTATCCATTTCTCCATACCTAATAATAAATTTTCCATATTTAGAAGTTTCGTGTAAAATCGTAACTTGGTGTGTTTCAAGATAAAACGCTCTTGTATCAAGAACCTCTCCATTGGCAATAGCTACAATCTCTACATTAGATTTTGGATTTTTAATATTTCTTCCAAAGAAATCTGTATATAAATCCCTTGCTGCATGTTTTCTTGTTCCGCCACTTCTATTTCGTCCATAAATAGTTTGCGTTGCATTTTTATCTGTTGGGTTTTTAATAGTCCAATCATATAGCAATCCCCTGTCATTCAATGGCTTTACTTTAAGCGGAAATATAATTTCATTGTTTCCTTCATACTCCACCTCCAACCTTACTATCACCCTATCATTTGTATTTATATTATATTCTTTCTTAAGAGTTTCTAATGTATTAAAGAATCTCTTATCATTC
>NZ_NXLQ01000117.1 GCF_003364195.1 Helicobacter didelphidarum | reverse complement strand
CTCTCCGAATGGCATAAGATAATCTAATCCGCTTGTATGGATATAGCCCTCATAGAGCTTTATTTGAGAGGGAGAGTTATGAAAGGTGTCCATGTAGGATTTATCTATAACTATCCTACCATTATCATTAAAAAATTTTGGTGGTTTTATCACCCATACTTTTGCCCAATTATTTGGGAGTATGTTTTGCACATAGATGAGATATTTAACTTTATAAAAAGGATTAATAGGTTTAGATTCGCTGGTTGCATGGGAAGATTTTTGAAGATTTTTATTTTTTTTATCAATGATATAACATTCATTGTTATCATTATTTTTAATTATAAGTAGTTCAACATTGTGCGAAAAAAGCTGTGCTAGAATCTTATCATTTTTGTTGTCTGATTTAACCTTCACGATACAATCATCAAAGTCTCGAGTAGTAGCAAGCACATTGGTTGGTAGTGGTATAAAAGGGGTTGATGGTAATACAGCTTTAGGATATTCGGAATCTATTATGCTTATCTGTAAATTTCCTACATGTGATAAAATAGAATACTCTTTAATAACCCCTATGCACATATCAAATTCCCCTGAAAGATAGAATACGCCAAATAAACTATTATCATGATAAACTATATTTTTTACTGTGCTCCCTATTTCAGTTTCATCATCATAAAGGTTACTATCTCTATCGTCATAACCAAACATCAAATACCACTCAAACTCTATTTCCATAGGCACAAACATCGCAGTCCCAAATCTCACTTCAAAGAATCTCTTTCTATGATATGTATCCATTCCAGCCTTTGATAGAATCTCTTTTACAAACTCATAGTTTATATCATAGTTTGGTTTCATTTCTATTATTTCTCTAGGATTATCTTCATTGCTTATCTTTTTAGGGAAATCTTTGGCATAGAGATAGGCATAGTTGAGATAAGGATTTTCTTCAGGAAAAAAGATTAAATCTATATGTTTATTATACTTCATATCATAGCTCCAAGCAATACGAAGAGTGCCTTTGAATTTAATTCTATCAGTAACTTTTGGGAATTTATCTCTATTTTGGATTATATTTTTGACTTCGTCTAGAATATATTTGGCGAACCTGTCCTCGTCCTCATAATAAGTAGGGTTAGTATCCATCTTATAAACAATGATAAAAGTAATACGATGATCATTTGAAACAAAAGAACTAAAACCACCATAACCACCATTTGCAGATGAAGCAATGTGATTAACAGCTCCGAATGACATCATTTCATCGAACTTTATTTCATCCTCTATTTTATCATACATATTCAATCTCCTTCTTTAAGTAAAATTATTTTTAATAACTATGCAAATATTATTCTTTACAAAGTTTTTTGTGTTAGTTGTGGAATCATTTAAGAACTTTCTAATAAAGCCTTTATTATTTATTATCGCATCTCCAAGAGCAAGTTTTTTATATGCTTTTTCTGCTAAGATATTATCTACAATGTTTCCTTGTTCATCTTTTACTTCTTGTGATTTTATCAACAAACAACCATCACTATTTTTTGGAGAAAATCCATCATGGATTAATATATGTCTTTTTGCATCAACAAAGTCATTATATAAATTTAGGGTATTGTTTGCGAAGTTTTTAGTTTCTATATATTTCTTCTCCTCCTTATCATATTTATAAGATTTATGCCACTCT
>NZ_NXLQ01000116.1 GCF_003364195.1 Helicobacter didelphidarum | reverse complement strand
GCTGCATAAGGATTTTGCTATCTTTAGAATCTGGCTTATCTCGTAGATTAACAAAGAAATCATTTTCATTTGTGGTAGTGGTGGCGAAAAGTCCTTTGATGACTGGAATTTTGAGATTATATTGTGTGGAGTTTTTCTCATCTTTTATGAGCCATTCCAAGTCATTATCTTTCATACATACAATATCGTTGTCGTTTGCTAGAATGATAGGAGTTGTGATTATATGGAAGTGCGACAAATTTGCTATCCCAATAATCTCATCCCCCCAAGTAAATGGAATCTGAAAGTCATATAGAAATATGTTTGCCATGTTATCTAATTCCATTCTATCGATATTATCAATCTGTGCTTCAATAGAGATTGTCTCATAATGAAATCGTTTTGACATAAAGCGTCTAAATCTCTCCTCCCCTAGAATCTCCCTTACAATCTTGTGATTATATATATCATCTTTATAGGGACTTTTTAGATACCAAAAAGTAGAGTGCATAATCTTTGCACTTTTCTTATCTAAAAATATCACCATATCAATGGGGGCTTTTTCTTTTAAATTGAGACTTTGTGAGATTCTAAGATTGCCTATAATCTCATAGCTAGTATCATAAGTTTTGCATTCATACTTAGGAATTTCATTGGAGATAGAAACTTCAAAGGCATTCTTTGTGTATTCCATATCTTCATCTTCACATTTTCTTAATGGTAGCATATTTACTCCTTTGTTGTGTGTGTTTTAAGTTTTGCAATGTAATCTTTCTTTCCATCTCTCACATACGCATATTTTAAATTTGGGCTGATACCTAGAAAATACAATTTTCTTATATATTCATCATCTATGATTTGAAAATGTCTAGGGTTTTCATTCCATTCTCCATCAAAGTAAAATATATCAAGATTACTTAAGAGGCATTTATCTGCCTCTCCATATTCACAAGAGTTTCCAAAAATAATGCTTTTATCATAGGATTGTAGTGGCACTTGTATAGAATCTGGTGATTGAAATCTTTTTTCCCATTTATCATTATTAATATCATACACATATATTGCCTTGTTTGTAGTGATAAGAAACATCGTCCCTTCCTGCAGTATTGCAGAGAAACCACACCACTCATCGCTAAATCTCCCTGATATGGTTGTCGTCTCTGCAAAAAGAGTCCTAGTTTGATGACCATACTCACCCTTACTAAAATATAAACTTGTTTTAAATTCTACACCACTGGCATATCCAGCCATTACAAAGGGTAATGAAAACAATTCAATATTTTGATAACAACCAAGCGTGAGGTGCATATCTTCTCTATAATCATAAGAGACATGCCACGCATTTGGATAGCTCTGCGGACCCATGCTTTTTATACTCGTTTCTACCATAGCTAAAGATTTTTCTATTTCTTGAAAATTTTCTATCTGTTCTATTGGTGTGATACTCTCTATCTCAAGCGTATGTATGGGCAATTTGCTTAAATCAACAAGATGTTGCTGTTTCGCACAAGCACTAAATAAAATCATAAATACAAAACTAAATATAAGCTTCATAGACTCCTCCTTTTATGGTATAGGTAAGAACACCATAGCACCAAATTGATACTCAAGGTATTCTCTCAAAGTTGGTGGTCGTGAATTCTTTTCATCTATCTTTATTGTAGTAAGATTTTGATTAATTTCTCCCCAACTCACA
>NZ_NXLQ01000115.1 GCF_003364195.1 Helicobacter didelphidarum | reverse complement strand
AAGCTATCAGATTCTAAGAGAGGGTGCAAGGGATTCTCCTTGTGATATGAAATTGCTTTATCATAAAGATTATGGTTTTAGTGCTATGGATTATAGCATATATTATTTGAGAATGTGGAATCTTCTTAAGAATATCCTCCTAAACTTATAGCTCCTATGCTTAAACTACTTTTGCTCATTTCTCTTGTTCATTTTTACTCATATTGTTTCTTCCTTGTTTATTTATATTTTAATGTCGCAAAAATAATTCTGTCATAGAAATAATAGGGTAATTTAGTATATTTTACTATATATTTATAGAAATCAATATATTTTAAGAAGCAAATAAATTGAAATATATCACTATTGCTTGATTGAATTATGAATAAAAATATCTTAGATTCTCTAAGCCTTAAATATTTTAAGATACAATAAAGCTTGGACTTATGGAGCAAAAAAAGAGAGAATAGAGTGCGAAATAACAAAATAATATCAAAGCAAACGACCATAAAAACAAATGTAACGCAAACAGAAAAACAGAAAAAGGAAAGTTTTAGCATCTCACGTGGAAAATATAAAGGGCTAAAGCTTCTTTTAGAAAGCAATGCCACAACACGTCCCACAAAGGCATTGGTAAAAAAATCATTTTTTGACACCTTGCAAAATGTTTTACAAGATACAATATTTATAGAATGCTTTGCCGGTAGTGGTCAAATGGGGTTTGAGGCTCTCTCAATGGGTGCAAAAAAAGTTATGTTTTTCGAAAAAGATTCCCGTGCTTTTAGTAATTTACTTCACAATGCACGTCTCCTTGAAATGAAAATACAAAAAAATGCAAAACAAATGCCTTACAATAACATGCAAGCACATATAATGAACCATATACAAAAAAATAAAACCTTAAAGACATACAATACTCAACAACATCACAAAATATATCCAATGAGATTGGGTAATGATGTTCCCAATATATTAGGAAACAATTCTATGCAATATTATCTTACAGAATCTTTACAACTCTATTGCAAAGATTTCTTTTATTCGCTTCCTGTCTTAGAAAGCTGTATTCGTGTCTGTGATAAATATAAAACTAAAAGTCATAAAATTATAGATAATAAGAAGAAAAATAAAGATTCTCAAACAAAAACTGCTATAATACCAGAATTGTTTTGTTATAAAGAAGAGAATTCTAAGCAATATAAGAGTCCATTTACGCAACAAAATCGTATTATATTATATATCGATCCACCCTTTAGTTGTAGAGATGGATTTCACGATATTTATCAAAAAACTTCACATTTCATACAATCTTTTAGTGAATCTTTATCGCAAAGTGTCGATATTATCACTATTGAAATGATGAGTAACACTCAAATTGATGAAAGGATAGGTATTTTTCATCTTCAAAAGTTAAAGAAGTTTGGTAAAACCTCTCTAGCATATTTCACAAAAGATTAAATAAGGAGTAGAAAATGGCTGAAGAAGAAAAACAGGCGACAGCAACAGAAGAAAAAAAAGGAAAAGGATTACTTTTTATTATCATAGGTGTTGTTGTTGCTGTGATACTTTTAATTGGTGTTGTTGTTTTTATATTCATGGGTAATAGTGATGAAGAGAATTCTGATGGGGGGGGTAGCAATGCTCCATCTGTGCAAGTAGCGAATCTTAGCCCAGAGCAACAAGCTTTATTGCAAAATGAAGCATATAAG
>NZ_NXLQ01000114.1 GCF_003364195.1 Helicobacter didelphidarum | reverse complement strand
ACACCAGAAAATGAAAGATTGAGCTATCAACTTAGTGATTTACCCTATGATAATAATGCAAGTATAACTTGTATTATAGATGATACACTTCACATAACAAACTTTCATGTTGAACTCATATCAAGCAAGTATGAGAGATTCCCTACTGCTACTATCATCACTAAGCCTTGTATTTATCAAGATAGAAAGTGTCCTCAAGTGTTGAGGTTTAGTAAAAAACTTTGGCTATGCTTTAATGGTAAGAGCTTAGTAATAATGCAAGGCAATGATATAATACAAGAGTTTATAGCCTTTAGTGGGAATGCCCTAAATAATAAGCAAAAAGAGCAATTACAAAGAGAGAAGGGCTATACAGACTTTGTAGAATATGAGGAGAAAGGATTATCCAATAATACAACATATTATTTCTGCCTTGATAAAGAATGGCAAAAGGAGAAAGACAAAGGAGCTATTCCAGAGGGGGAATATTATATCAATATCAATGATATAAAAGAGAGAAGGACAATCTTTAGTGAAAATACATTTGGTAAGCATACAAGTATCTATACAGATAAAGAATGTGGTAATGGAGTAGAATCTCACACACAAAGAGAGAATTTCTATCTTTCAATCTATACAGATAAAGATTGCAGTCATACAATAGAATCTCACACACAAAGAGAGGGTTTTTATATTTATAGAGGAGATACATATAAAGAGAATGGAGGGATAGATATAGGGAAAAATGATGAAGCATTCTTTGAGGCATTAGACAAATTAAACAATCACAATAAATTATTATCACCCACAAAGCAAGAGAATAATAAAAATGCAGTGAAACTCATAGTAAAGTATAATTCACCAATCATCACTACAATACAATTCTTAAAAGAAATAGAATGGGAACTCACACAAGGACAGCCATTACCAATAACAAGCAAAGTAAAACAAAAGATAGAATACTTCTTTGATACTGAAAAATATTTACCCTCTTATCCTTTTGCTCCAGGCACTTATATAGAACTAGAGGCAAAGCTTAGAGAGAATAAAGCAAAAAGTAGCCATATACAATGGACATATATTGCCTTTGAACATGATGAGACAAAAGCCTTAGATAAAGGCATGATACAATGGCATTTAAATCAGTATAAAGCGAGTAGCCCTAAAACAACAGCTATATATAAGACTATCACTGATGAGAGTGGATATTTTAGTAACAATGATATACAAAACAAAATAGGATTCTCTCTCCCATTAGAGCGAACACATAAGACGGCATATAAAAACTACTATGTTGTCATATTTGCATTTGATACATCACAACAATTCCCAGATATATATGACGCTCATATCGTTATAGATATAAGTTTCAAAGTAGGTAATGACATAGGGAAGCAGATAACAGAGCAAGTAAGAGATAAGGACTATACGCCCCTCAAAGATTCAAGTGATTTAATACAATGGAATAGTTTGAGGAGAATCTATGATATAGCACAAGCCATAGAGTTTTTAAAGGCGAATGTAGAGGGAGTAAAGCACATGTTTCAAAACAATCAAATCAAATATACTCAAAAAGATACAAATGACAATCCTGTATATAATGTATGGTTTGACTATTTTAGAATCCACCCTCAACTTGCAGGAAAGATAGCCTATATCTATTATCGATTTGATGTAAGTGATGAGAAGTTTATAGGGAGTGTAAAAGATAATGGGGAATATGTGAAGGATAGA
>NZ_NXLQ01000113.1 GCF_003364195.1 Helicobacter didelphidarum | reverse complement strand
TAAAAAACGAGTTACAACAAATCAATGATAATACAAAGGATTCAAATAAAACACAAGACTTTATCACTCTTTTTAAATCTTTAAATATCAAAATCATTGTTACAGGACATTCATTAGGAGGATTCTTAGATCAAATGTGTGCTTTAAGCTATGATGAATTAGCAAATGAAGTTTATACTTATAATAATATAGAATCCAAACCCTAAAGGAATCACAATGCTATTTGTGATAATCCTTTTTCTCCTCATTGTCTTTACTTTCTCATATTTTATATGGTGGCTTATCTATAGAAAAGCATTTAAATCACAAAAGAAAGTCTCTAAGATTCTAGTATTTATTGGAGGTAGTGGTTTAATTATATCATTTGTATTAAATAATTGTGCAATTCCATATCCTGCAAGCATAAGAGCATTTATACCGAGATTTTTAGATTCTCAGTATCAAGATTTTAAACAATTTGCACAAAAAGAAATAGGTAGGGTGTTGTATGCTAGACCTGTATCGCCTCAAACAATTCAACATTATAAAAATACAGATGATTTGGAGAGAAGCTTAAATAATGGTCAATGTAGAGAGTTTAAAATTAATAATATAATGGTAGAAATATGTTTTGTATTTGGTGGATTTGACGCTGACGCTGAATACAAATACATTTATATAGCAGATATAGGATATTATCGTGGATGGAAACAATGGCAATTTAATCTTTTTGTATTGCCAAGTACATTGGAAAGAATATATATATATATATAACACCTTTTAACTCTATCAAAGTGAAAGATGGGATAATAATGGCGTTAGAAAATAAGAATATTATTGGGGAAGTTAAAAGTAATTATAATGTAGATATATTAAAAGAATCTCATCATAGTCTAGATATATTAAAATTTTTAAAAGTTCCATTTTATTTAGAAAATATAGACCCAAATTTTAAAAATTAAAAGGATTGTTAATGTGTTACAATAAAAAATACTCACTTGGAATCTATGTCAATAGAAATGTTGCCTATAATGGTGGCGATGGAAATCCCCATGTATTCTTAGGATTAAAAATAGAGAAAGTTCAATGCAATGATATGCAAATACAAATGCAAGAAAATCTATATCAACATTATCTCAAACATAATATGCTAGAACAAGCTAATCAATGTAGGATTAATATAGAACAAATGCAATGTTTTGTAGCTGATAAAACACTTTTAGATTTACAGAAAGAATTAAGTGAAAAATATAAATATTCTATTACTTCAAGTGATGAATTTCAAGCTTGGAAAGATACAATATTAAGTTCTATAGAATCTATTAATGAAGACTTTGATAAAGCTTTAAGAGAAACCTTTAATAATGACTTTACTTTTCTTAGACAATGCTATGCAGATATTACAGAACCATTTTTTGAGTGGTTAGAGTCTGTTAAAAAAGAATCTATAAAACCTAATGATACTTTTGATGAATTTGAGAATCTTTTTAACGAGTTTGTGGAATCTAAAGATAACGATATGGATTTTATTATAAAGGAAGTAGCGTGAAGATGATAATTTATATATCTTTGGGATTTTTTGGAATCTTGGTTGTATTACTAGCTAGTGGGTGTAGTATTTACTATCCTACATCATATCGTGCTTTTATCCCAAAACAATGGGATAGTGAATACAAAGAATATGAGAGATTGTGTAAAGAGAATATAGGTAAAGTGGTGTATGCAAGACCTATCACACAAGATGAGAGAGA
>NZ_NXLQ01000112.1 GCF_003364195.1 Helicobacter didelphidarum | reverse complement strand
GCTATCATCACCCCTGCAGACATACTCGACATTACCTATAAATACTATCTTGATGATAATGGCAAACCTAAAAATGGTTTGCTTGATGATAAGTTATTTAGTGGTGATATGTCCCCATTTCAAGCTAAACGCTTCTTTGAACGCTACGATTTACTTATCCATCAGCCTAATACCTCAAGTGGATTCTCTGCTACTTTATTCCAAGAAAAAGAAACCAAAGAATATATGAGATGAAAAAACATATTATTTTTATTATATTTGTAGTTTATCTTATTGTTTGTTTTCTTTTTACATCACTAGCAGGAGCTATTGGGCATGGTTCTACGCCATATAAAATGGCAACACTTTTTATCACGCTAGTTGTTGCACCATTAGTTCCCTATGTGATAGTCAGTCTAGCAATAGATACATACAAACAATTCCAATGGTGGAAAATTTTAAACTTAATATTCTTGATTATACCAATATATATTTTCTTTACTAGATTATGGAGGTAAGCAAATGGATAACAAAGTATTAATTAAAAAACTTCGCGATAATGCCGAATTAGCTTGGGTTAGCTATGGGTATTTTCACTTACTAAAAGACAACAAAGGAATACCAAGAAAACGATATGCCTTAGATGAGCAAGGCAATAAAATTACTGATAACTCATATTTACGAGGATATAAAGAAATAGAAGTTACTTTTGCAGATATTTTAAATATTAAACTAAATGGGCAAGAAGTTTTGATAAACCAAACAGCAAGTAATAAATTTTTATCAAACATATCAAATAAATTTGATGATACTTTTAATTTTGACAAACTTGATGGCGACTTCTCCCCACTTCAAGCTAAAAGATTCTTTGAAAGATACAAACTTGTAGAACATTGCCCCAATACTTCTAGTGGCTTTAGTGCGACATTATTTGAAGACTTAGGAGAGATTGATAAATCCACAGGTGAAAGAAAAGAAGTCCCTAAAGATTCTAAATATATCTTAGCCTTTCGTGGCACAGAGATGGGTAGTGATAAAATAAAAGCAATGCTAAAAGATTTCTATGAAGATTTCTTACTTGGGACAAACCAAATCCCAGAGCAATATTTTGATTTGATACACTTTGTAGAGACAGAGATTAAACCTAGAATCTATGATACATCATCACAATCTTATCCTAAAATGATGATAGTAGGGCATTCTTTAGGAGGGTTTTTAGCTCAAATGTGTGCTTTAAGTTATGATGAATTAGTAAATGAAGTCTATACTTATAATGCACCGGGTATTTTTAATGATGAGACAAAAAAGATATGGGATGATATAAAAACAAATGCCTTTGCAATATTTCTATATTTGTATGGGACAAAAAAATCTGCAGAATATATCACAAGTTTATTTCAATCAAAGACCAATATAAAGCCTTATGCAATGCTTGATATAGGAAAAGACAAAGAATTATATTGTGGTATGCTAGAAATGAATAATGAGTTATTGAAGCGTATAAAAAGCTATCAAACAAATAGTAGGGGATTATTAGAGATTATAGATAGAGGAGATAGCGCCACACAGAAACTTAAAAATACTATTCCTTATTTCTTACGCATAGACCAAGAAGCAATAACTTTGGAAGAATCTAAATATACCTATATAAGAAAAGTATTCTCCCCTAATAGTATGAGAGAGTATGCAAAGCAACTCTATAATACATTGCAAGATAAGATTAAGATATATCAAGGTAAAACCTTCTATGTGTATTATGCGTATGCTTTTAGCCACACCACAACACAAGCTCAAATATCAG
>NZ_NXLQ01000111.1 GCF_003364195.1 Helicobacter didelphidarum | reverse complement strand
GAGTATTTGGGATTTTACTATCAATGATATTCCATATACTTGGAAATTTGATTTAGATTTTGCAGAAAATCAAATTAGACCTGCACATCAATATTCACAAGATAAAACCCTAGAAAAAATAGTCAAGGATTTATGTGATATTCTTAATATGCTTGTAGAAAATGGGGATATAGAATCTACTGATGATACCGCAGAGGATTGGCAACCACAGCATTACTAGGAGAGATGATTGAGAGATAGAATTATGGCTTGGGTATTGAAGTATTATCCGCAAACAAATATCAAATCTTTCGAATATCATTTAAGTGTATATAAAGCATACAAAGACTTGCCACATTTTATAACCACTAAACTTGCCAGTATGGACACACAAAGAATGGAGCAAGATATGGATAGAGTTATTAAATATAGCAAAAAACATAATCTATACTACATCATTAATCAAAACTACCAAGATTACCAAAACTCATTTTATTTTGGCTTAGACTTTAGAATCTTTAGCAAGAATGCTAAGGTAATAGAAATAAAACATAATAATTGTGTTAATTTGAAATTAGGGGTTTTGTAATGGTGTTGCTTTATATGTGGCTCAAGCAAGGAATATCTGATTTTGATAATTTAGTTTTAGCTATTGCTTGGATTTTTTATTTTATCATTATGCCCTTTATTATCAGTATGTTGAATAAAACAGAGTTTTTCAATGCTATATTTTATTCAAAACCATTTTTTATGCTATGGATTATTACGATTTTATTAGGCACAACTTGTGCGATTTTATATTTTGGGTGGGATTGGCTTTTGTTACTAAATATTGCAGCCACGGGGATAACAACAATTACCCTAACTTTACTTCCTATTTTAAACACAGATTCTAAGCATAAAATGAGTATTCTAGAATCTCTTTTTGTATTTCTTATATTCTGTGTTATATTTGTAGATAATGTAATTGCTAGTCCATTTTTTATTTTATTTTATGGCACTTCATTAATTGGTCTTGGGGGCAGATAATGCAAACTACTATCAAACAATCAGCACAACAAAACAAATACCACATCACCAATCAAAACTACCAAAATTACCAAAACTCATTTTATTTTGGTTTAGACTTTAGAATCTTCAGCAAGAGTGCTAAGCAAATTAAGATTCCATATAATTATAATTTTTTATTTATCATTATTTAAGAGTTGGTAAAATATGAGTTTTATTTATTATTATATATCAACATTATCTTGTCTTAATAATAGGTTGGATATTTTATTTCTTTATTGCATTTATTGTAATAGGATATATAAATAAAATAATTTATTTTTATAAAATATTTGCTTGTAAAAGTTTCTTATTTGGTTATATGTGTGGAATAGTATTTGTATGCTTGTATTATATATACACCAAAGAAGGCATAAAGACAATTCCTGTGCTTTTACTTGCTTTCATAAGCGGAGGAGGGATACAAATCTATGGAGTATTGTTAAAATTATATTTTTATAATAAAAAAGAAAATATTTATTTTAGTTTTATGCAAAATATTGTTATATTTATCATTACTGCATTATTGCTTGGATTGTTACTTATAGATATTATGGCTTGTTCTCCATTTGCGATAGGTGGAGCAATAATTCAAAGAATTATAATAAATAATGAATTTTTTGTGAAGTAAATTATATATGAGGATAATTTAGACAATGGCGATACTCTATCTTAGTTTATTTCACAGCACAAGCTTGTTTATCAAACCAATTCTTATAGCAATATGGCTATTTTATCTTATAATTGCTCCTAT
>NZ_NXLQ01000110.1 GCF_003364195.1 Helicobacter didelphidarum | reverse complement strand
TCATCTCATCTACGATGAAATGAGCTACATCGATAGCTTCAAATCCTAATTGGATAAAATTATATTTATTGAGAGTTTGACTATTATCATAGGCAATAATTAGTTTGCTTATGGGCTTAAGATTCTCTATTGTGCCAAAAAATCTCACTCATCACCATCATCATTCAATATACCCATAAACCTCAAATTGGTGTTCTTTTTCCTTTTGTAAAAGATTGAGATTCTCTGTATCGCCTTGATATTTTTTCCATAGTATTGCGCGCGTCTTACTTAGATTTTCACAGCCTTGTGCCATTTTATCAAG
The DNA here is from genome assembly GCF_003364195.1 of Helicobacter didelphidarum. Lineage (GTDB taxonomy): Bacteria > Campylobacterota > Campylobacteria > Campylobacterales > Helicobacteraceae > Helicobacter_A > Helicobacter_A didelphidarum. The sequence goes on along the minus strand of NZ_NXLQ01000110.1, from coordinate 1,497 downwards.
TTCATTTGCGCGTTGTTCGTCATAAGGTTCTTCTCCACCTATATGGATACATTCACAACTTTTATTGATGAAGTCATTAATTTCCTTTATTTGTGTATAAGGAATTTGCATATATCCATAGCTTGCTCTTACCCCATCCTTCTCTTGCTGAAATCTTGTAAAACCTGCAGTATAAGAGCATATATTTTGATTAAAATATTCATCATAAAGGATAAAATCAATATTTGTTTTATCTGCACTCCAAACAATATCTATTTTTTTATAATTTCTATACTTAGCATTAGTGGATAAATCTAGGCTAAAATTTTCTTTTCTTGTCAAAATATTTGGATTATGTTTAAGAATCTCTTTAAAAAATGGGTAGCTTGTAAAAGTATTTCTATCCATAAGTGAATTGTTTATAGCTTCAGTAATATCTGCACCTTTATAAAATACAAAACCATCAACTTTGCTTGTAGCACTACAATCATCTAGCAAGCAGCCATATTGTGATAAGACATCCATTACAAAGTCATCTCCTTTGTATTTCTTGCGTAAAGCAACAAATTCCTTATCAATTTCTTTTCGTTTTAAATGCTGTTTTTGATTATATTCTATTGTTTCTTTTTCGCTCATTGTTTCTACAAAATTAACCTTATCGGCTTTAAGGAATGCTTCCCTAGACTCCATAAAGCTTTCTACATCATCTGGTAGATTAGCATTTTTATCATTTTGCATATTTTCACTACTACAAGCTATAAGAAACAAAGCTAAAAACAAATACATTACTTTTTTGCAAATCATAAACTTCTCCTTAATTTAGTTTCCTTCCAAAGACCAATGTGGAGGGTCTTTTTCTAAAGTTCTTTTAACCCCATAAGTTTTACCAACTTTTCTTAAATCAGGATTTGTCGCACCATTTCTAGGAGTATCGATGGTATGTATTTCTCCTGTTTTATCTTTAATTGTAAAAGATGATTGCCAAGTAATTGTAATATCAATGGCATTTCCTCTAACATGATGTGAAGTTAAGGAAGCTGGATATGCAATGTTATAAGCCCTAACCATATCCAATGCTTTTGCTCTTGAAATTTTATCTGAATAATTACCGCTAGAATCTGTATGTATCCAATTAATCGGAATATTTTCTTTTTGTGTTTCTATTTGGGCTTGTTGAGGAGTAATTTTGTTGCGTGCAACTTTATGGCAATAATGCATCAAGACTGCTCTTTTATATGGTCTGCGTGTTGAACTAATAGAATATGTTATTTTTGCTTTAGGCACTTCCTTTTTTGCTTCGTCAATAGCTTTTAAAAAATCTTTAACATTTTCCTTAAAAGGAGAAGATAAATCTTCTATAGAAGATTTATCTTCATATTCTTTTACCCATTCTTTGCCACTTAGGCGAAAATTCCTTATCTCCTCCCCATACTCCACCTCCAACCTTACTATCACTCTATCATTTGTATTTATATTATATTCTTTCTTAAGAGTTTCTAATGTATTAAAGAATCTCTT
>NZ_NXLQ01000010.1 GCF_003364195.1 Helicobacter didelphidarum | reverse complement strand
ATATAATATTTAATTATTATTAGAATATTTTATCTTATTATTTTGTAATTTTTTTTATAAAAATTAATGATTTTTTCAATTTTTTGTTTGTAAATAATTTCAGATAAATGGTTTATTTGCTTTTATTGAATTAATAATTATTGTATAAAAGATAAAGATTGCAGGACAAAAAGAGCGGTTATATTTCAACTTTACTATCAAGAAGCAAAAGTATTGTTAAGTAATTTAAGAATCTTAAATAGAAATAGATTCTCTAAATTATCAGTAATATATAAGTATTAAGTGATTTAATCTGTATTCTCTTTAGTATGTAATATTTTATGTTGGGAAGCTTATTTGAGAGCTAAAAAATAACCGTTCGATTATTATGTAGAAATATTCTTTCTTCAAGAGCGAGATTTAAAGCTTTTGCCAAGACAGCTTTTTCTACATCTCGCCCTGCCTTTTGCATATCTTGCCAAGTGTAAGTGTGATTAATTTGTATAGTATCTTGACAAATAATTGGACCATCATCAAGATTATTATTCACAAAATGAGCAGTTGCACCAATCACTTTAACACCCCTTGCATGTGCTTGTTTATAGGGATTCGCCCCAATAAATGCAGGTAAAAAAGAGTGATGAATATTAATAATTTGATTGGGAAAAGATTCAACAAAATGTGCAGAAAGGATACGCATATATTTTGCTAAAACTAATAAATCGGGTTGCAATGTTTTGCAAAGATGGATTATCTGTTCTTCGTGTTGTTCTCGTGGGATATTTTCTGAATCTATAAAATGATATGGGATTTCAAATTTATTTACAAGAGATTCTAAATGGTTATGATTGCTAATGACTGCCAGAATCTTAGCATTTAAATCACTACTATTATGTCGGATTAATAAATCGCCCAAACAATGGTTTTCTTTTGTGGCAAAAATCACGATAGATTTTTGCTCTTGCTTACAAAGTGTAATCTCTGATTCACATTGCAAAGATGCTTTGATTTCTGCAAGTAGCTTCTCTCTTTCTACCTCACCGCTAATTTCGGTTCTCATGAAAAATATATTTTGTGCTTTATCAACAAATTCATTATTTTGTTCAATATTAAGATTATGTAATAATAAAATCGAGCTAATCTTAAAAACAAGTCCTTTTGTATCTTGACATTTAATTAAAAGAATATGTCTATTCATTTCTACCCTTATAACTAAAAAAATAAAAAATATATTTTTTTAGTTATAATTTTACCATTTTATTGTAGAATAGAAAGTATTATTTTGTAATTTTTAAGGAGTTTCTCATGAAAACAGATGTATTAAAAACAGCGGGAAAATTTGTTAGTGTAGGTGTTTTAGCAGCATTTTTAGTAGCTTGTGGTGGCGATAAAGCACAACCGCTTACATCAAATAAAGATGAACCTGCATGGGTAAATAATATGAAAGCGGCTAAGGAAGCGGCAAATTCATTAATTGCAGCTGTCGGTCAAGCTAAACTCTTAGATGGCAATATTAATTATGCGACAAACCAGGCGACTATGCAAGCGAGGATACAAATTGCACAAAGTGTAAGTGCAGGCGTAGAGCAAGCAATTAAAGATATGGCACAAAGTGATGGTTTAAAGATTTCTGAAAATAGCTTACAAGCAGCAAAACAAAAAGTAGAGGCAACTCTACAAAAAACAGAAATGGTGCAAAGATGGGTTGATAAAAGCACGAATCCACAAACACTTTATGTGCTTGTATCAATGGATAAAGAGGCTTATGAGAATGCTATGAAAAATACTAGTCAAGTGTTGAATATCGATGCAGATAAGGCAAAAAAGCTTTCTGATACAGTAGAGGAAATGCTAAAAAAATAAGTTTTTTCCAATAGAAAAATGATTTTTCTTTCATTAAAGGTGCTTTTAACTTTACCTGTATAAAAGCATCAAATCCCATAAGTTTTATTTTTTACTCATTCTTAATCTTTCAAGGATTTTATGCTCCATTGAATCTTGAATAAATAATTTTTAGATAAATTTTTAAGCTTATATAGGTTTTGCTTTAGAATGATATAGAGAAAAATATTCAAAATCTTTTTCGCTTCATTGATTTAATATAGTGAGTTACTCCAATTTCTTTTTAGATAGAGAAAATAAGTTTAGACTCTCAATCTAGCTTATTTATGCAAGAAAAGCATTGTTGTTTGAAATTGAATTACTATAAAGAGCAATTCATACATTCTTAAATGGTGGGAGATTTTCTACATAGACACTTTGACTTGGGAAAGCAAAGCTTAATTCACATTCCTTTACAATATCCATAATCTTAAAAATAATATTTTCTTGTACACGCAAGAAATCTGCCTTACCAACACTCTTGCTAAAACAATCTATCAAAATATTAATCGAGCTATCCGCAAGACTTTCGACACATACATACATGCTATTTTTATACCCTAAAAAATCATCAATAGAGATGATATTCTGTCGTAACGCAAGTCGATGGTCGGCTTCATCAAGTATTGCAGAACGATTAGTTTCTGTTGCAATTTCTGGATGATTTTTTAGCATTTCTGTAATTTTATTAACACAAAGTTGCAATTTTTCTGGAGTTGCATCATAGGTTACACCCACACTTATTTTTATTCTGCGTCCTTCTTTTCTGCGATTCCAATTCTTGATTGCTTTACCTGTAAGTTCATAGTTTGGCACAAATAAGAGTGCATTATCAACTGTTCTAATTGTTGTGCGACGCAAACCAATTTCAACTATACTTCCTTCAATATTTCCTGATGTAATCCAATCTCCTTGTGAGAAAGAATCATCAAGCAACAACATGACTGAAGCAAAGAAATTCGCTAATATATCTTTAATAGCAAGTGCAACTGCAAGACCTCCTAAACCAAGAGAAGCAATAATGGCAGAAACATTAAATCCTAGCTTTTTGAGTATAATTAAAATCGTGATAATTATAATAATGCTATAAAAAATCTTTAGAATCAAGTTAATAATCTCGCGTCTAAAACCATCATTTGATTTCTGTGCAATAGAATCAATAAGTGCAACACCGTAACTTTTAACAATTACAATAAAAAGCCATGCGATATTAATCACATAAAAGATTGAAAACCAATTTGCTATACGCTCTGGTTCTAAGGTCGGATAATATAAGATTTCAATGCTTACATTAATACTCCATGCAAGCAACCACAAAGAAATTGGCTTTAGGATTTGTTTTTGAATTTGTGTATGTAAATTCTTATCTTGCTTTGAAATATGCACGATAAAATCCATAAAATACATAATAACTTTTGCAATTAATTTACGCCATACCCAAAGAATCAAAAATAAAAGGATTGAAACTATAATTTTTGCAACAATAAGATTTGAATAATTAATAGGAATAATACTAGCAACTTCATCTAATATCCATTGCACAGTAAGATTCCATATTGTATTTTGTGGCACTAATTCAACAGATTTTAATTCAAGATAAGAAAGGATTTCAATATAACTTGCAAGTGTATTTAAATAGCGATTTTCCTGTTCTTTTAGAATCTTTTGTTGTTTGTTTGGTAATGATTGTGCAATATCAAATTTATTTGGAAGTTCTTTAAGTTTTATAATAGCCGGATTGAGAATATCCTTTGCTTTTGTTTGCTCTGAAAAGAAATCAAGTTGTTTGCGTAATAAGTCAATTGTGGTAAAAAATATCTTTTGTGCATTTAAATCCTGCATAATAAGATTAGTCCGCATAGCGAGGAAATCATTATGTAAAATATTTGATTCATTAAAAACTATCTCTTGTTTTTTATATTCAGTAACATTATTTGCAGCATTGAAAACAATTGGTTTTTTGTTATTGATAATATGCACAGGCAATGATTGGAGCATAATGTTTTTTGTTTCTTTTAATTCTTCTACATCAAGATATTTAAGGTTTGCTATATTTGGAATTGATTCGTGATTAATATTTTGAGTATGAGAATCTATTGTTTGATTGGTATCTTCAATGGTATTATCAGTCAAACCTTTATCAGATTCAATAGTAATCGTAGATAAATCTTGCTCTTTAACAAAACGCAATAACCAGTTAACTTTTATGAGAGAATCAATAATAAAATCAAAACTTTCTTCAAAATCTGCCCCATTTTTTGTATGGTGCAAGATGAATTTTTTATTTGATTCTGCTACTTGTGTTGTCGTATTGTGAGCATATAGATTTGTGGTAAAAGTTAATACACACAAGCTCAAAGCAAGGAGCAGTCTCATACTTGTTGTCATTCGCTTTAGAGAATATTTTGGAAAAATAAATGATAACTTCTGAATAGCTTGATGAATACAATAATAGAATCTTTTTTGTATAGAGTGTAAAGATGAAGAAAGGAAAGCGGTGTAATAAGATATAGAGAAATAACATATATGTAGCCATTGTCTTAAAATATTTATTTTATAATCTTTTTTAAAATTTTCTACTTGAGCAAAGATACTCTTTCTTTTTGTAATATTCATAGCACTCCTTGTTTTGTTTTTTAATTTTTTCAATAATGAATATAAAATATTTTAATTCAATAGAATCTTGCAACAAAAAAATGATGAATCCTATTGAATAATATGACTTACAAATTTAGAGTAATTATCCATAATTTCACCACCTTTTCTAAAACCTAAACCGCAAGATTCGTATGCAAAAAAAACATTTGCTTGATAAAATGAACCACTTTGTGTATTTAACGGATAAAACTCTTGATAAATTGCTTTATGGTTTGCATATTCACCATCTTTACTATTTATGGGTTGCCCTCGAGAATCAAGAATACTGACATTTGCACCCTCTCTACCAAAAGCGTGTTTTTTGACTTGTTTTTTGCCTAGAGGATTGTAGCTTGTTTCAAGTAATAATGGGTGATTTGGGAACAAATCCCATAGAATCTTTAAAATTCGCTTACTCTGAAAGAGTGCTGTATATGCAGGATTTAAGATAATGGCTTTTTGGTTTGCTATAATATCATTCAAGATTAAGGCTAGCTCTGGTTCATCAATAGCAATATTTTCCCAAGGAATAAGCTTAAACCAAAATTCAAAATTCTGTCCATTAAAAAATACACCATCTGTGGAACTTAACTCCGCTTCATCAACATAGCAAAAATCCGTTACAAGTCCAGCATTATTTGCCATGTCTTGCAAGAATTTAACGGTTCTATCCTCCTCAGCACTCCCACGAATACTCGAAAAAAGAATTTTCCAGCCTTCATACACTTCATCAAAATTACTTACATCATCACTAAGCGTAATGAGTCGTTTAAAATTTTGTGAGATTACTTCATAAACATTATTGAATTGAGCGTTAGCGTCATAACCATTTGCTTTCAATAAAGCGTATTGCACCGCTGATGTCTCATAAAGCATTGTCGGTGTATCAGCATTGAATTCTAGAAGTTTAATAGGGCTTCCATCAAGTCCTCCTGCAAGATCAAATCTACCATAAATGTGCCAATGTACATCTTCATTAAAACTTTGCACAATTGTATCCACTAAGCTATTTGGTATATCTAACTCATAAAATAAATTATTATCAATAACATATTGAGCTGCTTCAACAAACATATCATAAAGTTCATTGCATGCTTCGTAGTAGGTTTCAGCTTCAACTTCACTAATATGAATAAGCTCATTAGTAATATAATCTGTATTATCCGGATCTGTGTGCCACTCTAAACCAATTTGTTCAAATTCTTCTTTATGAAAAGGTTTTAATTGGGTAATCTGCATAAAACTCCTTGTGAAATACTAAAATGATTTATATTGTTTGAAAAGTTGCAAATACAATATTAAAATTATCATAGAATTATATTGAATATGATTTAATAAACATAGTTTTTTTAGAATCTTGATACAAAATTACAATTCAGGGGATGGCTTGATTGTTTATCTCACAAGAAAAAGTTTTCAAAAAATTGATAAGGTGACTGAGTAGTTTTGATAGCTATATCAACTTTTATTCTGATTGGATATAGAGCAACTTGATAAATTTATGTTTATCTTTGAATATTTAAAATCATAATAAGGTTTATTTTTTACTTTGATTATTTTTTGTAATTCTCTATATAATATAAATTATAAATCAATTCTAATTTTGAAAGCTTTTTATCTAAGTAAAATAATTTCAATGAAAGAACCTATAATCCCTAGAAATCTTGAGATTATAGGATTACATAGAGATTGAATTATGGTGGGTTACTATAAAATTATTTTTACAAGATTGTCAAAAATAGTAATTTTATAGTAAGGATTGATTTGGAAATTATAATACTTCAGCATCAATAACATCATCATCTTTTTTCTTGCTTTCTGTGTTATTTCCAGCATTATTTTGTGTCCCAGAAGGATTTGCACCTTGTGCTGCAATAATTTTTGTAAAGACTTCATTAAGAGTTTTTATCTTAGATTCTATCTCTTCTTTTGAGGCATCTACATTTTTAAGTGTTTCTTTAAGTGCTTCTTTTGCACTTTCTACCTCGCCCAATACTGCTTCATCAACTTTGCCTTTATTCTCTTCTTTACGCATATCTTCTAAGCTTTTTTCTACTTGATAAACAAGACTATCTCCTTGATTTCGTGCTTCAATTGATTCTTTTCGTTTTGCGTCTTCTTCTTTGTGGAGTTCTGCATCTTTTACCATTTTTTCAATCTCTTCATCAGACAAGCCACTTGAACCTGTGATTTTGATTTCTTGAGTTTTGCCTGTATTTTTCTCTTTTGCTGATACAGTTAAGATTCCATTTGCATCAATATCAAGTGTTACTTCAATTTGAGGCACACCACGGGGGGCTGCTGGTATGCCTTGTAAATCAAAGTTACCTAATTTTTTATTATCCCGAGCCAATTCGCGTTCCCCTTGAAAAATTTGAATTGATACGGCAGGCTGATTATCTTCTGCAGTAGAGAAAACTTGAGATTTTTTTACTGGAATTGTTGTTCCTTTCTCAATAATCTTAGACATTACACCACCCAAAGTCTCAATTCCAAGACTAAGAGGAGTTACATCAAGTAAAAGTACATCTTTTACATCTCCTTTTAATACTCCTCCTTGAATTGCCGCACCAACAGCAACAACTTCGTCTGGATTCACTGATTTATTTAAATCTTTACCAATAAATTCTTTTACTCTTTGTTGCACTTTTGGAATCCGAGTTGAACCACCAACCATAACAACTTCGCTAATATCTGTTTTACTTAAACCAGCATCTTTGATGACAGCATCTATTTTCTTAATGGTATCTTCAATCAAATTACTAATAAGGCTTTCAAATTTTGCACGAGTAAGCTTTTTTACTAAATGTTTTGGACCACTTGCATTAGCTGTAATAAATGGAAGATTAACTTCGGTTTCTTGAGCTGAACTTAATTCTTTTTTTGCTGCTTCAGCAGATTCTTTTAAACGTTGTAATGCCATGACATCTTTTTTTAAATCAATGCTTTCATCATTTTGAAATTCTGCCGCAAGCCAATCAATAATTTTGTTGTCAAAATCATCACCACCAAGGAAAGCATCACCACCCGTTGCCAATACTTCAACAACACCATCTCCTGTCTCAAGCACTGTAACATCAAATGTCCCACCACCCAAATCATAGACCATGATTTTTTCAGAATCTTTTTTATCAAGTCCATACGCAAGAGCCGCTGAAGTTGGCTCATTAATGATTCTCAAGACATCTAACCCCGCGATAGCACCAGCCTCTTTTGTTGCTTTTCTTTGTGCGTCATTAAAATATGCTGGAACGGTTATAACAGCTTCTTTAACAGGCTCTCCAAGATAGCTTTCAGCATCTTCTTTGAGCTTCATAAGGATTTTTGCTGAAATCTCTTGTGGCGTATAAATTTTATCAGAGATTTCCACAGCACATGCACCATTTCTATCAATGATTTTATAAGGGAGTCTCTTTTCAGCCTCTTTTGCTTTATCTTCACTAAACATTAATCCCATAATTCTTTTAATTGAATAAATTGTTTTTTGAGGATTTGTGATTGCTTGTCTTTTTGCAGGATCGCCTACTAAAATCTCACCTTTATCTGTAAATGCAACAATAGAAGGGGTTGTATTTTTTCCTTCTTTGTTTGCAATAATTTTACCTTCATTACCTTCATATACAGCCATTGCTGAATTTGTTGTTCCTAAGTCAATTCCTATAACTTTACTCATGATTTATCCTTTTTCAATAAAAATTAATTATAGATTCTTTAGAATCTTTGTCTCTAAGATTTCTATTTCTTGAGATGGTTTTTGTATCAAAACAATAAAAAGATATTCTAAAATCGTTTCATACTATGCAATAAAACTCTCATTAAGAGTATGCTAAAATATTTCACGAATTTTTTACAACGCTTACCATAGCAGGTCTGAGCGTCCTTTCTTTATATTTATATCCTTTTTGTAAAACTTGTGCTATTTGTCCATCTTCCTTATCGGGATGATTAGCATGCATAATAGCATCATGTAAATTGGGATCAAATTCGTTATCTGTATCTATTACCTCCATACCATGGTTTTTAAAAACTTTATGGAGATTATCAATAGTGAGCTTAATACCCTCTGCGATTTTCTCTCCACTTTCAACAAGCTTTGCAGATTCTAAAGCTTTCTCTAATGTATCAGCAATAGGTAAAATATCTTTCAATATTTTCTCATGTGCATATTCTAGTGCTTGAGATTTCTCTCTTTCCAGTCGCTTTTTTACATTTTCAAAATCCGCATGTGTTCGCAAATATTGGTCTTCTAATTCCTTAATTTTTTGTTTTAATGATTCTATATTATCTAATTCATTAGATTCTTGAGTAGAATCTTCATCGATATTTTCAGGTGGCGATTCTACGTATTCTTCTTCATTAGACATTTTTGCTCCTTTCATTTGTTAAGATTAAAGATTTTGTAAAAATCTTTATGCAAAATTCGTAAAACCTAATTCTGCATAAAAACTTTTAAAATCCGCATGAATACTACCGATACTCATCATGCGAACTTGCTTGTTTTTGCACAAGTGTCTGTCAAGATAACTTGCATCATGAATAATCGCCATGTATCCATTTGGTAAAAATTTATCAAAGTAGATTCCATTTTGATACCTTAGTAATACACGAGCTTGGAATATTTCATTAAACTTCGCAACATCTTTATAAAGTATGTCTTTTAAAAACTCACTACCATATCGCAAACTTGTTTGTTCAAAATCTACTTGCTCCAAAGCAAGCAATTTGCGTTTTAACTCACCTGCACCCACTTCATTTGCAATTTTGATAATATCTTGAATATCCATATTTTTAAAAGATTCTAAAAATCGCAAAAGTGCTTCAGAGAAATTTATAACAGCTTCATTACGACTAAATTTTAAAATCAAATAACCATTTCCACAATCAATAACCTCATGAAGTATATTATTTGTTTTTGGTATCGTAACACAATAAATTTCATAACATGCACTAAGACTTTTTATACATTTCGAATCTATATGAAGATTCTCTTTTACCAATACATTCAAAATTTTTTTCCAATATGAATGTAGAGTTGAATTTGTAGGTATCCTCCCGCTACTAATATGTGGTTGAAATAATGCACCCTCTTTTTCAAGAATCTTAAAATAATTCCGAATAGTTGCAGAAGAAACTTCAAAATTCTGTCGGGACTTTAAGACTTCCGAACCAATCGGTTCTTTATTTTTAATATATTCTTGAATGATTCCAATAAGTAATTCATTCTTGATATTCATAAATAACCTCATGTTTTTTAGGTCTTTGGAATTATAGCATAAAAAGTAAATGATTTTAGCACTTATATAAAAAAATTGCTAAAATTTATAAAACTTTAGTATATATATATAAACTTTATTAATATATTTTACTAAATAAACATTAGTTAAATATATTAATATACAGAATATTTTGCGGATTCCATCTCGAATATCATAGAGTCTAGAAAGCTAAGTTGCTTACTAGAATTTTAAACTATAAAAAAAGATTATATGGATTTCCTTAACATAAAATTAAGATTACATTATTGTAATATTTTAGGTTTTGATAGTATCATGTGTTATTAACCATCTTAATGATAAAGCCCTAATTAATGCACTTAGGCTTAATTAATTTTTGCGTAGTTTTGATACTTGTAATCCTGCCATTTATCACGATAAGAAACTTGAAATATAAATATTTTTGTAGAGTTATTTTTATAGTTTAAGCTTATTTTAATTTTTTTATGGTTATAATTCACTTTCTAGTCTGTATTACGATTTTAAGAGAAGGCTCGATAGCTCAGTCGGTAGAGCAAAGGACTGAAAATCCTTGTGTCGGCAGTTCGATTCTGCCTCGAGCCACCACTACTTTTTTGTATATCAAGAGATTATTTTTATATCATTCATCACAACTCATAAATTATCAAACAATCCTCTAATTAAACTGTATTTGTTGTTATTACAACTCGAATATTTGAGATTCTAAAATTACTTCATATAATACAACATACCCAAACCATACTATTAAGATAAGAGATAATTCTTTATTTATCCCCGCGTTGATATTTATTTAAGTATTTAAGAGTAAAAATGTTCAAGTGCAGAATCTCTCATATCATTTTCTAAAGCATTAATGTTATAGAAAGAAGATATACAACAAGAGATAATAATACCATGTATAATATATTCCAAAGTAGTTTCGAGAAAAAATATTAGTAAAGATTTAAAATTAGAGAGTGTTTTTAATGTAAAATGTTTCATAGATTTAGATTCTATGGCTATAATTTGCGATTAAGGTTTTATTTGATAGCTATAATAGAATCTGTTAATCTTAAATTTTTAAGGAGAAAACATGGCTAAGCGCGTAGAACACGATTTTATCGGTGAATTAGAAATTGAGGATAATGTATATTATGGCGTGCAAACTTTTAGGGCATTGCAAAACTTTAATATCACAGGGGATAAGCTAAGTAGCTACCCAAGCTTTATTAAGGCTTTCGCACAAGTCAAAAAGGCAGCGGCTTTGGCAAACTTTGATTTAAAATTGCTTGATGAGCAAAAAAAAGATGCAATTTGCAAAGCATGTGATATGATTATATCAGGTAAGCATCACGACCAGTTTGTTGTGGATATGATACAAGGTGGTGCAGGAACAAGCACGAATATGAATACAAATGAAGTCGTGGCAAATATTGCCCTTGAGATACTAGGACATAAAAAGGGAGAGTATCAATACTGCCATCCAAATGACCATGTCAATCTTTCACAATCTACGAATGACGCATATCCTACTGCCATACATGTGGCTTTGTTTGATGAATTGTCATCTTTGGCAAAGGATATGGCAGTGCTTAAGCAGTCTTTTATTAATAAGTCAGAAGAGTTTAAGGACACATTAAAAATGGGACGCACACAGCTTCAAGATGCTGTGCCTATGACTTTAGGACAAGAATTTCATACTTTTGCCGTAATGATAGCAGAAGATATTGACCGTGTGTTAGAGGCTAGAAATCTTGTTACTGAAATCAATATGGGTGGAACTGCTATTGGAACAGGGATTAACTCTGACCCAAAATATCCAAAAATTGTTGCTGAAAAGCTATGTCAAGTAACAGGGCATGTATTTAGAACCGCAGGTGATTTGATTGAAGCGACACAAGATACAGGAGCGTATGTGCAAGTGAGTGGTGTCCTTAAACGCGTTGCAGTGAAGCTTTCAAAAATTTGCAATGACTTGAGATTGCTTAGCTCTGGACCTCGTGCTGGATTAAATGAGATTAATCTCCCTAAAATGCAACCCGGAAGCTCTATAATGCCCGGTAAAGTCAATCCGGTAATCCCCGAAGTCGTCAATCAAGTATGTTATGCAGTTATCGGGAATGATGTAACCGTGAGCTTTGCAAGTGAAGGCGGGCAACTTCAACTCAATGTCTTTGAACCCGTTATTGCATACGGACTTTTCAATTCAATCTCAATGATGAGAAATGCTATGCTGACACTCGCAGAAAAATGCGTAGATGGCATTACAGCAAATGAAAAAGTATGCAGTGATTTTGTCTATAATAGCATAGGTATCGTTACTGCACTCAACCCTTATATCGGCTATGAAAACTCTGCTTCTATCGCAAAAGAATCTCTCCAAACAGGCAAACCAGTCAAAGAAATTGCATTAGAAAGAAAACTTCTTAGCAAAGAACAACTTGATGAAATTTTCCAACCTCAAAATATGCTAAATCCTCATATGAGCGCAGAGGATAAAGCGAAGTTTCAAAAGCATTCTCCATTTGTTTAGAATCAAAGAGACTTATTTTATCATAAATCTAGATGATATGAGTCAATGAAAATATCATAAACTATCAATGTAAAACTGATAGCTATCCATATTTATAAGAGTATTGTATTGAGATACTCTTATAATTGTAACTTTTTAATGAAGCATAAATATCTCTTACATTACGATCGCTACTTGTTATAATTTAGCATTGAAATTCTTTATTGTAAAAATTAAGCATTTATCTCAAAATATAGTCATTTACATAATCTAAGTTTGTTTATTGCATCAAGCTGATGTTGTAGTCATATATACTCCTATTTTGTTATAGATATTGATAAGGTAATCCTTTCTTTGTGATTTTACTATAATGAGAATCATGAAATATTACAAAAGTATTTTAGAAACATTCATTCTCTTAAAGTCTTAATAAATATTTTATATAAAAACCCAATTATATTCTAGAATAGGATTTGTAAAAAGGATTTATTTCATTATGATATAATTACAACTTTTATATTTTGTGTTGAGGTCTATCAATGAAAAAAAAAATTATAATATTTTTTGCTATTTCGCTCTTTCTATTTTTAGTAGATCAAGCAATAAAATATCAAATTATAGCTATTGCCAATCCACAAGATCTTGATGGCTTTACGATGATTCTTGATATGCCTGTTATTTCTATCGCCTTAGTTTTTAATACTGGTGTGGCATTTTCATTTTTAAGCGAACTTGGGGAATGGTTAAAATATATACAAATTGTTTTTATTATCATAATTTTTGGAATCTTGATCACACAAAAACAGCTTTTTAAAGAACATTATATTCCATTTGCAATTATGCTTGGTGGCGGTGTTTCTAATGTGCTTGACCGATTTTTGCATGGTGGCGTAGTAGATTATATTTATTGGCATTATGGATTTGATTTCCCAATTTTTAATTTTGCTGATGTTATTATTGATTGTGGGATTGCTATTTTTATATGGCAAGTGATATTTTCTAAGAAAATAAAGCAAAAATAACATGACATAATAAATAAAGGATAATAATATGTATAGAAGTGAGTAAGAAATTAGGGAGTGGAAACTTTAGATTCTATCAGGCTTTTATTTTAGAAAAGATTTGTTGCGAAATTTCTTGGACTTTTTTGTGTGGGCAATTTACTTTTTGAGATTAGCTTGATTGATGTCTCTTATTTTAACTTTAATGAGTGTATATGTGATATTTTCTTCTCAAATGAACTCAAAATGATTCTATAAATTCAGATTACTTCCTTTTACATTATAGAATCTATCGTTTGAGCTGTTTTATCAAAGTGTAGATTCTGTAATTATGGCTATTTTCAAAGCCTAAGCCCTGCTTCATTTGTGAGACTTAGGCGTTGCAATGTGGGGAGATTTTAATTAAGATACATTATAGTATATTGAGGAATGGGGAATATATCAAGGCGATTTAGAAGAAGAGGGACAGCTTGGTTTTTAGATTTTATGGATATTTTATAAAATTTTAGGCAAGTAAGATTGATTTGATTCTATGATTATAGAATCAAATCAAAAAATATATTTGAAAATAAAATATTAAGAGTAAGATTTGTATTAAAATAAAGTCTGTTTTGGTTCTTGTGGCAAATCCTTGATATAAAATATGATTTTCTGTTCTTTGATAAAATCAAAGATATTGATACATTCTATATTTAATTCATTGCACATTCTAGGGATTTTGATATTTTGACGCTCTTGTTTATCGGGTATTTTTTCATTGCTTACTATCGTATAATTATCTTGCAATGCAACTGCTATAAGCCACGCATCAGCTTTATTTGCGTCAGCAAATTTCTCTTTGGCATTTTGCCTAAAGTTCATTAATTGTGCTGTTTGTATAACTTGGCTATATGATGATAAATACTTTTTATCATCTATGAAAAATGATAGTGGTAATTCATTAATAAAATTACTAATAAAATCTTTTTTAGAAAGTAGCTCTTGTTTAACTTTTCGAATAGTTTTTATATGCGAAGTATTGCTTTGTATCTTCAGCCAAATCCAAAAGTCTGGAAAGAAATCATTTTGATAGTATCGCAATGAAGAATCTAAGAAAAATTTGTATCCAATAAATATTTTTCATAATTTCAACACCTCTCTAATACCCTTAAAATATTTCATCTCCTTAATACCCAAATACTGCATAGCAAGATTAAAATCTAATTTATTATTGAGTGTTTGTGTTAAGATAGCTTGTGTGAAATTTTGACTATTTTCTTTGATAATTTGTTTATAAACTTTATGCTCATTATTTGGAGCATAAGGCTTTTTTGGAGGTTTATTTTTGCATTCCTCTATAAATTCATCATAGATTTTTTGTGAAATTAGTTTAAGCCACCTTGCTTTTGTAGCTATTGCTTCATCACTTGCTAGATTAAATTCATGAGATAACTCATTTAGATTTTGCTGTATATTTTTATTTTTATTCCACTTGCTTAAAATCCTATCTTTTGGGATAAGAATCTCACCGGCAATAGCATTACATAATTTTTCTATTTTGGTATTTCTATTATATGAAGTAGTAATACCATTGTATCTATACATAATATGAGCTAGTTCATGTAGAATAGTAAAGATTTTACCCTTGTATGAATCTTGATTATGTAAAAATATCACAGGTGTGTATTTATCATAGAGACAATATCCTCTAAACTCATCAATATCTAAACTTCGAGTATTTTTTCTATGTATTCTACTTGATATAAAAATAAGATAATTTTCTTTTTGTAGTAAATCAATAATTTTATTTAGTGCTTCGTATGGTTTTTTAGGTAATTTTTCAAAGTTAATAAGGGATGTAATGGCTTTTATAATCTCTTGCTCATTATAATATTTTTTTATATGTTTTGCTTCTTCGCCAATAGAGATAAGATAATCTCTATACCATTCTTGTTTATATTCACTCTCTTTTACAGAGTTAATTAAAGTCTTGGAAATACTATTTTTATTATTTTTGCTTCGTAATTCTGGGATTTTAATTTTTTCTTTTGGGAGTTCTTGTAAAAAGAGATAACCAAAAGGAATATTAAGATACTGCGAGAGTTCTACTAAATTAGTAGAAGAGATTTTTATTGCACTTTGAGTGGGATTTTTGAGAAAAGATAAAAATTTATTTGCATTATCTTTAAATATAGATTGAGCCATTGTATCAATAGGGATATTGTTTCTGGATATAGCTTCATTTATCACTTGTGCATTTGGCAGCATACTTTCCCTTGCAATCACTCTAAAAATATTACTACATATCGACTTTAGGCTAAAAGTCTTAAGATTCTACAATCCTAATCTCTTCATCGCTCAAATTATACAATTTATACACTAAAGTATCAATTTCAGATTCTAGCATATTTGTATTGAAATGAGAATCTTTTGCTTTAGATTCTAAGATTCTCTCCACCAAAGCCTTGAATCTTTATCTCGTCTATTTCGATATTTTTAAACACTAAAGTTTTAATTTTTGTATTACTAGATTCATTGAAATGTAAATGTATTGGCATACTTGTATAAATCATCGCTACTTCTCTACCTTGATTATCGTGAGTAATGCGGAGTTCTATCTTTTTATCAGGAGAGTTTTGCTTAAGCCACTTTAGAAATTCCTTGAAATTAATAGTATTTTGATTACTCTCATATTGTTCACAAGATTTGAGATATGTAAGAAGATTCTGTGTATCTATTGACATTATGCCAAGTATGCTGATTTCTCTCACAATTACCCTTATCCTAAATAAATTTACTCTTGAGATTATATAAGATTATGTGTGAGATAGTCAAATTTTCTGTAATAATTTGGTTTGGTGGAGTGTAAATATGCTTGATTATGAGGAGCTATATCGTTGTCAAGGTATAGCCCATAAAGGTCTTGCTTGGCGTAATCTTTAAGGTAACTAGAGGGATAGTGATATTTGAGATTTTATCCATTAAGCTTTATTAACACTAGAAATAATTTTGCTATTCTAATCACAAATTTTATTCTCCTAAAATCTACTAAAGATTATGTTAATGAAGTGATTGGAAATATAGGGATTTTAAAGATTCTAATATTATACCTTAATTATCATTCAAGTTATAAAGTTGATATGAAATTTATGTAAGATGCTACCTCTACTCCTTTTTATATTAGTGGTAAAATCTTTGTTTTAGTTTCTAAGATACTTTTTATTAAAAGAATAAATTTAATAGTCTAAATATTATTCTTTCAAAACTATTTGTATATTGTTGAGCAATATCTTTAATGCAACGAATAAATTCATCACAATCTAAATAATAGTTTGGATAGTTTTTTTCTAAATCATCTAAACTATATGATGAAATTAAAACAATATCTGCCCCATCTTTATATCGTTTTAATTCTCTTTGATTGTAGCTTGTTAAGGCTTCTTTTTCACTATCAAAAGCATTTATTTTAAGAATATTATCACTCCCTTTCCCTTCTATTGCATCTATAGCTCGATTTACATCCAATGTAAAAATAATATTTTTAGGAATTTTTTTATTATCTATCTTTAATGCATCTAACACCTCTTTAATGTTGCTAGAATATTTAGAGATAACTTCTATTTCTTTTAAATATTTAGAATAAAGTATCTTGATTATTTTAACTTTACTTTTTAATGTAATTTGCATTTTGCTGCTATAGTTTTCATGCCAATCAATAATTTGAGAAATATTTTTAAAAAATAAATTAAGTTGGTCATTTTTATATTCATGTTTAAAATCCTTGTCTTTAATTGTACTAATTACCTCTAATGATGTAGCCCATAAATGTTGTAATTTGGTTTTAATTTGAATTTCTACATAATATCTATTTTGAACTTTTATAATTAAATGTAGGCACCTATAACCATCTTCTTTTGGCTGTTGTATGTAGTCATCTACAGTATCAAAGATAAATTCTGTATTTTGTTTAAAACTATTTTCTAGTATATCTTTTATCATATAAACATTTTGTAAATTATTGTCAGTAACAATTCTGAAACCTAAAATATCTTGCATCTGTGTTAATCTTGTAGAGCTTTCTCTAAGCTTTCTTTTAATTGATGAATATCGTTTTAACCTCGATGAAAAAGAAAATGTAAAATTATTTTTGAGTAAATTATTGATATTATCCATTAATATTTTTTTGAAATATAAATGTTGATTTCTCCACTCATCTATAATTTTTTTATGATTAGAATTAATAATATTATCTTCTTCTTGTCTTATTGATGCCCCTATTTTATCTAGTTGTGTTTTACTAATCATATTCACTTCTTATCCCTACAACCCTAATCTCATCATCGCTCAAATTATACAATTTATACACAAGCAAGTCAATCTCATTTTCCCATTTTTGCGTATCAGTGGTAGAAACTTTCGCCTTAGATTCTAAGATTCTCTCCACCAAAGCCACTATCTCATCGCACAAAGCTTTGTTGCTAGAATCTATCTTGAGTGGTAGGAAGTTTTTCTACATATTGCTTTATCTAGCGAATACTCACCTTATTCTTGCCTAAAATTACTTGCTGGCAAATGCAAGATAGGTGCAATATATTTTGAGGAATAATGAATGCGTTGAAGTGGCATTGAGCAAAGAATAAAAGCTTACTAAAACTATGTTTTATATCGTATAAATTTTTCAAATATTTCAATAACAAATTTACATTTATTTTTAATTTCTGGCTCTAAATCTTCATCTTCTTTATTATGATTTAATGTTTGTATATCACCTGCGGTATATTTTTGCTCAATATCTATATTCTTAAGGAAATCATTGTAACATTTTGTAAAATCACTATCATCATCAAATACAATAGCAAATACTTTCTCTAAAAGATTTCTTGGTAAGTCTTTTATGCTAGATTCCAAATATTCTTTTTGATTTTCCACATAAGATTTTAATTTTTTATAAATTTCTTGTGCTTCGTTACTATTTTTTAATTCTTGCAGTTTTTGTATCATAGAAATATAATTATTCTTTTCAATTTTTATAATTATTGTCTTATTCTTTTCTTTTTGTTTTAAACATTTATTTATTTTTATTAATACATTTTTATCATGGGATAAGATAAAAAGTTGCCCTCTTATTCGATCATCATGAATAATTTTATTTGTAATATAATTAATTATTTTATCTTTATTTTGAGAATCTAGGCTAGTGATTGGGTCATCAATAATTAATATTGGGCATTCTTGTAATGATTCTAAACTTGCTAAATAGCGATTGATAAAGTAAATTACAGATACAATGGTTTTTTCTCCCTCGCTTAAATTATTTTTGCAGTCTATCCATTTTCCATCACAATCTTTTCTTTGTGTTTTGTAATGAGAGTCTGAAATTTTTTCAAATCGAATATCATTATAAAACCATTCATTTAAATCACTATTTAATCTATCAAAAGAATCTAACTTTTTAATCTCTTCATCGATTTTATCAATCTGTTTCTCTCGTTGTGCAATACATTTATCAATACAAGTTATACGATTATTTAAGCTATTAATTCTTTGATGAATTTCATTATATCTATCTTTGTCTTTAGCTATAAAATGTTGTTTAATTTTCTTAATATTTGTATCAATTAAGCTTTGATATTGTGTTTGTTGTTGATTGTGGTATGTTATTAACATAGGAATATTATCTGATAGAATTTCCTTTATAGGATATTCAAATTTATTATCAACTTGTAAAAAAATATCATCTTTATTTGGAGTGTCTAATTTTTCTTGAATTTTTAAAATAATTTTTTCAATCTCTTGGATTATATGTTTAGTATAATCAATTTGTTGTATTCTTAAATTATCAATATCAATTTTGCTATCTAATATGAGCTTAGAATTTAAATTTTTATTGCACCACTCTTCATAAGATATAAGCTCATTTTTTATTGATTCAAGAATTTTTTAGCTTTTTGTAATCTTTCTATAAACTCATCATATTCTTTGTTAAAGTGTTCTTCTAGTTTTTCCCATAGTTTGACTTTTGTAATATCTTGCTCACATAATGGGCATTTGTTATTATAGTCTTTATGTTTATTCTTTAAGTTGAGAGCTATTTTGGCAAGGTTTTCAAATTCAGAATCCTCTTTAAATTTTTGAATAGCTTTATTTTGTGGTGTTTGTTTTAATATTTCTTTTAATTTATCAATACTATTATTCATAAGTTTTTGTATTTCTTTAAAATTATAATCATTAATTATAGGTGGTATAGTATCGGCTTTATATTTTTGTGCTTGTTCTAACTCATTATCATTAAGCAAAATTGCTGTATTAAAATATTCATCATTAATACCAGATTTTGTGTAACTTTGGTCTGTCTTATATTTTTTAGAATCTATTTTTCGTAAAATATCTTTTGTATTAGAAGCAATCGATTTTTTTAATTCATCTAGCTTTTGATTTTCTTGATTAATTTCTGTTTGTCTATCATTCTTAAGTTTTTCTAGTTTTTCAATTTTTATTTCAAAATATTGTTTCTGTTGCATAAACTTACGAATATTATCACCTACATAAAAGCTCCTAAAATGATGTGCATCTTCATTGATATATAAAATTTGTCTTTTATATTTTTCATTATAGATAAATAGTTTGTATGATTGTTGAGAGCATTCAAAATTATCATTGATACCATTATCATTGCTAAGATTTTCTTCTATGAATTCTACAAATGAGCTTTTGCCTTGTCCATTATAACCAAACACTAAATTAATCTTTTGAAAGTCAATACTATCTAATTCTAAATTATTAAAGCTTTTATGACGGATATTGTGAATTTTCTTTATCATATCTACTCCTTGTTTTCAATAATTTTAATCTCCTCATCACTCAAATTATACAATTTATATACCAAAGTATCAATTTCAGATTCTAGCATATTTGTATTGAAATGAGAATCTTTTGCTTTAGATTCTAAGATTCTCTCCACCAAAGCCACTATCTCATCGTATAAAGATTTGTTGTTAGAATCTACCTTAGGAAAGCTAAAATTATCTAAATAAAGTGGCATAAGCCTTACGGCAGAACTCAATTTTGTGCTTGAGTTTGATATGAAAAACCAAAAAAGTTTAGAGTTTAAAATTCCCAAAACAAACCATTGAATCTTTTCAAAATAATATTCGCACTCTTGTCTAAATATTACACTATGGATTCCTGCATTATGGTAGATTCCGACACTATCAAATCCAAATCGTGGAAAATTAAGTAAATCGGGGATTATAATTTTTTGTTGTTTATATATATTTGCATTACGCAGAGCAGAAAATTTATAAAAATTAGTATTATTTGTTTGAATCTTTCTCTCCATAAGAATGGATTGCAAATGAGAAAGATATTGATATGCTCGAGGATATTTTTTACACATATCTTGCGTTTGAAGTAGAGTATTGTCTTCCTTATCGTATGGATACAAAAGATATTTACTAGGTGTGGCAAATTCAAATCTTTTTATATCTTCTCCATACATAAACGGAACTAAAATTTCGGATTCTATTTCAAAAATTCCATAATCATTTTTGACTTTTGCTACTTTTCCTTTGTTTAACATATCAAAGAGAAAAATTTTATCATTACCGCTTGATAGACCCTTAGCAATATGGGCTATATCACTAAATTTATACATAAATTTTTTAAGTTTTATAATCAAGTTATTTGTAGAATCTAATTGAAAGGTAAAAGATTCTATATTTAAATCTGATTGTGCCTTAAGTAAATGTGTAGAGTCGCTTATTTCTGCAATATTCTTATTGTATTTTATAAAATCTAACCTTCCTATATTCGTAATAACGATTTTAGAATCCTTATTTGGCTTTTGTTTGTAAAGTATAATTATACCAACATCAACGCTTGCACTATCAAATACTTTAATGCCTGTGAAATCGACATAATCACTTATTCTACATTCGTGGAGTAAAAAGCTTTGCAATGCTTTGCCATATTCTGCTTTTATCCATTTGTTTGAAGTAACAAAACTGATTATAGAATCTTGTTTGACAAGATTATGGGCTAATTCAAAGAAATAGATATAAATATCAGCTAAACCATGAAATATTTTATATTTTTTCTTAAAAAAGTTTTTAAATTTTATAATCTCTTGCTGTCGAATATACGGCGGATTGCCAATGACTAAATCAAATCCCATAAAGTCGCCATTGCTATCTAGCACTTCGGGGAATTCAAACCGCCATTCAAACGCATTTTCATCATTGATAAGATTCTCATAGTTTGCCAATGCTGCAATAAGCC
Organism: Helicobacter didelphidarum; assembly: GCF_003364195.1. Lineage (GTDB taxonomy): Bacteria > Campylobacterota > Campylobacteria > Campylobacterales > Helicobacteraceae > Helicobacter_A > Helicobacter_A didelphidarum. The sequence goes on along the minus strand of NZ_NXLQ01000010.1, from coordinate 46,215 downwards.
TTGCTAAATCTTTTTCATAGTCTTTCTTTGTGGGGATTTTAGGAATGTCAAGTATCTTGTGAAAGTTAAAGGCATTGAGATACGCATTGAGCGAATGTTTGAGAGAATCTGCTAATTCCTTACCTTGTATCATTGCCTCGTCAATGCCTTTGTAGCCATAGTTTTGGAGATAGAGTGAGAGGCTTTGCTTGAAGTGGAGATATTCCTTACTCAACTTATGAAAAAGCCTTAGGATAAAGTCCTTGCTCTCTTTGATTCTGTCTTTATGCAATGTCTTTAAATCGCTGTTGGTTTCATTCTTATACGCATTCACGCTTCTTTTATATATCTCTATTTGCATAGGGAGTTTGTTGTTCAAATCATTTGCCATCGTGGCAAACTCTGCTTGTGATTCAAGACTCGCACTTTTGTTAAGCAAATCTTTGAGCTGTTTGCTAAGATTGTCTTGCGTAATGTGTAAATCTATATTGCTTACCAAACTATTCCCACACTTGATATTTATATCGATATTTGGGAGGGTTTCTAGGCGTTTGTTTGGTATGTCCTTGTAGAAGCTGTATTTGAGGAGTTCTATCCATAATCTTAGCTTGGTTATCTCGCATGAGTTGGGGTTAATATCTACGCCAAAGAGACAAGATTCTATAATTTGCCTTTTTGCATAAAATATTCCTTTTTGGATTTTGTGATTGTCTATATTCTCGTGTGCGGGGAGTGTGTAGTCAAAGATAGTATTATTCTTATCATAGATGACTATTTCATCATTATGCAGTCTCAAGCGAATGTCTTTGAGACGCGTATATGCGGGGAGATTTGGGGTATTATGAGTCTTGCTAGAAGTGTGGTAATCTCTATTTGATTGAGATTCTATGTCATTGCGAGAGGCTTTAGCCTCGTGGCAATCTATTTTGTGATGAGATTCTATGGATGCTTCAGGTAAGCCCTCAATATGATGATAGGTTTGGATTGCTTCGCCTTGCTCGCAATGACGAGTGGGATTCTGCTTTGCTTCACTTGTAATGACAGGTTTATCACTGCAAGGATAACTTACTTCGCATAAGATTCTAAGCTCGAATTTGAGCAAGATAAGCTCATTGAGGGCAGATACGAGGAAATGCCCACTCCCCACGGCTGGGTCGCAGATATGTATAGAATCAAAGATTGTGTTTGCCTCATAGTAACCATTTTTTTCATCAGTGAGCTTATCGATTTTGTGTTTCAAATCCTCTAAGCTCTCACATTCCCAACCCTTTACACTATTAAATTTCTCTATCACAATTTTTCGCAAGGACTGCTTGCACATATAGCTTGTGATAAAGCTTGGCGTATAGAAGCTCCCCTCCTTGTAGCCATTGAGCTTCTCAAAGACTAGCCCTAATACAGCGGAATTGATGAGCTTATCATAGTTGGTTTTGGTGTGATTAATGATGTCTTTTGGTGTGGTGGTGAAATTATAGGCGTGTAAAAATGCAAAGAGATATTCCAAAAGTGGCAGGGTAGGGCTATGAGATTCTATCTTAAGAGTTTTTGCAAGGGTGCTATCTTTGAGCAAAATAGAATCTCGAGAAATCGATAGAGGCTTAGAGCTTAAAAGCTTGATTTCAGCTCCTTGCCTCTCTAGTGCGTTTTTATCAAAGAGGCTTGAATTGAGATAGGGGATTTGGGCTAAGAGTGGCGGTAAGTCTTTATCGCGTTTCTCCTCATCTTTGGCTAGCACATCAAAGAATAGTGTGTTGAGTGCAAGGAAATTAGGAAGTGAGTTAATATCTAAAAATGGCTTGTCGATATGCTTAAACGATAAGAGCATAGATTCTAAAAGTCGCAAGAAAAGTAAGCGATTATTCCACGCAGTAATGAGAGTAAATATCGTCTCAAATTCTTTCTCACGCTCGTAACCAAAAGCATGAGTGATAGAATCTAAAAGGGTATTTGGTGTGTCGCTATATGTGATAAGCTCCTTGCCATTTTGGCTTATCTCGCGTAATCCCAAAATATAGAGCAATTCATCATAAAAGGCTTGATTGAGCGTATTGGCGTCAATATAGCGTTTGTGTTTGAGTAGGACTTCGGGACTTAGGGCTTGGTAGAGGAGTGGGAGTTGTGGATCACTTAAGTTTGTATCAAATTGAAAATAAGTATATTTTATGGGTTTATGAAAGTTATTCCCCCCCCCCCCCCATAAGATAAGATTCTAAGTCTTTATAGAATTTATCAGTGCTTGTCTTTATTCCTTCTTTTTTATCGCAGTTTTTATAGTATTGCTCGATTGTTTTATTATCGATAAATCTCTTCAATTCATCGGCATCGAAAATAAAAAATTCTATAGGGTTGCAAAGTATGATATGTTTTATTTCGTTATTGCCCTTGTGATATTCTCGCAAAAAATACAACACACTTTCGCACAAGGCTTTTGAGAGAGGGTTATGTTTATTTTTTGGAAATTCATTTTTATTATTGATTCGTTTCGCCTCTATGATGACTTTTACCTTATTGTCATCATAAATTGCAGAATCTATTTGGTTTTTTGTATTGATTCTATAATGAAACACTTTTTTGAGAAAATCATTGATTTCATTTTTTTGATATTCTTCGTTATCTTGTTGTGTGCTTCGCTTCAGGTAAGTATGCAAGTGTGCTTTAAAAGCTTGTAATTCTTCATTGGTCGGCTCTATCGTGTGATAGTCTGTGAGAAAATCCTCGAGTGGAATGTAGTGATAAGTCATTTGTGTGCCTTTGGATATTTTAGAGTATTCTCATTACTGCAAGCTAAATCCTGTGAATATTTCATATTTATGGATTTTAGAATGGGATTCTCCATAAGAAGATGAGGCTATATTATAATTCAAAGTAAATGTCCAAGCTTTGCCTTTTTCACTTTCAAATATTCTTTATTATGTTCATTTGGTTCAATAATAATGCTATCACGAACGCATTTTACATATTTTTCCATTTCGGCAATTTTTCGTGGATTATTGGTAAGAAGTTTGATTTGTTGAATCTTAAAATGCTTAAAAATCTCTCCAACAATATCATATTTGCGTTCATCTTTCCCAAAGCCTAATGCTTCATTTGCTTCTACCGTGTCCATGCCCGTATCCTGCAAGGCGTAGGCATTCACTTTATTGAATAGCCCGATACCTCGTCCTTCTTGTCGCAGGTAAATAAGCATACCGCCATTTTTATAAATCTCTCTCATTCCGTAAGCTAACTCTGGACCACAATCACATTTCTTTGATCCAAAAACATCTCCTGTTAAGCATTCTGAATGTATGCGAACAAGAGGTGTATCAGGAAGTGGGTCTGTGAAAGCTACTAAATGTTCAAGAATGTTTCCATTGTCTTGATATTCACGAAATGATTTAATTTTAAAATACCCATATTGTGTTGGTAAATTTGCTTGATTAGAAACTTCAAATTTCATAATAGCTCCGTATAATTTTTGTTTGTATAATATTCTTTGAATGAATCGGTAATTATAATATAAAAAGTGAAAAATATTTATTAACTTACTGGAAAATAAAATATTTCATTCTTTTTCCTTATCGAGTAATATTTGGATTGTGATAAAGGAGTGTTTTTTTCAATAAGTCTTCTAATTGTATATTTTTCCCGAGTAATTTCTCATAGATTATAAAATTTGCTAATACACGCATACCATAAAGTCTTGATTCTTCATACGGGATTAATTCCATGCTAAGCCATGGTTCGTATGCACGATTTTTTAAAAATAATTCATTTTTTGCAAGCAATCGTCTAAGAAACCCTGGACCACCATTATAGGCATAAGCTACAAAAAGGGGATTTTTATATTCTTTTTGTAATACTTTTATAAAATGTCGTCCCATTTCAAGAGAAGTTTTTGGGTCAAACAAATCATTATACTCAATGTCATTTCTCCCCATTTCTTTTGCAAAGGGTTTTACATTTGCAGGCATTATTTGCATGATTCCAAGTGCAAATGAACGAGAAATAAGAGTTGGAATAAAATGGCTTTCTTGTCTTGCGATCGAAAAGACAAAGCTTTGTTCTTCTGTGCTATTCCATTTTATTAATCCCTCATAAGGTGTAAGGTAGTAATTTGTAGAATATTTATCAATCTTTTGCATAAGGTAGGCAAGCTGTGGCATTGTATCTTTATAGGAAAAATAAGGCACAACCTTTGCAAGTTTAACAGGGTCACTTGTGTTAATCATTGTAGAAGAGATATTTTGCCAAATGTATGGATCGCGAATGTCAAAGGGTGGATTATCAAGAGCAAGCGATGGAAGCTTATTGATGATTACAAAGCTAGGAGTTTTATTGAGCTTTTGGCTTGCATAAATGCTAAAGATATTTGCATTTTTACTTTTTAAGAGTTGTTCTAGATATTCTTTTTTTTCACTGACAAGATATTGCCAAAATATTGCCCTATCAATAAAAAACCCAAGAGTAGTAGAATTTTGTGCCCTTTTAAAATATGTCATTGCTTTCTCTTTTGAACCAAAGCGAAGTTCATTTATTCCAAGTAAAAAAAGTGTATTATGTGGAGCTTGTGTAATATCTGCTTGAAGCAAAAGAGTTTTTATATTGTTGAGATTTGAGGCTAAAATGGCATTATTGAGAATATTATAGAATCCATTTGTTTTATATTCGCTTAATCGTTTAAAATCTTGTGCTGGTTTCTCTGTTGTGATTTTGTGTTTCTCATCACTATTAAGTGCATGATATACCATTGTAAAGACAATAGAGTTTTCTTTAAAAAGGTCTTTGGTGCGGTTTTGTGAATGTAAGATCGCAATAGCTCGTGCAGTGTCTTTATAAGTTTTTTCAATGCGTTTTATAATTGTGTCTGTTTCTGTTTTTGAGAGAGTTTTGAATGCTGCTAAATGATTTCTTATAGATGCTATAAGGCAAACATCATCTTGCTTTAGTGCAATTTTTACTCCCATTTTTGAACATTCAATATCGCGAGGGAGTTTTTCTGTTTTTCCAAGATTATTAAGTACCTTGCGAAGATAAGGGTTTTTTGCATTTAGCATTTTATAAACTTCATTAATCTCTTTTGCATTTAACTTATTGTCATTTAAATATTGCCAAATATAAAAATCTCGCACAATCCCTTTTGGTTTATCTTTGATATAATAATCAAAAAAATCTTTTCCACGTAAATGTGTTCCTGCGTGTGTTGGTTTATCAGTTGTAATAAGTTGTGTTGCTGGTTTTTTGTTTGTATTAATATTTGTTTGTGGTATTGTAGTATGAAAATTTGGTGTGTTGGCATTGTGTGAATGTGTGTGTGTGTTTGTCGTAGAATTGATTTCATTATTTGCGAATATATTGTTTTGTGTATGTAGCTTCTTTTGATTTTGTGTTTGGTTATGATAAGATTCTAAGGTCATTTCATGGTAAGGCAAAGTAGTAGAGCGATTTTTGAAGTTTTCATAAGGCTTATACGATTTCGTTTGGCTTGTGCCAAATTCTATAATGCTATCAGCATACGCAAAACAACATGTTAGCCATAATGTTTGAATATATTTCATTATAATAGTCTCCTTATTTAAAAATATTTTGAAAGAAACTTTGAGTTGTTCTATTTATTGGAATAATAAAATAGTTAAGTTAAAGTTTATTATAATCTAAAATAAAGAATCTTTTATCATATTTTAGGGCATTTTTATTTTTACAATTAAAATTATGGAATTATTTTTCGATTGTTTCCATAATTTTCTCAATATCTTTTTTACTGCCTAAGAATAATACGACATCACCGCGTTGCAAGATAAAGGTAGATTCTATATCAAGCTCCCATGAATCTCCGCGACGCACAGCTACGATTTTGACATTATCTTCTTCTCGTATAGTTCCAACAGATCGCTTTACAAAATAACTTGTTACAACAGCCTTGCATGCACGCATATTTGCACTAAGTTCAATATCTTCTGCATTAGATTCTGTAAGTTCGCTAAGTAGTCGTTTTGCTGCTTGTTTCTCTGCATAAATTACTTCATCAACACCAAGCTTCTCTAATATCGCCCCGTGTGTAGATGAAATAGCTTTTGCAATAACTTTTTTATTGCCCAGCTCTTTTAATGCCATAACCGTTAGAATACTTGCTTCTATATTTTCTCCAATGCTCACAATAACTATATCTAATTCGCTGACACCTGCTTCTTTAAGTGCCATTTTGTCTGTGCAATCAAGGACAAATATTTGTTCAGCTTTATCGCGTAATTCTACAAAACTAGATTCTAAATTATCGCATAAAATAACACTTTCACCACTTTCAACAAGCCCTAAAGCTACATGATACCCAAATTTTCCTAAGCCTAAAACTGCAAAACTCTTTGCCATATCTTTCCTTTTTATTTAAATTAAAATTTTTTCTTGTACATATCTTGTATGTTTTGTTTTTGAACCACCAATAAAAATAAGAGTAAAAGCCATAATGCCAATTTTACCAGAAATCATTAAGAATATTATAATGATTAATCCGATTGTATTAAAGTCTGCACATAAACTTAGTGTGCCACCACGATCACCCATAGAAAGACCAACGGTGCTAAAAGCTGAAAGAGTCTCAAAGGCTAAAGGAAGAAACTTGACATCAGGCTCAAAAATAGAAAGAAAAAATGTAGCCACAGAAAAATAGATTACAGCAATAATAAACACACAAAATGCACGGGATACAATATCTTGTGGTATTGTGCGACCAAACATAATAGTATCTTTTCGATTATTGATAATTGCAATGGAGAGTGCTACCAATATCGCAAAGGTTGTTACCTTAATGCCTGCTGCTGTGCCACCTGGACCACCACCAATAATCATGAAAAACATTGAAAAGAACATAGTTCTATCATCAAATCCACTAATGTCAAAAATATTAAATCCAGCAGTTCTATAATTTGCTGACATAAAAAAACCATTAATGAGTTGTTCCCAAAAAGGGATATTTGCTATTGTTTTTGGGTTATTCCATTCAAATATTAAGACATTAAAAACACCACATACCAAAAGTATCCCTGTCATGGTAATTGTAACGCGTGTATTTAAGCTTAATCTTGTAGGAGATTTTTTGTGTGTAAAGATTCCATTATAACGAGTGCGTAAATAACAATGCTTAGAAATCTCAATAGAAGAAAGATACCCGAGTCCACCAATAATAATAAGCAATGAAAGAACAATATTTACAAAAACATCTGCTTGATATGGCAATAATCCATCTTTTAAGTTTGTAAATCCAGCATTATTAAATGCTGTAATCGTATGCATTATTCCAACCCACAATCCTTCTTTAACATCTCCTATTTGCCATATAAAATAAGGACATAAAAGCATTGCACCAATACATTCTGTAATTAACACAAAAAATAGAGCATTGATGATGGCTCGACCAATGCCATTTAGCGAATTATTATTCAAACTATCTACAACATTGATAAGATCTTTTTCTGATGCACTTAATCTATTGCCAACCATAAGATAAATAATGCCAGCCATACTCATATGCCCAAAGCCACCAAGTTGTATTAATATTACAATAACGATTTGTCCATAAATTGTAAAGTCTAATCCTGTGTTTTTAATCACAAGACCTGTGCAAGTCATAGCAGAAGCACTTGTAAAGAAAGCTTCAAGAAAACTTATATTCGTATTATACATTGGGGGCATTGCAAGCAAGAGTGTTCCTATAAGAATCACTCCTAAATAACCAGCTAATAGAACCTTGATACTTTGAAATTGCATTATCTTTTCCTAAAATTCCTTGAAACAAAAAATTGTTTATTTTTAAAAATATGCTATAAACTTGAAGCGTGCATTATAGCTTAGATTTTTAATAGAGTTATATAATTTTCATACATTTCTCAGTTTAAATGTCCTAGCGATTCTTAAAGAATATCATAAACTAAAGAAAAGTTCTCATATTTGTATAAAATTTATTAAAAATAGTGAATCAAGCAGTAAAATAGAAAAATGAGATTATAGAGATTATCTCTTAAGAGCAGTTATTTTTGCATAGCATTTTACTATTTCTTCAGACACAATATATCAAATATTACAGAATCTAAATTCAAAATTTTAGCTATAATTCTATATGTAGATTTTAATGTGAGGACAATACATGAGGTATTTGTTATTAACAAGAGGTATGCCATTTTGTGGGAAAACAACATGGATACAACAATATAATTTGCAAGATTATACACTTTCTTCGCAGACTTTTAAAGATCTAACTCAAAGTCCAATGCTTGATGAAAATGGAAAGACTATTCGTGCAAATAATAATGATAAAATCGCCTTTCAAATGCTTTTTGTTGCTTTAGAATCTCGTATGGCAAAAGGTGATTTTATCATTGTCGAAGATAACCATATTGCAAAATCTTACTTCAGTAATTACAAAGAGATGGCAAAAAATTACGCTTATAAAATTTTTATTGTAGATTTTAGCAGTATCCCATTTGATGAAATCAAAAAACGCAATCAAAATGCACAGGAATATATTTATATGGAATCTGAATTAGAATCTCTTTATAAAGATTTGCAATTATCAGAAATCCCAATTAAATGCGATATTATTGAACCCAGTGAAATCAAAAAATTTCTTCATGTTGAGCCAAAAAATCTGAATGGCTATAAGGTAATTCATCATATTGGAGACATTCAGGGATCATTTTCTGTGCTTAAAAAATATTTAGGCACAATGAAAGATGATGAATTTTATATTTTTTTAGGGGATTATATTGATAGAGGATTCCAAAATTATGAAGTATTAAAGTTTTTGCTTACTATTGTGGATAAGAAGAATGTGTGTTTGATTGAAGGTAATCATGAAAAATGGTTATGGCATTGGGCAAATAATAAAGAGGTGGAATCACGTGAGTTTCGTCTTAATACCCAACTAGAACTTGAGCAAAAAGGTTTTAGTAAAAATGAGGCAAAACAATTATATCAGAAACTTATACCATACTTTTTTTATAGATTTCATGACAAACGCGTGATTTGTACACATGGTGGTCTTTCAAATGTACCCAAATACCCCCTATTACTTAGTGCATCGCAAAGTATACATGGTGTTGGTGGTTATCTTAATACAAGTGCCATAGCCCAAACATTTAGTAAGAATGCACCAGAAAATTACTACCAATTTTTTGGACATAGAAACAAAACTGCATTACCAATTAGAATTTATGAAAAAAATTTCATTATGGAATCACAAGTTGAATTTGGTGGTTTTTTACGCACAATACAATTAACTCAAAATGAATTTAAAGATACGAGTATTCGCAACACAATTTTTATTTCTAAAGAGGAAAAAGACGCAAAACATGCAATACAAAAATACATTGATTCTGCAAAAGGAAATAAGAAAATCACACTTGAGTCTCATAAGAATCTTCTCTCAATCCGCTTTATGAGTAGAATCAATCAAGATATTCAGCGATCCCCATGCTGTTTTATTCCATGTATTATCGATACAAAATCGTGGCAAATTGCTGGAAGAGGTTATAATGTAAATACAAATAGAACAGAAGAATTTATTGAAAATCATGAATGTCTCAAAAGTTTTATTTTTCCACTACGAGTAAAAAGAAAAATTAGGGGAGTAGAAGCAATTTTATCGTATTATAATGGTAATTTTTTCTATGTATTAGATTGTGTAGTGCAAAATCATTTACCGTATTTTATCTGTCCAAAAGAATTGCGAAAACAACTTATTTCGATATTCAAAAGTCAATCATTTTCTATTCTCTTAACATTACAAGACAAAAAAACTTTTATTTTGCAAGAGATATTGCCAAATTCCCCTCTGGATAATGAAATATATGCGACACTTTTAGAAGAGGTTGCAAAAGTATTGCAGCTTAAAATACAAAAAACTCATTATATGATAGAATCTTATGAAGAATTTTTAAAGTTTTTAATGTGTTTAAGACAATATAATCATTTTCTTGCTAAAGAATTTGAGGCACAAAAAATGGTATTAAAAAAGTTTTATTATGATTCAAAGCGGATAGATTCTGATATTTCTCAAGTAAATGTGCATGAAGTGTGTAACAATATAATAGAAGCCAAATCGCAGCAAATGCTACATTGTAATACAATAACCGCACAATCATGTGATGGTAATTACTCTTTTGAAGAGAAAATGGAGCTTTTTAATCCATTTGTTCTTTTTGATTCTATTGGGAATTTTACTGAATTGCCCCTATTTTATGACAATGAATTACGGGTAATAAAACAACTCATTAAAATATGGAGTGTGCAGGGAAGTATTACCAAATTGCAATGGATTAATAATCCTCTTCGAGAAAGATTTTATGTGTGGTTTCAAGAGTATATTTTGGAATTTAAAAGAGATTCTAAAGGTCATAATAATTTATCACATACACAAGCACAGGAAATCAAAAATTTAAACCATTCTTGCATAAAGAGTGACATTAAAACAATATTGCAAGATAAGCCAATAACACAGTTATGCGAACAACAATCTTTCTTGCATACTATACAAAATATTCCAATAGAATGGATACAAAATGTTTTTTTAAAGGCTCTTGTTATGTCATAGAAAGATTAAATTGTAAATTTAAGTTTTTTTTTTGATACAATAAACTTAAAATATTATTAAGAATTTTGTAAGCAAAATATTGATTTTGAATTACAATATCAAAATTGTTTCATAGTGTAATATTTAAGATTTTTTGTGCAAATTCTTTTGATGTTATATACTTAACATACTACATACTCTTAGTATAATATTGCTATTATTTTCTATATCAATATTGTTTTTAAAATAAAATATAAAATGATATGAAATATTCACAGCAAGGAAGAATTTATTTGTTAAACTTTGATTCTATGGTTTAGTTAGATGAATTTTCTTGACAGAATCATTTGAATTACAAGGAGAGTAAATGCACGAGCTTATTTTAAGCAACGATATATTGATTACTTCAAAAACGGATTTGAAAGGAAATATACTCTATTGCAATCAAGCATTTTTACAGTATGCAGAATATGATGAGAATCATGTGTTATTTAAACCGCACAATATTATTCGTCATAAAGATATGCCAAGAAGCGTATTTAAATTATTATGGGGGCATATCGCACATGGTAAAGAGGTATTTGCTTTTGTAAAAAATCTCACAAAAAAAGGAAATTTTTATTGGGTTTTTGCCAACTTTACATCAAATTATGATAGAAACAATAATATTATTGGTTATTATTCTGTTCGTAGAAAACCAAATCCAAAAGCTATCCATATGATTTCAAATCTTTATAATGAGATTCTGATGATAGAGCAACAGCAAGGTGTTGCAAAGGCAAAGGAAGTGCTTCTGGCAAAAGTCGCAGACAGAGGATTTGAATTTAATGAGTTTATGTTAAAACTTCAAAAGGATGGTGATGTTAAATAAAATATTACTTGCTAGTGCAACTTGTTTATTGGTAGTTCTTCCTATTATAGCTTTTATACAGGGCAATATATTTGTGGGTATTATTGCATTTATTGTACTCATTTTACTTATTGGTTTTTGGATTCTTGAGAATAAAAAAGATATTTTTTTACAAAAAATCATTGCAGTTACGAATAATGCAAAAGAAGGTGATTTTGAGAATAGGGTAATTCATTTAAAGGGCGATGCAAAGCTTGTCCTTTTGAGTGATAATATTAATATTTTGCTTGACAATTTAGAGGCTTTTTTACGCGAAGTAAATACTTCGATTAGTGCTTCGCAACAAAATGAGTTTTATCGTAGAGCTTTGGGTGAAGGATTAAAAGGAACATTTGTAAAAAATATTGATAATATTAATTTTTGCCTCGCAAGCATTGAGGCAAACGCAAAGGAAAGCATACAAAATTCACTTGCACGATCACTGATGAACATGAGTTTAGATAATCAAAATCATGATTTAAAGAATATTAGTAATGATTTATCACAAAATATGTCAGATCTTGAAGATGTGAATACCAATATCCATTCATTGGTGCAAATTTCACGCGACAATCAGGAAAACATGCAAGAAGTATCCCATAGTGTTGAGACACTCTTAGGACTTATTTCGCAAAATAATGATTCTATTACTGGCTTTTCGCAACGATCTAATGATATTGGTAATGTTATTCAATTAATTATCGGTATTGCATCGCAAACAAATCTTTTAGCACTTAATGCGAGTATTGAAGCAGCAAGAGCAGGAGAACATGGAAGAGGCTTTGCTGTTGTTGCTGATGAAGTGAGAAAACTTGCAGAAAATACTCGTCAAGCGACGGATAAAATTTCTCTTGTTATCCAAACAATGCAACAAGAAATCAACTCCATTCAAGTTAGTAGCCAAGAAATTTATCGGATTGTTCAGGATACTCAAGATAAAATTACTTCTTTTAGTCAAGTTTTTGAGAATCTTGGTGAAAGTAGCACAACGCTTAATAAAATTTTTGCCGATATTCATAAAAGCCTTGTGATAAATACAGTCAAAATTGAACATATTGTATACAAGTCTAATACATATTTAAGCTTTAAAATAATGAAACCAGCACAAGATTTTACGCAACATGCTATTTCACATTTATTTGAAGATGAAATTTCAAAAGAATTACTTTTTACACTTATTGACAAAGATAATATTGAACAAAGTAGAAAAGTAATCACAAAATGTGTGATAAACGCATTACAAAAATTAGAAATAAAAGAGCTTAACATACAAGATGTGGATTATATTGTAAAGAATCTTAATGAAATGGAAACTGAAAGTAGAAAAATCATAAACGATCTTGATTTGTCTGTGCAAAAAAGTAAAAATTGATAATTCCACAAAAATCAATATCAGATTCAATAGAATGCAGAATTGAATTTCTAGTTTGCATTTGATGATGAAACGATAATTTGGCAAATAACTCTGAGAAGATTTGGATATTTTTACTATACATTGCTTTGATTGTGTTCTATATTATAAAGTTTTTTCGTTTGTAATTTCACCTAATATAATACTCTAATAATACTACAATGTTTCTACATCATTGGATTTTATATTTTCTTGAGTTATATTTTAGCTATAATATTATATATCAAAACTGAAAGGAAATTTTTGCTAAAGATTCTGTTAGATACTTCAATCATACTTGATGATACAAACAATTTACTTTATCTTCATAATATGGGAAATGAATTGTATATTACAGACATTATATTGGAAGAACTTGATAAAAAGAAAGATCAGCAAAGTGAGAGTGGATATTTTGCAAGAGAATTTTTTCGTTGTATTGCAAATGTTATAAAACTAGATTCTTGTGACAACACATTACCTTATGGAACAAAAGATTTTCACCCTTCATGTGCAAACACAGAATCTTATTTTAGAGATTCACATAAAGAGAAATTAGAAGCATTACCATTGCAAGAAGAATCTTATACAAATTCTTGTATAACACAATCTTTCAAAACTTCGGTTTTAGAACCATTACTAAATGATTTAATTGTTACGCTTGAATTTCATACACAAAATGTGCATGTGCCAATTTCCGTTATTACTCGCTCTTGTTATAAAACTCAATTTATTGATTATGGTTTCAATGATGCACGCATTCGTGAAATTGCCAAAGACTATAATCTTGTATTGCTTACTAATGATATTGCTTTACGAGTGCGTTCAATTGCTGATAATATAGAATCTTATTCCCTTAAACGTACACAAATTAGCAATCCAAAAGAAATCAATTTTATTCATAAGATTTCTCTCCGTCGAGATTTAAGTGATAAAACAAGTTATGAAGAGAGCAAAGAATTTCAAGCGATTACGGACTGGCATATTTTTGAAATTGAAGAGTGCGATTATACTGATAGTGTGCGTTATCTTACAGGAAAAAAATATTTTGGGATAAAGATTCAAAAAAAACTTGAAATCTTGAGTTTAGATTCTCTTATTAAGGAATATAAGCCTTATGTCTTGCCATTAAATATTGAACAAAAACTTGCTTATATAATCCTTACACATACTGCAAATTATCTTAGTATTATTACAGGTAGCACAGGAAGTGGAAAAACACTTATGGCACTACAAGCCGGTATTACATTGCAGAAAATGGGAGTTGTAGATGGAATTGTGTATATGCGTAACACCATCACTGCGAATGATAAAGAAGCAGAATTAGGTTTTCGTAAAGGTGATGAAATACAGAAATTACATTATTTTATGTATCCACTTTTTAGTAGTATTAATTTTATTATTGAGAGTTTGAAAGAACATTCTTTGGCAAAACGTATTGAATACAAAGGCGAAAGCAAGGGGTTTGATAAAGAAGATGCAACGCATTATTTCTTACAAAAGCATAATATTCAAATGTTAGACATTGCACATGCAAGAGGAATTAGCTTGCATAATAAGTTTGTGATTTTTGATGAGGTGCAAAACGCCTCTGATGCGACAATAAAACTTATTGGCACGAGAATGGGTGAAAAAAGTCGTATTGTTTTTTTGGGAGATTATAATCAAATTGACCACCCATATTTGAGTAAATCTCGGAATGGAGCATTGAGCTTACTCAATAAAGCAAAGAATGATGATTTTGTATTTGGCCTGCAATTCAAACATACAATTCGTAGTCAGATTGCAAGATGGTTTGATGAAAGTTTTTAGATTTTGAGTTAGAGAGTGAAAATATACCAAATCTCTTTTTTAATCAATAACTTGTTTTTGTAATTTATTTCATTGTTTCGTTTTTACTGATAGAATCTACTAACTTATCAAGAAGATGATGGAATTGTGTATTTTCTTCTGGTGTAAAAAGATTTTCTATACAACCAATAGTGTTGGTAAAAAGATGCTCTAAACTCTCTAAAAATTGTTCTCCTGCTGGGGTAAGTTTTGCTGTATGTATGCGTTGGTCCTTCGTTGATTTTATTTTTACAACATAACCTTTTGCACAAAGAGATTCTACGCAACGGCTAATTGTGCCTCTGTCTTTATACATAACTTTTGCAAGTTGATTGATATTAAGATGTGCCACATGAAGTGTGTGCATAACCCCTACTTGTTCAAAGCCAATATCAAATTTTCGCAAGTGATTAATGATAAATTTCTTCATTTTTCGTGTTGCAAGAAATAGATGAGGACCGATATGTTCCTTTGATTGGTTTTCTAAAAATCTTAAAATTTCATTTGGTATTTCATCATTTTGATGTGTTTTCATGTGAATTATTTTTTATTCCTTCTTCATAATTTTATAAAATAATATCAAAATTTTTATTTTTTTGCTATCATTTTATTTCGGTGTAGCAGGTAATTGCTTTTTTAAAGAGGAAAGTCCGAGCTACAGAGACAAGATTCCATTTAACAAATGGCTAGGGAGACCTAAGGGAAAGTGCAACAGAAATATACCGCCTTTAAGCAATTTTTTAGAAATTATTAGATTTTTAGAGAATCTTGCGATGTTAAGGTAAGGGTGAAAAGGCAGGGTAAGAGCCTACCGGTTTTTTGGCAACAAAAAATGCTCTGTAAACCCAATTTGTAGCAAGAATAGCAGGTTATCGTCTCATTTAGCTATTCGCTAGAATGATGTTGTGAAATATCATCAAGATAAATAATTACCTTATAACAGAACTCGGCTTATAGCTACACCGGATTTGCTTTAGATATTTACCTCATATTTTCTTTCTCTATAAAGTTTTCAGATAATTATAGTGTATTTTGTAAAGAACTCATAAAAATTCCATGAAATGATAAAAAGGTTATAAATCTATCATTTTGTATAAATTTTGTGTTACAATGTAGCATAGATTAATCGCGAAAGGGGCACAATGCTAGATAAAAAAATGACATTAAATGACTTGAAGGCAAAAAAAAGTAAAGAAAAAATTGTTGCAATTACGGCTTATGACGCACTTATGGCAAAAATTTTTGATGGTGAGGTCGATGTAATTTTGGTTGGTGATAGCTTGAAAATGAGTTTTGGAGGAGAAGATAGCACATTAGGGGCAAGCATGGAGGAAATGATTTATCATTCAAAGGCTGTGAGTAGGGGAGTGAATAAGTCTTTTTTACTTGCTGATATGCCCTTTGGTAGTTATGCAACAAAGGATATGGCATTGCAAAATGCACTGAGATTTTATAAAGAATGCAATATTGATGCATTGAAGCTTGAGGTGGGATTAGAGAAAGAAGAGATTGTGAGATCCTTGTGTGATGAGGGGATTGCCATTATGGCACATATTGGGCTAAAGCCACAATTTATGCGTTTTGATGGAGGATTTAAAATAAAAGGAAAAGAAGAACATGAAGCAAATGAATTAATAGAAACTGCTATTGCGATGCAAGATGCTGGTGCATTTGGAATCTTATGTGAAGGGATTTCTTCAAGTGTTGCACAAAAGATTACACAAGCCTTAAGGATTCCAACTATTGGAATTGGTGCAGGTGTGGAATGCGATGGACAGATTCTTGTATGGAGCGATGTTTTTGGTTTTTTTGATGAGTTTCAACCAAAATTTGTGCGTCATTACTGCAATGGTAAGATTCTGTTAAAAGAAGCTATTGCAAAATACGCACAAGATGTTAAGACAAAGAATTTCCCGAGTGAGCAAGAAAGCTATAAATAAAATAATCTACTTTGAGATGAAATTATCAATAAGATTCTATGTTTTATACAACAAAATGCCAATATAGAATCCTAGGAGAGATAACAAGAATAATACAAGAACAAAGCATTCAATATTGGTTGAATCAATAGAATTATTGGATAATAAGAAATCTAACACACAAGGTAATACTATGAATGCTGATTCTACGATGCAAAACGCTCATCAAAACTACCCCAATACTCAAAACAATGGAAATGCAATAGATTTGCAAAATAATCCACAAGTCCAACAATTATTAACACAACAAAAGATAGAATTTCAACAAGAAATGCAATATCTCATGCAAAACATGAGACAGAATATACTGCAAGAAATGCAAGAACACAATCAACAAGAACAAAATGCCCCACAAGCACCTATATGAGAAATAAGAATATATGGAGTAAAAATGAAAAAACTAATATATCTATAACATTTGTTGTAATATCGCATATAATATAGAGATATTATTTCATGAGTGCAAAATAGAGCATAGTAAGCAATCAGAGACTAGAATATACAAGAAGCAAGAACTAAAAGTATATATCATATACCATTACCATAAAGGAAAACACAATGAATAAGAAAGTAACCTTACAAAATGTAGCAATAGAGAATACAAAATTATCAAGTATTAGAGATTCTATGCGAAGACGACCAAGCAAAGACTTCTTACTAAAGGATTCTAATAATAACTATACGATACATGCAAGAGCATATGTAGATATGATACAAGGTTTAGTTCTCTATTCTACAAATAATGAATTAAGCTATACTCTCACTTCATTTGAGGAATTCTTTTATAGAATGCAGGTAATACCAATGTAGAATTTACCAAAGGTAAATAGGGTTGTGGTAAATTTAGCATCTCATCAATAATTCTAATAATTTATGCAATATATACATACTTTTTCTCTCCTTTTGTATATACATAGAAATCTTTATGCTAGAATATTACAATACAAGTTCTACATTCTAAAAAATAAGTAAATGTAATTCTCTATTCTTAGAATGACTTTCCAAAGATTAAATGTAGTCTTATAGAATCTCATAGAGAAATTTATAATAATCATATTTATTTGAGGAATGAGAATGGAAAAATCGTTTTTAGAACAGCTACAAGCAAGGATATTAGAGGAACAAGGGAAGGAAAAGAATAATGACATTACAAATGAACAAGATACAAACAACACAAGAGACAAGCAGGGAATCAACAAGGAAGCTAGTGGAAGCATTACCGATAGCAAAAGACGAGGAATTAGCACAGATACCCTTATGGCTCTTAGAAGAAATGGAATCGGTAGCATTAGAAATGCGGAGAGAGGATTTGCTACAAATAATACGAACAGAAATAAAAATGAATCTAGAAGCACAGCAGAGAGCGAGGAACGCACAGCAGAGAGCGAGGAACGCACAGCAGTGGCTGAAGGAAGTCAAAGAGTGGGAGCAGGATGTACAAACATTGCACGACTCAGTCATGAATCGTCTCAACTCACAGAAAAAGAATATGCAGAGTTAAAACTTAATCTAGCAAGAGAGAAAGCCATTAAGGCTTATATCAACGAATATACACAGAATTTTCAAAATAACACCTTGCAACAAGGAGCAATCCTCAATCAAAAAGAAATCACTTCATTTATAAATCCCATTGCAGAATCTACACAATCCAAACAAGAACAATCCCCACAAACAGATTCTAACCAACATCTCTATAACCAAGAAAAAGAACTCTTTTATAAATCCTACACAAGACTCACAACAAAATCTCTCCTCAAAGATGCTCAAATAAAAGAAATAAACAATGCCTTACAAAAATACCATGATATTTGTAATAATCCAAACCTTACAGAATATCTGAAACAAGACAAAGAAATAATCAAACAAGTAGAAACCCTACAAACTATGGCTAAGAAATTAGGAATGCAAAGAAGTAGAGAGAGGTAAAGAAAGAGAACTTCCAATTCATTAAGTAAAAATTTTTCCCATTTTTCTTTTCAGTGCTAAGCACGAATGATAGTAAGTGTAACGAATGCTAAAAAAGATTCAAATAATGTTAAAGAAATGAATCAAAATATTATACTTCCTTTTCTCTCATACTGCAAAACACAATGTTTCTCAAATTAAAAAAGACTTCCGTATTCTTAAAAAACTCATTTAAACATAAAATAAGACACGAAAATAACATTAGTAATAAAAAATTACTAAACATATTTTCATCGATTGTAGAGCGTTTTAGATAGTAATAAACGCATATTAAAAAGTAATCAAGAAATATTTTTATATGAGATTACTCAAAATGCATTTATTTATTTGAATATCTTGCTATGTTTTCCTATTTTCAAAGCAACTATTTCTAAAATTTCATTATCTTTTTGATAAATTAGCACCAAATCAGGTTTAATGTGGCAATCTCTAGCACCTTTTAAATTTCCACTTAATGTATGGTCTTGGTATTTTGGCTCTAGTGTTTCGTTATTGCATAATCTTTGTAAAACTTCCATAGTATGCTTTAAATCTTGAGGATTCAGCTTTTTAGCATCTTTAGTGAATCTTTTACTTAAATGAAGTTCATACATTTAGATAATTCCCTCTGCCCTAAAAGCTTCCTCAACACTTTTATAAGTCTTAAGAGTGCCATTTTTTCTTTGTTCTTCAACCTCTTTTATACCTTCTAACACTTCTGCTTCAAATTCAGGGGTATAGCCATTTTCTGTAAGTTCTTCTTTCTCTACTTTTAACTTTGCTTGAGGATAAAGATTAATTACACCTTTTAAAGCCTTTATTAACTTCTCATCTGCATTTGAAATCTTTAATGTTACTTGCATGTTGTCTCCTTTTGTTCTTGTTAGCTTATCTACTCAATCCTTGATTGTTATGAGTTTCTCTCTTTTTACTTGATTGTTGTGCGTTATTGTATTCTATGGTATTATCTGTATTTTGTTGTAATCTATCAGATTGCAAATAAGAATCTCTTTGCTTAGATTCTAATCCCTCTTTATTCATTTCTACTTGATTGATTCTTTCTTTTCTATCTCTATCTCTTTGTTGTTCTGATATTATTTTTCCTTTATTCATTCTATCTCTTTGAATTCTTGCTTCTTGTAATTTATTTTTCTCTAATTGCCTCATTTTCTTTCTTTCTAATTTTTCTTTCTCTTTGATTGCTTTACTTTTTTCTTGAAGTTTTACATATTTTTCTTGCAAAGCTTGTGAAACAAGAGTAAGTAAGTTTTGTAGGTTTGCTTTCTTTATTCTATTTTCAAAATCATTCAAATATTCCATATCATATTGCATATTCTCTTTTGATTGTGTATATGTAAGTAATGCTTGAAATTCTTTTTGGAAATATCGCAATGTTTTTGTATCATATTTTGCTATTTGAGATATATCTTGTTGTTGTGTATTATCATATCTATTTTGTTCATGTCTTTGTTGTGTATATGTATTTTGCTTATGTATCTCTTTCTTCTCTTTTTCATGTTTGTATGTATCTTGTAAGATACTCTTTAAGCTCTTTATTTTTTCATTGAGAATTTGAGAGATTGTAAAAGAATTTTCTTTTAAAAGCTTGTCATAAAACTCATAAGATTCTTGTGTCATTTCCTTATTTTTTATCATTGTATATCTATCTGCATTTTTTAAGATATTGTAGAGATAATCTATATTTTTCTTTGCATGAATAAGAGAGTTTGCAGAGAGCTTTGTTCCTAAGAGTTTTTGTAGTGCAAAGTGAGGATTAACATGTTCTTTATTTGTATCATGAAATGATGAAAGAGAATCTCTTTTTATATTCTGAGATGAAAGAAGAGAATCTTTGTTTGTATTGTGAGGTGAATAAAGAGAATCTTCATGTGTATTATGTGTATTTTGAGATGAGATTATAGAATCAAGTATCTTCTTATCAAGTTGAATAAAATCTTTGATATTCTCTAGTATATGCTTACTCTTCTTTCTTAATTCTCTTTGGATTGCATTAAGTGTCATTATATCATCTGTTGAAAGCGATTTTTTAGAGTGTTGCATAAAATCAAGATAGCTTTGCTTTTCTCTTACATCTGCATAGCATTCTTGTTGATTTTTTATATATTGCTCACGCATGAAATTCATTTGAGATTCTAGACTTTTTGCTACATTGTGAAGCTTCTTGATTTCATTGTTATAGAAGTAGTTTTGTTTTTTGGTTTTTCTTATTTCTTTATTTATTTCTTGAAATTCTTTATAGGCAGAAATTCTTGCAAGATTTCTTTGTTGTCTTTCTTTATTTCTTTTTGCATAAAATCTCTTGCGTTCTTGTAAGGTTTGAAATTCAGGGAGTGCTTCATTCTTTGTTCTTTGTGGAGCAAAACTAAAGTATTTTTCTAAGACTTCTTTCCTTTGCATAAAAAGGGTATCTAATGCAGTATTTCTTTGCTCTAATTTCTTTGAAAAATTCTCAATCTTTTTAGAGATTCTTGCAATACTTTTTTCTAACTTTGTAACAAGATTGAGTTGATTGGAATCTTTGTATTGAAATGAATGTAAATTCTCTTCTAAAAGATTTCTTTTTTCATATGTAGAGGCATTATAGTAATGTAGTCCATAATAATTTAATCCTTGCGTAAAATCATTTCGTAAAGTAGTAAAAAAATCTTTTATTTCATTCTTTTCTTTGAAATGAAGTTTCTTGTGTGAGAACATATTGTTTTTATTGATTAAGACATGGATATGAGGATTATTTTGATGGGTATGGAGGACATAGCAATATTTATACGCATAGAAATTTTTTTGTAAAAGATTCTTGACAGATTTTTCTAATGCTAAGAGATTTTTTGTAGATGGAATCTCTTTGATTGAAAAGCATACATGCCATACTTCTTTTGCATTCTTTTTTCCTGTAAAATCATCATTCCAATCTTTGAATATTTCACTTGCTTTTTGTTGCTCTCCATAGTGATTGATTGCAGCATGTTCCTCTGCATTTTGTATGATATAACGCAAGGCATTTTTAAATCCATTCACAGAGAGATTAGAGAGTAGTTTTACAATAGCTTGTTTTGCAATAAAAGGATAGCTTCTATGCTTTTGTAATAAAGAGAGATTTGCAGGGGGATTTTTATACTCTTTTATTTCTTTGTAGAAAGTATGTTTTATCTTCTCAAAATCGAATAAAAAAGATTCTAATTTTTTTACATTTGGAGCTTTAAAAACACTACTCATGAGAATCCTTTTTTATGAAATTTTTATTGTATTTCTATTAATTTTATTGAAGCTTACATTCTAGCATACATTCAAAGAATCTTCTATGTCCTTAAGAAATGAGAATGAATTATTTTTTTCTTAATTCATCTCTTACAAGAATGAAAATGAAATCTTTCATTTTTGTGCTATCATAACCAACAAAAAAATCTTTATCAATACTTTCTATTGCCTTTCTTATTTCATCATCAAGAGATAAACTATGTAAATTGCTAAAACTTTTATCAAGATATTTTCTTTTGTCATAAAAATTACCATATTTTATCTCTAATAATCGCAATATTCTTATCACTAAATCAATTGTTGGCATAGTTTAATTGCCTTTCAACATTTTCGATGTATTTTACATCTCTTTTTTCTAAAGATTTCGTAATATCATGAAGAGGTATCACATTATTGCAATTCTCTTTGTAATGTTTTTTATAAGATTCCTCATTATGTGTTAAACTCACAAGGTAACTAGAAGTATATTTTCCATAATCTTTCCAACACATTCTTATAATTGCTTTTTGTTCTTCTGAAAACATATCAGTATCAAAATCTTTCAGCACTGAATACAATAAAATATTGTTGCTATCATGTTCTAAAGTATGATAGACATTCGTTACAACAGGACCAAGTTTCCATGCATGTATTTTATCATCAAATAAAGGTGTTTTGAGATAATACATAGAGTAAGCTTGTGCGTAGTATAAAAGCTTTTGCATTTTTAACTTTGTTATGAGTTCATCATTTTCCTCTGCTAGAAATAAAAAATACCTAGCTACTTCATATGCTCTCATTGTTTTTCTTTCCTTTAGAATCTTTTCTACTTTTTTTAACATTTTCTTTCTCAAAAGTCAGCTTAATATCAGCAACTTTTGCTAAAGCTTTTAGGGCATTGATAAAATCTTTTGATTCATTCTCTATTTTTACATATATCATACTCCACCTCACTTGATAAAAAACCTATAAAAAACTCTTTACTTCGCATTATAAAAATATTTAGTAAATAAGATATATATTTTTCAAAGCTAGTTTTTTAGCAGGATAACCCTTTTGTATATACAAAATCAAAGCAAAATATCGTTCTACACGAGATTTTAGCTGTTTTTTACAGAAGTAAAAAAGAAAGTGAGAAATATCTATAAAAATTCAGTAAAATGCTGATGAAATTCTAAAGGAATATATGTATCATTTTTCTATAAGAAATAAAGCATTCTTTTATTGCTCTTTTTTCACACTATTTTTGTTTAATTTAAGAGTAAAATGACTGCATTTTTTATAAAAATAAAGCTGTAAATACAATACGCTCTTATTTACATTAGAAATGAGAGAAAAAATAATGAGATTGTATGGATAAATTTCACTCATAAATTACTCCTAAAATCAATTCTATAAGATATTACTTTTTAGAAATATTTTCTTTCATTTTTTGCTAGAAATTTTCAATAAATTTCCAAGAAATATTTGTATTTTTTATAAAAATATTTTTGTATTTTCTTTCTAAGTTTTTAGCAACTCTTTTTATAAGAAAAAATTTGTATCTTTTTGAGAAAATACATCGATATTTTACAAAGATATTTTTTATTTTTTATGAGTATTTCTTTCTTCTCGTTGATAAAGAGTTTTTCTTCTTTAAATGAGTAAATCCTCTCCTACTTTTTCCATATCATTTCAAGTAAATATTATTCATTGAATACCTACTCATTTATTTTGTATTTTACTTGTAAAATTTTCTTTTGAGAAACTCTGAAAATCTCATCATGCAAACAAGAAAAAGGAAAACATGACAAATAATCTTTTCTGCATTCACAAGTAACATAAATTTCTCACAAGAAATTAAAAGTTTTACTCTCTTTTTTCTCGTTTTTCTTAATGAATATATATGTTTCGTCATTATCTTTTCTATTTCTATAAATAAAAAATATATTCTTTTGAATAAAATTACTAAGAAATTGAAAAAGAAGCAGAAGAAATTTCTCAAAAATAATAAAAAAATCTCTAAAAAAGTGGAATTTTTTATACCGATTTTTATACTACATACTCATTTTTTTCTAACCCCATTGCAGTCGTGCTTATAGAACCTCAAAAGTAAATGAAAAAAGCATTTCAAAGAGAATTGTTAGAATGACTACAATTCCTTCTAAAAATAATATTCCTTCACTAGCGAACTTTCCTGTAAATTCATAATATAAAAATCGGTATAGAGTGTAAAAAATCGGTATTGCTTTTTTGATGAAAAATATTTACTATTCATGAAATTTTTTAGATTCTGTTTTCTCAAGAGAATGCAAAGAAAGTAAAAGAATAAAAAAGAAAGCAATATAATGAAATATTGAGTAAAAAGATATTTCTTTTTTCAAGAGAAATACTTCTTGATGAGACAATAGTTTTCTTTTTCAAATTCTCATAAAGATTCTAAAAAATACAACAACAATTCAATCCCAAAGGAATACAATGACAAAGAGATTTAAAAAGCTTTCTGTATTACAAATAATGTTTGTATGTTTTTTAGCATTGCAATGCTTTGCATTTGCTGATTTTAGTAATCTAGGTAATCAAGTGCAAAGAGAATTAAAAAGCACAGCTGCAACTGTGATGAGTGTCTTAAATACTGTGATTGCAAGTGTGGGGATTATTTATGTCATTATCGTAGGTTTTATCTTTATTTTTAAGCCAGATACTTTTAAAGAAAATGCGAAAGTATTAATAGGAGCTTTAGTAGCACTAGGAGCATTATATGGAATCACACATATGGGCATGAGTGCATTTTTATAAAAGATTCTTAAAAGAAGACATGTAAAGAATGAAAATAATGCAGAAAAAAGCAAAGTAAAATGATCAATGATACAAAAGAAATTCTAGAAATTACAAATGCAATTGTATTTTTAGAATCAAAAGTAAAGGAGAATGAAAAAGAGTTCAAAGAATACAAAAGATTCTCAAAAGAAAAAGGAAAAATATGATAAGCGTAGAAAATAGAAAAGAGATTACAAAGAAAGATAAAGTAAGAGGTTTAAGCAGAAATGCTTGGATGCTTTTACTCTTATTTGGAGTAACTACATTTATATTCTTTTTTCTCTATGGAATCTTGATGACATTAGCACTCATGATTCTCTTAGCAATCCTAGAGTATTTTGATGATGATATATATGATATTGTTTCTATCAATTTGCAATATTCTTTTAGACAAAATTATTATGCCTAAGAATAAGTAAAAAGGAAATAATACATGAGTACTCTTTTTAAGAATCTTTTTTCAAAAAATAAACTTCATACCAAAGGAAAAACTTATGAAAAAACTATTGCAAATATTACAAAAAATATTATAGAAAATCCACATTCTACAAGCAATACTATGAATACTCAAAATGAGAGACTTTATTCCTTAGAAGAGAGTGCAGAAGGAATTACAGAATCTACACAAGAAACTAGCATACATTCTATTTCCTTGCAAGAGAATTTGTTACAAGAAAATACAGATTCTCTACAAGTAATTTTCAATAATGAAACAAGGAAGGATTCTGCATACAAACAAGATTTTCTTTCTTTGCAAAATGAGAATGTAAAAGAGCATGAAATATCACAAGAAATATGCTTAGAATCTCAAGAATTACAAGATGATTACAAACAAGATTCTTATACACAAGAAAATCAATCATATGCTATTCAAAAAGAAACAAATGAATATGCGAGTAATACAGAATCTATAACGAACTTTATAGATTCTTATACCATAGATTCTATCAATGAAACAAAAGAATTAAACAATGTAGAATCGCACTTACAAGAAACAGATTCTGCTTCCTTGCAAAATGACAATAATTTACAAGAAAATCAAACTCATTTGCAAGAAAATGAGAATATAGTAAATGATACTCTACTGAGTAATTCTAAGAGCTTACAAGAGTTAGAATCTCATTTACCAGAACAAGACTTTCACATACAAGTAATACATTCTACTTACAATCAATCTCTCACTCATACAAGCGAAATAGATTCTCTTACAAGTGATACAGAGAACACACAAGCAACTTTAAGTAATGAAACAAGTAATTCTGCCTACAAACAAGATTATGTTTCCTTGCAACATAAGAATGCAAAATCGCATACAGATTCCCTGCATTCTCATCAATCTAAAAAGCCTAGCAAAATAGCCAAATCATTCTCTCAAACGAAGAAATTCTTTTTACAAAAACTTAATCTCACAACAGAATTTTTAGAATCTCTCTTTGTGAAAGAACCATTAGTCTATTCACTTGCTTATGAAAACAATATTGCTTGTAAGCTCAATGAAACAATGCTTGTGCTAAAAGATGGGAATCTCTGTTGTGGGATAAAGATAGAGGGTGTAAGTTATGCTGGTGCTACTATGAATAAAGAAATAGAACTTGCAAAGAGCAGAAATCAATTTTGGAATAGACTGACAGATGATATAGAACTCAATATTTTTTGTAAAAAAGAATTAATGGATTTAAATCTCTTAGATGAAAAAGTCAAGAATCTTTATGCAGAAAGAATAATAAAAAAATGGGAGAGTGGCACAAAGGCTTATAAGATTACTTATACTCTTATATTTTCCACAAAAAAGAAAAGAATAACTGGCTATTTTGAATCTAAAAAGAGAAAGATGACACAAGAGCAAGAAGAAAACAAAGAGAATCTTTCCTTTGAGCATAAAGAAGCCAAACTTAAAGAGATTTTACAACTTGCCATGCAAGATTTCAGTGATTTTACTCCTCATATATTCAAAAGTGATGAGATTCTCAATTTCTATGCAACTTATTGCAATATGCAAAACACAAATCTAAGTTATAGCAATAATTTACTTACAGATTCTTATATCACAAGTGATATAGAATTTAAAAAAGATTATATGATTTTTTATACAAATTTGAGTGAAAAGCATGTTCAAAAGAATATAAATGAAGAAATGCAAAGAGAAAATAGAAAAGATATTTCAAAAGATGATTATAGAAAAAAAGTCTATGCAAGATTTATCAGTATTAAAGCATATGAGGGAGAATCTCTTTCTACAATAATCCCTACAAGTATCTTAAGAGAATCAAGTGATTATTATTGCATGATTCATTGTGAGGCTATAAACAGGGAACAAGCAATAAAGAAAGTAAAAAGAGTAAAGACATTTGCAGTAGATTTAATAAAAAATCAGTTAGAAGAGCTTACACAGCTTTTACAGAGTGAAAGAGAGAATATTCTGAAAATCTCTTTCTCTGTATTGATTGTTTCATATAAAAATATACAAGACTTAAATGAAAAAACAGATTCCATGAAATCCTTACTTGAGAAACAAAATCTCTCCATAGTCAAAGAAACACTCAATCAAAAGCCTTTATTCTTTTCATTCTTTCCAAGTAGAGGCAATTTAAATGCAAGAATGCGATACCAAAGTGGTGCAGCATTATCAACTTTATGTATATTTGAGAATGATATTTTAGGAAATAACGCAAATAGATGGGGAAAAAGACCAATTACTACATTTCAACATTTGAGTGGTTCTCCCTTTCTCTTTAATTTTCATGATAATGATACAAGTTCAGCAGTAGGACATACACTTGTCATAGGAGGCACAGGATTTGGAAAGACTACTCTTATGCAATTTTTAATGCTGAACTTATTAAAGTATGACATTAATATCTTTGCAATGGATAAATTGCGTGGTATGCACAATTTTACAGAATATATAGGTGGTGAATATCATGATTTAGGATATGAGAAATTCAAATTAAATCCTTTTAGCTTAGAAGATACAAGTGAAAATAATGAATTTCTCAAACAATGGTTAGAAGATGTCATGAATATCACACAAGGAAAAGAAGCAAGTGAAGCAGAAATAGAAGGAAGCAAGATGATACAATCTACTATCCAATCTCTAAGAGCTTCATATAAAGATTTAGACAAACAAATCACCTTAACAGATTTTTATCAATCTATTCCTCTAGCAAATGAAAAAATCAATCTCAAAGGTAGAATTGAACCTTATTTGAAAAGCTTATTTGATAATAGTGAGGATGCATTAAACTTTAACAAACAGTTATCCATTCTCAATATGGATTCTATACTCAATAATCAGAACTTAGCAGGTTTATCTGCAATGTATTTATTCCATAAGATTAAAAACATCTCTAAGAATGCAGATAAAGGCTTTTTTATATGGATAGATGAGCTAAGAGATTATCTAGGCGTAGAATCTATGCGAACAAAGATTATAGAAGCAATCGTAGAGATTCGAAAAATAAATGGTGTGATTGCTATGGGTATCCAAAACCTTGACTTTTTAGAGAATGTGGCAAACGCTAATACTTTCATTGATAATATGTCAAATTTTGTCATATTATCAACAAATGATGAAACGACACTTGAAAAACTCAGAGAGAGAATAGGACTAAGTGAATCTGAAATCAATTTCTTAAAGACGACTAAAAAGAGTGCAAGACAAATACTTTTTAAACAAAAGGAAGTAGGAAGCTCTATTTTAGATATAAATCTAAGAAAACTAGGGAATTATTTGCGTATCTTTAGCTCAAGTGCAAGTGATGTCAAACAACTTAATGATTTAAAAATGCAGTATCCAAAAGAATGGAGGGAGATGTATCTACAAGATAGAAAACCAAAAGAAAATACACCCATTCAATGTTTTCAAGAGCAAGAAGCAATCAAAACAGAATTAAAACAAGAAAGGATACAAAAAGAACGATTAGAAAGAGTAGAAAAAGAATTACAAGAACAAAGAAAGCAAGAAGGAGAAGAAAGAGAAAAGAATCACAAAAAGAGAGTAATGTTGCAAGAAAGTATCTATGAGAATATGGAAACAGAAACATTACCTGAAGTATTAGCTCATGATGCAATTGAAACAAGTACTTTAGGAGATATTTTTAGACAAGAAGGAGAAGCACAAGAAATACCATACAACACACATGCAAGTAATGATGTCTTATTGCAAGAAATTCATAATCTCAAAGCACAAATAAGCCAATTACAACATGTGCAAAGCACACAAGCCACAATGCACTCTAGCACATCTTATGCAATGCAATCTCATCTTCAAGATTCGCAAATACAACAAGTAGAGAACGAAACACAAGCAACTCTTGATCTTGAAAATGTAGATTCCAAAGAAAGCGAGTATATACAATCAAGTAGCACTATCTTTTTTCATGAAGCCAGAGAAAAAGATATGGAATCTGAATTGGATTTAAAAAACTTACATATTCAAAACTCTGAAGTGAGAGAAAAAGATTTCCTCACTCACAATGAAATACAAATTGCACAACAACTCCATGATACAAGAGCAATAGATTGTGAACATATAGATATAGAATCTTTGCAAAAAGCACAAGAAATACAATCAAGTGAAATAAGCATTCAAAACTATAATGCAGATGGCAGAATAGAATCAAGCATAGATAATATAGATATAAAAGATTCTGAACTAAGAAATGAATCTGTATGGAATCTTGATACATTCAATGATGAAACAGATATGCAAGCACAAGATACTTTTACACACAATGAGGAAAGCAGTAATGCTGATGTATGGGAAGAGAGTGATAGAGAATTTCAAGAAGATATGCAAGGGAGTGGAGATTCTTCTGGCGATTTTGATACTTCAAATGCAACTTTGAACAATCAAGAGTGCGAGGACACACAAAAAGAACAATCTCATGAAATAAATCAAGACAATATACAAGATTCAAATAATAAAGTAATAGACAATAGGGAAATCACAGAATCTACCCCGCAAGATTCTCACTATGAGGCAAATACTTTAGATACAAATCTAGGAGAAACACAAAGAGATAACACACAAGAAACACTAGAAAACATAGACACACAATCTCATCGAGTAGGAGAAAAAAGATATGAATAAAAAATCTATTGATAAAGGAGCAATTATGCAAAGAATATCTCTCAAAAAAGTATTCATAAAACAAGTAGGCTATCTTTTGATATGTTTTGTCTGTATAAGTTTATCTTTAGCATTGTTTATAGGTTGCACAAATGCAAAAATGAAACCACCCAAGAAAAGTCCTTGTGCATGTTATGACATTCTTATGGATATGGAGCAATACAATGTTTGAAGATAAAGAATTAAAAACAGATCCTAATTATATCTTTAGGATAGAGAGAAATATAAAATCCTATATGTTTTTATGGATTCTCACACTCAGTCTCATCATAGTGTTCTTGGTAATAGGATATTTTATCTTACTTCCACTCAAACAAAAAGAGCCTTATTTAGTGTTTTTCTCAAATGCAGATACAAACTTTGTTCGTGTAGAACAAGCAAATTATAATATAAGGGCAGATGAGGCATTACTCAAAAGTATTATTGCTACCTATCTTCTCAATAGAGAAACAATCAATCGCATAGATGATATAGAAAGATATGAGAAAGTGCGTCAGCAAAGCTCAAAAGAAGTATGGGGAATATTTGAAAAAATAGTCAAACAAGATGGTTCTATATATAGCTCTAAAGATGTGTATAGAAATATAAAAATCATTAATCTTTCTATTTTATCAAATAATGTTGCAAATATTGACTTTGTATCAACTACAAGAGCTGGAATTTCCAATAAATCCCTTATGAAACGATATAGGGCAACGATAGGATATGACTTTGTCAATCAAGAACTAAGCTTTGAATCTGTGCCTGAAAATCCAAGTGGATTTCTTGTGAAAGGCTATGCCTTAACAGAGATTTTTGAAGAGAAATAAATACAAGGAGAAACTATGGCAGATAATAATTTTTCATTCGCAATAAAGAGTGCAGATGAGAACACTCACACAAATAGTGCAACACAATATACTCAAAATGCACATACAAATACTATGAAGACACATGCAAACATGATTCATGCAAAGAGCAATACTATGACTCTCAAGCCTCATAACGCAAATGACAGCAATGTTACCAACAATACTACCAATGAAAAGAGTGTAGAGAAGGATATGGCAAGAAAGAGCGAGATGAAGGAGGATTCTAAAAATAAATCTAAAAATCCTCCAGAGGCTATAAGCAAAGAAGAAAGACAAAGAATAAAAGAAAGAGGTATGAAAATAAAACCTACGACACTCATACAAGATGCAGAAAACATAGGAAAAAAAATAGAGATACTAGAAAAAGAGAAAGAAAATAAAATGAAACAATATGATAATAAGTTGAATATTCTTTATATGCAATATCGTGATATACAAGATAAATGTGCAGAAATAGGATTATTAAAAGATTAAGAGGCTTACAAAGCCTAGTAAAAGGATTTTTTACAATAATCTTTCTACTAGGCTTTCTGCCTAAATATTTTTTAAAGGAATACAAATGCTAGTAAGTAATGAAGAACTCAGTAAAATGAGTCCGAGTGAAAGAGAGTGCTATGAAGCATATAAGGAAATGCAAGAATTACCAGATGGCTCTGTAATACTAGAAAATGTTGATATGAATAATCCAGAACATAGAGCAATCATAGAAGCACTTGAGTTAGAAGATGAATTTGAACAAGCAGCAATATAAAGGAGAAAGTATGCCAATAGATAAAACCACAGGTGAAATAAAAAAATGGGAGAATAGCAACAATAAAGAACGACTGCAAAATATTCATAGTAATCATAAATA
Source organism: Helicobacter didelphidarum (assembly GCF_003364195.1). Lineage (GTDB taxonomy): Bacteria > Campylobacterota > Campylobacteria > Campylobacterales > Helicobacteraceae > Helicobacter_A > Helicobacter_A didelphidarum. The sequence goes on along the minus strand of NZ_NXLQ01000010.1, from coordinate 14,772 downwards.
TGAGGTTGCAATCACTTGCAAACAAAAAAAGCAGTTTTGGCAACAAAAGAGAAGTAAGGCAGAAATTGATAAAGCAATTCCTTATAATGGAGTAACAGGGAAGCCTTATACAAAGGGAGTATCTTTAGTTATTCAATGTCATGCAATTAATAATGGATTTGAGAAAAATCCTGTGTATTTAACACTCAATCAGGCAATGGCAGTGAGTCCAAATGCGGAAGTTAAAAAAGCGGTAGATAGAAATGGAAAGCCCATTATAAGTGAATTAAGCAATAAAGAACAGAGAGTGCGAGGTATCAAAGTAAGTTATATGGCACATCCAAAAATTCCAAAGAAAAATGATAAAGGTGAAATTATTACAAATCCTCATACACAAAAGCCAATAATGATTGAGGATTTAACAAGACCAAAAATGCTTGAAACAATCACTCTCTATCATGCAAGTCAATTTGAGAATTTGGATATGAATATGTTGAGAGGTAAGGACTTAAGTAGCTTAGAGCAAGAGAGAGAATTTTTTAGAAATTCCTTTAAAGAACCTTCCACACAATATATTGAATCTTTAGGATTAAATCCAAATACCCAAAGAGAAATGAAAGCGTATCTCATGGCACAAAGCAAAGGAAGAGATTTTGCACCTGTCATTGATTATAACAAAAATACATCACAAGAAGTCTCACAAGAGAATACAAAAGAGCAAACAAAAGTAAAGCAACCAAAACAAAAAGAAGTCTCAAGAGTCATGTAGGAGCATAAAGATTCTATAAATGTAATCTCTCTGAAGGGTTGAAAGACTCTAAACTCTTCAAAAAAAGAGGGATTATGCTTTATACTAAAATATTTTTTAAATCTATCTTGTGGATTTTAGAAATATTTTAAAGTATTATAAATATTTTTTCATTCTTTAAAAATGTTTAAAATATTCTAAAACTATAATGTCTATGAAAATATTACAAAGGAGAAAACATGGATAACCAAGCATTAGATATTACATTAGAAGATGTGTTTGATATGATTGATGATGATTCCTATCATGAATATAATACATTCAATGAACCTCTTGAAGATGAAAATATACACAATACACAAGCAATATTGCACCAAGCAGAAACACAAAAAGAATTACAAAGAACTAAAGAAGCTTCTGATACATATAGTATTTTAAATGAAAGAGAATATGGGGAAGATAGAGAAATTATTGAGAATGCCATAGTGCATGAAAATGATATTACAAATGCAGTCATTGAAGAGTTAGACAAAGACAATGTAAAACCTCGTCAATCTTTAGAATCTCAAATTATCACACAAGAAGCAAAAGAGCGAGATTCTTTCGTATTAGATTCAAATGAGTTAGCAGAATTAGAGCAACAACATACACAATCATTAAAAATGCAAGAACTTGAAAAAGAAAAAATGGAGCAACGAGCAAAAGAAGTAATGGAGCAAATCAATGCACAATCCAAAGAATATACAGAGCAAAAAACAATACAAGCAACAAAAGAGACAATGCAAAATATCAATACTCAAGAATTAGGTTCTACTCTTTCTTTACAACAAGAAGCAAAAGAGGGAAGTAAAGAAGTTTCACAAGAAAATTATAAAGAAACTCCTCAAGAATTTCTCAAAGAAAGCAACAATGAATCTTTGCAAAAGAAAGAATCTCACAAAGAGATTGCATTTCAATGCAATAAAGAAGTAAATCAAGAACAAGAAAAGATACAACAAGTGCAAGAAATGTTAGCAAACACACCAACACAAAAAGAATATTTAGAAGAGCAAGATGATAAAGCATTAGATAGTAAAGAGTTTTTAGAACATAATTACCCATTGATGAATGACTTTATCAATACATCCAATCAACTTGATTGTATGCAAGAAGAGTTACAAAAAGCAAAAGAGCAAGAAGATGCAAAGAACTTTGATGAAGATAGTTATAAAAGAAGAGAAAAAGCAATTGATGATGCAAGTGAAGAATTAGAGAAGGCACTAGATAATCTCACAAAGATAAGGAGTTTTGCTGATTTTATTCGGGCATTATATATACTTGATGCAGCATTATTTGAAATGAAACAAGCCTCTAAGCTCCCACAAGAAAATCCTCTTATTAAAGAAATGAGTGAAAAAATGAAAAAAGGTGAACCTATGACAAAGGAATCTGCCCTGAAAGCATTAAAGGCTATAAGTGCATCTAAGAATAAAATAGAGAATTATCTCAAAAGAAGACAACAAGAAAAAGAAATTGCAAAATCCCTTAAGAGTGATATTACAAAATACACAATGACACAGAATAACTCTACAAAAAAGCAATTACATCACAATATCCAAAAGAATTTTAATGTAAGTCTAAATTATGACACATTTGAAGTGCGTTATCCTAAACTCGTAAATGAAAGCAAGGAGCTTTTGCAAACTCACCAAAAAGAGTTTGCAAAAGAATCCCGCAAAGCTAGAAGTAGATAAAGACCAATAAGAAAAAAGGAGAAATCATGCAAGATTCAATCATTATTATAGAATCACCAAATAAATGTGAAAAGATTGCAAGTTATACAGGAGCAAAAGTATATGCCACAAAAGGACATTTTAAAGAATTAGATACTGATTTTATTCATTGGGAAACTTATAACCCTAAATTTGTATATAAAAAAGAATCAAAGAAACATATAGATTTTTTACTTTCTCAATGCAAAAACAGAGATGTATATATTGCAACAGACCCAGATAGAGAAGGATATGCAATAGGCTATATGTTCTATGAGATTATTAAGAACATTGCAAAAAGTATTAAAAGAGTAGAATTTCATGAAATTACAAAAGAAGGCATACAAAAAGGCTTACAATCAAGCAAAGACTTTGCTACTACAAATACAAATCTCTATGAAGCAGCCAAAGCCAGAATTGTGGGAGATAAGCTTGTAGGCTTTTTAATGAGTCCAAAAATAGGTGCGAAGTTTGGGACATTTAAAAATAATAGTGTAGGCAGAGTGCAAACTCCAGCCCTTGCATTGATTGTAAAAAGAGAGCTTGAAATTCTTGCGTATGAAAAACAACTAAAAGAGGAACGATTAAGCTATAAAGTGATAGCAAAAATAGAGTTAGATTCTAAAGAATACACATTGCATAATGAGAATATCTTCCAAACAAGGCAAGAAGCACAGAGTTTTTTAGATTCTCTTGTGAATATAAAAGAAGCATTTGTGCAACATATTCAATCAAAGGAAGTGAAAAAAGCACCCCCAAAACCATTTCAAGCAACAACACTCATCAAAGAAGCAAATAAACGATACAAATTTCATTCAAACACAACAATGCAACTCGCACAAAAGCTTTTTGAAAAAGGTTTAATTACCTATCATAGAACAGATAGTGAGTCTCTTGCTACAAGTTTTTTAGATGAAATACAAAAAGCCTATGCACAAGAATCTTGGTATCAAAAAAGAATTTATACCGCAGGAAAACACTCTCAAGCAGAAGCACATGAAGCAATCAGAATCACACATCTCACAAAAGATACAAATAATCTTGAAGATGATGAAGTCAAATTGCTCAATCTTATCTATGAAAATACAATCTATTCACAAAGCAAAGATTCTGTGTATTTACAGAATACCTATCAATATAATATCTTAGGGAGGATTTTTAGTCTTTCTGTGAGTATCCCACAATATAAAAGCATCTTTGAAACTACTAAGAGTGCAGAAAACGAGGAGAATGAGAATGCAGGGCTTGAAATAGAGAAGATTCCAAATCTTACCAAAGAGAGTAAAGTCATTATTAAAGGCTATGAGATAAAAGAAGTACAAAAAGCAAAACCAAAGCGATATAAAGAATCTGATTTTATTCCACTCTTACAAAAAGAAGGTATAGGCAGACCTAGCACTTATGCTACATTTGTTTCTACTCTCTTAAAAAGAAAATATATAGAAATTATGCAAGAGAATAAAAATGAATACCTCAAAGCTACACAAAAGGGTTTGCAAGTCATTGATTTTTTACAAAAAGACAATGATACATGGATTACAACAAGTGAATTTACAAAATGTATGGAGCAAGTGCTTGATAAAATCACAGAATGTAAGGCAACTTATTTAGATTTCATAAAGCCACTCCATGCAAAAATGAATAATAGTGTCCCACAAAAACTAGAGAAAAAGCCACCAACACAAGCACAAATCGCATTTGCACAAAATCTTGCAAAGGCAAATCATATTGAGTTACCACAAAATATCAAAGAATCTATGAAAGAATGTTGCAACTTTATAGAAAAATACAATAAACCAAGCGAAAAGCAAATCAATTTTGCAAAAAATATTGCTGATACCCTCAATATCAATCTTCCAAAAGACATAGCAACAAATAACAAGATTTGTATGGAATTTATAGCGACACATAAAGACAAATATTTTACAAAAAGACCAAAGAAATAAACAACCTAAAAGGAGCAAATATGAACAATACAATGCAAATCTTACACAATTCTCAAACATCTTCTCTTGTAGAATCTCCCGTTGCAATTCTTTCACAATCTTCTTCTAAGGAGTTAAAAATGTCAAAAAAAATTACTCAATTCCTCTTCCTTATAGGTTTCATAGTATTCTTGTATTTCTTGCAATTTCAATCTATGCAAGGGGCAGTATGGACAAAAGATGACCAAATAGAACTCGAAAAAAGAGTGCAAGCAAATCAAGGACAAATGTTAGAACTTACAAAAGAACTCACAAAAGCTCAAAATGAAGCACAATTAGAATTAGAAAAAGCAAAAGCAAAAATTAAAAGAGAGGCAGAATCTCCACTGATGAACTCTACGCAAAAAGATTTTACTTCAAGTCTTGTTGTTTCTAAAAAGCCTCATGCAGGTAGCACAAACAAAGGAAAAGGAAATGCAACTATCAAAAGAACTACAAATACACAAGTTATGCCAAGCTATACTTTGAAAAATGAGAAAGGAGAGAATTTAACACCTGATGAAATACAATTACTCATGAATGCATATAAAACTCAAAATCTTAAATCAATTCAACAAAATTTCTTTGAGTATGATTATGAACCCACCCAAAATACTATGAATGTATTAGAGAAAAAAGATAGCACAATACGCATTCGCACAAGATATGCAATGACTACAACTATTCTTATGGAATCTCCTATTGAATATTATGTTCTAGGTGATAGTGTAGGATTTGAAGTAACAGAACTACCAAATAATCCTATGGCACTCACTATAAGACCTAATCTTGTGGGAATTGATACAAATCTTACAATCTTTACAAGAGATAAAAGACTTTATAGTTTTTATATTTTCTCAACAGATTATAAATCCAAAAAAGCTCCTCAATTAGTAGTCAATGTAAAGATTCCATATACAAAAGAAGAAATACAGAAAATGGCAGAAGAAAGAGCAATAGCTGACAAACTAGATAGAGAGACCTACTTAACTCTTGGAAGTGGTATCAATAAAATTAAGATTAAAAGAGATGATATAGATACAAGATATATCCAAAAGGCTAAGAAAAAGAATAAATTTTTAATGGCAGAAGAAGTCTTTAGTGATAAACAATTTACCTACTTTAAATATGACAAAGAAAAAATGCCAGAAATGCCAGCAGTATGGGTAGTAGTAGATAAAAAAGATAGCCCAATTACTTCAAGAATTATAGAGAATTATTTGGTAGCTGAAACAACGGCAGATAAATTTAGCATACGAATTGGAGATTCATATGTGTGTATTAGCAGAAAGAAATAAAGTAACTCCGTTGAGAATATCAAAGAAATATGATTGCTATGTGCTTGAAGTCTTTAAGAAAATAATCTTATCAACCAATACAACAAAGAAGGAAAAATATGAAAAGATATAAGAAAATACTTTGTATTTCATGTATATTCTCTCTCTTATTATTACATACATCTTTTGGAGAATCTCCTTTGCAAGAGCAAACAAATAATGAAGCACAGAAGCACAGAGATTTACAATCAAATAAGAATATAAAAAATGTTTATATATCAAATCAGTCTTCTCAAAAGCTAGAAAATACTTTTCCTAATGATTTTATACAAACCATAGAAGCACCTAAAGAAAATACTCCTCCAACCAACACCAACACAAAGCAAAACTCTCATGCTAATAAAGAAAACCTTGATTATCTCTTAGAAGATTCTACTACAAAATATCCTGTGAGTGATTATATATGGCAGAAAGAAAGACCAAAACAAGATGTCAAGAATTATTTTAATAGCACCAAGCATAATAAGCCTGATACAAGCACAATGAAAATTGTAGGATATGATTCCTATGGAAATCCAATCTACCAAGATTCATATGGGAATCTCTATGATTCTAAAGGTTCTAAAATCAATAAAACACTCAAGCAATTCATGCAAGAAGAAAAAGAAAGATTGCAGAAAGAAAGACTAAAACTAGAACATGAAAGAAAAAAACAAGAGCAAGAAAGATTAAGAAAGGAAAGATTACAAAAAGAACAACAAGAAAAAGCAAATGCAAATAAAGTAATTTCTACACAATCAAGTAAAAATGCTCAATCCAAAGGCACTCCCAAAAAGAATACAAATACAAAAGCAAATTCTTTTTCTCAAGGAAATAAAAATGGAACACAAAGAGAATTAAGCCCAGAAGAAAGAGAAGCACTCTTTCAAACAAGCCAAAGAAAAAGAAATCCCTTACTTGATGAATATGGCATAAGTGAAGAAGAGTTTCATCTCTACTACAATATCAACGAAGATGAATATTACTACCTTATGAATGAAACAGGACAAGATTCCTATAATTCAAATACTAAGAAGCACTCCGCAAATTTCTTTCGAGATAGTATTTTAGGACAAAGAAGCACAATACAAACAAAAGATGCAGATGATACAAAGTTTGGAGATTCTCACTTTTCTAATCAAGAAAATATCGATGAAGCTACAAATGAACATAAACTCTATAGGACAATACTTGCAGGCAAACTTATTCCAGCTATATTACTTACACCTATAAGTAGTGAAATAGAGGGATTAGTTCAAGCACAAATAGAACAAGATATTTATGCGAATATGGGGAGAGCAGTGCTAATCCCTCGTGGAAGTAAAGTCTTAGGATTCTATAAAAACGACAATGATGTAGGACAAAGTAGATTACAAATCACTTGGAGAGAGATTATTACTCCACAAGGAGTAAATATTCTTTTAACAAATGCAGTAGCAAATGATTCTGAAGGATATGCAGGAGCAAAAGGACATTTAAATAATAAGTATTGGGAAAAATATGGCATGGGAATTACTCTGCAAACGCTAGCAAATGCACTTACTTTCTCTATATCTAATCTTACACAACAACCAAATGCAGGCATAACTTCTCAATATTATGCAGGACAAATCCTTTCACAAAGCCAAAATGATATAAATTCTGTTCTCAAGCAAATCATAGCAAAACAATCTCAAATAAAACCTGTAATAACAATCAAGGCAGGAAGTAGAATCTATATTACACCAACAGCACATATATGGTTTCCTATTCCTAAGAATAATGAAACAATGGCAAAATATTATGAGGAGGAAGAATGAAAAAGAATATACAACAAGTAAGAAAGCTTGTAAGGAAAGTAAAAATGCTCAAAAGAATTTTACATAGAGTCAAAAGGATACAAAAATGAAACAAAAAAGAAAAACAGATACTTTCATCTTTAGAATAAACTCACAAGATTTAGACAGACTTGAGAAAGATTCTAAAAGTCTCAATCTTACAAAAAGTCAATTATTGCGTTTATATATTCGCAATAAAGAATTATCAAATACACTTGCCTTATTGAGTAAGAATATAGAATTTAATAATGCAATGCTTTTACAAATATCTCGTATTGCAGGAAATATCAATCAAATAGCTTATAAGCTCAATGCAAATGAGGCGAGTAGTAGTGAATCTTTGCTTTCTTTTAAAAAAGAAGCGGATTCCACAAGAAAGATATTTGATAGTCTTGGTGAGTATTTTAAAAAGAATAATAAGAAATTTGAAAGGCTTTATTTATAGAAGGTTTTTAAGCAAAGGAAAGCAAAGAATATTAAGAAAAAAGAATGTAACAATGTTTTTAAGTATAAGAAAGTATAAAAAAGAGTTTAGAAATACTTTAAAACATTTATAATTATTAAAAATGTTTCAATAAATTTTAATATCCTAACAACACAACAAGAAAAACCCAAAGGAATCACTCAATGCAAAATACGAAAAGAACACCGCTCCAACAACTCTTAAGAGGCACAATAATTCTTATAGTCTCATGTTTTGCAAGTATTCTTATATACTTTGGGACATCTGCATGGATATTTGAAATAAATATATTTGATATGTATGCTTTACTCAATCATGCTTCCTTAGTTTTTACAAACATAGGAGCACCTTATTTAAAATTAAAAGCATATTACCCTATTGCATATGCCCTCACACCTTTTATTTGTTGTATTATCTATTGGCTTCTCTCTCATGAGAATCTAAAAAATAACTATGGAAATGCAAGATTTGCAAAGGAAAAAGACTTTCAAGAGATGGGATTAAATTTAGAATCCAAAGGAGTGCAACTTGCATGTATTCTAAAAGGAAAGAAAAGAATCCCTATTGCAACACAAAAGCCCCTCGCAATATTAATAGTAGCACCAGCAGGAACAGGAAAAACTGCAAGTGTTGCCCTGCCTAATCTTTTTGCATTACCGAATTCATGCTTTGTATTAGATATTAAAGGAGAGCTTTTAGAAAAAAGTGCGGGATATAGACAAAAGCATTTTAACAATGAAATCCTTGTATTCTCACCTTTAAGTAAAGATTTAAATACAATGTATTTTAATCCATTTGATAGAAGCATTATCAAAGACTTTGACTTTGTAGAAATGATGCAATTAGCAGACCAAGTAGCAGGAACAATATTTGTAGGTGAAAAAGGAAAAGAAAATGACCATTGGGTTGTATCTGCAAAAACACTCTTTACATTCTTTGCACTCTATAATATGCAAAAGTTTGGGAATGCAACATTAGGAGAACTCTCACAAGCTCCTAAAAAAGATTATTATGATGAGTTAATAGGAGAATTTAAAGAAAAATGTAGTAGAGAAAGAGAAATTTATATTCAAAAACAAGGCAATAATCAAGAAAGAGAGATAAGTGAGGAGGAATATACTCATAGTGAATTTCAAGAGGATATAGAGAAAAAGACAATCAAAGAAAAAGACCCAGATTCTGATGTTTGGAAAGAATGGCTTACACAAGTAAGTGAAGATAAAACACTTGATGATTTTATTAGAAATCAAGCAAGGGCTTATAAAGTTGCAGCAGAAACAGAATTTGCAAGTATCAAATCAACCTATGATACTTATATGAAAGTCTTTGCAAATCCTAGAGTCGCACAAGCTACTTCTACAATGAGCTTTGATTATGAAGATTTACGAGAATCTAAAATCACACTCTATGTAGTCGTGCAAACACAAGATATGGATATATTAGCTCCACTTGTAAGAATCTTAGTAGAAAGCATGTTTAAAAAGCTTATGCTCAATGAAAATTCTAATCCTAATAAATTTATCTATTTTATCTTAGATGAGTTTATTCGATTTGGAAAAATGAGCTTTTTACTTGAAGCACCAGCTTTATGTAGAAGCTATGGATTAATTCCAATCTATATTACACAAAGCTATGAGCAAATCAAAAAATATTATGGTGATGATGATTTAAAGATATTAAGGGCAAATGCTGCATTCCAAGTCGTCTTTAGAATGAATAGCTTTGATGATGCAAAAACACTTAGTGATATGGTAGGAGATTATACAAGAAAGAAACTCTCAATTTCTAAAGATTCTCTAGCAGTCCTTAAGAAAAACAACTCTATCAGTGAAGAAGGCTATAAGCTTATTACACCTCAAGACATTCTCTCTAGCCCCGATGGACAAGTATTTGTTCTTGTAGGAGGATTCCTAAATAGACCTATTCAAACACAAGCAAATCTTTGGTTTAAGAATAAAGCACTCAATGGAGCAGATAAGATTCCCTATGATAAAGAGAATACACATTTGAAACCTACACATAAGAGAGAATATAATACAAATACCAAAGAAAGAGAATCTCATTGTAATGAGAATACAGAATCTAGCACAAACTCTCAACAAGATGATACAAACACTCTTGCAGAATTAAGCAGTGATACACAATCTAGTCAATCTCATAACGATACGAAAAGTAATGCAGATTGTAAAGACAATAGTCAATCTCAAACATATAATCCATTCAAATATAGAGATTCTACATAGACAATCTCAAATAATTCTAAAGATTCTCTTACACAATCAAAGAACACAGATGAGTAAGTTCATTGTTAAAAGAGTTATAAATGGTTAAAAGTATTTCTAAAGAATAAAACATCAATCACAAAAGGAGAAAGCATGGTAAGCATGGTATTGCAACATAAATTAGAAATCCTAGAGAAATATCTTACACTAGAAGCAAATGAACTCATATTTACAAAGTCGGGTGAATTTTATGTAGATTATGGAGATAGATTTGAGCTTATAGAAGATAAGCAATTAGATTATGAGTTTTTAAATGATTTTTTAGTGCAATTAGCAACAAGGAGAAATCAAAGATTTAATGAAAGCTATCCCAGTCTTTCTTGTGAATTACCAGAACCTTATTTACGATATAGAGTGCAAGCACAACATGAATCTGTATTATTTGGAAGTGATGTGTGTATTTGTATAAGGATTCCTAGTAAAACAAGATTTGATTTAGAATCTTTTATGTTGAGTGATACTCTTTTACAAGAGGGTTGGACACATAAAAGAATAAAAGATTTTATTCATGATAAAAAGAATGTCTTAGTGAGTGGAGGCACAGGCAGTGGCAAGACAAGCTTTTTAAATTCTTTAATGCAAGAAATACCAATCAATGATAGAGTTGTTACAATAGAAGATAGCCAAGAACTCTTTGTAGCAAATCCCAATAAAACACAATTAGCAGTGCCTAAAGATGAAAAGAGTATCTATACCTACACAACAGCTATTAATAATGCTATGAGACTAAGACCAGATAGATTATTCTTAGGTGAGATAGATATTAGAAATACTTTAACATTTTTACGAGTAAATAACACAGGACATAGTGGTAATCTCTCTACACTGCATGCAAATAATAGTGAAGATGCTATCAATGCAATTATTACAAATTCAATGTTTGGAGGCATGAATGATAGAGAAGCCCTCAAAGATTATATACGAAGTGCAATTGATTATATCGTGCAAATAGAAAGAATAGGAAAGCAAAGAAAAATAGTAGAAATACTCAATGTAAAAGAATATATACGACCTAGTAATCACTATAAAAGAGTGAAGAGCTTTCAGAATGATAGACATGAAACTTTAGATTCTACAAAGAAACAAATAGAGGGTTCGCATGAACCAATAGCACCATATAAAGAGTGCAGGAGAGAATCTCAACAAGATTCTACAAGAAGAGATTCTCAAGATTCTCTTACACAATCAAATAACACAGACTCTCACACGCTACAATCTAGCACAAAAGAATCTATTACAGAAGCTAGAATAGATCATTGGGTTTTCAGTCATTAAAGGAGCAATTATGAAAACAAAGCATATAAAAAGATATAAGAATATGATTCTCTCACTCACATTAAGCACAAGTATATGTATGAATACAACACAAGCAAATATGCCTGTATTTGATTTCTCTAATCTTTCTCAAAGTGTTATGTCATATTATCAACAAATACAAGACATTATGATGTATGAAAAAGAACTTGCTGCAATGGGTATTGATTTCTCTAAAATAAATAGTTTTATTCATCAAATGCAAGATGGTTGGGAACAATTACAAGACATGAAAGATAAATTAGAACATACAACAAATCTTGATAATGTATGGAATGCCCTTAAAAATGATTGCAATGAATTAAAAAAGAATCCACAATTTGCAGAGATGATACAACAAAAGGCAAATGCCATCAAAGGATATGTAGAAAGTCAGTTTGCAGAAACTCAAGCTTGTGCTGAATTATTAGGTGATAAGAAAGTTCAAGAACAATTAGAAGCAAAGAATCTCACAAAAGCACAACAATGCTTAATAGATAATGATAGAGACTGCTATGAAAAGACAATGAAAAAAGTCTATGAGAATAGAGAGAAAATAAAAGATAGCACTATGAAAAAACAATATGCAACAATTACAAAGATAACAAGTAATTATAGTGCGTATGATAATTCTAAGAGTGGTGAGAGAAAAAAGCTAGAAGAAGATAAAAAGAAACTTGAAGATGAAATGAAACAAATCTATGGTAAAGATGAGAAAACACAAAGAGAGATAGTACTCAAAGTGCAACAAATGATATTAGAAATCTTAATGAATCAATATGACTTAATGCAAAATACAAGTAATATGTTAGCAACTATGATACAACAATCAAAGCAAATCTATGATACAAAGATAGAGAAAAAAGAAGAGGATTATAAGCTTGAGAGTGAGTTTAATGAAAGCTTAAAGAAGTGCCAAGAAGTGCAAAAAGATAGTTTTGGATTTCCTAACTATAAAAGTGGAGGGAAGTATTGTGAATAGGATAAATAAGAAAGAATGGATAAATCAAATAAGTTATGTTGGAAGTGAAGTATGATAGAGCTAGTAGTAGATATAGTCGCAGGAGAAGAAATACGCATGGTGCTTGTGTTAATAGTTTTTATAGTATTTATAGCCAAGTGTGGTTTTATATGGAGACTTATTAAATTAATTTTAAAGATGTTTTAAAGGAGAAAGTATGGCACAAGAAATAGGATTATATCAACAAGTGAGTGCAAAAATAGGTGATGTAGCAGGAACTATGCAAAAAGGCTTATATGATATAGCAAGTGGATTCTTTACAAGTTGGTTAGGTATGTCTATCTTAACGATTACACTTTGTATCTTTATCTATACAAAGATAGGCAAAGAATGGAATAGAGAAGATTTCTATAAAATGGGTGTATGGCTTACAACTTATAGTATTATTTATGCTATTTTCTCAAGTTATAGTGCTTATACAGATGCTTTAAATATGTTAGTAACCCCATTAGAATGGGTATATGGTGTGATTGGTAGTAGTGGAGCAAGTATGAATATAGCAAGTGGAACAAGTTTTGTATTAGATAAAACAAATCTCTTGTTAGAATCAATGTTAGGTAAATTTGAATACAATCAAGCAAGCACCTACTTTTATGCTTTAATGGGATTATTACTATGGCTTGTTTTACTCTTATTTGTAATATTTTTAATTCTCTTTACAATCATCATCAAGTTTGCAGCATTATTGATATTATCATTTTGTCCTATTATGTTACCTTGTTTAGTGATACAACCTCTAAGGGGGTATTTCTGGAGCTGGTTTAAGCTCTATGTTTCAACAGCTATGCAAGCACCAATGGCAGGACTTATAGGAGGGGCTATTATGTTAGGGTTAAAGGCTTCTGTAAATGTAGATATTGGCGATAAATCTACAACAATGAGTGAAATAACCGTAATTTGTCTGACACCTATCATTATAACAATTTTAGGCATAGCACTACTTTCTAAGATTCCAGCATGGGCACAAGCAATAGTAGGAAGTGGGGATGGAGAACATAAGACAGGTATTGTAGGAGCAATATCAAGTGTAAGTAGTATGACAACACAAGGATTTAGTAGTTATCAACAAGCAAGGAATGGTATGAACTATAATACAGGAGGGAAAAATAGTATGCTAAGAAGTATGGGAGCAGGTTTAGCAGGAGCTATTCCAGGTGGAGCAGGATTATCACAAAGGATAGCAGGACAGACAGGATATGCAAAGGAAGCATATAAACAAAATCAAATGCAAAGTGTGCAAAGTGCAGATGGCAGAATGATAGCTACACCTACACCGCATATAGATAATAGTGGGAAGAATAAATAAGAGATATTATTATGTGAAGTTAATGTTTATAGACCAAAAAGAGAATTGTAAGATTTCCATTCTCCATTCTCTTTTTTATAAGAGAATTTATTGCTTAATTTTACCTCTTCGCCTTTTTTCTGATAATCAGTATCTATATTTGCGATATAAGTTATTTGGCATTCAGCACCATATTTATCTTTTTCATCTTTAAGTCCATTTTTTTGAATAGATATAATTTCGGTATTTGCTACTTTTTCATATAGATTCTCATTGGTAAGCATCGTTTTCTTACTAAGAACATACTCATCAGCATATTTTTTACAATCCTCCAAAGCTAAAGCCTTTATAGTATCTTCATCACTCCCACAAGCAATAAAGAAAAGAGAGCTAAAGCTTATACCACATACGAGAGCTATATTTTTAATTTTTATCATATTACACCTTTTAGATAATTTAATACTCTTATTCTATAATATTCAAGATTCTTATGTTAAGAGATTGAATATTTAGAAAGAGAGTTATTGTATGAAGTGTAAGTATAAAAAGACTTTTTGGGTTTTGGTAAATAAAAAAAGAATTTTATGTATATATACATACTTTTTCTCTATTTTTTCTATATTTATATAATTTTTGCGTATTTTTTCTATATTTATATTTTTTTGTGTTATAATACTGAAGCTTAAAGAAAGTTTAAAAAATGCCACAGAATACTTCAAAACTCCCTTACACCTTAGAGTTTATAGAATATGGAATCTTCAATATATTCAAGAATCTTATAATCAAGCCAAGATTCTCTTTGTTTTTAAGTGTAATTAAATGGATTGCCATACCGACTCTATTAGCTCACAAT
>NZ_NXLQ01000109.1 GCF_003364195.1 Helicobacter didelphidarum | reverse complement strand
TTGAGAAACAGAATTATAAACTATTTAACCTTAAATTAAGCTTAATGATTTATAATATTTAGGAAAATTCTAAAAAATATTGAGGGAATATGTGGTTATGATGTTTTTAGGGGGGCAGAAATGGTAAGACAATATAATTCAATGAATGACAATAAGTTTCTGTTTTATCAAAAAACTTTAAAGATTCTTGCCTAACAATAAAAAATATTTTATATAGCCACGCAAAAAAGAAATGAATTCTTTAAAACCTTCTGACTTCTCAACAAACACACTTTTTATGATTATATATCAATAAGATATAATCCGCGATGTTTTTGTGGTGTTGGCATTGGGGTTTCTTTAAGATTTTGAATGTTTTCGCAGGCTTTTTCTAATCCCAAATCACAAGCCTTGTCAAAGTAAAACTTTGCTTTTGGTAAGTCTTGTTTTATGCTATTGGCGTGGATTACAGCAATATTAAAACATGCTTTTGCATGAAATCTTGCACAAGCTTGTTGAAAATATTCTATGGCGAGTGCATTTTTTTTACCTAACATTTTTTCATCTGTATAGAGCAATCCTAAATTGTAACATGCAAGATTATCTTTCATCTTACATGCGTCTGCATAATAAGCTTTTGCATTGATATAATCTTGTCTTTCTTGATAAATTAATCCAAGATTCATGCAACTACTGTGTTCATGATTATAACATGCTTTTTGAAGATATGTTATAGCTTCTTCATTTTTATTAACAGCTATTAAAAGTGCACCAATAATTGCACATTCTTTTGGGAAACATTCTTCTGAATTACGGATTCCATAAGAAATAATTGTCTCACATGAAGATATTTCACCATAAGCACATTTATTAAATGAGTGCAATAAATCTTGTGTGGATTTAGATTTGTATTTTTTACTCTTTAATAAGAACTCTTGTTCGTTTTGTGTTGAAGTATTATTTGAATTTCCATGAGATTTGTTTGTGATTCCGTTTGGATTAGCCCATAATAAATATGCAAAACATATAAAACATAAAAGAAAACGATAAAAAGATACCATTGGGTGTTACTAACCTTAATTTTAAGTAATATAAAATCCCTCATTATATGGGTAAGAAAAATATCCTTTTTCAGATTGAGCAAAATATTATATTGCAAAAATTACAGAATCTAACAATATCTATTTTGCAACCAAAACGGGAATAGGGGATGAATTGATAAAACTATTTTGATGTGAATTAAAGATTCTTCTTAACATAGAAGATTCGCTTGCACCAATCACAAGCAAATCATATTGATTTGCAATTTCTAGCACAACATCGATTGGATTACCATTTTTGAGAATCTTCTTGCATATAAGCCCCTCTTTGCTGAAAACTTCTGTAAATTCTTGCAAAATTTCATTTGATTCCATTTCTTGAATATGCTCCAAAGAAGTATAATCTACAATCCCACTTTCCGCTAAAACAATAGTCTCTGCTTTTACATGCAAAAGGGTGAGTTCGGTTTCGTTGCGTTTGGCAAAAAGTTTAATAATTGTTGGGATAGCTTTGCGACATTCATCTGTGTCACTTACACCAAATAGAATCTTAATTGCACTCTTTTGAGTCTCATCTGCCATGTTTATTCCTTTGATAACATTGAAAATTTATGAAAATATCTTTAGATTGTATCAAAGATATTTTAAGATTTTAAAATAAAATCTTATCTATTAAAGAAAAAGCTGTCCAGCAACCCCACAACAACAATCAAATACAATAAATAAAACAAATAAGTATGCAATATAAACAATCAAAACATAATAATTCGATATAGATTCAAAGAATATTT
>NZ_NXLQ01000108.1 GCF_003364195.1 Helicobacter didelphidarum | reverse complement strand
TGAAGTGGTAAAGAAGTTTTCTAAGAATCCTCCTTATGATGAATTTGGAATGCTTCCATTTTTAGATGAGTTAATAGGGGTAGATTGGGTAATGGATTTGAATATGCTAGATGGAAGGTATAGCCTTGATGAAGCGGGTAAAACCATATGGGCTTTATACCATGAAGTCAAAGAAGGCAAACTCAAAGACCCTAGAGATACAGATTCTACAAAGGAGAGTAGAGAGGAGTTTCGTTATAAAGTAGATGGTTGGGTGGTAGAAAGATATGATTTGGACTTGCCAAATCAATGGACAGAACAAGAAGCAAAGCTATACATTGATACTCTTTTACTTGTTTCTAAAATAGTATCCCTCACTCCCCCACAAGGCTATCCTAATGCTCCCACTTATTATATCCCAGAGTATTTAGAAGAGCTTTATAGAGAGGGGAAGTTTGATATTAAGCTAGATCCAACAATCCCAGCAATGTATAGAGAATCTTTCCCAGAAGAACTAAGAGCAAAGATACTAGCTTATGCCAAAAAGCATAATATTAAAGAATAAGAGATACATAATACAATAAGAACAATAAAATCATTGAACAATATATGAGAAAGCAAATATAGTGCATATATAGTATATAGATAATGTAAAAAATAAGAGAGATGATATACTCTACAAACAATTCTATAATACACTCAACAATATTTTAGATACAATATTAATACATCTCACGAAGATTTCTAATTCTTCCACAAAGGACACATAATGAATAAAACAAAATCTCTCAATTTCCAAAGGCAAGAAGCCCTTAGTCGTAGAGAAGCCCTAAAGAAGCTTAAAAGTTTCAGCCTTGTAAGTCTTGCAGTTTGATAAGTTTGTAGAATCTAAATATAGTAATCAAGATTCTCATATAAAGGAAGTAGCGTGAAGATGATCATTTATATATCTTTGGGATTTTTTGGAATCTTGGTTGTATTGCTAGCTAGTGGGTGTAGTATTTACTATCCTACATCATATCGTGCTTTTATACCAAAACAATGGGATAGTGAATACAAAGAATACGAGAGATTGTGTGAAGAAAATATAGGGAAAGTAGTGTATGCAAGACCTGTTTTAGATATTAAGTATGTAGATTATCAAACTTTTATGTGGTTTTTACCAGATAAACAGATTGTGCCACAGGTTCTTGTCTTTACTGACTCGATAAGCAAAAAGGTTTTTTATATTAAAATTATTGGTTTTCACCATGATACATCATGGAGTAGTTTTTATCCAGAGTGGTTTATCATGCCTCACACCGAAAAAAATTATATTTATAAAGGATACGATATTGAGAATATTGCATCACATATAAGTTCTATAAAACAAGAAATAAGTAATAATTCTTTTATTATTGGTAAAGATTTTGATGATATACAGGGATTTAGTTCGTATGATTGGTATATGTTAAAAATTTTATTTGGAGGAATTAATGATGCATCTTAATAAACAATACTCACTTGGAATCTATGTAAATGATTGGGGGTTTAAAATGGGTAGTGAAGGAAATCCCCATGTATTTTTAGGACTAAAAATAGAGAAAGTTCAATGTAATGATATGCAAATACAAATGCAAGAAAATCTATATCAACATTATCTCAAACATAATATGCTAGAACAAGCCAATCAATGTAGGATTAATATAGAACAAATGCAATGTTTTATAGCTGATAAAACACTTTTAGATTTACAGCAAGAATTAAGTGAAAAATATAAATATTATTTTGTGGAGAAGATACCAGTGCTTGGTAGTGGGAAGATAGATTTAAAAACAAGTAAAGAACTTGCTGAATCAATTTCGTAGATATATTATA
>NZ_NXLQ01000107.1 GCF_003364195.1 Helicobacter didelphidarum | reverse complement strand
ATATGAATTTCTACAATAGATTTGGGCGATAGGAAGCAATCATGAATAAAGGAAATATCATAGAGATTGTATGCTATAATATGGGATAAAATAAGGAGTGGATATGGCTTTAAAGGTGGAATGTGAGAATTGTGGATATAAAATACACAAGGTGTGGGATACTCTATCAATCTATCAAACTATTACAGATGGCGGGATAGTTGAATGTAAGAATTGTAAAACTCGATATAAATCCAAATACAAGACTTCATTTTTTAATGGATATGTGAGGTTAAGTTCATCTATATTCTTTATTCTATTTATTATTTTTATGTTGAATGACTTTTCATTTCCTTTTTCATTTGAGCAAGAACCAGCACCTGATGTGAAAACTATGTATAAAAAACTTACAGGGATAGAACTCGAAAAGCCTAATTTTTTTTCACCTACAGAGCAAGATAAATGGAATAAGTTTGGGGCAAAACTACTTACAGATGATACAAAATTTTATAAAGAAATATTGACAACAATTTTAGCTATGATATGTTTTGTTGCTATATTTAATATTCTTAATGTTATTGCTATATTTTTTATACCATTGCGTAGGATTAGTGCAGATAAAGGGGATAGAGGGATAATAAATGAAGTCTATACTTATAATAATATAAAATCTAAACCCTCAAAGGAATCGCAATGCTATTTGTGGTAATATTTTTCCTTCTTATTATTTTTAGTATATCATATTTTATACTATGGCTCATATATAGAAAAGCATTTAAATCACAAAAGAAAATCTCTAAGATTCTAGTATTTATTGGAGGTATAGGATTAATTATTTTTTATTACACACCTTATTCATATTATTTAGAGCCTAGCTATCACGAATTTAAAAAGATGTGTAAGCTTAATGAATTACCAAATAATGAGGAGAAATATAATAAAATCTTAAGTTACTTTGGATTGAGTTTAGATACGCTTGATTGGGAGGAGTTGAATGATGGAACTTGGCAACTCAAAGAAAATAGTTCGGATTATAAAAAAGGTGTATTTGAATACGCGTCTATATCAAGAAATAGAAGTAAAATAAACTATCGCTTAAGGATAGCAGCAGGTTTTTATAGTAATGAATCAAAAATAAACAGATATAATATTAATGCTATGAGGATGTATTCTGCTTGGCAAACAAGACGCTATCATTTAGAGCAAGAATCTATGGCTAGTTATAAACTTGTGTGGATGGAAGAAGAATTGATTTGTGCTGATGTGGTAAAAGATAATATGATACCAAAAGGAGAAAATAATGAGCAACAAAGAACAGATTAGAAAGTTAAGAGATTATGCGGAGCTTGCTTGGGCAGCATATGGGTATTTTGACTTAATAGGAAAGAAATTTAAAAATGAGGAGAAATATAAAGGTAGAGAAAATACAGAAATCACCCAAACCGACATACTCGACATCACTTATCAAGACTATATCGCAGTAAAGCCAAATCCACACAAACAAGATGATGAGATACAAGTAGGCACACTCGATGGCGACTTCTCCCCACTTCAAGCTAAAAGATTCTTTGAAAGATATGATTTATTACTTCATCAACCCAATACAGATTCAGGCTTCTCTGCTACTCTCTTTGGAGAAAAACGCAAACAAAAGAATACAGAATCTAAAGAGATAAGCTATACTGCTGAATATGGATATATCAATTATATCTTAGCCTTTCGTGGCACAGAGATGGGTAGTGATAAAATAAAAGCAATGCTAAAAGATTTCTATGAAGATTTCTTACTTGGGACAAACCAAATCCCAGAGCAATATTTTGATTTGATACACTTTGTAGAGACAAAGATTAAACCTAGAATCTATGATACATCATCAC
>NZ_NXLQ01000106.1 GCF_003364195.1 Helicobacter didelphidarum | reverse complement strand
GAAAGGTGCTTGATAAATCCCTACAAGCTTCAGGCTATGAGGCTCATTTAAGGAATGTGGCGTGAAAATGAGTTATAGTATATTATCAATCATTGGAATTTTAGTTGCGGTAGTGATGTTTAGTGGGTGTGGATTTAGATACTTTGACCCACAATATTATGAGTTTAAGAGGTTAGTAGAAAAAGAAAGTGGGGTTTATGTTATTAATGAACAGATTTATGATGAATGGAGATACGAATTATCTAATAGCACATTGCTATCAAATGGATATACACTCTATACAGATTTTAGCGAGGAATATACCAAAATAGATTCTAGGATTCTAATGGAAATTAGTCATAAAAAATCTTATACTGATAATTTAGGCAAAACACATATTATTAGTTACGATATTGCATTCAATTATCTTGATTATGGTATTTTTTTAAAAGGTGATGAAGGTAGAGGATTTTGGTGGGAGACTAAAAAAGAAATGGGTGGAGCAATGGAGCTTAAAAAGAAATATATGGAGCAAACCAATGACAAATAAAGAAATGATACAGAAGTTTAGAGATTATGCTGATTGTGCAGATGCAAGGTAGGCACACTCAAAGGCGAATTCTCCCCACTTCAAGCCAAACACTTCTTTGAAAGATATGATTTATTACTTCATCAACCCAATACAGATTCAGGCTTCTCCGCCACTCTCTTTGGAGAAAAACGCAAACAAAAGAATACAGAATCTAAAGAGATAAGCTATACTGCTGAATATGGATATATCAATTATATCTTAGCCTTTCGTGGCACAGAGATGGGTAGTGATAAGATAAAAGCAATGCTAAATGATTTCTATACCAATTTCTTACTTGGGACAAACCAAATCCCAGAGCAATATTTTGATTTGATACACTTTGTAGAGACAAAGATTAAACCTAGAATCTATGATACATCATCACAATCTTATCCTAAAATAACGATAGTAGGGCATTCTTTAGGAGGGTTTTTAGCTCAAATGTGTGCTTTAAGCTATGATGAATTAGTAAATGAAATTTATACTTATAATAATATAGAAACTAAAGAGAGTGCGTAGATGAAAAAATTTAAAAAGATTCTAAAAATATCAAGTTTTATTATATTTCCTTTGATGATTGTATGGGCTTTATTCTTTGGTTGGGGGTGGTTCGTGCCTTATTCATTTCAACCTAGCTATCACGAATTTAAAAAGATGTGTAAGCTTAATGAATTACCAAATAATGAAGAGAAGTATAATAAGATTCTAAGTTACTTTGGATTGAGTTTAGATACGCTTGATTGGGGGAAGATAGAGGGAGGTATATTCTTAAATGATTCTAAGGAACATTTATACAAGCAAAAACAACAAAACCATAGAATTAATAGCTCTCTGTTTATAGTATTTAAAAGTTCTCTAGTTTTAAAAGATAATATTGACTACATATGGACTTATATGGAATGGGATAATAAAAGAAAATATCTCACAACAAAAGGTATGGCTTCTTATGAACTCGTAATCAGACAAGATTATGAAAATTGTATTATTAGCACAAGGAGTAACAATGAGCAATAAAGAACAAATCAAAAAGTTAAGGGATTATGCCGAACTTGCGTGGGCATCGTATGGCTACTTTCATCTTGCAGATAAAAACTATAAGCCTGAAGGTTGGTGGAATAAGGATAAAGATAGATTAAAGAAGTTTAAGGAGATAAAAAATAATACAACTGCTATACCCACCCCCACCGACATTCTCAACATAGAATATAATTCCTTATTCAAAGGCGAATTCTCCCCACTCCAAGCTAAACGCTTCTTTGAACGCTACGATCTTGTAGAGCATCAACCAAATACTACTTCGGGATTCTCTGCTACTT
>NZ_NXLQ01000105.1 GCF_003364195.1 Helicobacter didelphidarum | reverse complement strand
TTAATATTATGCTTTTTGGCATAAGCTAGTATCTTTGCCCTTAGTTCTTCTGGGAAAGATTCTCTATACATTGCTGGGATTCTAGGGTCTAGCTTAATATCAAACTTCCCCTCTCTATAAAGCTCTTCTAAATACTCTGGGATATAGTAAGTAGGAGCATTAGGATAGCCTTGTGGGGGAGTTACTGCCATTATTGTAGAATCTAACATTATGGAATACATATGCATGTGTGCTTGTTTTGGGTCTATATCATTTTCTAAATCAAAATCATATGACATAAACTGCCTAAATTTCAGTGCCTCCATAAATTCTCTCCTTGTTTGCTCGGTAGCTCTAGGGTCTCTAGGGTCTAAGAGTTTGCCTTCTTGTATCTTATCTCCAAGAGTGCTTAAATAAAGCCTTCTTTCATCGCTAGAATATCTCTTTCCATCTATACCATAATCCATATTCAAATCCATCACCCAATCCACCCCTAATATCTCATCTATATAAGGATACATACCAAATTTATCCGGCTTGACTTTTTTAACGAGATTCATCACTTGTGCTTCCCTTAGCGGACTGTTGTATTTACCATTAAAAAAATAACCATAACCATAATAAGCCTTTTCCCACATATTACCTAATTGAATAGATAAAACATCTTTTTGATAAGTTCTTGCTGTAAAACCAGCAGTTTGCCCTCCACTAAATCCTTTTATATCTCCTAGCATACCTGCTGCTATCTCCCATTCAGCCATTGCTAAACTTCCATCACTTAGATGAGCTAAACCTCTATTTGCTTCTACTATCTCATAGAGTTCTTTATATTCTTCATTGATGAGATTACCATTTTCATCTACATTTGCTATAGCATCTAGTGGTATATCTATCACAGAGCTTCTTATACCACTTCTAATGACTAGGTATTTATATCTTTCTCTTTTTGTCTTTAGAGATTCATAATACGCTTTTTCTGCTTTTGTCCAAGGAGCTATAGCTCCTTTTATAGGTTCTTTATAATAAAGCTTTTGGATTGCTTTAAACTCTGAGAGATGAGACTTTTGCCCTGTATAGTAGTTAGGGTCTAGGTAGTTGGGTTTATACTTTTTCTTTGCTTCTTCCATTATCTGCCAAGCTTTTATAAGAGCTTTGGAATAAGCTTCTGTGTATTTACCTGTCTTATAGCCACCATCTGTAAAGTGAATCTTGTTTGTGCCTTTATCGACTTGAAGCACTATTGAATTTGGTGCGTAGATTTGATAAGTTTCCATATTGTTCCTTTTGTTTGAATTGTTGCAACTGATTAAAATTACACTTAGTGCAATTAAACCTAATACTTTTAAAACTATCCTATCCATAATCCATCCTCCATTATTATCGTAGTAGCTAAACGCCCTATAGCTTTAGGGGGTTTGGGTTTATCATCATCCTCTTCTTTTTTATCGGTTTCTGTGCTCATTCCTATAAGAGTAGTTATTCCCGTAAGAAATGTTGATGATTTATTATTGGTGGTATCTAACTTTTTCTCCTCATTCACCCCCACATACATTGCTTTGATATTATTATGCCCTATGATATTGAGTTTTTCTAATAATTCTCTATATTTTGCATGATATGTATTTGTCTTTTTATCTGTATTCATATTACCCTTAGCTATATCACTGAGTATATCGATACAAGTATTATAGCAATCAATAGCTTTATGTGTCTCATTATTTTCATCTAAATTTCTAAAAGCTTGCAATTTCTCTTTATCTCTTAGCTGATAGAGTTCTTTATTATCTTTTAAAATCCTTAAACTTGCTTTGTTTGTGCCATTTGCAAAGAAGTCTATATCATTGATATAATAGTTTTTATCTTTGCTTACTCCTCTTAACTCATCTAAGAGTATAT
>NZ_NXLQ01000104.1 GCF_003364195.1 Helicobacter didelphidarum | reverse complement strand
TAATTTGTTTGATTGAGTATAGAATCTTCAAACTGCTTTATAGCTCCATTCCATAAAGTCGTATGACCACCTGCATCTCTCCAACCATCAATATCCATTATGATGATATCATTTTGGTGTAAATTTTGCAAAGTGCTACAAAATTGCTTATTTTTTCTTTTAGCTCACTCTATTTTACTTGCATTCCTCTTTGCAATATTTCTTTACAATGCGCTCGACTTCGGCTTGGTATTCTTTAAGTTCATAAACCATAAGGCATTTAAAAGGTTGATATGTGTAATCAATTTTATATTTGCCAGTCCATCTACTGAGATTTTCTACAAATGTTAGAAATTGTATGATATTGTCTGAATTCTTATCATCAAAGAATAATGGCATATTCAACTTGTCTTTGATGATATAATATACTCTTTTGTCATCATCAACAAACTTTTTGATACAATAGCGAAATCCTAGTTTTTTGAGTGCATCGACTTTGAGTTCATAAGTAAAGTGTTGTTGCTCTAGTTCGTTTCGTTTGACCTCTTCATTCTTATAGTTCATTTCTCCAAGTCCAAATACAATATTTATGTAAAACAATACTGCTAATATAATTTTTTTCATACGATTCCCTTACAACAATTCCCAAAAATAAAGTTTTTTGATAATAACTATATCTCTAACATCAAGTAAGTAATTAAAATTATCCAAAAACTTTTTATCTTTCCCATTCCACAATGTAATATGTCCATCAGCATTACTCCACCCACTGATAATCATTGCTACTACTCCACTTTTATCAAATTTTGAGAATTCATTGTTGTAGAAATTAATATTTTCTTGTTTGGTTGTCATAGTTTTAGGATTATATGGTTCATCTGCATTACCCCAAAAGCTTTTTAATTGGAGAAAACTTGTTATATTAATAACCCCTGTTATGTAGTTATGATTATCTGTTCCTTGTAATATTGTAACATTTTCAAAACCTTTTGGTCTTTTTGTCTTATCTCTTGATATAGAGTCTTTTATAGGCATACCCCCATAATTTAGTGCATAACTTACTTGCAAGGCACAAGTGTTGCTATAATCTGCATAACCGGCACTTCTACCAAAGAAATTTTTATAATTAATGTATTCACTTAAAGGTGTCCCACCAACCAAAGCATATCGCTGCCATACATTATCATCATATTTTTTATTTACAATTCTCCCACTGACAAACTACTTCTTTTACTATATTTTCTATTTCAGTATGAAACTCTTTGGAATGATACATATCAAGGCACATTATAAAATATACAGGCTCATTTTCTCTAGGATTATCCATATTAATATCAAAAATATAATTATTGGTCATATTATTTTTCACATAATGATGTATTTTTTTATATGCCTCATATCCTATTTTCATTGATTGAAAATACATATTTTGTGCTACTGCTATGTCATTGGAAGGTGCAGTTTGATTAAAATTCCACAAACAATACGCCAAACTATAATCCTTTGCCAGTGATACTTCTTCTTCAAGTGTATTAGCTTGTATAAAAAAAGTTAATGAAACAAATATCAATATATATTTTATCATTTATAATAATTCCCAAAAATATAATTTCTTAACGATAGGCATTTGTATATTGTTATTTGTACTTTGTATGAGAGTGAGATAGTTTTTACTTTGTTTTGGATTATTATCATCTATAAACTGCTTTATAGCCCCATTCCATAGTGTGATATGTCCTTTTGCATTATTCCAGCCCTCTATTACCATAGCTACAACTCCTTTTTTATCAAACTTAGAAAATTCATTATTATAGAAATTAATATTTTCTTGTTTTGTTGTCATTTCTTTTGGATTATATGGTTCATCTGCATGACCCCAAAAGTTTTCTAATTGAAAGAGTTTAATTAAT
>NZ_NXLQ01000103.1 GCF_003364195.1 Helicobacter didelphidarum | reverse complement strand
GAAGCTTTTACCTTTCTTACTCTTTAGCTTTACTCTACCATTATGAGGACATTTAAGCTCATTATCTTCTAGGACAGGACAGAGGAATGCAGTGGAGATTATTTCTTTATTGTCATTAGAATCTTTTGCTTTAGATTCTAAGAGTGCTTTTTCTTTCTCTTGTATCTCTTGAGATTCAGAGCTATTACATTCTAGTTTGATATGAAGGCTTGAATGAATAAGAGAATAATGAAGTATCGTAAGTGTAGAAGAATGAAGGAATATTTGGAGGGTTTGAGTAAAGTTCTCTTTAGAATCTTTTGTGTCATAGTCTGTTTCACCGATTAAGTGATATATAGGTTTAGATTCTATCAACTCTCCATCATTATCTAATTCCCCAAAGTATAAAGGATTGTTAGGGGATTCTTTTGAGCCATTTAGGATTGTCCCATAGAATTGTATTTGTGTATTTGATATTTCTATACCTTGTTCTATCAAATCTTTTATATCAATTATGACATTATCATCATTCACACAAAGTAAATCCATTTATTCCCCTTTTATCAATATAAAACTTGCTTTGTTGTTGTTGATATTTCCCATATTAACAATAGGGCTTTTTTCATCTACATCTTGTGGGTTATTCCACAATATATGAAAATGTTTCATATAGCCATATTCTATGTTTTTTGCAGATTCGATATGTAGTATTTTATCTTTTCCATAAAAGCATTGAGCAAAGTCTGCATTGTATCCAAATACCAACTCAAGATTATCTTTTGTAAGATATGCTTTATTATTTTTATAGACCTCATAAGGTTTAAAGGCATAGAGTGAATAAAAAGTTGAAACCTTAAATAAAGTTTTGTCAAGCAAAGATTGTTCATCTCTATAAAAAGAAAATAGTTTTAATTCGATATTATGCTCTTGCATGAGCATAAGTGTATCTATAGCATAATTTTCATCTAGTCTTTTTTTGATTTCCTCATTATCATAGAATCCCTTAGCAAATATTTGACATTCAAAAAGCGTATCTCGTGTGATAAAAAGCAAATCTGATATAATAGTCAAAAGTGGTGTTTTGTGTATATTAGTTATTTTTGTCTTTTCTGTTTTGCTTTTATTTGTATCTGTTTTAAACATCTTAAAATGATTTTTATTCAAATGAAATACCATTTGAATAAATCTATTGAGATTATCAAGATTCCATTCCCACTTAGAATTGACATTCACATCACTTAAGAGGTAGTCATATAAATAAAGATACCAAGTGAGATATTTAATAGAATGGCTTCCTTCCTTTTCATTGATGGTATGATACAATCCAGCTATATCCTCCCCTAGCAATGCTATAGGTGAAGATATATAGCATTTATTTGCTTCTTCATTTGTTGAAGATTCTATATGATGCACTCTATCGCTTATGCTTAGCTTATATTTGTTTTCTTTATCAACTTTCGTGTTGCCTTTTTCATAGTTTTTGATAAGTGTTTCATAAAAACATACCAAAGCATTATCTATTTTTTTGTAAGTAACACTAGCTCTATCTTCTTCACCCGCTGTATCGACACAAAAATTTATACCAAAGTGTGTATTGTTATTTTTAGCAATCTTATTTAGCATATAATTGATTTTACTATTTGTCTCAAATATATACTTATTTGTTTTCCCTGCCTTCTCTCTAAGTTGTTTTGCAATCATTTCTTTTGTATCAGTTGTGTAATAAATAATCGTATCATAAGGAGGTTTTAAATCTCTTGCACCGGGCGAATTAAAAGTATATGCTTCATTGATATTTGCCTCATTTTTATCATCACATAGACTTAAAACTAGCATTTGTGTTAATGCTCCCCCTAATGAATGCCCTGTGATATTAAGTTTGGTATTAGAATCTATAGGAGAGATGAAATTCTCTAAAGTTGCTTCTTGAGTGGAATCTTTTAGTAAT
>NZ_NXLQ01000102.1 GCF_003364195.1 Helicobacter didelphidarum | reverse complement strand
GATTCCCTCTTATGTTAAATGGAGAAGCTAA
This sequence comes from Helicobacter didelphidarum, assembly GCF_003364195.1. Taxonomy (GTDB): domain Bacteria; phylum Campylobacterota; class Campylobacteria; order Campylobacterales; family Helicobacteraceae; genus Helicobacter_A; species Helicobacter_A didelphidarum. Next base: position 1,929 of record NZ_NXLQ01000102.1, on the reverse strand, counting down.
GGCAAAAGATGTATTTGAGATAGATGAGAATCCAAGTGAAAACAGGAGATAATGAAGATTCTAATCAAGATTCTAGTGATAAAATAGAATCTCAAAGTAACTCTCATCAAACAAAGAGTGAAAGGGGATTAAAAGATTCTACTGCTCATTCTAATGATACGGACGAGACAAGCAAAGATTCCAACAATACCAGCAAACAAATCCTTGATATATATTTTAGCTATGGAGGGGATTGTAAAAGGATAAAAAATAATTCCAAATGTCAAGATGATTTGAATTTACATATCATCACCAAAGATTATGAAGATGGGGAATATGTAGAAATAAATGCAAGCATTAATGGTAACACTAAAAGTTTAAAGGGCAGAGTTAAGGATAATGAAGTGATCTTTATGAATGCTCTAAAAGACATACCACATATTAATACAAAGGAATAGATGTGGGTTGCAAGATTAAAATAGACAGCATAGAAAAGAATTTAGAAATAGATCGACCAAGCTATAAGTTTTTTAAAGAAGCGTATGATAAAATAAATACTGCTAATCCAAATGATGAGAATTTACAAGAAGTATTTAGACAAGGTATATTGAAGGAAGCAAAATACAGGGGTAACATTCCTCAAACTAAGGCAGATGAAGTAGCTAACATAGAGTCAAAAAAGATAGATTACATCTCTGCAAGATTTGCTATGGCTGGAGGAACGCCATTATTGGAGCGTATTAGATATTTAAAATTTTTTGGGAAAAGTCCAAATTATCAAAATTATGAAAATACTTGTGCCTTGCAAGTAAGTTATGCTTTTAATTATGGAGGTATGCCTATAAAAAATCTATGTTCTATTCCTAGCGGAGCATTGCAAGGAGATAATGAGCATAAATACTGCACAGGTGTTCCAAAGATTAAAGAATTATTATTAAATAATTGGAAAAGGGTAGAACCATATTCATTAAAAAACAATAAAGACTTCTATAAAGAGTTTTGCACTGTGAAGGAACTTAGCCAAATATTACGCAAAAATCAGGAAACGATAACAATACTTAATCAAAAACGAGTGCAAGAATTGAAAAAAGAAAATAAGCAATTTTTTAGCACTTTGCAAAATTTACACCAAAATGGCATCATCACAATGGATATTGATGGTTGGAGAGATGCAGGGGGACATACGACATTTTGGGATAAGGAGATGGGAGGATTTTTAGATGAGACGAATTATCTAAATGATGAAAGACAATGGGTTTTTGTCCGCGAACTCTGCTTTTGGAAAATTTGATTACATTGTAAGGAGATGATATGAAAAAGATTCTAGTATTAATTATTTTAGGATTGAGTGTATATGCAGATGGCGAGGAATATGCAAGTAAAACTTGTAAAGAAATGGTATTCTTGAAGTCAGAAACACCCCCATTAACAAACAATGAAGTTATACTCAAACTCAAAAGGTTTGGAGTATCCTATTTATTGGGATTAGATACATCAAGGGTATATCGAGAAAATGGAGTGCATGATCAATTCTTTTGGCATACAGAAGCATTATGTCACCGGATGCCTAGACTTGATGATGCCCTAGATGAACTAAAAAGCTCTATTAGAAAGCTAAGAGATGAAAAGGCAAAACAATATCAACCTAATTTGATACGTGAAATTGGCAGTATATCTGTATGGAATGTTGATAAAGCATTGCATTTTTATGATTTACCAGAATACCAAGCCGAAGTCGAACGCATAGTGAAAAAGTATTGCAAGGAATGTAAGTAAAATAGAGTGAGCTAAAAGAAAAAATAAGCAATTTTGTAGCACTTTGCAAAATTTACACCAAAATGGCATCATCACAATGGATATTGATGGTTGGAGAGATGCAGGTGGTCATACGACTTTATGGAATGGAGCTATAAAGCAGTTTGAAGATTCTATACTCAATCAAACAAATTA
>NZ_NXLQ01000101.1 GCF_003364195.1 Helicobacter didelphidarum | reverse complement strand
TATTCTAAAATAGAACAAATTATTGATAAAAACAAGAATAAAAAAGATGTAAAAATATTAAAGCCTCAATCTTTAAGTAGAGAAGAGGTGCTAGAGATAGTGGATAATCTTGAGAAAGTTTTTAATAGAAATGGTAAGGATACTGGTATTCGCCTTGTTAAAGACAAACAAGAATTAGATAAATTATGGAGGGAAATCACTCAAAGTGAGAGAGGAGTAAAGCCAGATGTGGATAATAAAGGTAATCCTATGAAATATACTATTTTAGATGATAAGCAAACTAGAATCCAATACCGCACACACTCAAGCAATGCAAGCAATAATCTCCCCACAATAGATATACATAATAGAGAATTAAAAGTGCAAAGAAAGATTCATATTGATATTCATCAGAACAAAGGAGGTATTCAGTGAAGTATTTAAGACAATATGATAGAGGATTTGTTGTCAAACCTACAAAAAATAAAGATTTTATAGAATATGACAAAAATCGCCTAAAATTAATCTATCGGCGTAATGGCGGTTTGTTTGTTGAAGCTACTAAGAGTGGGGATTGCATAAAGCGAATATCAGAAATAGAAATATTGGATTGGTTTTTGAAGCTCTATTCACAAGCTAGAAAAACAGATATTTTAGAGCTCTTAGAATATAATCTATTGGGGTGGATAACGGGTTTGACAGAGTTTCAAGAATTTGACCAGGTCCTCCACTTACCTTTTAGCAAGCACTCTCAAGGCTATAATTATCAAACGCATAAGTATTTATTTAATGAGCCTATCCCAAGCTTTGAGGCAGATTATTTTAGTCTTTTTGGGGAGTTATTCCTGTGTGGTTATGTGGATTTTTTAACAGAAGAACCAAAACATGTATATTTGTCAGAATATAAAGAAAATAGATATGAATCTTGGAAGTATTTTAGGGATAATTTTTTATATGCAAGGGCATTTGATAGAAATATTGAAGATGGGGATCTAACAATTGGTTCGACTTCTTGGGATACTCCACAATATTGGAGTCAATATAATGTATTAGTAGCCCGCACAGAAAAAGGCACACAATACTTCGATGAGATTCTATCCCCTAGATTCTATAAGAAATACAAAGACTTAGAAGTAGAGATAGATTCTAAAGGGAATATTGTGCGTTGGATTGGAGAGATAAATAGATGAGAAAGCTTAGTGATGGCACAATACTAAAACTAAGAAAAACATCATCTGGTGGAGCAAAGGCAAAAAAAGAGGGTAGAGCAGGATCTGGTGGCTCAACCATAGAAATAGGTAATAAAAAACCAAACCAAGCTAAAATTCACAACAAGGCAGGCGAAGATGGCAATTGGTAGGGTTTTACATAAAGATGGATTGTTGTTTTATGATTTTTATGAATTGTTTCATAATCATTTGAAAATGTATGAAGATCGTTGGCATTTTGAACTTTTTTTGCAGATTCCAAATCTAACAAAAATAGATATTTTAGAATATTTTGAAGTAACCATTTTAGATTTAGCAACTGGACCTTTTGGCGAAGATGATGGGGTTATGGAATTAGATTCTTTATTTTTTACATATTTATTTGATAATGTAGTGGAAAATAACTCTGCTAATCCTACCTACATTAGCGAATATATCAACATCATAGGGCAACTCTTCTTAGCAGGATATATAGAATTTGGTATGTGTGGATTACAAGATAAAGAGGAGAATCTACTCTCTAGGCAAAAAGACAAATATCAAGCATGGATATATTTTAGGGATAATTTCTTTTATACCGATGTATTTTATATAGATATGATAGACCTTAGAGAAAAATATCCAAATATGAGTGATGATGATTATGTGTATTCTACTTGGGATATGTATCGTTTTTGGGTTTCTCGCACTCCCGAAGGCACACAATACTTCGATGAGATTCTATCCCCTAGATTCTATAAGAAATACAAAGACTTAGAAGTAGAGATAGATTCTAAAGGGAATATTGTGCGTTGGATTGGAGAGATAAATAG
>NZ_NXLQ01000100.1 GCF_003364195.1 Helicobacter didelphidarum | reverse complement strand
CTTGCAGGAAAGATAGCCTATATCTATTATCGATTTGATGTAAGTGATGAGAAGTTTATAGGGAGTGTAAAAGATAATGGGGAATATGTGAAGGATAGAAGAAACTTTGCTACACAAATAGCTACACTTTATGCTCAATACAAACAAGACTTTGAAGAATGTTATATCAACAATGATACAAGTATCAACAAACAAACACTTATTACAAGCTTTATAAATAGTATAGGAGATGAGTTAAAGATACAACAACACAAGCGACCACAAGTTAGTTTTAATGCAAATGGCAATGCTGGGACATACGATAAAGCAACCAATACCATTAGTGTAGATATTACTAATGGAGATTTATATGACATACTAGATACTATAGTCCATGAATATAGACATTTTTATATTGATTATGTCATAAACTATAATATATCTCACAATCTCAATAAAAATATAATTATTCGATTTATTTATCATAGCTTGTATATAGACACAAAATATTATACCATCTTTGATAAATTTGATAAGATATGTGCGAGCTTTGATGAGAAGGCATCACAATGTTATAATGGACAATTATATATAATGCGAAAAAAGAAAGCTTCACCACTTTATTTTATCCAGCCAAAAGAGAGAGATTGTAGAGTAGTGGCAGGATTATTTATGAGTAAGATTTAAGGAGTAAAAATGAAAATAAATATATGGTATGAGGAAAGACATCATGCACTCGCTTATCCTAGAGAAGATAGAAGTATCTATTTAGGGATAAATACAAATATTAATTGTATAGAAGATTGGTGTCCAAATGGTAGATCATGGATAGATCCTCATAAAATAGGATTGTATTTAGGCAAGATTATATTTGAGAACAACAAAAAAGGAATTGCAATACCACAATATATCCCAAGTGATATAGACAATGGCAAATTAGAATCTGAAATAGAGAAAATTTATCCCTTATGGCTAGATGCAATCAATAAAGATTATGAACCCTTTAAGTTTCCTCCTAATCTATCAAGACCTCCTTATCCTCATGAACGGTTTCCAATCCATAATACCGAGGTCAAATTCCTTTGTAAGCGAAGTAAAGAGAATATTACCTTAAACAAAGAGCAAATCATAAGCTATTTTACAGAGCTACATAGTAAAAATACAAAGAGTATTAAAGATTATATGGATTCTATACACAAGCATCATGGCATAATAGCCTATCTTCTCAATAATCATCTCTATGAAAGCTTAATGGAGCAAGGATTGATGGATAGCAAGGACAATGGATACCCAAGAATAACGCCTTTGACTAGAAATACGATATATACGACTTGGGAAGAAAAACTTCTTGCTATAGAATATGCAAAGAAAGACCGTGGATTCCAAATCCCAATCACTTATACGGAGGAACGCTTCTATGCGTTTCTTATCTATACCTTGCATCATTTTTTACTAGTCCATGATCAAGGCGAAGTATTTAATGAGAATCCAAGTATGCTTTTTAATCGTGGAGCATATCGAGGATATATAGAAAAGGATCAAAACAAACCTAGAAAGCAAAAGAAACCTCAAGAGCAAAAAAAATCTAAAGAGCAATACCAACCTTATAGACCTCCTAGCGATCAAGTTTTTTATGAGGATTATTTCTTTATGTTTAAGGTTTCAGATTATATACACTCTGAAATATATGAAGATGAAGGGTGGAGTCTTGAGAAAGCCAAAAAAGACTATTATTATCAACGGAAATCACATGAAGATTTACACACCTACGCAAAAATCATCCGCCCCATTCACCCCTCTAAAGACAACCCACCTAAAGGTTGGACTAAGGAGATGATGAAAAAGTTAGAATTAAAGTTCGAGTAAAGCCTTGTAATACTCTATAAATATTAATCAAGACAATCTTACCCAAATATTTTATAATTATAATACACTAAAAAACATCCATCACACAATATATTTCTTAATATCTCTTATATATATATCAGTAAGGAGAATCTTATTATAAAGAAGCTTAGTAATAATAAGTCTATTAATGAATAAGTTTATCATAAAAAGCTTACCACAAGCTAGCTTATTGT